>CAZUYD010000019.1:0-2552 GCA_964624825.1 uncultured Enorma sp. | reverse complement strand
GGGGCGCCTGCTCGCTAGAAGTTGCTGCAAAGCGTTATGGGGTGGGCGCGAGCTCCGCTTTCGGGGACGTATCCCGATTTTGGAACACGTTTCGTGTCGGGGCGTGCCGTGCTCTGAGCACGTTTCCCGCACGGGAGCGCGCGCATGCAACATGTACCGCAGATTCTGCGATCCGATTGCGTGACGATGGTACCCTAGTAGGGCACGCGAGCGGATAGGAGTGAACGGTGGAACAGGAAACTCTTTTCGGCGGTGGAGCTACCGACGACATCGCAGGCCAGACAGATCGGACTGCAGGCGTCTTTGGCGCTGTGGCCGACGGTATGACCACCGGTGATGCGGCAGGCAGCATGTTCGATGCACATCAGGCGGCGGCTGAGCGAGCGGCTGAGCTCAACCATTTGCTCGAATACCACGCTTATCGCTACTATGCGCTCGACGCGCCCGAGATCACCGATGCCGCGTTCGACGCGCTGCTCATCGAGCTGCAAGAGATCGAGGCCGCCTATCCCGATCTCGTCGCGCCGGGCTCATATACCCAGCGGGTCGGCGGGTACGTGTCTGAGCAGTTCCAGCCGGTCGCCCACATGGCGCGCATGTACTCCATGGATGACGCGATGAATTTGGACGAGCTCGATGAATGGCTCGACCGAACCGAGACGGCACTCGGTGCGGGACGGGTGACCTATACCTGCGAGCTTAAAATAGACGGCCTGGGCGTGGCGCTCACCTATGAGAACGGGGCGTTCGTCCGCGCGGCGACGCGCGGCGATGGCGTCACCGGCGAGGACGTCTCGCTCAACGTGCGCACCATCAGCGATGTGCCCATGCATCTTTCTGCGGCGGCTCTCGCGCAGATGGGTGACGACGCGACGGCGCCCATCGAGGTACGCGGCGAGGCGTACATGCCCAAGGCCAGCTTCGTCCGCCTGAACGAGGCGGCCGACGCCGAGGGACGCGATCCATTCGCCAACCCGCGCAACGCCGCCGCGGGATCGCTTCGGCAGAAGGATCCAAAAGTCACGGCGCGGCGCGATCTGGCAACCTTCTTCTATGCGGTGGCCGACACGGCGCCCTTGCATGTGGACTCGCAGCATGCGTTTCTCACGTGGTTGCGCATCGCGGGCTTTTCGGTCAACCCTAACGTGGCACAGTGCGCGACGCCGGCAGAGGTGCGCGCCTTTTGCGCCGAGGCTCTCGACCATCGCGCGGACCTCGCGTATGACATCGATGGCGTGGTGGTGAAGGTCGATTCGTTCGCCCAGCAAGATGGGTTGGGATTCACCGCCCGCGCGCCGCGATGGGCGATCGCGTTCAAGTTCCCGCCCGAGGAGAAGAAGACCGTTCTGCGCGAGATTCGCATTCAGGTGGGGCGCACGGGCGTGCTTACCCCGGTGGCAGAGTTCGACCCGGTGACGGTTTCGGGTTCGACCATCGCCCGCGCGACGCTGCATAACATTGACGAGGTGCACCGCAAGGACGTGCGCGTGGGCGATACCATCGTCGTCCACAAAGCGGGAGACGTTATCCCCGAGGTCGTGGGGCCGGTGCTCGACGAACGCCCGGCGGATGCAGCGCCATGGCAGATGCCTGCGACGTGTCCTGCCTGCGGAAGCCCGGTGGTGCACGAGGAGGGCGAGGTCGCTTACCGGTGCGTTTCCATCGACTGCCCCGCGCAGACCAAGGAGCGCCTGGCGCACTGGGTGAGCCGCGGCTGCATGGACATCGATGGCGTGGGGAACGAGCTCATCGACAAGCTCATGGACGCGGGGCTCGTGCGCGACGTCGCCGATTTCTACACGCTCACCGTTGATGACGTCGCCGCGCTCGATACGGGGCGCGTGTACCAAACGAGCAACGCGAAGCGCGGCGTGCGGGCGGGCGATGCCATTCCGGTGGGCACGACCATCGCGACCAAGGTGATCGACGAGCTGAAGAAGTCCAAGCGGCAGCCGTTCAGCCGCGTGCTCTTCGCGTTGGGCATTCGGCATGTGGGGAAGAGCGTGGCCGAGCTCATCGCGCGGCGCTTCCTCACGCTCGATGCGCTCATCGTGGCAAACGAGGAGGACATCGCGGCAATCGATGGGGTGGGTCCGAAGATTGCGGCCAGCGTGAAGCAGTTTTTCGCGGTGCCCGAGAATCTTGCAGTGCTTGAGCGGTTGCGCGTCGCGGGGGTCACGCTTGAAGAAGATCTGAGCGACGAGGCGGCGCGCGCATCCGAGGAAACGGGTGTCGCGGCGGAACTCGTCGAGGCGCAGCCGCTTGCGGGTGTCACGTTCGTGCTGACGGGCACGCTTGAGCGCCGTACGCGCAACGAGGCAGCCGCTGCGCTCAAAGCGCTCGGCGCGAAGGTGACCGGTTCGGTATCGAAGAAGACGAGCTATGTGGTCGCGGGCCCTGGCGCGGGCAGCAAGCTTGCTAAGGCGGAGAGCCTCGGCGTGCCGGTGCTCGACGAGGACGCGCTCGAGCAGATTCTTGCGACGGGCGCGGTTTCGGCGGCGCATGGCGTATAACTTTTCGGCCTCGTGGCCAAAAAAGCACGATAGGTTGCA
>CAZUYD010000018.1:33855-41294 GCA_964624825.1 uncultured Enorma sp. | reverse complement strand
GTCCTCCCCTGAACGGTGAGCAGGCCGTCATTATCCGAGCTCGTCTCGAGCGTGAGCGTCGCAGTTTCCTCGACGGCGATGATGTTGCCAGACTGCAAGCCGGTCCCGAAGCTGATTGAACGCGCGATACCGTCGTCGACTATCGTCACATCGGCACCCGCAGGTATGGTAAGTCGTTCAGACAGTTCGATATCGCCTACGAGCACGAGGGTTGCTGCTGAGGTAAGTTCGTCTAAAAGATCCTGGGTAAGTGCGGCAGGTTCCGCGCTCGTGGTGCCGTCGCCGGTGCCGTCCTCGTTAACGTAGATGGTACCGCCCGTAGCCGCAAGCGTTGAGATGCCCGATGAGCTTGCCGGCGCGCTCTGCTCCTGCGACGATGAGCTCCCCGAATCTTCCGTCGAGCTCTGCTCCGGACTCTCGCCCTCGACCGTAATCACCGCATAGGGGTGCGTCGAAGCATAGGAATAGCCCGTAAAGCTCGACGTAAGGGTATAGGTGCCCGGCTCATCCGGGTCGTAGTCGCCTTCCCAGGTTACCGGGACATCCAAAACCTGGCCAATGAGGTTTCCGTCCTCGTCGCTGGAGTACCATGCGGGGTCAGCACCGTCAATCGACCCGTAGACGCGATAGTCGAACGTCCCAGCCTCGTCCGAACCGACGGTATAGACCACCGTCTTTCCGGCCTCGCGGAGCGCGTCGGCATCTGAGGGAGCCTCGTAGCCATCGGGAAGGCTCTCCGGGTCGGCCTGCTCAAACGAAACGATAGCGGAATCGGGGTCATCTAGACACACCACGGCTCTGAGCTCGTCGGGTAGCCCCAGGTCATCCCATGGGGTCCCTGCGTCGACGCTGGCGCTGTAGGCAAGGTCCCCCGCTTCGAAGCGCTCTATGCTCGTTGAGGGGGCGAACGCGCCCGCGGCATGCACGACGAGGGCGAGGGTCATCACCACGAACAGCGGAATCGCAGCAAGGAGGCACCAGCCACCCACCCTGGAATTCGGTCTATCCAACATGTTTACTCTGCCCTTTCTAGCGCTTTGTCAAGCGCTGCATCATGCACCTAGCCTTACCGCCGCGAATCCGAAGCCCCTTGAGCAGCGCTAGCGCTCCCATCGAAACGCGATGAACAAAAGCCGCCCATCAAGCTGGTCGGCGCTCACCGCGCCGTAGTTCCTGCTGTCGCGCGAGTTGCCCCGGTTGTCGCCCAATACGAAGTACTCGTCCTCACCCAGGGTGAACGGATAGCTGACGCCCCGTTTCGCAAGGGTATCCTCATACACGTAGGGCTCCAGGAGCGCCACCCCGTCCACCAGCACCTCTCCTGTGTCCTCGTCGATGTCCACAGTCTGTCCGGGCGTCGCCACGATGCGCTTAACCTGCTCGGTTCCATCGCTCGTGCGCACCAGCGCGATGTCGCCCGCTTGATATGTGACCCCCACGCGCTGGAACACGAGTACGTCTCCGTCTTTAAGCGTCGGCGTCATGGAGCCCCCGTCCACCACCGCGACCGCAAGAAACACCCCGAAGAGCACGACCACAACGGTGGCGGTGGCGGTAAGCGATGCCAGAAGCGCGCGAACGGCTCGGCGACGGCGAACCTGACGCAGGCGCGCCTCGATGGGATCCGCCCCGCTAGAAGGTGTCACTCGAAAGCGTCGCATGGGTTCCCCGGAACCTGTAGCAGTCAACCTCGCTCGCCGACGTATCTGCGAACGCGCCATCGTCCAGGTCAAGCTGTCGGTTAAGCCAGGTGAGCTGCTGGTTTAAGCGCTCACGCCGAGCACGCAGCGACTCCGAGAGCTTCTGGCTCTCTTCGCGCAGCGACGCGATCTCGTTCTTGAGCCGATCGATCTCCACCCCCGCGGCCGCGCGCTCCTCCTCGATGCGCGCGCGCATCGCAGCACGGGTGCGCTCTTCCTCGTCGCGCAGGGACTCCCGAACCTCGTTTCGCACCTTCGCTTCCACGTCGCGCTCGAGGTTGTGAAACACCTTGACCGCAGACTCGAGCTCCCGATACTTCTCGTCGTAACGAAGCCGTGCCTCCTCGGCGCGACCCCGCGCCTCCTGATAGCGTTCGGGCTCCTTGCCAAGCTGACGGATACGCTCATCGAGCTGGGAATTCGAGTCTCGTATGGCCTGATAGGACGTCTGATAGCGACCCAACTGCTCCTGAGCGGCACTGAGCTGCCCTTTGACCTCCTGGTACGATGCCTGATAGTGCTCGATCTGCTTGTCGGCATCGTCCAGCTTGGAACGCATCTCCAAAATCTCGGCATCGCGCGTGTCGAGCTCCTGCTTGGCAAGATCGCGCAGCTCTTTTATGTGAGAGAGCACGTCCTCCTCGTCCAAGCCCCCCATGGTGCGCCGCTTGAGCTTCATGTCTTTTAGGTACTCGCTGAATTTGTCCATATGCGATCACTTCCCTTTCCTGTAATCGAATCACCGAAGCGCATCGATGCGCACCCGCCCTACGATGCGGTCTATAAGGTCAGAGTTATCGACGCCTTCCAGAAGATCGGCGATGGTGGTTTCAATGAGAAAGCTTTCCCAGAGCTTCTGCATGACCGTGAAGCATCGGTACGTCGGGCATTCAACCGCCGTCAGCTGGGTACAGAAATGGTCGAACTCGAGACACCGGTGGATTTTTATCGTATCTTCCATAAGGACGACCACGTCGTAGAGGGTAATGTCATCCGCAGGGCGTATGAGCGAGAAGCCCCCGTTCGCCCCCGAAACGGACTCTACGACCCCCGCGATTCGAAGCTTGCCGCCGATGCGGACGAGGTACTTCTGGGAGATCTTGAGCGCCTCGCTTATCTCGTACGAGGAAACGACGCGATTCACGTTCCTTGCAAGAAAGACCACCATGCGAATGGCATAGCCTGTGGTCAGATTCAGTTGCATGCAGTCACCCCCCTCGAATGAATACCTCTGTGGTTCTGGTTGACACTATAGTAAAAAAGATAGGGGGGGGGACGAAATAATTACAAAGTAATACGCCGCCCCCTGGCATTTTCGCTTAAATCGCAGCTATTGCACCTCATAGCGGTGAATATCCTGCGCACCCGTAATACAGCGCGAAGCAGGCAAGCACCGTGTGCACACATGACATATCTGCATGGGGGGGACTTTTCGCGGGCGCTTAGATTTGATAAGATGCAACAGCATATGAGGCAGCTTGAGTAGAGAGTAGCGACCATGGCCGCATATCGAGACTACAACACGTCAGACACCAAGCTCGTTTCCGTACGCCTTCGCGTTGATCTGTTCGACCGAATCGACGAGATCGCCGACGAGAGCGGACGGAGTCGCTCTGCGATCGTTAACGAACTGATCGCCGGAGCGCTTAAAGTTGAGCGCGTTGACCGGGTCACCTCACTCGAAAACGATGTCTTGCAGCTCTCCAAGGAGCTGGAGGAGCTGCGCAGGGAGATTAGATCGTTGAAGGACCGCCGGCCGGTCTGCATCGACGACATCTGATCGCCGGGAGCCATCAGACTGATCGAGCCCTATCGACTATGCGTCGGTAGGGCTCTTTTTGTGTTCGCGGCCACCATGCGGCCACGCCGTGCTGGTTTGAAAGGTCACGCCCGCCGCGGTGCTTCTGCGGAACCATCCCATGCTCTACAGATAAAGCGTATCGACGCAACAAAACCGCGCGCGACGCCTGCGCCGTCAACGTGAAGCAGCTATCGCCCGCACTTCACCAAGCAGCAACTCGAGCGCACGCAAACAAGCGGCCATGCGCACGCAGGCGCGGTCGCCGGAAAAGACATGGCGCTCGACATGGTCGCCACGCACGGAGGAGACCCCCAGATAGACGGTTCCGACCGGTTCCTCTGCGGTGCCACCGCCCGGCCCTGCAAACCCTGTGACGCTCACGGCGATGTCAGAGGAAAACCGCGACCGAGCACCCGAGGCCATCTGAGCCGCACATGGATGGGAAACAGCCCCCTCATGGTCGAGCGTATCCTGACGAACGCCGAGCAGATCGTGCTTGATCTCATTGACATAGGTGACCGCACCACCGCGGAGCACGCCAGATGCTCCCGGAACTTCCGCTATGGTGGCCGTAACCAGACCAGCGGTGCACGATTCTGCGGTGCAGACGGTCAGCGATGCGCGCTGGGCGCACGACACGAGATCCTCAGCGGCTTTCTGAGCATGGACGGCAAGCTCTTGATACGCGGCCACCGATACGCTCCCCTCCTCAAGGACCCTATGAGAAAATGACCAAACGGCAGTTCCAAAAGTATTGGATACCGGAAACCACCGTAAGCACCACGGCGGCGATCATAAGGCATTGCGCCACCAGGAGCAGAAACCCTGCCTCTTGGACGAGATTAAACGAAGACACCGCCCAGGTAATGCAATAGCAGCATAACGAAGCCATCGTCACCGCGGTCTTCGCCTTGCCCAGTGAGTCGGCAGCGACCACGACCCCATGGGCGCTCGCGACCATGCGCAGCGCGCTCACCAGAAACTCGCGCAGAAGAATTATGAAAACGAACCAGACGCTTACCAGGCTCTGATCAAGCAAGATGAGAAGCGCGGAAAACACCAGGAGCTTGTCGGCGATGGGATCGAGAAACTTGCCGAAATCGGTGATCTCGTCGCGCGAGCGCGCGAGGTACCCATCGACTTTATCGGTTAGGCTGAGCATGATGTAGAGCACGGACGACGCAACCGCCGGCACCGGGAGATACACCGCGCCCGGCTGCACGCACGCCATCATCGCAAGCGCCATGAACACCGGGATGAAAACGATTCTGACGCAGGTGACGATGTTTGCAGGCGTCCATACGCTTGATGGATTCGTATGCTTCGGAGTAGCTGACACGGCGTCTCTCCTCGTCATCAAATTACATGCCCAACGAGCTCATAGCAGAAGCTGTCGACAAGCTCAACTTGTACCATATCACCAACGGTCGCCTCTGTGGTATCAAGGTGCACCGCTCCATCGGAATCTGGCGCCTGAAACCACGCATGGCCGATGAATTCCATGCCATCGTCGGTCTCTTCGACCCCGTCGATGATGACCGAGACGGTCTCGCCCACGTGTCCCGCCGTCGCGGCAAACCCAAGCGATTCGGAAAGATCGATCGCCGCTTGCGTGCGCTCGAGCTTCACCGCATCATCGATTTGGCCGTCCATGCGCACCGCCCGGGTACCGTCTTCAGGCGAAAACGAGAACACGCTCGTATAGTCAAAGCCGATGCGATCCATGAACGCGAGCATCTCCTCGTGCTCTTCGTCTGTCTCACCCGGAAAACCGACGAGATAGGTCGTGCGGATGATCATGCCGGGTATCTCGGCGCGCAGGCGATCGAACAGCGCCTCGAGCTCTTCCTCAGAACCAGCGCGATTCATCTTGGCTAAGATGCGTTCGCTTACGTGCTGGATAGGGATATCGATATAGGGAAGCACCTCGGGCGTATCGCGAATCGCAGCGATGAGCTCGTCCGTCATTCCCTCCGGCTGCAGATACAAGACGCGCACCCAAACCCGCTCAGGGCGGATCGCCTCGGAGACAGCCACCAGAAGCTGCGCCAGATTCCGCGGTGCCCCGTCTTCGCCGGGTAGGTCCTGTCCCCATATGCCGGTATCCTGCCCGATGAGCACGAGCTCCCGCACGCCGCTCTGCACGAGGTCGCAAACCTCATCGCGGATCTCTGGCCAAGGACGGCTATGGTAGCGCCCACGGATATAGGGAATGGCGCAGAAGCTGCAGAACCGGTCGCACCCATCGGAAATCTTCACGTAGGCGACGGTGCCCTCGACGGTGCGCTTGACCGCGGGAACGAACGCGGGGGCGGCGCGCGTCACGCCAAGAAGATCGTCGATAACCGAAACGATCCCGTCTTCTTCGTCGGTGCGAACAAATGATGCGACCTCGGGAAGCTCAGGGGGAAGATCCGCGCCGTAGCGAGAGGGCACGCAACCGCACATCACGATGGGCACCGCGCGCACACCATGGGCAACCTCCTCGGCGAGGGCAAGCGTGGTCTCGATGCTCTCCTCCGTGGCCGAGGCGAGAAAGGAGCAGGTGTTCACGATGGCAAGGGTCGCATCGGCGATGTCGTGAGCTTCCTCGTAGCCCGCTGCCAAGAGAAGCGAGCGCATGCGATCGGTATCGACCTCGTTTTTCGCACAGCCGAGCGTGATGAAATAAATTGCACCGAATGCATCTTCTACCTGTTGGAGCATGGACCGATCCTCAATGCGAGCGCGCACGTCGTCATAGCCTGGGAATGGATTGGGAAACGTGCGGACATGTTTAGCGATAATTGGTGAACTGCAGGGGCTGGCCATAGTCTTGCTCACGCAAGAACCCGATGACCTCTTGCAAGGTGTCTTTTGAAGCCGAAGAGACGCGCAGCTTATCGGACTCGATCGTGACCTTGCATTTCAGCTTGAGCGCTTTGATGTCACGGTTGATCTTTTTTGCGGTCTCCTGGTCGATGCCGTCGATGATGCGCCCGAGCACCCGAACGGTGCCGCCCGAAGCGGCTTGGGGAGCATCCCAGCGAATGGCCGTGATATCGACCCCGCGCTTGATGAGCTTGGAATTGAGGACGTCGGTCACCTGACGTGCCACGAAATCCGCCGGCGCGGCGACGGTGATGGTGCGCTCGGGCTTAGAGAGCGCAATGGATGAGCCGGAACCCTTCAAATCGTATCGCTGAGAAATCTCACGCGAAGCCTGCTGATAGGCGTTGTCAACTTCCTGCATGTCCACCTGGGACACGACATCAAAACTCGAATCTTTAGCCATCGTTCCTCCTCATTCAGCACCGTACATAAAGAGCCTACTCGCTTGCCGAGGCGCTATCCTCATCGGACGCATCAGAATCAGTTGAAGAATCATCGCTATCGCTGCTCGAAGCGGTGATGGTGACCCGCGCGACACCTGCTGTCCGCGTATCCCAGCTCACCGCCTCGCCATTATTGGTGATGTCAACGTCCGCCGGATTCGTAACCGTGATCTCGATCGATTGCTCGACGGTGTATTCTTGGCTAAGCGGCCCAACAACGTTATCCGCATAGACAGACTCGCCATCGAGCTTGACCTCAATCCACGAGGTTCCTCCATCGTCGACCTCGATGGCAACAACGGTCTCATCGGATTCGGTCGTCGTTGTCGCATCATCCGTGTCTGAGTCGCCTGAATCCGAGTCATCGGAATCCACCGTAGTCGTCGCGGCTACCTGCGAGGTGGCGACGGCGGTGACAGCGCTCCCCTCATCTGCTGCCGACTGCGTCGTGCATCCGCGCACGAGCAGCACGACGATGATAACCACCAAGACGAGCAGCACGACGAGCCCTCCCAGCGCCACGCGCGGATCGAGACCCGCGCTGCCACGGCGCCGCGCGCTGTTATAACCACGTGAGCTGCGATTACGCATCGATGAGCCCTGCCGTGCGGTGCCGTGCCCGCG
>CAZUYD010000018.1:0-33755 GCA_964624825.1 uncultured Enorma sp. | reverse complement strand
CTCGAATCGGAAACGTACCCGGCCTGGGGCGGGCGCTGGCCATACCGCGAGCCGCCGTCAATAGCCATAAATTGATTGGTCGAGCTTTTCGAGCGCGGGCTTACAAATTGGGCAGCACCCTGGAAGTGCCCCCCTTTGTGCGCCGTTTCACGCTCAAATTGATCGAGCTCGTCAAAATACCCGCTCACGACCGTACGCGGATTCAAGCCAAGGTATCGCGCATAGCTCGAAATCATCCCTTGCGCATAGCCGCGCGGCGGCATCGAGGAAAAGTCGCCCTTTTCGAAGAACTCGATGATCTGCGGCTTGATCTTGATGACGTTCGCAACCTGCTGAATCGACATACCCAGCTGGCGGCGACGATCTCGCAGCATATCTCCAAACCGCGAGGACATCAGAAGCCTCCCGCATCATCTGCTTCGTGCATGCGAGACTCCACTGCCTCGAGCTCGGCAAGACCGGCGGCATCGAGGAGCACCTCACGGGGCTTCGACCCGTCTGGCGGACCCACGATACCCTTCTCTTCGAGTAGATCCATGATGCGCCCCGCGCGCGCATACCCCACCTTGAGCCGCCGTTGCAAGCCGGATGTGGAGCCGAGGCCGGAATCGACCACGATATGCGCGGCCTCCCACATAAGCGGGTCATCGTCGTTGCCGGACGCGGAACCGCCGCCGCCCGAGACAGCGGCCGGCGTCACGACCGAGAGGATTTCCTCGTGATATTCGGCCTCACCCTGCCCCCTCACGAATTCCGTTATCGACGCGATCTCCTCATCGGAGACGAAGCAGCCCTGGATGCGCTTCGGCTTGCCCCAATCGACGCGCGAGAACAGCATATCGCCATAACCGGTAAGCTTCTCGGCACCGGTCTGGTCGATGATGACGCGGCTGTCGATGCCGGTCGCCACGTTAAACGCGATGCGGTTGGTGATATTCGCCTTGATGAGACCCGTGACCACATTCGAGCTGGGGCGCTGCGTCGCCACGATAAGGTGGATGCCGGCGGCGCGGCCGAGTTGCGCGATGCGCACGATGGACGCCTCGACGTCCTTGCCCGCCACCATCATGAGATCGGAAAGCTCGTCGATGATGATCACAAGATACGGCATCTTGCTCGGAGGGTTGTCATAGCAATCGAAGGCACCGGACGCCTGCTTCTCATTGAACGTCGCGATCTTTCGCACGCCGACGCGTTCGAAGACTTTAAGGCGGCGCTCCATCTCGGACACCGCCCATTGAAGCGCGCTTGCCGCCTGCTTTGGTTCGGTTACCACCGGTACATATAGGTGCGGAAGGCCGTTATACCCGGCAAGCTCGACGCGCTTCGGATCGACCATGATGAGGCGCACCTCATCGGGGACGGTGCGCATGAGAAGCGTGGTGACGATCGAGTTGATCATGACGGATTTGCCCGAGCCGGTGGTTCCCGCGATGAGCAGGTGCGGCATCTTGGCGAGGTCGGCCACGATCGGCGCACCCTCGGCGTCGCGGCCTATAGCGAGCTCAAGCGGGCCGCCTTGCACATAGGGCAGCACATCGCCCAGGTTCACGTTTTGACGCGTGCGGTTTGGAATCTCGATGCCCACAAGCGAGGTGCCCGGAATGGGCGCGAAGATGCGAACCGATTGAGCCGCGAGGGAAAGCGCGATGTCATCCTCGAGGCTTGAGATGCGGCTTACGCGCTCGCCCTCGCCCGGTTGCACCTTGAAGGTGGTGACGGTGGGACCAGAGATCCACCCCACCACGCGGGAATGCAGGTTGAATTCCTGAAGCGTCGCTTGAAGCGATTCCGATGTCTGGCGAAGCTCGGTGTCAGATGAAGCCGAACTGGCGGAATGCGGGTTATGGCGCAGCATGGAAAGCGGAGGAAGCTGGCGCTCGGCGGCATCCCCCTCCGCGTCCGTCGCGCCGCCGGAAGCCGTTAGCGCGCGCTCGGTTGTTTTGGATGATTCTGCCGCTTGCTTGTCCGCATCGTTGCCGGCATCGGTGGGAGCATCGTCTCCGTCGGCTGAAGGGGTGCGCGAATGGAGCAGGAAATCGGGAATCGCGGGGGCCTCAGATGGTTCATCCTCGCCACGACCCTCCCTGGCAGCTGCGGGCGATGGGCGACCGTTTGAACCAGCCGAGCCGGCACCCGCGGCGTCACCCGATGTCTCGCTTCCCGGCTCGCGTTCGATGTATCTATCCTCAACGGGAATGAGGATTGTCTGGGCCTTCTCTGCGGCGAGCTGCGCGGAAACATCGACGATGGGATCTTCATCGGGATCGTCGGGGTCATCGGTGATGAGCGTCGTGCGGGCGCGATCGCCTAGGAAGGTGGTCGCGGCTGTTCCGCCCTCATCAAGGCCGGTCTGCTGCTGCGCGCCGCGATGCGCAGGTACAGGGGTCGCGTCAAGCGCCTCAGCATCCCCCCAGGGGCTCGCATTGACCTCGATATGGTGCCGGGCGCGAATCAGCGCGGCGCGTGCACGCACCGCACCCATGAAGTCGGTAACGGAAAACCCGACGAGGATCGCGCCCACGAGCACAAGACCGATGAGGACAACGCATGCGATAGGCTTCCCGAGGGCAGAGACCAATACCGATGACACAGCGAAGCCAACGTAGCCCCCGGTGGCAGCAAGCTGCTCCTCGCCCACCGTCACACCGAGCACCATATACTCGGGCGTTCCCACAACGGTGATGAGCGAGATCACCGCAACGAAGATCAGAAGGACACCGAGAGTCGAACGGACTTTGAAGACCCGCTCGCTGCGCACGAACATGAGCGCGGCCACGAGCAGCAGGGCGAGCGGCACGATATAACCGCCCAGGCCAAAACCCAGATGGTAGAACTCGGCAAGGGCGGCGGCAACGGGGGCAGTCGTCGGGGCGATGACCGCGATAAAGGAGGCCGCCGCAAACACGGCGAGTGCCACGCCCGCGATGTCGCGCGCCACGCCGCCGCTCATCAGCGGTTCAGATGCCGTGGCAGCACGAGCCTGCTGAGCGTTGGCGCGCAACTTCGAGGCATCGCGCTTTGCGCTCGACGCCTTGCTCGATCCCTGCTTTTTCGCCTGCTTCCCAGAAGCTCCCTGCCGAGATGCCACGCTAGACCTCCATGACGACGGGGATGATCATGGGTCGTGTATGGGTGCGATTCCAAATGAAGTTCGAAAGCGAGTCGCGTACCGCTTTGCGCAGCGCGCTGATGCCGCTGCTCGTATAGTCGAACGACCCCTTCTCGGCCACCTTCATGATAGCGCTTGACGCATCTTTGCTGAACTCGTCGTCGATGGTAAACGAGACGCCGCGACTCGAGTAGTCGATGCCGTCGATGCGCTTATGCTTGAGCGAGACGACCGCGACAACGGTAACCATACCGTCGTTTGCAAGCTTTTGGCGATCGCGCAGCACGATGGGATCGGTGTCGCCGATGCGCAGACCGTCGACATAGACCACGCCGCTCTCGACCGAAGGACCGGCCTTAACGATGCCCCCGCGCATTTCAAGCGACTCGCCATTGTCCAAGATGAAGATGTGGTCATCGCGAAGGCCAACTTGACGCGCCAGGCTGGCATGGGCGCGCAGGTGCACCGCCTCGCCGTGCACCGGCATGAAGTATGTGGGCTTCGCCATGGTGAGCATGAGCTTGAGCTCCTCTTGGCTTCCATGCCCGGATACATGCACGAGCTTGGTCGACTTATCGACCACTGTGCATCCAAGCTTTGCCAAGCTGTTCACGACTCCCTGAACAGCCTTCTCGTTGCCCGGAACCGGCGTCGCGGAGATGATGACGGTATCGCCCGCATGAATCGAAAGCGTCTTGTGCTCACCGTTTGCCATGCGCGCGAGCGCGGAAAGCGGCTCACCCTGAGAGCCGGTGCACATCACCACGATACGGTCGTCGGGAATGCTGTTTACATCGTACGCATCGATGAGGTCAGATTCCTCGATGTTGAGATATCCCAGCTCGCGGGCGACACGCGTATTGGTGAGCATGGAGCGCCCCGTGACCACGATCTTGCGCCCGCACTGCTTGGCGGCATCGCAGATCTGCTGCAGGCGATGGATATGACTTGAGAACGACGCCACGAACACGCGCCCCGTTGCGTTTTTGATAACCTCGTAGAGCGTAGGGCCGACCGCCGCCTCGGACGGCGTGAACCCCGGACGAGACGCATTGGTGGAATCCGAGAGCAGCAGATCGACGCCCTGCTTAGCGAAGCGGGTGATGGCCGCGTAATCGGGGGTGGCGCCGTCGATGGGGGTCTGGTCGAGCTTGAAATCGCCGGTGTGCATGACCGTGCCTTGCGGCGTCTTGATGAAGACGCCGAGCGCGCCCGGGATGGAGTGGGTCATCGAGAAGAAATCGACCGAAATGCAGCCCAGGTTGACATGAGAGCCGCTTTTGACCTCGCGAACCTTTGGCGTCTTGATGCGAAACTCGGCAAGTTTACCCTCGATGAAACCCAAGGTGAGCTTGCTTGAGAATATGGGGGCCTTGTTGTTGAGGTCTTGCAGCAGATACGGCAAGGCGCCGATATGATCTTCGTGGCCGTGAGTCACCACGATGCCGCGAAGTTTGTCTTCGTTTTCGAGCACGTAGGTGTAATCGGGCAGAACGAGGTCGATACCCGGCTGCGAGTCGTCGGGGAACATCAGGCCGGCGTCGACGAGCACCATATCGGAGCCGCATTCAACAACGGTCATGTTTTTACCAATTCCGTCAAGACCACCTAGCGGTATGATGCGCAGCGGCGGTTTCTTTTTTGCCATAAGCTATAGACGTTCCTTTCCTATCCATTGAATACAACTAAACGCGGTGAGCTCCCGCGAGTACGTACGGCAAAGGCGTATAAGCTCATATATTGTAACGATTCACGCGCTGCCCGCGCTATCCATCTCTCTACCCACATGAACAGCGCACGCAGAGGAAGCCGCACGGGGCAATCCATCTACGCGCATCATGAGAAAACAAAATCGTGGTCCACGGGCACATCGCAGAGCCGACCCCTCTTCCCGCGCAACACGGGCAGAGGGGTCGGGTGCAGGTCGCTCTGGTTTCTCCCAGCGATCTTAAATCCATCACGAAGATGTTGGTAAGGAAAGCGCGAAAACCGGAGCAACCGCGAGATATCGTATCTCTTCTTACGCCTCGTGATGACGGCGCGGAGCGCGTCCGCCGTGGCCGTTGTCACCAGGGCGACGGCGCGGGCGCTCGTTGTTGTGGCCACGGCGCTCGTGACGATCGCGCGACTCGCGACGCGAACGATTCTCCGCATCCCCCGTCGCATGTTCGGGCGCATGCGGCTTGTCGATGCGGTCGAGCGAGATCTTGCCGTTCTCGTCGACGGCGATGACCTTGACCTTCACCTCGTCGCCTACGTTCAGCACATCCTCGACGCGCTCGACGCGGCCCTCGGCGATGCGGGAGATATGAAGCAGCCCGTCTTTCTCGCCGAAGAGGCGCACGAAGGCGCCGAACGACTGGACGGTTACCACGCGCCCCATATACTCCTCGCCCACCTCGGGCTCTTTCGTAATGAGGTTGATGCGCTCGATGGCCTGCTCGACCGAGTCGCCGGTGCCGCCCACGTAGACCGTACCATCCTGCTCGATATCGACCGACGCGCCGGTCTCGTCCTGAATGCCGCGAATCGTGTCGCCACCCTTACCGATGATCTCGCGAATCTTATCGATCGGCACCGTGATGGTGGTGATGCGCGGAGCGCTCTCGCGCGTCGTCTCACGCGGCGCCGGGACGACTTCGAGCATCTTGCCCAGAATGAAGGCGCGACCCTCCTTAGCCTGCTCCAGCGCCTGCTTGAGGATGTCGAAGGTGAGTCCGGTTGCCTTGTTATCCATTTGAAGCGCCGTGATGCCGCACTCGGTACCGGTTACCTTGAAATCCATATCCCCTAGGAAGTCCTCGATACCTTGGATGTCGGAGAGCACCACGGTCTTGCCCTCTTCCTGGATGAGGCCCATGGCGATACCCGAGACGGGGCGCGCAATGGGCACGCCGCCGTCCATGAGGGCGAGGCAGCTTGCGCAGGTCGAAGCCATCGAGGAAGACCCGTTCGACTCCATGACCTCAGATACCACACGAATGGCGTACGGGAACTCCGTCTCGGACGGCAGGACGGGCAGCAGCGCGCGCTCGGCAAGGTTGCCATGGCCGATCTCGCGGCGCTTCGGCGAACCGATGCGGCCGGTCTCGCCCGTGCAGAACGGCGGGAAGTTGTACTGGTGCATGTAACGCTTGCCTTCGACGGGCTCGATCGTATCGAGACGCTGCGCCTCGTTGAGCATGCCGAGCGAGAGCACCGAAAGCACCTGCGTCTGACCGCGCTGGAACAGGCCGGATCCATGTACGAGCGGTAGGTAGTCACCCTTCACCATAATGGGACGGATCTCGGTAGCGCCGCGCCCGTCGACGCGCTCGCCGGTCTCGACAACCATGGTGCGCATAGCCTGCTTCTCGAGCTTCTTCAGATTCACCGGAATCTCGCGCTCCCACATGAGCTGCTCTTCCTCGGTGAACTCGGCAGCGATAGCCGCCTTCAGCTCGTCGACCTTCGCGATGCGGCTCTGCTTGTCGGCGTCTGCAAGCGCCGCATACATCTCATCATAGTGGGCGAAGACGCGGTCGTGCACCTCGGGCACCGGCTCGTCGAGCGGATACTCCTTGGGCACGATGGCGCCGTTGACGCGCTCCCACTCCTCGACGAACTCAAGCTGGGCGTCGCAGAAGACACCGATGGCTTCTTGGCCAAACTGCATGGCGGCAAGCATGTCATCCTCGGTGACTTCGTCCGCGCCGGCTTCCACCATCGAGATGAAATCGCGGGTGCCTGCAAGCTCGAGGTCGAGGTCGGAGTTCTCGCGCTCCTCATAGGTGGGGTTCACGATGAACTCGCCGGTCTCCTTGTTGCGGCCGACGCGCACGCATGCGAGCGGGCCTTCGAACGGCACGCCGCCGAGCGTAAGGGCGAGCGAGGCGCCCATGGTGCAGATGACATCAACGGGGTTCACCTGATCGGCCACAAGCGAGGTGGCGACGACCTGAACCTCGTTGCGGAAGCCTTCCGGGAAGCTTGGGCGGATGGGACGGTCGATCATGCGCGCCGTCAACGTGGCCTTCTCGGTCGGACGGCCCTCGCGCTTGAGGTATCCGCCCGGAATGCGGCCTGCCGCATAGAGCTTCTCGTTGAAATCAACGGTCAGTGGAAAGAAATCGTAGTTCTTGCGCTCCTTGGACACCACAACGGTCACAAGCGCGGTGGTATCGCCCTGCTTTACCAAGGTCGCTCCGGTTGCCTGCTTGGCAAGCTCCCCCGATTCCAGGGTGTAGGTCTTGCCATAGAGCTCAAAGGTCTTCGATACGAGTGTCATGGTTCTCCTTTGTCGTCGCGTGCCCCATTGCACGCGGTATCTCCTATTACCCGTCACAAACGGTGATACGATAGCACAACGTGCTCATATAAACGGCAACATAGCAGCAGTTTCGCGGAGTAACCATAGGGAAACGACACGTGCGGCATGCGCGGGACAGCGGTCAGCGTGCATATTTGGCACAGGCCTTGAGCCTAGCGAACTTCAACCCCGGCCATCTCGCAGGAACGTAAGAAATCTTCGGGCAGCTGACCGTCCGAAACGACCATGTCGATCGCTTCGAGGTCGCAGATCTTAAACGTGCTATGCCGCCCGATCTTGCTGGCATCGATGAGCACGACGGTTCGCTCCGCCCGCTCAATGCACGCGCGCTTGAGCGCGGCATCCTCGTCGGAACCGCAGGTAAACCCCGAGTTTGTGCAATAGCTCGTCACACCGAGGAAGAGCTGGTCGAAGTTGAGTTGCCGCACGTCCTCCACGCTCCGGCCGCCGTTCAGCGAAAGGCTGTACCGGTTGAGGTTGCCCCCGATCACGATCGAGCGCGCCGTCTCGAGCTTCGCAAGTTCAGCCGCGCAGGTGATGCTGTTGGTAAACACAAGCAGGCGCTCGTTCGGAAGCGCGCGCGCAAGCATCGTCGTCGTGCTCCCCGAATCGAGAAAGATAGTGCTATCGGGACGAATGAGCTCGGCGGCCTTGCGTGCGATCGTGCTTTTGGCATCGACGTTACGGGTTGATCGGCTATCGAGCAGGCCATCGGTACCGATGACAAACTCCACCGATCGCGCCCCACCGTGAATGCGCACGATGCGGCGCTCGGCATCGAGCGTTTTCAAGTCGGTACGCAGGGTAACGTCGGACACATCGGGAAACAGCTGCTTGATTTGAGCAAACGAGACGCTGCCCTCGGCGTTCACGAGCTGCACGATGCGCTCGCGACGCTCCTCGACGACCGATACCGCCATATACGACTCCCTTACGCAGTGCAACCCGTGTTGCACGCTGTTGACCATCGAGCCTTATTGTACGGCGAAACAGCCGTGCCCGGCTGCAACTTCTCGCAACCAGGCACGGCTCTTAACCGCACTGTTTCAAAGAGCGCGGGCATTCACACACGAAAATCGCGCGGCCCCTTATGCAGCCCAATGCTCGAGCAGGTACCGCTCGGCGGCAGGGCACCAAAGCCCGCGGTTTGCCTCCACGATGTCGGCCAGCCCCGCATAGCGCGCGTCCTCGGCTGCTTTCTCGCGCAGCTCATCGAGAGCTACCAGGGGCATCTCGACGTGGGTGTAGATGAGCTTCTTGCCGCCGGGAATCGTGGGCAGGGTGAGCGTGGTCTCGGCCGCGGCATCGAGGCCGCCCACATGCGTCACCATCACAGCCGGGTCAATGCGTCCTGCCGCCGTCAGCTCAAGCGACTCGATCTCGTCGGCCGTGTTGCCGCCTGTAGTGCCCATGACGTGCGTTGAATTATAGTGCACGTCATAGAAGTTCACCGGAGCCGAGAAGTGCTTATCGGTGGGGCCGGCGAAGAAGTTCAGGCACCCGTCACGTCCCAAGATCGCCGCGGAAAGCGTGACGACCGGAGCAACCGGGGCATAGCACAGCACATCATCGAAGCCGGTGCCACCCGACACCTCGCGCAGCGCCGCAACCTGATCGTCGTACGCGCCGTTGTTGATGAAGACCAGATCGATACCCGTCTCGGTCTTGACCTCCTCGGGTGGGAAGAGCACGGCTGCACGGTCAAGCCGCGCCTGGTCGATATCGGCAACCATCACCAGCGACGGGCGACGATCGCAGTGCAGCGCATAGGTCAGCGCGCCGAGACCCATAGGACCGGCACCCGCCACAATGGCGAGCTTGCCTCCCTCGCGAATGCCCATCTCGTGCTCGTAGACACCCGCTTGCGTGTGATATGCCGCGTGGAATGCGCCGATCGAGCAGCTCATCGGTTCGGCAAGGGATGCCTGGTAGTACGCCTCGCCGGTATACTCGAGCAGGCAGTCGCACTCCATGACCTCGGCCGGCAAAATGCAATACGTTGCATCGCCGCCGCAGAACTCATAGGAGTATCCCGGGCTCCACATGGTGCCCTTGTAGTTGAGCGCCGGCTGAATGGTGAATTTCATGCCAGGCTTGAAGCGATCCGCCCACTTGGCACCTACCTCAACAATGTCGCCGGCAAATTCATGGCCCATGATTGCCGGGTGCTCTGCCACGTCATCGTGCACGCGTTTATGCTCAATACCGAGCGTCGCGCATTTATAGGTAGACATGCAGATGCTATCTGACACGACCCGCACGAGCACCTCGTCGTCTTTGATCGCAGGAAGTTCGAACTCTTCCAGACGCAGATCGTTCGCTGCATGGAGACGGACCGCTTTTGCCTTCATGGTGTTCCTTTCGCGATGCCCGCACGCACTTGCACTACCTGACGCACGGGATTGAGCTGTTACAACGTTTCGAACGAGACCTGGTCGATACGCAGATGGATTGTGGCGCGATCGGCAGCCGCGGTACCGTCGCTCATGACGTTTCCGCCGAGCAGCACACGCGCGGTGCTTTCCCCGCCGCGGTTCGCGATGGCATTCGACACGTTGATGCCTTTGCCGCCCGGATCGACGCGGCACTCCGTCACCCGGTTCACGCGATCGGGCGTCAGCGAATCGACGCGCGCCGTTTTATCGAGCGCCGGGGTGAGCGTCACGGTGTACATCATCTGCGCGCCTTCCCTTCCGCGTTCGCGGGCGAATCACATACCCGCCGCGTGGCCTGTGTTGCTCGATTGCCCGGGCTCTCCGTCTGCCTTCGCGACATGTGTCGCGTCCATGCGTGCGAGAAGCAATCGAGACAACCTCATGCGTGCAAACAAGTCTGTGAACCGCTGTTCCAACAATTACTATTATCGAAACGAAAACTATTGATAGGATATACCTGCCCTTGATTCTGTCAATTCGGAAGTTCTACTTCTCGAAAACAAGCTGATTTTTACCGTTTACCGTTAAATATCGACCGTTTATCGGCAATCACTAACCTATCTGCTATTTACAGTTCGTAAGTCTTTATAGTTCAGCCCATCGAAACGAAAACGCATCTATTCGTACGGTAGACTGACTGCGTTCGGTCTATCCGAAGGGAGGGAACTAATGTCCATCAAGGAGCGCGTGTCTAAGTTTGGCAAGTTCTTGAGCGGCATGGTCATGCCCAATATCGGGGTCTTCATCGCTTGGGGCTTTCTTACCGCCATCTTCTCGGCAAGCGGCTGGTTCCCAGTAGAATCGTTCGCCGAGATGACCACCCCCATGCTTGACTATCTCATTCCGATCCTTATCGCGGCTCAGGGCGGTTACCTGGTCGGTGGCGATCGCGGTCGCATCATCGGCCCCATCGCCGTTGTGGGATGTATCATCGGTGCGCCCGATTACCCCATGCTGATGGGCGCTATGGTGATGGGTCCCTTTGCCGGGCTTGTCATCAAAACCTTCGACAAGCTCATGGATGGCCGCACCCCCTCCGGCTTTGAGATGCTTGTCGAGAACTTCTCGCTCGGCATCATCGGCATGCTGCTTGCCATGTTTGGCTATGTGGTCATCGGTCCGGTTATGGGTGCCATCTTGGCCGTGCTGACGGCCGGCGTACGCGTACTCATCAATTACAGTCTGCTGCCCCTGCTTGCCATCTTTATCGAGCCCGCAAAGGTGTTGTTTTTGAACAACGCCCTCAACCACGGCATCTTCACGCCCATTGGGCTTACTCAGGTGCAGGAGACCGGTCGCTCTATTATGTACATGCTCGAGGCGAACCCGGGTCCCGGTTTAGGCGTGCTGCTCGCCTACTGCTTGTTCTGCCGCGACAAGAAGACCCGTCAGTCTGCGCCCGGCGCGGTCATCATCCACTTCTTCGGTGGCATCCACGAGATCTATTTCCCCTACGTGCTCATGAATCCCAAAATCATCGTGGCGCCCATTTTGGGCAACCTATGCGCCATCGCGTGGTTCAGCCTGATGGGCTCTGGCATGGTCGCCCCCGTCTCGCCGGGCTCCATCATCGCGTTCATTAGCATGACGCCGCCCGAGTGCCTGTTCAGCAACCTTGTCGGCGTGGCGATCGCCGCGGGCGTGTCCTTCGCGGTCGCGACTCCGATCGTGCGAAGCGCGGACGCGCAAGGCCTTGACCAGGCGACCGAGCAGATGCGCGAAATGAAAGGTGCCGCCGAGGCCGCCGTCATCTCCGATACCGCCAACGGGCTGGTTATCTTTGCCTGCGATGCCGGCATGGGCTCGTCGGCGATGGGCGCCACGCGCTTCCGTAACCGCATCAAGGCCGATCGCCCCGACCTGAGCGTTAAGCACTCGAGTGTCGATACCGTCCCTGCGGAAGCCGATATCGTGGTTTGCCAGCGCGTGCTTTCCGAGCGTGCCCGCAAGAGCGCGCCGAACGCACAGATCGTGCCCATCGATAACTTCCTCGATGACCCCGCGCTCGACAACCTCTATGACGCGCTGACGCAGATGTCCAAAGCCGCTGAACTTATCGAGCCTGCGCCCGCACCGGCCGCTGAACCCGCGAAGCCCGAAACGCCAGCGATTGCCTTGACGTGTGACGGAATCCAGCTCGGCTGTGCAACGTTGCCGCGCGTCGATGCGATCCGCGCATCGGGAAGCTTGCTTGTGAAGCTTGGGTGCGTCGATGAGTCGTATGTGGATGCCATGGTTGAGCGCGACAAGCTCACCAGCGTCTATCTGGGTATGGGCGTTGCCATTCCGCATGGCACGGGAACTGCTAAGGAATTTGTCAAGGAAACGGGCGTGGTGTTCCAGCAGTATCCCGACGGCGTGGATTTCGATGGAGAAAACGCCTATCTGGTCTTCGGTATTGCCGGCAAGGGCGAGGAGCATCTCGAGGTTTTGGCGAACATCTGCAAGATCCTCGAAAATGAACAGGTCGTCGAGAAGCTCAAGACGACCACCGACGTCGACTGGGTATTAAGCACCCTCGCATAAAAGGCGATTCCCCTACCGAGCATCTTCCAGCTGGGGCGAGCGCGCGATCGCGCTCGCCCCACGTTGCAGTAGAATGCCTGTCCAGCCCAACCGGTACAATAAGCGCTGCACAAGCTGCGACCATGACGCGCCATGCGGAGCCATGAGGAAGGATGCCACCATGCACAGGATCATGTTCGTCTGCCACGGCAATATCTGCCGTTCAACCATGGCAGAATTCGTTATGAAAGACTTGGCGAAACGCACGGGACGAGCACACGAGCTTTTCATCGCCTCGGCGGGCACGAGCACAGAGGAGCTCGGCAACCCGGTGCATCCGGGCACACAGCACGTACTGCGCGCGCACGGCATCTCGTGCGCCGGCAAGCGCGCGGTGCAGCTACGTGCAAGCGACTACGACCGCTTCGACCTCTTCGTCGGCATGGACAGCGCCAACGTGCGCAATATGCGTCGCATGCTCAAGGGAGATCCTAAAGGAAAGGTACACAAGCTGCTGGAATATGCCGACGGGCTCCCCTGCGATCGCGCGCCAGACGTGGCAGACCCCTGGTATACGCACGATTTCGACACGACCTACCGCGACGTTCTCCGCGGGTGCAAGGCACTGCTGGCGCAGTTATGCGAGTAGGTGCGCGCGAACAAGTTGCAAAGGCTCCCGCCCGCTCTTATTCGGATCTACGGAGCCCTTTCGGACGATATATCGGCTAATTCTCGAGCTGCAACCATGTCAAAGGCGTTCGCCACAGCTGTGAAAACACCGCTGTTCACTTCTTGAGCCCCAGGACACGATGCTGCCCCATGCACGGATGCGCAGATGCATCTATCGGCGGGGCTAACGCGTCCCGTGCGAGCCGTGCGCGAGCCCCTATGTGGAACAGGGCTTCTTGGAAACCATCTCGCCCATCATAAAAAGCCCCCACAGGCACTGCCTGCAGGGGCTTCGCGTCCGAGGTGTGGAATGCGACGTTACTGGATGTTGTCGCGGATGCCAAGCTTCGCGATGAGCTCACGATACTCCACAACGTCATTCTTCTTGATGTAGGACAGCAGGCGGCGGCGGCGACCAACGATCATGAGCAGACCGCGGCGCGTGTGGAAGTCCTTCGGGTGGGTCTTCATGTGCTCGGTGAGCTCGCGAATGCGCTCAGTTGCGATGGCGACCTGAACCTTCGGGTTGCCGGTGTCCTGCGGGTTGTTGCCAAACTCGGCGGTGAGCTCGGCCTTGCGCTCCTTCGATACCGTCATAACACACCTTTCCTTTCGACGGGGCGTTCCGTCTTCGATTCGCCTTATGCTGAGAAGCCGCCGGTGCAGCGTGCGTCTAAGCAGAAGGTACCAACAGCGGAGTAGTGTAGCACAACGCCGCCCTATGCCGCACATCAGATTCGTGGTACAAGAAATCCGCACCGTATCGCATGCCGCCCGGCGCGATCGGCGCATGCACAGCACGCGAAGGAAGCCGCTTTGCACCAAGCGTTAGCAGCCAAGCATGAACTCCAGCGCACGCAAGCGGGCATCGAGATGCGTGGCAGCCCACGTGTGCGCAAGCACCAGCAGAAACGTTGCGGTTGCGCTATCGCACGGAGCCGCCGCAAGCTCATCCAAGCGCAGCGCCATGAGCGAGCGAAGCCATTCCACCGTGGTGCGGTCAACTTCTTCCG
This sequence comes from uncultured Enorma sp., assembly GCA_964624825.1. GTDB lineage: Bacteria > Actinomycetota > Coriobacteriia > Coriobacteriales > Coriobacteriaceae > Enorma. The sequence continues at coordinate 19,712 of CAZUYD010000018.1, read as the reverse complement.
CACCGGGAATGCTCGAGGCGCACGACGCGCACAGCAAGCCCCCCGCGGTGCCGGAAAAGTAGGTCACCGCCGCGTCTCCGCAGGCCACACACGACGAAAAATCGGGATGATACCCCAGATGCGCGAGGAGCTTGAACACATATGCCGCGACCACCAGATCGAGATGGACGCCGTCGAGCGAACCGGTGCCATCGCCCGCGAGCACCGAAAGCGCCCGCGCGGTAATGGCGAACACGAAGGGATCCTCGGCATCCTCGAAGCAGCAATAGCGCGCGACATCGACAAGCGCGCTAACCGATGAGAGCAGTTCGTATGACGGAGACGCGCCCAACGGGGCGTCAACGAGCGTCGCTTCAGATATCACGTCGAGCGAGCGCCCCCGTGCGAACAGCGCATCAACCGTGCAGCCAAGCTCGCACCGCGCGGCAAGGCGACTTCCCGGCTTTCGAGCGCCCTTACCGACTGCCCGCAGCTGCGTGCCGTTTTCCGCAAGCAGGGTGAAGATAAGATCGGTCTCGCGCAGCTTCGTCTTATCGAGCACAATGGCCTTCGTCCGATATGTTCTTCCACCCGATGCCGTACCAACGCTCCCGTCGTATCAGCAAGCCCAAACCAGAGGAGCCGCGCTACTCGTCAGCCGCGTAGCCCAGCCGGCGAATTTCACGCGCGTCCTCGCGCCAATGGGGCTGCACGCGCACGCCGAGTTCCAAATAGACCTTGCAGCCAAAGATGCGCTCGAGGTCGCGCCGTGCGTCGATGCCCACGTGCTTGAGCATCTCACCGCGCTTGCCGATGACGATGCCCTTCTGCCCCTCGCGTTCCACATAGATCGTGGCATGCGCCACCAGCACATCGCGTTTGCGCTCAAATGAGTCGCACGCTACGCCCACCGAATGCGGAACCTCCTCCCGGGTGCGCGTCAGCAGCTTCTCGCGCACGAACTCGGCGACGAGCATCTCATCGGACATGTCGGTCGGCATGCCCTCGGGAAACCACTGCGGCCCTTCGGGCAGGTAGCGCGCGACCACGTCGATGAACGCATCGACATTGAAGTTCTCGGTCGCCGAGAGGACGATCTCGTCGTCAAACGCACAGAGCTCATGCGCCGCCTCGATCTGCTTCGCGACGAGTTCGGGCGAGGCGATATCGGCCTTGGTGAGCACCAGAACGCGCTTGGCGGTGCTCTGCGCCACGCGCTTCGCCACCCATGCGTCCCCGCGCCCGACGGGTTTCGAGGCGTCGATGAGAAAGCAGACCACATCGACATCGCTGAGCTCGGAAAGCGCGCTGCGGTTGAGCGCGTTTCCCAGTGAATCGTGCGGTTTGTGCAGTCCCGGCGTATCTACGAACACGATCTGCACGCCCTCGCGGCGCACCACGCCGCACATGCGCCGCCGCGTCGTCTGGGCAACGGGCGACGTGATGGCCATCTTCTTGCCCATGCACGCGTTCATAAGCGTGGACTTGCCTGCGTTGGGACGCCCCACGAGTGCGACGAAGCCGCTTCGGAAGCCATCGGGGGCAACCCCGGCAGAAACATCGGACGCCTCAGCTGATTCAGCCAGTGCATCGAGCGCTTCGTCGGTCATGCCCTCAAATGGATCGCGTTCGACCATATCAGCCATCGTAAAACCTACCGTTTCAGACATCTACGATACCGCGCACGCAGCGCGCGCAAAAATGATAAGCCCCACCACGCCGGCCATAATCGAGAGGATGAACACGCTTGCCGCCGCGATGTCCTTCGCGCGTTTTGCGAGCGGGTGAAGCTCCTGGGTGGCGAGGTCGACGATCGCTTCGATGGCGGTGTTTACAAGCTCGGCGAAAAGCACAAGGCCAATGCAGAGTATCACAAGCGCCCATGAGATGGCGTCGATTTTGAGCACAAACCCAGCAATAACCGCCGCAGCGCCAACGATCAGCTGCACCTTGATGTTGCGCTCGGTTGTGATGGCCGTGCGCAAGCCCTCGATGGCATAGCCGAACGAAGTGAGAAAGGCGGGGTGATCGCGATCTGATCCTGGAATCATAAGGCCCTCGCAATCCGATCAATCGTTTTCGTGGCGGGTCGTAGGCCCGATCTTCACCATGCGCGGATCCTCCCCGCGGGCGATCGCAAGCGTTTGCAGCACCGAAAGCTCGCGGCGCTCCATCTCGATCGCTTCGCTCGCAGACACATGATCGTATCCGAGCAGATGGAACATGCCATGCACAAGCATAAGGCGACACTCTTCTACCGGCGTGTTGCCGAACTCCCCGGCCTGACGTGCGATGACCTCGGGAGCAAGAATGATGTCGCCGAGCTCGGGCGCCGCTTTACCAAAAGATGCCGCACCGGCATCCTCCCCCTCCATAAGCGCGAAGGAAAGGACGTCGGTCGGCGCATCGATGCCGCGCCACGCTGCGTTCAGCGAGCGCATCTCGTCGGCCGAAACGAACGAGAGGGAGACCTCTGCGTCGCCCGCAATCCCTTCAGCAGCCAGCACCGCTTCGCACGCCGCCTTCGCCTCGGCTTCGTCGATAAGCGTATCGAGCGCGTCGTCATTTGAAATCAGCATGGTCAGCATGGCGCGTCACCGTCACCTGCCGTGCGCTGCTCGCCGCGCTGCGTGCGGCGGTTCTGCTTTGCGGTCTTGTATGGATGCGCGCGCGATGCACTCGACGCGTTCGATGTGCCCGCAGCGGCCGCCTTCTCAGACTCCTCGTCGAATGCATCGTAGGCCGCTACGATGCGCCCCACGAGCGAATGGCGCACCACGTCGCTTCGACCCAGATGGATGAAGGAGACATCATCGACCCCTGCAAGAATGCGCTCGATATCCGTGAGCCCTCCGCGCCGCCCCGTCAAATCGCGCTGCGTGGTGTCTCCGGTAATGACGAATTTCGAGTTGAACCCCAAACGCGTAAGAAACATCTTCATCTGCTCGGGGGTGGTGTTCTGCGCTTCGTCAAGCACCACGAACGCGTCGTTCAAGGTGCGCCCGCGCATGTAGGCAAGGGGCGCGATCTCGATGATCCCCTGTTCAACGAGCTCACCCCCGCGCTCCATGTCGGTCATATCGAATAGCGCGTCGAACAGCGGGCGCACGTACGGGTCGATTTTCTCCTGGAGGGTTCCAGGGAGATATCCAAGGCTCTCCCCTGCCTCGACGACCGGACGCGTCAGCACGATGCGGCCGACCTCGTGGCGCTTGAGCGCAGCGACCGCCATCGCCATGGCAAGATACGTTTTCCCGGTGCCCGCAGGACCGAGGCAGAATGTAACCGTGCTCGAGCGAATCGCATCGATATACCGCTTCTGCCCCACCGTTTTAGGACGGATCGCCTTGCCGCGGTAGGTTAGCAGGATATCATCGCGAAACCCGGATAGATCCATGGCGCTCTCGCGCAGCGTTTGCAGGGCACGCGTGACCTCGGCCTCGGTTGGAGCGTCACCCGCACGCGCCTCGCTGATGAGATAGGTGAACAACCGCGTAAGCAGCTCGACCTCGCTGGGAGAGCCGGAGAGCGCAATCGAGCGCCCGCGCACCACGATCGATGCGCTCGTCGAACCCTCGATCACACGAAGCAGCGCATCGCCCCCACCGGTTATGCGAACCGGATCGACCCCGTCCGGAATTGTGAGCCTCACGGTCGCAGTATCCATCAAACCTCCTTGGCAGACGAAGCAGCCGTTTGCGCCGGGCTAAGACGTGCGAGCACCAAACCAGATTCCTGCACTCCCATGATATCAACGTCGACGATCGCAGGAGCCGAGACGCCGGAAGCCGAGAGATTCTCGACCATCACGCGATGAAACGAGGCGAGCGTGCCCCGCCGGCCGGTCTCGATGACCGCCCGCTCTGTGGTGCCGACGCGAGCGCGCGCATCGGCACAGGCGAGCTTCGATGCGAGCGTGCGCGCCGCACGGCTGCGCTCCTCTTTTACTGCCGGCGGCACCTGGTCGAGCATTTCGGCTGCCGGCGTACCCGGGCGCGCGCTATAGCGAAACACGTGCATCCGTGAAAACCCGACGCGATTGCAAAGCGCAAGCGATTCGGAAAACTCCTCATCCGTCTCGCCGGGAAACCCAACGATGAGGTCGCACGAAAGCGCGATGCTTGGCACGGCATCTCGAACATGCATGCAGAGCGATTCGAACTCCTCGGCGCTATACGGGCGCCCCATGCGCGCGAGCGTCGCGGAGCAGCCGGATTGTACAGGCAGGTGCAAAAACGGCGCGACCCGTCCGCCGGAGGCGGCGATGCGCTCAATAAGGCGGTCGGTGACATCCATGGGCTCAATTGATGAGAGCCGAATGTGGGGCATCGTGGTCTTGCGCATGATGATCTCGAGCAGCTCATCGATCCTCACGTGCTCATCGGTCTTACTCGATCCGTCATACGCTCCCAGGTTGACCCCCGTCAGCACGACCTCGGGCGACCCTGAGGCCTCGACAGCGCGCACCTGCTCAAGCACCGCCTCGACGGTTGCGGAACGCTCAGGCCCGCGTGCTTTCCACACGATGCAATAGGTGCACCGATGGTTGCAGCCATCCTGTATCTTCACGCCGACGCGCGCCTGCTGATGGGCAGTTCCTGCCACCGGTGAGACGGGTTCCTCCGAGCTACCCGTAGGATGCGCGCGTCCAAGAAGGCGCTGGGCCCAGCCAACCACCTCAGCCTTAGAGGGCTCCACGACGACGCGGTCGGAAAGCGCGCTGATCGCGTCTGGGTGCAGTGAGACCGCGCATCCCGTCGCGAGCACGAACGGCTCTTGCGAATATGCGAGCGCATGGCGGACCGCCTTGCGGGTCTTCGCCTCGGCCTCACCGGTCACCGCACACGTATTGATAACGATGAGCTCCGCCTCGTCGGGGTCGACGAACGTGAAGCCGGCACGCGCAAGCTCGCGCTCCATGTGGCTCGACTCCACACGGTTTACCCGGCATCCCAGGTTGACAACGGAAACAAACGGATTCGCCACGAATGTCCCTTGCCGCTAATCGAGGATGTCATCGATCGCGTCGCGAATGCGTTCGCCGACGGTGCGCCGCGTTGCAACGTCCTCGTCCATGACCTCGGCATACTTTTCGAGCAGGCTGCGCGCCTCTCCACTGAGCTTGCGCGGAACCTCGATGCGCACCTGCGCGATGGCTCGCCCTCGGCCATCCATGCCGGAACGAGGCATGCCCATGCCCTCGACCTCGACGGTATCGCCGAACTGAACACCGGCAGGAACCGTAAACGTGATGGTCTCATCGGGCATGATGCCCGCAACCGCAACCGTGCACCCGAGCGCCGCCTGGGCAATCGAAATGGATATGGCGCACAATAGGTCATCGCCCGAACGCTGGAACCGTTCGTGCTCGGCAACAGCAACGCTTGCAAGCAGATCGCCCGGAGCCTCGCCGCGATAGCCCGCCTCGCCATAGCCGCGCACGCGCAGCCGCCTTCCCGATACGATGCCGGCGGGAATCTGAAGGTCGAGCTTCTCGTGCGTCGGCGTGCGTCCCTGTCCATCGCACATATCGCACGGCTTATCGATGACCGTGCCATCGCCGTTGCAGTCCGGGCACGGTGAAGAGGATTGGACCTGCCCGAAGAGCGAGCGCTGCACCGTGGTGACATACCCCGTACCATGGCAGCGGGGACAGGTCGTCTCCTGTGCGCCATCGGCCATGCCGGTGCCGCGGCAATCCTCGCACGGGGCAAGGCGGTCGTAGCTAATGGTCTTCGTGCAGCCGAGCGCCGCCTCTTCAAGAGTGATGGTGATCGAGATGGCCATATCGCGGCCACGGCGACGCGTGCTCCGATTCGAACCGGAACCGGAGCGGCCACCGCCGAAGAACGACGAGAAGATATCGTCCATGCCCATGCCGCTAAAGATGTCGCTGAAATCGACATACCCGTTTCCGCCGAGGCCATCGGCTGTACCGTAGCGGTCATAGTTTGCGCGCTTCTCTTCGTCCGAAAGCACGGAATACGCCTCGTTGACCTCTTTGAACTTCTCTTCGGCGTTTGGATCGTCGGAGACATCTGGATGCACCTCGCGCGCTTTCTTGAGAAACGCGCGTTTGATGGTGCGCTGATCGGCATCGCGGTCAACGCCCAAAATCTCGTAATAATCCTTCGATCCCGGCACGATACGAACCTTCCCCCTCTTCAGCGCCATTCAGGCGCACCGAACTATGCAGCGGAAAAACATGCAGCATCCATACTACCCCAGAGCTGACCCACATAAACAACCAACCCACGCGGCGACACACATGGGTATATGCAGCGCAGGGCAGCGGCCTAATACCAGACCATCGGACGGTAGTAAAGCCCGCGCGAGCAGCTCGCAAACCATAGGAGAAGAAGCACCCAGAGCAGCGTATTCGCCATCCCGTGCGCGAAGACCGCGAGACCGCGCTTGAACCAGATGAACGATCGATGGCCGGGAACCTCGCGCAGCACATTCACGAGTCCCCATATAAAGAACGCCAGGCCAACAAGCGCGATAACGCTAACAGAACCGCCAAGCAGCGCCAGCAGCAGAAACGGCGCGGACAATCCCATAGCACGGAACCCTTTTTGTGCCTGCCCCTCAAGGCGTTCCGCGGCAACCCGCGCGCGACCGACGAGGTCTCCCGCCGCCGCGCCGTTGGTGCCCGCATTGCCCAGACCGCTCACGCGCACCGTGCTTCCATCGTGCACGCCCGCGGGAAATTCGATGACCGCCTCGGACATCACCTGACGCCGACCGGAACCTCCGCAATCTGGACAGGGGTCGTTGATGACCTTGCCCGAGCCGTTGCATTCCGGGCAAACCATCTGAAACATGCCGCCGCCGAAGAGAAATGACATATCCACGCCCATAGCACCGGTGCCTCCGCAGCTCGGGCACGCGTGGGCATGCTCAGAAGAAACGGAGCCCACGCCATGGCAATGCTGGCAGGTTTCATATCGGCGGTACTTCACGGCTTTGCGGGCGCCGTTTTTTACCTGCTCGGGCGTAAGGTCGATGTCAACCACCACATCGGCGCCCTCTTCCGGGTTGAACGCCTGCGAGCTCTGACGCCCTGGCCTGCGGCTCTCGCCCCACGCACCGCCGAAGGGGAACCCGCCGAAACCTCCGAAGCCGCCATAATAGGATCCGCGCGCGGCTCCCGCGCCATACGGATGCTGCGCCGCCGAGCCACCATAGCTTGCAAACGAGTTGCCCGAGCGCATCGCATCGTATCGTGCGCGCTTCTGCTCATCAGAGAGCACCGCATACGCCTCGGAAACCTCTTTGAAACGCTCTTCGGCATCGGGTGCCTTGTTCACATCGGGATGCAGCTTACGCGCCTTCTGCTGAAACGCCTTCTGGATTTCCTTCTGCGATGCATCCTTGGATACACCGAGAATCGCGTAGTAGTCTTTATCGTTCATGGTTGCCATCGGGCAGGGGACCTCCTGGGGCGCTGAGCGACAGTCATGGTCTGCATTGTACCGAAAATGTCCGCTCGCATACGCACAAAACCCCGACCTGCAAAACCACCACGCCTTCCGTCCTCGAGTGGGCACCGGGACGCCCGATATGCGCGCATCGAGGGGTCAGGCAGGAAGCCCAGATATGCGCCGGGGCCGCTGCGCACCGCAGCGGCCCCGGCTTAAAGAGAGGATGGCGCTAGAGCGATGCCCTGTAGAGGTCGATGAGATCGGCGACGGTGCTCTGACGGGGGTTCGCCGGCACGTTCACCGTACCCATGGCGTCTGCCGCCATGGCTTCGAAATGCTCGTCGGTTACGCCCACCTCGGAGAGACGCGCAGGGATCTTGAGTTCGGCGTTGAGCTTGACGAGCTCGTCCACGAGCATCAGGGACTCGAAATCCTTTACAGGACCCTGGTGCAGGTAGCGGTAAATCTTCTCATAGCGACCGGTATCCGCGAGCGCGTTGTAGGCCACCACATGGGGCATGAGAATCGCGTTGGCCACGCCATGGGCAACGCCGAAATAGGCGCTCACGGGATGGCTCAGCGCATGGATGTTGCCGAGGCGCGCCCACGCGAAGGCGATGCCGGCGAGGTTGCTGCCCGCCATCATGGCGCAAGCAGCGTCAGCATTAGCGCGGTCGGCCACGAAACGGCGCAGATTGGCGCCGATGAGCTCCATAGCCTTCTCGGCCATGGCATCGGAAAAGGGCGACGCCTGACGTGAGACGTAGGCCTCCATGGCATGGATAAACGCGTCGATGCCGCAGGAAGCAGCAACGCTCGCGGGGGCTGTCATGATGAGCTCGGGGTCGAGCAGCGCGTAACGCGGCAAGATGTTGTAGCTCACGATGGAGAACTTCACGTTGCGCACGTGATCGGAGATGACCGCCGAGGCCGTGGCCTCGCTGCCGGTCCCCGCTGTAGTGGGGATGGCGGTCAGGGGCAGGATGCGACCGGGAACCTTCCCGGCACCCTCGTAGTCGGTGATCGCTCCGCCGAACGTGGCAAGCACGCCAACGGCCTTGGCAACGTCCATCGGACTGCCGCCGCCCAGGACGACGATACTCGACGCACCGCTTTGCTCGTAGAGTCGAGTCGCCTCCTCGACAATTTGAACGGTCGGATTGGGTTTGACCTCGAGATAGCGCGTGACCTTGATGCCGGACGCCTCGATGATGCCAGCGACCTTGTCGACTACGCCGATGCGCTCCAAGCCATGGTCGGATATGAAGAAGACATGATCGGAGCTCTCGGACCGTAGGATCTCCGGAAGCTTCTTCAGACTTCCCATACCGAACTCGACGGTCTGCGGAATCTTGAAGGTGTACGGGTTCATAGTTGCTCCTATTCCTAGACACGATTTCCCGTCATAAGGCACCTCGCCCGCCGGGAAGGCGGGCGAGGCTGGTCCAGGCACTTCGATCAGGTGATGTCCTTCACGTCGATCGGTTCGCCGCGCACCTTAGAAGTGCAGCTCAGTGCGCTGGATGAGATCCTTCTGCAAGGGCTTGCCCAGCTCGACGAAGTACGCGGAGTAGCCTGCCACGCGGACGAGCATGTCCTTGTAGTCCTCGGGGTGCTTCTGGGCGGCGCGCATTTTGGCGGCGCTCATGATATTGAACTGGACGTGCATGGGCTGCTTGCGGACATACTCCTCGATGAAGCTCACGAGGTTGTCGCGACCTTGGGTGCCCGCGACTGCGTCTTCCGGGAAGCGCATGTTCATAAGCGTGCCGTTGGAGGCCAGGCTGTGGTCGACCTTTGAGAGGGAGTTCACGAGCGCGGTCGGACCCTCGGTATCGTGCGATCCGGCATCGGTGTGAACCGGTGCCATGTTGTCGGAGATGGCTTCGCCCGCCTTGCGTCCGTCAAGCGTGGCGAAGGTGTTCATGCCCATGGCCACGTTGGCGTTAACCGAGTACACGCCCGGGTTGAACTGACCGCCGCGGCGCGTGGGACGGCCGGCGATATGGCGGCAGTAGCACTCGAACATCCATTTGAAGAGCTCATCGGCGTAGTTGTCATCATTGCCGTAGTGGTGGACTTTGGAGCTGTTCACGAGTGCGTAGAGTTTCTCGTGACCTTTCCAGTTGTCCTTGACGCACTGGAGGAGCTCGGCACCCGTGACCCTCTCCTCGTCGAACATGAGCTGCTTGATGGTGCAAAGAGAGTCAGCGCAAGTTCCCATGCCAGCGGCCTGGGGGCCGATGCCGTTATACTTGGCACCACCTTCTACCAGATCGTGGCCGGATTCCATGCACTCCCGGTAGAAGCCGGAAACATAGGGAAGAGGCTTGCGATCGTGATGCGCGGCATCAATGATGTTCAGGCTGCTGCAGATCTGGTTGGTCCAATACTCGAACTGTTCGTCAACGGAGGCGAGGACCTCGTCAAAGGACTTGTAGGTCTCGAGGCTGCCCGTATCGGGGCCGAGCTGCTCACCGGTCTTGAGGCTCTTGCCGCCGTTCAGGACCATCTCCATCATCTTGGGGGTATTGATGTAGGCGGCGTCATGCCAGCCGTACTCCTTGCCGGGCAGATCGATCTCGACGCAGCCCACGACGCAGTAGTCGCGCGCCTCCTCGATGGTCATGCCCTTGCGGAGCATGCCCTTGATTGCTGGGGCGTCGTTGAAAATCTTGGGGTGCCCGTAGCCTGCGCGGATGCACTCGACGACCTTGACGGCGAGCTCGTAGGGAGTGTCATCGTGCATGCGGACGGCAACCCACGGATTCATCATGCGCGTATGAGCAGAGGCCTCGAGCATGAGGAAGGTGAGATCGTTGGTGGCATCCTTGCCGTCGCGGCCAATGCCGCCGATGGTAAGGGATTCGCCGCCGAACCCACGGCCGTTACGAACGGCCATGGATCCGAAGTCTTTGAGCTTGGTCGGGTTATTCATCTTGACGTACTCGACCTCGAGCAGCTCGAGGGCGAATTCCTTGGTGATGGAACCGTTTTCGATATCCGCCTTGTAGAACGGGTAGAGCCACTGGTCCATACGACCGTAGGAGATGGAGTGGCCATTGCTCTCGACCTGAATGAGCGCCGTGGCGATCTGGAAGAGCTGGAGTGCCTGCCAGAAACTCTTGGGCGCAGGACCGGCGACGGCGCGGCAGTTGGCAGACATCGCGAGGAGTTCCTCGCGACGCTTCTCGTCGGTCTGCTCGACAGCCGTGCTCTCGCACAGCGTGGCGTAGCGCTCGATATAAGCCTTGGTGGCCTCATACATGATGATCATGGCCTGATACTCATCGCGCTTGTCGCCAAACTCTGGATCGCGGTAGTCAAGTTCGGAAAGGCCTCTCTTGGCCTCGTCGATGAGGCCGTCGAAACCGAGCTTCATGAGACGATCGTAGTCAATAGCAAGGTGACCGGTTCCCGCATAGTGGTACAGATTTGTCTGGAATATCTTTTCGCCGACCTCAGAGCCCTTGACCTGGTCGTAGTCCAAGCGAGCGTTGATCAGGTCCTCGACGGTCTTGCCCTTCCACCAGGCACAGAGCTCGATGGCCTCCTTGCGCTCCTCGTCGTTGCGGTAGTAGAACTGGTCGTGCTCGCGCTCCCAGAACACGGGGACGTCCTTCGCCAATTCCTTCTGGGACTCCCGGATGATCCAGTCCACGGAAAACTCAGGATAGATCGGAGAGGCCTTGGCGGGCGCGGCGATCTCGCCGAGAATGAGGTCGTCATCGTAGACGAACAGGCTGCAGTTGCGCAGGACGCTGTCGAACGCGTGGGCGCACTGGAGTTTGCGCGGCGCTTCCTCGTACTGCTGATAGGCCTCGGTCACGAGGCGCAGGCGCTCGACATCGATGTAGTATTCTCGGTCGAGAAACGTCTGGCGCAGACGGTTGACGCGAGGGAACGGAGACCAATCCTCGTGGTGGACTTGGTAGCCGAGGCTATAGGTCTTGTCGTACGGCTCGGTTCCGCACGCGTCTGTGTGCTTCCGCTTCGCCATGTCAACAGTTGGCATACAAACCCTCCTTTATCTTCCGGCGGACCTCTCCGCCATAGGTGCCTTATTTCTCGTCGTTGTTACCGACGCGACAGCGAATGCCGCGGCCAGCGAAATAGTCCGCGATCTCTTCCACGTGCTTCTGGAACGCCTTGCGATTGACCCTGACGCCGCTCATGCCGTAGGGCATGCCAAGCGACTGGTATTTTTCCACGCCCAAGCGCATGAAGCTCAGGAGCTGGAGCATCTGGATACGATTTCCCAGCTCGTCCAGAATGAAGTCGGCCGTAGCCGAGATGTTTTCCTCGCCATCGTTGACGCCGGGAATGACCGGAATGCGCACTATGACGTCCGCGCCCGCGTCCACGACGCGCTTGATATGGTCCAGGATCACCTCGTTGCCGGCACCGGTATACTCCTGGTGTACCTCGGTGTCCATGGTCTTGAGGTCGGTGATGAAGATGTCTGTCAGGGGCATGATGCGCTCGACGGCGGCCCATCCCACGTGGAAGGTGGTCTCGCAGCAGGTCTGGACGTCTTCATCGCGGCAAGCTCGGAAGAGCTCGGCAACGAACTTGCTCTGCAGGAGGGGCTCGCCGCCGGAAACGGTAACGCCGCCGCCGGAACGCTCGTAGTAGCCCTTGTCGGCGATAACCGTCCTCATGCACTCCTCGACCGTCATCTCGCGACCCCACTGTTTGAGGCAGTCGGAAGGGCACTCGTCATAGAGGGGCTTGCAGTCAGGAACGAGACGGTAATCGATGCGGTCGAGCCGACCCTTCTTGAAGAAGAGCCCCTCGGGACACGCGCAGACATCCATGCAGGCGCCGCATTTGTCGAGCCCGATGCACTTGGTGCGGTAGACGCCATACTGGATCTTGGGATCCCAGCTCTCAGGGTTCGAACACCAGCGGCAGCGGAGTGGACAGCCCTTCAGAAAGAACTCGGTTCGCAAGCCAGGGCCATCGTGAATCGTGTAGCGTTGGACGTTGAAAACGATTCCACTCTCTGCCACACCTGCCTCTTTTCCTCTCGAAGCGTAAACACCGGGACGATTCCCGGACCCGTCTCTACATTCAAGCACATCTTACGTAGTCGCTTACGAACGCGACAGTGGCCGAAATGGCCATCTTTGGAGAGAAGGAGGACCGAAGCGCCACCGAGGTAGCCAGATGGCGTATCTTTGGGAACTTTTACCCATATTGACTCTATGACCAGCATGGCTGCCGTCTTGACAATTACCCTTTGACGCAGCAGTTTACGGCTCGGACCGTCCGGCAACATGTCGAGTGCCCGAAAGCACGACGGATACGCGACAGCCCATGGTCCTTGCCTGTCTTTCAATCGGAACCGGGCACGTCCCGGCTGCGATACCGTGCGCGCGAATGGCGCCCGAGCGCGCATGGAAAGGTATGTTCATCGGTATCTCGTCGAAAGGAGCGATAGCGGCATGGACTTCACCAAGCGAATCATCTATCTCATCATCGGTCCTGCGTTGTTCGCTGCATGTGCGCTAGGCCTGTCCAACGTGTTCGGAGGCCCCGGATCCCAAGCATTGGGCACGCTGCTCTGGATGGTGTTCTGGTGGGTTTCCCGTCCCGTCGATTTGACGGTCACGGCACTGCTTCCCATCCCGGTCAACGCGCTATTTTCCATCGTTCCGATGGAAAACGTCATTTCTCAGTACTTCTCTGAGAGCATCGTTTTGGTCTTCGGCTCCTGCCTGTTGACAGTACCGTGGAAGGCAACCGGCTTCGACCGCCGCGTCGCCTACAAGATTCTCGCGGTTGTCGGCCCCTCCCTCACGTCCCAGCTCATCGTCTGGTTCGTCGCGAGCCTGCTGTTCTCGGCGGTGCTCCCCAACATCGCGGTCGTCTCCCTCTTCTGCCCGCTCGCTTTGGCAATGTTCCGGGCCGCTGGCTACGAGAGCCTACGCGACTGCCCCTCCGGCCCGCCCATCTTCCTCGCCATCTGCTGGGGCACCGTCCTCGGCGGCATCGTGACCCCGCTCGGCGGCGCCATGAATGTCACGGCCATCTCGCTTCTGCAGGAACAGCTCGGCATCGAGGTCATGTACCTCGACTGGATCATTCGCTTCCTGCCCTATACCATCGTGACGATGCTCGTGTTCTTCGCTCTCATGATGCTCATGTTCCACAAGGTCGATCCGCTCAAGGGGTCTAAGGAGTTCTTCCGCGAGGGCTACAAGGCTATGGGCAAGATCAAGACCAACGAGGCCATGGTTGGCATCTTCTTCGGCTTGGCGTTCCTCGGCGCCCTTTGCCGTCCGCTGTTCGCCGACATCCTTCCCAACCTGGTCCCGGCCTACATCTTCGTGGCCATGGGCATGCTGTCATTCATCTTCACCTACGGGAAGAAACCCCTCATGGGCTGGGATGAGGCCCAGAAGGGCGTCATGTGGGGCATGATGTACCTCTTTGCCGGCGGCCTGGCCATCGGTACGCTCATCAACGGCTCCGGCGCCACCTCCGTCATCGCCACCATCCTTCAGGGCTTCTCGCTCGACGGCGGCATCACCACCATCATCGTCTTCGTGCTACTTGCCTGCCTCATCTCCGAGCTCACGAGCTCCACGGTGTCCTCTGCGGTCACGGTGCCCCTTGTCATCGCGCTGACGACCCAACTCGGGCTGAACCCCATCCCGTACTGGTGCATCACCGTCATGGCATTCGATGCGGAGTTCCTGCTGCCCGTCTCCATTCGCGCGGTGCCCGCGGGCTACGGCCTGGAAGCCGGCCATATGCTCAAGTACGGCCTGCCCATGATGATCGTCCGCATCGTGATCATCATAGTCCTGGGCGTGTTTCTCATGAACTTCTGGCCCACCTTCTCGGTGCTGTAGGCACACCGCGCCTGGATAACGTCACTAACAACCGAATCGGGTACCGAGAGGGCGCACCGTTACTGAATTGTCCTCTGCGCGATCCCAATCGGTACTGCTGCAGCCGTGCGTCGCTTTCGCACGGCTCTCATGAAGCGCGCATCCGAACCGTCGACCAACGCAAAGCCGAAGGAGAAAACCATGCCCGAAAAGCAGAGCTATCCGTCTGTCGAAGAGCTCGTCGAGCGCTCCCGCGCCGCCCAGAAGCAGATTGAGTTCATGACCCAAGAGCAGGCCGACGCTGCCGCGCGCGCCATCTTGAAAGTCGTCTACGACAACGCCGAGGAGCTCGGCCCGCAGGCCGCCGTGGAGTCCCGTATGGGCAACGAGGCCGACAAGATCGCCAAGTGTCGCAACAAGGCCGCCCTCATCTGGCAGTACATCAAGGACAAGAAGAGCGTCGGGGTGATCTCCCGCGATGATGAGCACCATATGTACGAGGTAGCTAAGCCCATGGGCGTCGTGGCGGCTATCATCCCCTCCACCAACCCCGTCGTCACGCCCATGTGCAACGCTGCCTACGCGCTCAAGACGCGCAACTCCGTAATCTTTTCACCACATCCACGCTGCATCGAAATCACCAAGACGTGCGTTGAGCTTTTCCAGGCCGAGCTCGAGAAACTCGGCCTCCCGCGCGACCTTGTCCTTGGTCTGGAGCATGTCTCGCTCGAAGATTCCGCCGCGCTCATGGCAGCAGCCGACATCATCGTCGCCACGGGTGGCCCGGCCATGGTCAAGGCCGCCTACTCCTCCGGCAAGCCGTCCCTCGGGGTGGGCCAAGGCAACGTCCAGTGCATCATCGACGAGGACGCAGAGATGTCCGATGCCGTGGAAAAGGTCATCGTCGGACGAAGCTTCGACAACGGCCTAATCTGCCTGGGCGAACAAACCGTTTTCGTCCCGGCCGCCAAATACGACAAGTTCATCGAAGAAGCTGGCAAGCACGGCGCCCTCTGCATCGATGACCCTGAAATCGTCGCCAAGATTCGCGAGGGACTCTTCCCGGGCAACGGTCCGCTATCGCGCGACGTGGTCGGCCTCTCCGCCCCTGAGGTCGGCAAGAAGCTCGGCGTCGAGGTCCCCGATGACACCCGCGTCATCTTCGTGAAAGCCGAGGCCGTCGGTGCCGACGAGCAGCTCTGCCGTGAGAAGCTCTGCCCGGTCTGCGCCGTCTACACCTACGAGGACTGGGAGCAGGGCGTCTCCTACATGGTCGAGAATCTCGAGTTCGAGGGCAAGGGTCACAGCATCTGCGTGCACTCCAACACCCCCGAGCACGTAGAGTATGCCGCCGTCCAGTGCTCCGTGTCCCGCTGCGTGGTGAACCAACCTGCCGGCACCACGGGAGGGGGTAGCCCCACCAACTGGTTCGGCCCTACCACGACCCTCGGCTGCGGCTCGTGGGGCAATAACAGCTTCAGCGGCAACTTCAGCTACACGCACCTCTTGAACATCACGCGCGTGGGCTACCCGCTGGAAGCGTCCTACATGCCCGACCCGGCCAAGGTCTGGTAAACGGCATTTCGGCGCCGCCGGGCACGGAAGGCACGGCGGCCAGGTTAACTGCATGCGGGGTCGTTTTCCCACCCCGCATGAAAGGGGATATGAATGGACTATCTTGAGATAGAGGGCAAGCGCAGGCTTGAGAGCTTCGGGATTCCGGTGAACCCCACGCCCCTCGTGGAGAACGATGAGCTGCCCGAGGGCATAGGGTTCCCCTGCGTCCTCAAAGGCCAGATCATGGCTGGCCACCGCGGCCAGCACGGCGCTGTCAAAGTGGTAAAGAACCAGGAGGAATTCCTCAAGGTCAAAAGCGATATCGAACAGATCGAGATCAACGGCCACATGATGGAAGGAGTTGCCGTCACCGGCTTTTTGCCCATTGTTGAGGAATACTACCTTGGCGTCACGCTTGACGCCAAGGATCGGGCCTTCATCATGCTTTTCACGCCGTTCGGCGGCATGGAGATCGAGGACCTCGCCGCAAATGAGCCTGAGAAGCTCATGCACTTCGATGTGACCCACGGCTTCGATGCCAAGGCGTTCCGAGCCGAAGTCGCTTCTCGTTTCGAGCTCTCTGAGCAGCGCGTCGCCGACGTGTCAGCGTTCGCTGAAAAGCTCGTGCGCGCCTGCCTCGAGCTCGATGCGACCACCCTCGAGATCAACCCGCTCGCGGTGCTCGAAGACGGAAGCCTCGTCGCTATCGACTGCAAGCTCGTCATCGACGACAACGCGCTGTTCCGCCAGGGGGACTACACCATGCTCCCACGCCGGGAGCGCAAGCTCTCCCCACAGGAACAGGACGCCGCCGATCACGACCTCACCTATATCGAGCTCGATCCCGCGGGCGATATCGGCACCATGGCGGGCGGCGCGGGCATCGGCATGGCCACTACCGACACCATCCGCCATTACGGCGGGCGCGTCAATAACTTCCTGGACTTGGGCGGCGGCGTCACGTCTGAGAAAACCTATCAGGCTATGCGAATCCTGCTTCAAAACGAGAGCACCCGCTACATCCTGGTCAACGTCTTCGGAGGCATCAACAACTGCGCCGACATGGCCGAGGGTATCACCCGCGCTTATGAGGAGTTCGGGAACGGAAAGAAGGTCGTCGTGAAGAGCCGCGGATTCAACCAGGAACAAGGTTGGGCCATGTACGAGAAGCTCGGCTTCTCCCAAACCAAGTACGGCACCACCGACGAGGCCGTGAAGCAGCTCATGGCAATCAAGGGGGCGATGTAGATGAGCGTCCTCATCGACGAGACCACGCCGGTCATGATCATCGGCATCACGGGCAAGCAGGGACGCATCCATGCCAAGCGCACGCTCGAGAGCGGCACCAAGCTCCTGTGCGGGGTAGCACCCGGCAAGGGCGGGCAGGAGATCGAAGGCGTTCCCGTCTTCGAGACCGTGGCTGAGGCCCGTATGCAGTTCCCCGAGGTCGAAGCGGCCATGTTGCTCGTTCCGCCCATGGCCGTCAAGCAGGCTGCACTCGACGCGCTCGCTGGCGGCATCAAGCTGCTCGTCATCATCACCGAGTTCGTGCCGGTACTCGACGCGCTCGCCGTCGTCACCGATGCCCGCGAGCGCGGCTCGCGCGTCATCGGCCCCAATACCATCGGCGTCATCTCGCCGGGCAAGTCTAAGATCGGCATCATGCCGGACTACATCTACGGCAAGGGCCATATCGGCATCATCTCGCGCAGCGGCACCCTGACGCACGAAACCGCCTCGAACCTCACGTTCAAGGGCTACGGCCTTTCGACGTGCATCGGCATCGGCGGCGACCAGGTCATCGGCACCAACCACGCCGAAGCCATCGAGTTGTTCGCCAACGATCCCGACACGGACGCCATCGTGCTCATCGGTGAGATTGGAGGTGCGAGCGAAGAACTCTGCGCCCGGAAAATCAAGGAAATCGGGCTTAAGAAGCCGGTCTTTGCCTACATCGCAGGCATGTATGCACCCGAGGGCAAGCGCATGGGACATGCCGGCGCCATCGTGTCCGGCGGCATGGGCACCGTCAAATCCAAGGTCGCTGCGCTCAAGGACGCGGGCGTCGTCGTCTGTCCGACCCTCGGCATCATCGTCGAGGAAATCGAGAAGCTCAACAAGCGAACCAAAGGGCGTCTTCAGTCGCTCGAACCCATGCTCGACTAATCGCCCGACCCCAGGACGCGCTCCCTCTGGAAACTCGTGTGTTTCAGAGGGAGCTCTCCTAAAATTGGAGGATGTATATGTCCCCAGACCTGATTGCCAGCCTATTTGGAATCTTCGTAGCCTTTGTAATCCTCGTAGTCGGTGCCATGAAGGGCTATCCCATCCTCGTCATCGCGTCCGTCGCGACGACGGTCGTGGTGGCCTTCTCAGGCTTGTCCGTCTTCGAAACGCTCGAAGGAGCGTTCTCCGAGGGACTCGGCAGCTTCATCATATCCAACTTCACGCTCTTCCTGCCTGCATGTATCATGGGCTCCATGCTCGCCGACTGCGGTGCTGCGCGCGACATTGCGGTGTACTTTGGCAACCTTGCCGAGCGATTCGGCGGTACGCACGTGAAGTACTGGGTCATCATGGGGCTCTCCATCGTTACGGCGTTGCTGTCGCTCGGCGGCGTGAGCGGTGCCGTCGTGGTATTCACCATCGCCCCCATCTGCCGTCAGATTTTCAAGAAGCTCGACATCCCATGGCACTTCGTCATCCCCATCATCGTCTACGGCGGGTGCATGTGGACGGCGACGCTCCCCGGATCCCCGTGCATCGAGAACCTCATCCCCATGGACTATCTCGGCACCTCCCCCACGGCGGCTCCAACCCTAGGCCTCATCGCCACGGGCAACTGCATTATCTTCGGAGCAGCCTACATCTGGTATGCGGTGCGCAAGACCGAGCGCCGAGGCGAAGGATACGCGCTCACCGGTGCCGAGATGGACGCGCATGCAACGGATCTTGACGAGAGCATCTTGACGGCCACATGTTCGGGCATGCAGCTCTTGAAGGCGCTCACCCCCTCCATCGTGCTGCTCGTCTGTATGAACCTCTTTCACTTCGAACCGTATATCTCGCTCATCTGCGGCTGCCTCGTCTGCCTTATGCTCTATTACAACAAGTTTCCAAACCTCGGTAGCACACTGTCTTCGGGCTGCAAGTCGACCATCAGCTCGCTCATGAACGTCGCAGTGGTCGTAGGCTTCGGCGCGGCCGTTGAGCTCACCCCCGGCTTTGAGTTCATCGTGAACAACCTCGCCAACATGCCGGGTCCCCCGCTTCTGCAGCTATGGCTTTCGGCCAACCTCATCGCGGGCATAACTGGATCCGCTGCCGGCGGCGAGGGCATCGCGCTCGGCGCGCTGAGCGACCGGTTCCTCGCCATGGGAATCTCGCCAGACGTCATCCACCGCATCGTCAACGTGTCCTGCTATGGCTTGGATACCATGCCCTACAACGGAAACGCAATCAACAGGTTGAACTACTGCCACCTGACATATCGGAACGCCTATTACCACGAATTCATCTTGGGAGCCATCTTCCCGGTGTTCAGCTCGTTCGTCGTGACGCTCATCGCCACGGCAGGCGTCGTCTAGATGTTGCGTGCCAATAGGTTGTTTACATCGGCAATGCACGACATGGGCGGCAGGCCCCCGCACGCGCTGTGCGGACGACCCCGATTACAGTGCTCGATGAAGGCCGGGAGGGCGAACGCTCTCCCGGCCTCTATGCGGGAGACGAGCGCCTCCCGCCCCTTGGGCGCGAGCCTTGCGTCAGGATGCTGCGACACGGGATGGCCCCCTCTGCCGCACGCCCGGGCAACTCACAGCATGCGGGAGCCATCCCTATTCGTCGCCCGCCGGGCGCAAACAGCGTCTTGGCGCTGAACATCTAGAACGGCCAGCGCGTCGTCTGCCGTCCT
>CAZUYD010000017.1:0-44246 GCA_964624825.1 uncultured Enorma sp. | reverse complement strand
CCGAACCTCTTCGCCAAGAAGAACGAGCTGCTGTTCAGCCGCCCTGTGCTCGCGCCCGCGGACGCGCCGCGCGGCACGGTGGGCATTCCGCGCGCGCTCAACATGTACGAGAACTACCCGTTCTGGCACACATTCTTCACCAAGCTGGGCTTTGCGGTGGTCCTCTCGGATGACTCGAGCAAAAAGACCTACGAGGCGGGCATCGAATCCATGCCGAGCGAGTCGGTGTGCTACCCGGCGAAGCTCAGCCATGGGCACGTGATGGATCTGATCGGCAAGGACGTTGACTTCATCTGGATGCCCTGCATTCGCTGGGAGCGCAAGGAAGACCTGGCGGCGGGCAACTGCTACAACTGCCCCATCGTGATGAGCTACCCCACGGCGCTGGGGCTGAACATCGACGAGATCGCCAGCAAGAACGTCGAGTTCATGTATCCCTTCGTGCCCTATCACGACAAGGTGGAGCTCAAGCGCCGCCTGTACGAGCTCATCGCGGTCGATCGCGTGCACGACGCCGAGGAAGGGCGCGGGCGCGTGCGCGGGCCTAAGATCACGCGCAGCGAGATCGACGCCGCGGTGAACGCCGCATACGAGGAGGATGCGAGGTTCCACGAGCAGGTGCAGACCATGGGCGAGGAGGCCGTGCACTGGATCGAGGAGCACGGCGGGCACGGCATCGTGCTGGCCGGACGTCCCTACCACAACGACCCCGAGATCAACCATGCCCTGCCCGAGCTCATCACGAGCTTTGGCTTCGCGGTGCTCACGGAGGATTCGGTGGCGCACCTGGTGAAGCCCGACCGACCGATTCGCGTGGTTGACCAATGGATGTTCCACAGCCGCCTGTATCGCGCCGCAAAGCTCGTGACGCTTCGCAACGACCTCGACCTCATTCAGCTGAACTCGTTCGGCTGCGGTTTGGATGCGCTGACCACCGACCAGGTGCAGGAGATTCTTGAGGGGTCGGGCAAGATCTACACGGTGCTCAAGATCGACGAGGTGTCCAATTTGGGCGCGGCGCGCATCCGCGTCCGCTCGCTGATGGCGGCGCTGAGAGACCAAGAGACCGAGCGCGCCGCCGAGGCCGCTGCGGCGGGCGAGGCATATGAGCAGGGCGATGCCGCACCGGTTGCCCCGAGCGAGGACGCGCCCGCTTTCGCCACGCGCAAGTATGCGCTCGCGGCGCAGCGCACGGCGAATTCGGCGGCCTTCCCCAAGGTGCAGTTTACCGAGGAGATGCGCGAGAAGGGCTACACCATCCTCTGCCCGCAGATGGCGCCTATCCATTTCGACCTGGTCAAAGAGGTCATGAAGGCAGCCGGGTACAACTTCGTGCTGCTGCCCTCGACCGATCGCGGCGCGGTCGAGGCCGGCCTGCGCTATGTGAACAACGACATCTGCTATCCGTCGATCCTCGTGACCGGCCAGATCATGGAGGCCATCGAGAGCGGTAAGTATGATCTCAACCGCACGGCGGTCATCATCAGCCAGACGGGCGGTGGCTGTCGCGCCACGAACTACATCGCGCTCATCCGCAAGGCGCTGCGCGAAAGCGGCAACCCGCAGGTTCCGGTCATCAGCCTTGCGGCGGTGAAGCTCGACGAGCAGAACCCAGGCTTCAAGCTTACGCCGGGGCTTCTCAAAGCGGCCGTGTACTGCGTGCTCTTCGGTGACGTGATGATGCAGATGCTCTATCGCTGCCGTCCCTATGAGGCCGAGCCGGGCGCTGCGAACGCGCTCTTCGAGCAATATATGGATCGCGCACGCAAGCTGGCGCCGAACTTCACGCGCCGCAGCTTCACGCGGCTCGCGCGCGAGGCCATCCAGGCGTTCGACGCCATGCCGCTGGTGGGCGAGGGCACCAAGCCGCGCGTGGGCGTGGTCGGCGAGATCTTGGTGAAGTTCCACCCCACGGCGAACAACCATGTGGTCGAGGTCATCGAGGCCGAAGGGTGCGAGGCCGTGGTGCCGGGGCTGCTCGACTTCTTCCTGTATTCCATGAGCAACGCCAAGGTGCAAAAGGATGAGCTGGGCAGCTCGGTTGTGTCACGCGGGGCGATGGACGCGGTGATCGGGCTTATCGACTGGATGCGCAAGCCCGTGGACGAGCTGCTGGAAGAGAGCGTGCGCTTCGAGCGTCCCGAGCCCATCGCTGTCATGGCCGAGAAGGCCACGCAGGTGCTCAGCCTCTGCAACAACATGGGCGAGGGCTGGCTGCTGACCGCCGAGATGCTCGACCTCATCGACCATGGTGCGCCGAACATCATCTGCACGCAGCCGTTCGCCTGCCTGCCTAACCACGTGGTGGGCAAGGCGGTCATCAAGGAGCTTCGCCGGCAGCACCCCGAGAGCAATATCGTGGCGGTGGATTACGACCCCGGCGCGTCCGAGGTGAACCAGCTCAACCGCATCAAGCTCATGATCTCGGTGGCGAAGGAGAACCTGCGTGCCGGCAAGGGCTTCAAGATGGAGAGCGTGCAGCCGCTTGCGATGGACGAGGTGGACCAGAAGCTCCGCCCGCACCACGGTGGCGATTCCGGCCGGGCTGCGCGCGCAACGACGGTGGGCGCTCCCGTGAGCGGCGCGTGCGCGGCCTGCGGAGCCATGACCGATGACGCTGTTTCTGCCGTGGCCGAGCGCCTGGGCAAGGACGTGCGGCGCTAACAGCCTTCGCCAAGGCGGCAGCCCGACAGGGTGCTCGATTACCGCCATTGGTTTGCGCGCCAGATGAGGGCGAGGCCGCGCAGGGTGAGGGTATCGTCAACGATCGTCTCGTGGCGGAGGAGCCGAGCGATGGTCTCGGCACCCTCGCCCGTCATGATGATCGGGGCGGCTTCCCCAAGCTCGCCGAGCATCGCATCGAGCAGGCCATCGATGCGCGCCGCCTCGCCGAGCATCACGCCCGACTGCATGGCCTCGCGCGTTGAGCGGCCAAGCACGCGCTCGGGCTCGTTGAGCTCGATGATCGGCAAACGCGCCGCCGCCTCGTTCAGCGCGCGGGCGCCAATGGCCAGCCCCGGCGCGATGATTCCGCCGCAAAAGGCACCCGAGGCGTCGATGGCCTCGAAGTTCGTCGTGGTTCCCAGGTCGATCACCACGGCGGGCGCCCCATAGGCCGCGCGCGCCGCCACGGCATCGGCGATGCGGTCTGAGCCGACCTCGGAAGGGTCGTTGAAGCGCAGGCGGATGCCCGAGCGCAAGCCAGGCCCCACCACGAGCTGCTTTCCGGGAACGACGGCGGCTAGTGCGCGATGCCACGGGTTGGTAAGGGTGGGAACCACGCATGAGAGAATCGAGCCGTCGATGGCCAGCGCAGGGAGCTCGTCTAAGACCTGCCCGAGTGCGATGCGTGCCTCGTCCGTGGTGGTCGATGCGCGCGTGGTGACCTCGCATGAGGCTGCGAGCTGCGGATTTCCGCCGTCCATCTCGAGCAGGCCGAACCGCGTGGTGGTGTTGCCGATGTCGACGGCCAGTACCGTTGCCATGATGTTCCTCCGCATGCGTCAAAGAAGCGCTGCTATTGTCTCACGATTTGTTTGCTTCGGTAGCCGTAAGGCGCTGCTTTTGCGTATACTAGACGCGCTTGAGCCGTAACCCGACTCCCCATGCGGGGGAGCGGATATACGAAGGAGCGAACATGGAGCAAACAAGCGCGCGCGGCCTGCGCGGGCAGCTGAGCGGTGCCGGCATTGCGATCGGGTGCATCGGTTGCGTCATCATCACGGCTTCATCGGTCTACACCGCCCTCAAAATGGGAGCGCTGCCCTGGCCGACCATCTTCACGTCCATCACCGCGCTGGTGCTTTTGCGCGCAATAGGGCACACGAGTCTCAACGAAGCGAATATCACGCAGGTCATCATGTCGGCGGGCTCGATGGTGGCGGGTGGCCTGGCGTTCACCATTCCAGGCATTTGGATACTGGGCCTTACGGCCGAGGTTTCCTGGGTTGAGATGCTTGCGGTCGCGCTGGCCGGCACATTGCTGGGACTCGTCTGCACGGCGCTTATCCGCAAGCGCTTCGTGGACGATTCCGACCTCGAGTACCCGATCGGCGTGGCGGCGGCCGAGACGCTGCGTGCAAGCACCGCCGGTGGCTCGACCGGACGCAAGCTCTTTGGCTCGATGGCGCTTGCGGGCATGTGGAGCATCGCATGCGATGTGTTCGGTTGGATCCCCTCAATCGTGGCCGCACTTCCCATTCCGGGCATCAGCTTTGGCATCCAGGCGTCTCCCATGCGGTTTTCCGTCGGTTTCTTGGTCGGCAGGCGTTCGGTTGCCTGGTGGATGGTCGGCGCGGTGCTCGGGAGTTTCGGCATCGTGGTCGGGGGCGTCGCCATCGGTCTATGGGATGTCTCTACCGCCCAGGGCATCATAAGCAGCCTCGGCATGGGACTGATGATGGGGTCTGGCCTGGGCGTCGTCATCAAGGACATCGCGCTCCCGCTGATGCGCGGCTCACGGGCGCGCCGGGCGATGCGCGCGTCTGCGCATGCCGAGCGGCGTGCAGACGCACTGCGGCAATGCGCGCCGCACCAGCCCGGTTCGGAACAGCCCGGCCTGCAGCAGCCCTCAACCGTCCGGCAGGGTCAAGGCGTCCGCGCTGCCGTGTTCGACCGCCTCTCCCGCTTCGATGCGGGGCTTCTTGCGCTTTTTGTCGCGGTCGCCGCGCTCGTTTGCTGCATGGTGCTTCAGCTTGCACCGGCGGTGAGCATCGCAATCGTGCTGCTCTCATTTGTCACGGCGATCATGAGCGCGCAATCGGTCGGTCAGTCGGGCATCGATCCCATGGAAATCTTCGGCCTTATCGTGCTGTTGTTCGTAGCCGCGTTTTCGCAAACCTCGCAGGTTCAGCTGTTCTTCGTTGCGGGCGTCATCGCCGTTGCGTGCGGGCTTGCGGGCGACGTGATGAGCGACTTCAAGACCGGGCAGATCATTGGCACGGAACCGCGCTCGATGTGGATCGGCCAGGTAATCGGTGCGGTGCTGGGTGCGGTTGTTGCCGTGGCGGTTCTGCTCACGCTTGTCGCGGCATATGGCACCGATGCGTTCGGTACCGACGCGTTTTTCGTTTCCGCGCAGGCAAATGTGGTCGCAACAATGGTCGCGGGCATCCCCAGCGTTTCCGCGTTCGTGATAGGCCTCGGGGGCGGCACCGTGCTCTATTGCGCGGGCATTCCCGCCATGATGCTCGGTCTCGGCGTGTACCTGCCGCTTTACATGTCGCTTACCACCGGTTTGGGCGCGCTCATCCGTATTGCGTTCGACCGTGTGGCCGCTGCGAAGAAGATCGATGCATCGGTGGCGGACGAGACGGGCGCGGTGGTGGCCTCGGGTGTGCTTGGCGGCGAGTCGATCGTGGGCGTCATCATCGCATTCGCAAACGTGCTCACTGGTCTTTTGTGATACGAGCGGCGCCGCGCAGCCCTGCGCGCCGTACCCGGTGCCACTTATCCAGCGCGTTTACCCGCGCAGATGCTCTCCCGCGGGTTCCATGCGCAGCGCCGTCCGGCCAGTCCGTCCGGCTGCAAAGCCCGCATTCGAAGCGCTTTTTAGCTCGAGCAGCGCTTCGGGACACGCCCTCTCGGGACATGCCCTCTGGCTAAAAGCTGCTTCTCAACGTGTTCGGGATGCTGCTCATGCCCGCGGAAACGTCACGTGGATCTCGAGGTCATCGCCGACCTTCTTCGCCGAGATCTTTCCCGAGTGGCGCGCGACGATGCCCTGCGCAATTGAAAGCCCAATGCCGTAGCCGCCGGTTGACCGTGCCCGCGAGGTATCTGCGCGGTAGAACCGGTCGAACAGCCGCTTCGTGTCTTCACTGGAAAGCGATACGCAGGGGTTGCTCACCGATAGGCGCACCTCGCCGAGGTGTTCGCTCACGCGCACGCGTACGCACCCGCCGTCGTCACAGTATTTCACCGCGTTGTCGAGCAGCACGTTGATCAGTCGCTCCAGCTCTTCCGGGGCGCCGCGCACCATCGCGTGCTCGTCGCAGCGCACATCGAGTATCTTTCCCGACGCATCTGCCAGCGGGGCGAAGTCCTCCGCCTCTCGTTCGACAACACTCACCAGGTCGAGCGGGATCAGCAGCGAGTGCGCTGTGGGTTCATCGGTGCGTGCCAGCTCTATGAGCTCTCCCGTCAGCTTGTCGAGCCGCGCCGTTTGGGTTCGCGTGCTGCGCGTCCAGGAGCTCTCGCCGTTGATCGCCTCAATGAGGTCGGTGTTCGCCGCGATGATGGCGATGGGCGTTCTCAGTTCGTGCGAGGCATCGGTCACGAACCGTCGCTGCCGCTCAAGGTTTTCTATGAACGGCTCGGCTACGCGCTTGGAAAGCGGCACGATGATGGCAAATGTGACGAGCACCGTTGCGCCCGATACCGCAACAGAGATGTTCATGAGGTTTTCCGCGCTGTCGAGCTGTTGGAAGCAATCGACCGCGATGAGCATGCCCGTGCCGTCGCTGTTTGTTATGACGCGGAAGCGATACCGGTCGAGATACCCTTCCTCGTCATCTCCCTCAAGGATCATGCGCGCGGCGGTCTCGGCCTCGGTGCGGTCGAGGTTCGCGAGGTGTTCCAGGTTCAAATTCGTGATGTTTTCGTCTTCATCGAATTCGGCGACCAGGTAACGCGTCTCGTACGGTGTCTCCGCGGTAGCTTCGAGCACGTCCTCATCATACGTTTCCTCGTCTCCCCAATCCTTAGGGAAGGAGCCGTCGTTCTCACTCAAGACATCGATGATCGAATCGGCGCGCTCGGTGATGAGCATGCGGTTCCATATGTTCACGATGCCAAAGATGGCGGTGAGCGCCACGACGAGCGCCGCAAGGGCAATGACGACGATGCGCCGCCTGAGCATCTTTATCGTGTTGCGAGCCATGCGCGCAGCCTACCCCTGAGCCTGTTCCTGAATCTCGAGGACATATCCGCGCCCTCGACTTGCCGTGATTTTACATGCAGACCCGACGCGTTCCAGCTTTCTTCGCAGATAGGATATGTATGTCCAGATCACGTTGTTCTCGATGCTGCCATCATAGCCCCATACGTGCTCACGCAGGCGATCGACGGGAATGAAGTGGTTGGGATGGCGCATGAGCAGCTCGAGCATCTGGAACTCCTTGTTTGCCAGATGGGTCGATTTGTCGCCGCATGTTACCAGGAATGCCGAGCGGTCGAGCGTGAGGTCTCCCACGGTGATCGTGCTCGGCAGGTAGGTGCTGCTTCGCCGGCAAAGGGCGCGCACGCGCGCGAGGAATTCCGCCATAGAAAACGGTTTGGTGAGGTAGTCGTCCGCACCGCTGTCGAGCCCGCGCACGCGATCGTGCTGGTCGCTCTTTGCGGTGAGGATGAGGATGGGGGTGCGTATGCCGTGCTTGCGGAGCCGGCGTATCACATCGATGCCATCGCGTTGCGGCATCATGATGTCGAGGATGAGGCAATCGTAGGTGTCGGTAAGCCCGAAATCGAGCGCAGCCTGGCCATCGAAGACGATATCGACTTCGTATCCTTCGCGTCTGAGCATCGCTTCAAGCGCGCGCGCCATATCCCGTTCATCGTCTGCGACCAATATGCGCATACCTGCTCCTCCTCACATTCCTATATTGATGATTGTACGCGCAGTATCCGCGCGCGGCTTCACGGTGCGTAGATTTAGAAGTGGCGGAACAAAAATGCCCGTGCGTGGTAATCGGGGGTCCACGCACGGGCTGCTTGAACCCGGCCGTGCTGCATTTCGGGAGGATACGGCTCGGGTGCGCTGCCCGCGAAAGAGAAGTTGGTGGGGCCATACGTCGCGGGCTGGCTACATAATATGAATATAGCCTTAAGCGAACCTAAAAATGCGCATGAACACACAAAATTGAATTGGCCATGGATGGAATATGTGGGGCACGTGCAATCGTTTTTATAGTGCGCGGGCGCGAAACGAAGCGCCGAAGGCTTGGCGAGCTATCACGCGGCGGGGCATTGCGGGACATCGCGCAAAAAAGCGCCGGCTGCATGATGGCAGACCGGCGCATCTGAGATTAGGGAAGGGATTCCCGCAAAAGAGGGAGAAGGATCTCAGGCACCCGATGTTCGCACCCGGCATCCTTCTCAGGCGCGCGGCGTGACGCATTGTGCGGCATCCGATGCGTCACGCAGCTCCCTGCGCCGGGGCTTTTTGCGCACGGAAAATCGAGAGCTGTCTGCGCGGGCGTCCTCGACCTGCACCCTTTGCCCGGGCATTCGTTTTAGGCCTGTTGAACCTTCTTCCAGTCGGCCTCGAAGGAAGCCAGACCTTGGTCGGTCAGCGGATGGTGCACGCACTTCTTGAGCGCCGCGAACGGAACCGTCGCGATGTCGGCGCCCAGCAACGCGGCCTGCGTCACATGGTTGGGGGTGCGCACGGACGCCGTGATGATCTCGACCTGGTCATCAACGTTTTTACCGGACCAATCGTAGTTGCCGATGCATGCCACCACGTCGGCGAGCTGCGAGATGCCGTCCTCGGCGATGTCATCGAAGCGGCCCACAAACGGCGAGATGTAGCGCGCGCCGGCATTGGCGGCAAGCAGCGCCTGCGGAGCCGAGAACACGAGCGTCATGTTGATGCGAACGCCCTCGTCGGCAAGGGTGCGGCAGGCGCCGAGGCTCGCCTCGCACACCGGCAGCTTGACGACGATGTTGGGGGCAAGCGCGGCGAGCCGGCGGCCTTCTTCGATCATGCCCTCGGTCGTCGTTGCCGTGGACTCGGCAGAAACGGGAAGCCCTTCGCACAGCTCGGCGATCTTAAGCATGTGAGGTTCGAAATCGACCAGGCTACCACCGGTCTTGGCGTACAGGCTGGGATTGGTGGTCACGCCCGCAAGGCAACCCCAGCTCTTGGCTTCGGCGATTTCGTCCAGATTGGCAGTGTCGATAAAGAACTTCATACAAAGACCTCCTTGACCATGAATACGTTGATGCGCCTACCGGAGCATGCATGGGCGCGTCCACGGCGGCAGGCACCGCGGCGGTACCCTGCGCCAAGCGATTCAAGAGCAATGGCGACGGGTTCCGCCGCAGCGCTGTCGCGGCGACCTACGCCAACATGCCGCGGACGGTGGCGACGAGGGCGTCGGCGGTCAGGCCGTATTCCTTCTGGAGGAACTGCGGCGATCCAACCTGTCCGAAGCGTTCTACCACGCCATGGCGCTTGAAGGGCACCGCGACCGCATGCTCGGCGAGCACCTCGGCCACCGCGCTGCCCAAACCTCCAATTACGGTATGGTTCTCGAAGGCCACCACGGCGCGCTTGCCGGCGGCCTCCGAAAGCACCAGCTCTTCGTCGAGGGGCTTGATGCAGAACATATCGACCACCTCGCAGCTCACGCCTTCGGCTTCGAGCAGCTCGGCGGCATCGAGCGCATCGCTCACAAGCTGACCCGCAACGACGATAAGCACGTCGCCGCCTTCGCGCACCACGTTGCCGCGGCCGATCTGGAAGGTCGAGCCCGGTGCGTACACGTTGCGCACGGCCTTGCGGTTCGCGCGGAAGTAGTGGATGCCCTGATCCATCTGCGCGAACTCGCGCACGAGCCATTCCTCCTGCACGCCATCGGCGGCATCGGCCACCACGGCGCCGGGGATGGTGCGCATGAGGGCAACGTCTTCCCAGGTGGTATGCGTGCCACCGTTGGCGCCTACCGCGAAACCCGGGTCGGAGCCATAGATGTTGATCGTGTTCTTAGCGTAGGCTCCCGAAAGATAGACCTGGTCGAATACACGGCGGGTCGCAAAGGGGCCGAACGTATGCACGAACGGCACGAAGCCCTCGGCGGACATGCCGGCGGCGATGCCCATCATATCGGCCTCGGCGATGCCGCACTGAACGAAGCGGTCGGGATTGCTCTGAGCGATCTTGGTGGTGCCGCTCGCGCCGCCCAGGTCGGCTTCGAGCACAACGACGCGATCGTCCGTCTTCATAAGGTCCTGCAAGGTTTCGACGAACACGGTTCGCAGCTCGCGCCCCATCGCGGAACGGTCGGATGCAAGGGTGAACATCTATGCATCCCTCCCCTCGAGATACGCATCGAATTGCTCGATCGTCTGCTCGGCCGCCTGGATGACCTCGGGCGTGTTGAACTTGACGGAATGGTTGGACATCATCTGCTCGAAGAAGGGTACGCCTGCGCCCTTGATCGTGTCGAGTACGATGGCCACGGCGCTGTCGGTTACGCGCTTTGCCTCTTGGATCGCGGCGTCGACCGCCTGCGCATCATTACCGTCCACGCGCACGGTGTGGAAGCCGAACGCCTCCATCTTCTTAGCAAGATCGAAGGGGTTCAAGATGTCAACGGTATAGCCGTCCAGCTGCTTTTTGTTTTCGTCGATATAGACGATGCAGTTGTTGAGACGGTTGTGTGCGATGAACTGGAACGCTTCCCAGCACTGTCCCTCGTTGAGCTCGCCGTCGCCCACGATGAGGTGGACATAGCTCTGAGAGCCCTTCAAGCGCAGCGCATACGCCATGCCCGCTGCGGTCGAGGTGCCCTGGCCGAGCGAGCCCGTGGTCATGTCGACGCCGGGAACCTTGAGCCGGTCGGGGTGCGAGGGCAGCATGGTGCCGCCGTCGTTCAAGGTGTAGAGCACCTCGCGGCCGAAGAATCCGCTTTCGGCAAGCGCCGCGTACCATGCCGGCCCCGCGTGCCCCTTGGAAAGCACCACGCGATCGCGATCTTCCCATGTGGGGTTTTGGGGATCGTAGCGCAGCTCGTGGCCATACAGCACCGCCATGAGGTCGGCGATCGAAAGCGAGCCTCCCAGGTGACCCTGCCCTTCGTCGAGCAGCATCGACAGTACATCGCGGCGAATTTTGGCTGCGAGCGTTTCGACGCGTGCGAGCGTCTCAGTATTCACGTACCGCTCCTTTCGGTAGAAAAAGAGCGCCGTCGCGACGTGCGCATCCGCGGCGCCCTAGGGGGAGCGCATAAGGTAAAGCACCCTGTGCGCTCGTCTTGCATCTGGTTACAGGCCAAGGCTCGCGATGAGCTTTTCCTTCAGCTCGGCCTTGTCGACGATGTTGGTGAGAACCACTTTCTGATCCTCATCGACACCCTTCACGAAGTCAGCGAGGTCGCGGCCGATCACGAATAGGTCGGCGGCACCCGGGCGTACGTCGGAGGTCGTGGAGTGGACAACTTCCACGCCGCTGATGCCCAGCTCGGAGAGAACGTCGTTGATGTTCATCTCCACGAGCAGGCTCGAGCCAAGGCCGGAGCCGCACGCGCACATGATCTTACGGACTTCCTTCATTGCGACCAATCCTTTCCCTCTCGGTGCCGCGGCACCGTACGCGTAGGCGCGGCTGGAGCCGGTCTGCCCCAGCCGCGTGAGAACCAAGCGACCGTTTACCGCCGTCTGCGCATTACTCGGCAGCGTCCTCTGCCTTCTTCTTAGGTGCGATCAGGTTGTAAACGATCGGCAGGCAGAAGCACACGACGCAGGCGATGAGCAACGGCATGCCCGGAGAAACCTGTGCCATGTTACCAAACAGGATACCAATCCAGGAGAAGTCGGCATCCGAGAATGTGGCGGCCGTGAAGCCAAGGGCGGTGAACACCGGCATGCAGATGGCGGGCAGGAAGGTGATGAGCAGGCCGTGCACGAACGCGCCTGCGATGCAGCCCTTGAGGCCGCCTTCGGCGTTGCCGAACACGCCCGCGGTGGCGCCGCAGAAGAAGTGCGCGACGACGCCGGGGAGGATCAGTGCGACGGGCATCATGCTGGCGTTGATGACGCCGAGCACGACGAGACCCACGATGCCGCCCACGAAGGACACCAGGAAGCCGATGATGACGGCGTTGGGAGCGTAGGGGAAGCAGACGGGGCAGTCGATGGCCGGCACGGCACCCGGGACGAGCTTGGTCGCGATGCCCTTGAAGGCGGGCACGATCTCGCCGACGACCATGCGGACGCCTGCGAGGATGATGTAGACGGCACCGGCGAACGACATACCGCAGGTGATGGCCCAGACGAGCCAGTTGGTCTCGGTCTCGGTGTCAACATTGAGCAGGGTGTTGAGATAGCTGAACTGCGAGGGATCCTCGGCCAGGATGCCGCGGCCCACGGCCACGCCGGTGACGAGGATGAAGAACACCATCATGGTGATGGAGATGGCGACGGTGGTGTCGCGCAGGAAGATCAAACGCTTGGGGAAGTTGATATCCTCGGAAGACTTGCCGCCCTTGAAGAGCTTGCCAACCTGGCCGGAAATCGCGTAGCCAATGCCACCGAAATGACCGAGCGCGATGGAATCGGTCTTGGCGACCTTGCGGAACGTATGCTGGCAATATGCCGGCGAGAGCGCCATGATCAGCGAGCAGATGCAGCCGCCCGCGATGTAGAGCGGCCAGCCCTCGAGACCACCGATGGAGAGCACGACCGCAAGCATGCAGGCCATGTACAGCGTATGGTGACCGGTGAGGAAGATGTAGCGCAGGCGCGAGAAGCGCGCGAGCACGATGTTGAGAATCATGGCGATGCACATGATGATGGCGGAAGCCTGGCCGAAGTCGTTCAGGGCCATGGACACGACGGCCTCGTTGTTGGGCACGACGCCCTGCATGTTGAAGGCGTAGTTGAAGACCTCGCCGAACGCGTTCAGCGAGTCAGACTGCAGATATGCCGAGCCTGCGTTGAGCACCAAGAAGCCCACGACGGTCTTGATGGTGCTTGAAACGATGTCCTCGAACGGCTTGCGTAGCAGCGCGTTGCCGAGAAGCGTGAGCAAACCGACGAGGATAGCCGGGGTGGACAGGATGTTAACGATGAAATTAATTATAGCGTCCACGTTCATTCCTTTCTTTGAACCACAAGGTCAGCGCGTCGTTCAAGGCCTTTCGTCTCAAACGGCGCCCAAGACCACTACACCCCAACGGGCGCGCTCGCAAACAGGCGATACGCCTCATCCGCATCGGCAGACTCCGCGAGCGCTTCGATATTCTTTGGATTCGAGAGCAGCATGGCAAGTCGCTTCATCGCCTCGATGTGGGAGTCCGCGTCAACGGCTGCAAGCGTTACGAGCACGCGGACGTCTGGCCCTTCGGGTTTGAAGCGAACCGGCGTACGGAGCACGGTCAGCGCGAGCTGTTGGGAGATGACGCCTTGTTCGGGGCGAGCATGGAGCAACGCCAGATCGGGGCAGATTACGTAGTACGGCCCTAATTCGTGCGTGTTCTCGATGATGCCGTCAATATAGCGGGCTTCAACGTAGCCGCCCGTGACAAGGGGGGTTACAGCCACATGGATGGCTTCCTCCCACGTGTCGACGTGGTCGACGATCTGAACATTCTCACGCTTGACCAGCGCTTCGATGGTCATAGCTTCCTGGTTCATGGGTTCACCCCCTTCCGTTTGCATCGCGCGCCGAACGTTCATACGAAGAGACGTAGTTCACGATGTCCTCAGCATGTTGAGTGCAGGCAAGGACGTCCATGAACTCTGGGGTCTGCAACAGGTTGGCGAGGTTCACCAGAGCTTGCGTATGCGAGATGGTGTCTGCGCATGCGAGCATGAACACGTAGCGAACCGGATCGTTTGCCTTACTGCCGAACGCGACGGGCGCGGCAAGGCGCACGCACGATATAGAGGTGCGGCGCACGTGTTCGGAGCTCTTGGCATGAGGCAGCGCCACATGCTTGGTGATGACCACATACGGGCCAAGCTCAGCGATGTTTCCAATGACGGCATCGACATATGCAGGGTCGATGGCGCCGGTCGCTATGAGCGGTTGCCCGGCGGCGCGCACCGCGTCTTGCCACGTGGAGGCGGGCGCGTCGAGTACCACATGGCCGGCAAGATAGTCGCACAGCAGGCCGCCATATAGCGGCATCCGCCCCGTGCTCGCGCGCGCCGGACGCGCCTGCGCACCGCGCATGGTAGAACCAGGCGAGGCGGTTTCTCGCGTCGGCGCTGCTGCGGGGTGCGACGGGGCTTGCGCGGCCGGGGCGGCTGGCGAGGATTCGCGCGCGGCCGAGGCGTTGGCGCGCTCAAGGGCGAACGTGAAGCCCATGTTGGAGAGCGCGTCGGAAATCTTGAGGACGTCCTCCTGCTTGAGCAGCGGGCGAACCTCTACCAGCGGCACCGCTATGCTGAGCGGCACGGTTGATATCACCAGGTCGATGCCAATATCTGCCGTGAGCGTCGGGGCTTGGTGCGCCGGGATGTTCGCGATGAGGTTGACATCGAAGTAGCGGCCGATCTCGGCGGCGAGGAGCTCGGCGGTTCCAAAGCCCGTGGAGCATACCACCACGACGTTGGGGCGGCGCGGCTCACGCGGATCGTTGTTCACGATGGCGGCCTCGACATGCAGGAGGATGTACGAGACTTCGTCGTCGGTCATGACGATGTATTGGTTCATGCCGACGCGTTCGAGTGCGTCGCGTACGACCTGGGCATGTTCGGCATAGCTGCTCAGGAGCTCGTCGCGCATGGGGTTTTCGAACAGCATGCTTACCTTTTTGCGGTAAATGCTGCCCTTGATGTGCTGGATGAGGCGGTCGAACAGGCGGTTGTCATGCAAGAGGTCGATGTGCAGCATGCGCGATATCTCGACGATGAACTGTATCACCGCGAACTCAAGCCCGACCCCGCCAGAGACGAGCGTCGACGCAACCTCGGTCGAGCGGGCACCCATGTGAACCTCGATGTAGTAGCACTCGCCCGAAGGCAGCTCGACGCCAAAGGTTTGCTGAACCTTCGATATGATGGCGTCCGCCATCTTCAGCTGGGTGCCGCCTTCTTCGAGCAGCAGCGTCGCATCGAGTGGCGCGCCGTAGTCGATGCCGCTGCGGACGCGCTTGATCGAGAGCGCCACGTGGATCACGATAGCCTCGAACGCGGTGTCGTCGAGCACGAGCCCAGATTCCCGCTCGGCCTCGCGCACGATGTCGGCGATGGCGGTGAGCTCGTCGGCAGGGAACCAGTTGAGGTAATCGACCACCTCGAAGCTCGAATGCGAACTGCTGATGTTGCGATAATCGCGCACCACCCGGGCGAATACGCGCCTCCGCACGCTCTCGTCCGATGTGACGCGCACGCCTTTACCGCGGCTCCGCTCGATCTCCAGACCGTTTTGCTCGCAGTATTCATAGACGCTCGTGAGGTCGCGGGTGGCGGTCGCGCGGCTCACCTGAAATTCGTCGGCGAAATCTTGCACGGTAATGAAGTCGTCCGACCAGCACAGCATCGAAACGATCGCAAGGGCGCGCTCCTCTGCCGGCAGCGGTGCCGCGCTTATGTCATCGGGGTCGCTCGCCAGCGCCGAGACGATTTGACGCGGAATGCGGTCGTCGAGCGAGGCAACTTTGGCGCGTACGGTGATCGGCTCGCGCGCGGAGCCGTCGGCGTTGAACGCTTCAGCCTCCAGCGGCAGGGCATCCTTGCCATCGGGTGAGGTTGCACCGGTAGATGCGAGTACGCGCATGAGCTTTTTGTTCAGGGCGTCGATGTCGTAGCGCACGGAGCGCAGGCTCACGTCGAAATGCGCAGCGACGAGCTCGAGGTCGACCTTACCCCGCTCTGCCAGCAGCTTTATTTCGTAGCGTCGACGCGTGTTCAAAACAGTGACCTCCTTGATTTTATTCTGTCACCACAAAATCACCACACAAGCGTCATCCTTTTCAGTTTTTGGTGAAATGTGTGCGCATTTCCCAACAATTCATGCCCGGGGTGGGGCGCGATCCATGGGCGGGCGTTCGTATACGCGGATGCCCGTCCAGTGCGCTGCCATCGAGATGCCAAATGGATGGGGCGAAACGCGCGTTGCGTGCCGGCATCTACAGGGAAGAGGCGTTTCTCGGTAGCGCGCGACGTGCACCGTTTGCCGGTATGATGTAGTACTATGAACCCATCTGCGAGCGCTGCGCTCGCGTTTTCGTTGAAAGGAGCCCCTGTGGCGGTAAATGAAGAGCTTCTTAAGCAGGTACTCGAGGAGATTCGTCCCAACCTTCAGGCGGACGGCGGCGATATGGAATATGTTGGCGTGGACGAGGACGGCGTCGTGTCGCTCGAGCTGCAGGGTGCGTGCGCAGGGTGTCCGATGAGCCAGCTGACGCTTTCCATGGGTATCGAGCGCATCTTGAAAGAGCACGTCCCAGGCGTGACGCGCGTCGTTGCGGTGAACGATATCGCCGATGGCGGCTTGAGCGACCTCTATGACGAGTACGCACCCTTCTAATAGGTGCGCAAGCAGCTGCGCCGGAGCGCGAGGAATGTGACCCATGCTTACCGAACTCTATCAAAGCTTAGACCCGGTGGCGCTCTCCGTGGGGCCGATCACCATCTACTGGTATGGTGTGGCCTACGCGGTGGGCGCCATCATCTGCGGCATCATGATGTATCGCACCCAGCGCCGCTGGGGGCTTTCCATTTCGAGCGATGACCTCATGACGATCGTGTTCGGCGTGGTGATCGGCCTCGTTATTGGCGCGCGCCTGTTCTACGTCATCTTTTACGGTGACGGGTATTACTGGGAGCATCCGCTCGAGATCCTCGCGACCAACCAAGGCGGCATGAGCTTCCACGGCGGGCTGGTCGGCGGCATCGTAGGCGGCGTGATCGTGTGCCGGCTGTATAAGATTTCCGCCTGGACCGTGGCAGACTTGGTTGCGATTGGCGTGCCCATCGCGCTTTGCTTGGGGCGCTGCGCGAATTTCGCGAACGGCGAGCTATGGGGCAAGCCGACCGATCTGCCCTGGGGCGTGGTCTTCGGCGGCGCGGCGGGCGATGAAGCGCGTCACCCTTCGCAGCTATACGAGGCGTTTCTCGAGGGTATCGTGCTGTTTGTGCTGCTCTATGTATTGAGCCGCCGCAACCCACCGCTTCCCCAGGGGAGCTATATGGGCGTGTTCATCTTGGGCTACGGTATCGTCCGCTTCCTTATCGAGTTTGTCCGCGTGCCCGACGCGCAGCTGGGCTATATCCTGGGCGGCGTCATCACCATGGGACAGCTTCTCTCGTTGCCGCTCGTCGTGGCGGGGATCGCGCTCATCTGGCATGCGCGCCGCACGGCGCACCCGCAGTGCGATTATCTTGGCGCGCGGCGCTGACGCGCGATCTGGGCGGCGTCATCACCTGGGGTGCGCAGAAAAATCACTCGACCGCTCGTTGTGGGGGAGCTGTGCTCATCGGGCATGCGCTTCGCACGGTGCGCCCGCAGCGCGGCTATGTTGGTGCGGCGCGCTGGATTCGATTCTCGGCGATACGGAGCCGTCGCGCGTGCATGTCGCGAGCGTCGCGGCATCGATAGCCGCTTGGCGCTTCGGCTCCCTTTTTCGTGGCGTTTGGGCGACGTTTCTCCTATGCTGTACACAATTTCATTGACCTGACGGATGGCGCATCATGCGTGGGTGCTTCGGCACTTAGGGGAATCGGGGTGAAAGTCCCCGGCTATACCAGTAACCGTAACTTCGCCGCTCGATTGCGTGGCGATCAAGTCGGAATGCCTCTCCGTTTGAAGACCGTATGCGGTCGAGGTCCTGGATAGAAAGGGTTCGCCATGACCAGTAGGTTGGCAGGGCGCATGAAGCGCACCTGGCCGGCGGTGCTGCGCACGGCATTCGCCGCGACGTTGGCGGCATTGCTCGTATGGGGTCAGCTCCCGCATGCCGCGTGGGCGGCGACGGGCGCTGCCGATAGCGCCAGCTCGGCCACCGCTGAATCGGCCACCGCTGAATCGGCCGCCGCTGAGTCGGTCACCGCGACCGACTCAGCCTCCCAACCAGAAACCTACGACACAACCTCCCAGCAGGAAACCTATGACACAGCCGTCACGTCCTCCGGGCAAGATGAAACCATTGCCGTGCAGGTACGCATCATCGGTCGCGACGCAAACGGCGACCCCGAGGAATGGGCGTCTGCCTCGATCGATGTGCCGGCTGGTTCTGCGGCATCCGACGCTTTTGAGCAGGTATTCATCGACCAGGGCATCGCGGCCGAGTACAGCATCAGCGATTACGGTTGGTACCTGAGCACCATCACCGACCCCACCGATTCGACGCGGGTGCTTGGCTGGGATGCGAGCACGGGACGGTACTGGCAGCTATTCGAGAACGGCGCCTCTTCCGATGCGGGCGCGAGCGAGATCATCTTGGAGGCGGGCGATTCCATCGTCCTGTACTACTCCGCGTATGGCGATTCGCTTCCCGAGGATGAGCAGCAGATCTCTGTTTTCGTGGAGGTATACGGCATCGCCGCCGACGGTTCCACGGAGCTATGGATTCAAGCATCGGTGCAGATAGACGAAGGAACAACGGCCGCTGTGCTCACCGAGCAGCTGCTGTCCCAGAACGGCTATGAGTACGAGATCGATACCAGCTGGGGCTGGTATCTGAGCACCATCACCGCCACCGATAGTCGCGTGCTTGGCTGGGATGACGAGACGGGCGCTTATTGGCAGTTCTGGCACAACGGCGAGTACGCCGCGGTCGGCGCGCCGGAGGTGGAGCTTGCCGAGGGCGATTCCATCGCGTGGTATTATGCGCCAGATGGTGCCGGATACCCCGATAGCGGCTCCGCCGATGACTCTGACGCTTCAGACGGCTCCGGCGTTACGGTCGATCCGGATGCTGCGCACCCCGACTGGGATGACGCCTATGAGTACGGCCAAGGTGCCACCGACGCTGCCACGCCGACGGGCGACACCGAGGCGGCCTGGACCGAATCGCTCAAGGATTCCTCAGACTGGGCAACCTACCTGTCGGATCCTGTGGTGGCGCATGGCTATCTCTACATCTGCGTTGGCGACCAGATCATCATGAAGGATGCGGAAACAGGCGAGGAGCTTAATCGAGCCCAGCTCGCGGCGTCGATCGATTCGGTTGCGCGCATGGTGTTGACCGACGGCCTTATCATCGTGCCCATGCATGGCGGCCGCCTGCAGGCGCTCACCGCCGACACGCTCGCAACGGTGTGGGTTACCGACGCGCTTCCGGGCTATTCCGAGGCGCAAGATCAGCAGGCGCTCGGATGCATCACCGTCGCGGACGGCAAGCTCTACTTCGCCACGGCCGCGGCCAGCTATTCCACAACGTATAACGGCTACCTCATCTGCGTTGACGTGCAGACAGGCGAGGTGCTTTGGCAGTATCTGAACGAAACGAGCGGATACTACTGGGGTGGCGCCGTCGTGAGCGGGGATTTCGCGATCATCGCCGACGATGCGGGCACCGTGCACGTGTTCGATGCCGCGACGGGCAGCATCATCTCGATGCTCGATTTGGGTATGGGTACGCGCGCCAAGGTGGTCTCCGGTTCCGACTCAGACACGTTCTTCGTGGTCACGCGCGATGGCGTGCTTCACAAGCTCGTGCTCGATAGAAGTGCTGGCGAACTGAGCGAGGCGGGGTCGGTTGCCTTCGGTTCCTCCTCCACCTCCACGCCGGTCATAAGCGACGGGAAGATCTACGTGGGCGGCGCGTCCATCGAGGGCTACGAGAATGGCTGGGGTGGCACGAGTTACTATGGGGTCATCGTGGTCATCGACGAGGCCACGCTGAGCATCGACTATTCCATTAGCGCCACGACTGACGGCATGCTGCCGGCAGCCGTGCAAGCGAGCCCGCTCGTATCGCAGCAGGGAAGCGAGACGTATGTGTACTTCACCTGCAACGCCGAGCCTGGCGGGATCTATCGGTACCGGGTTGGCGATGCCACGGCCGAGCTCATCTACACGCCCGAGGCCGATAGCCAGAACTACTGCATGGCGAGCATCGTGTGCGGCGCGGACGGCACGCTGTACTACATCAACGATTCCGGCACGCTCTTCGCCGTGCGCGCGGCGTCGTCTTCGGGTGGAGGCGGCACGGCTGGGGGCGCGACGGATAACGTGACGGGCAACCTGGCCGGCAGCATAGCCAGCGGCAGCACGTTGAACGGCGCGACAACTCCCAACGGTTCGAACTCCGCAGCGGCGGGCGGCAGCCTTGCCGGTGCGGCGTCGGCTCTCGGGTCGATCGCCCCGTCGGCGCAACCGGTCGCCCAAAGTTCCGACGAGGATGCCGATGGGGGCTTCGCGGCCGAGGAAGCCGATGATGCAGATGAGTCTGCCGAGCCTGCGAGTGCCGAGAGCGCGACTGCCGATGACCAGGACGCTTCTGCTGCCGCCTTGTCTGCACAGACATCGGGAGCTGTACGATTGGGCATCGCCTGGCCTATTGTTGGCCTGGTAGTCGGCGTGTGCGGCCTTGTCGCTGCCGCGGTGTACCTGGTTTGGAGCCGTCATCATGAGTAGCGGGAAGCTCAAGGGCGGCGCGCGCGAGCGCGGTACGCGCATAGCGGCGGCGGTCGCCGTCGCGTGCGTCATGTTGATCGGCGTGAGCGGGCTCTCGCTGGTGCAAAGCGGCGTGCTGGGAGATTCGCTCTTCAACACGGTCGCAGAAGATCAAACGCCGGCACAGGACTCTGCAAGCGGTGCTGCGGACGGGAGCCAGGATTCTTCTGGGCAGGCGGGTGACGAGGGCGCGTCGGGCGGAGAGGACGCAACCGCCGCAGATGACGAAGCGACGGCAAGCGACTCAAACCAAGGTGATTCGAGCGATGCTGCTCAGAGCGCCGCTGCCGGGGGCAGCTCGTCCAACGGGGCATCGACCACCTCGGGCAGCTCAAGCACCTCGGGCTCATCATCCTCCTCGAGCGGTGGGTCGGGCGGATCGTCCGCTTCGGGCCCCTCAAGCGGCGGCAGCTCGTCCGCGTCGGATTCCCAGACCATAACGGTGCGCGTGGCCATCGATTCGAGCGCGGCGGACGGGTCGGTGTCGGGTTCCGGCACGTTTACCTTCAGCGCGAGCGATGCCCCGACTCCCTACGACGTTCTGTGCGCGCTGCGCAGCGACGTCTCGGCATCAAGCAGTTCGATGGGCATCTATGTTCAGAGCATCGGCGGTTTGGCTGAAAACGATTCAAGGTATTCCGGCGTCACCGGCTGGAAATACAGCGTGAACGGTGAGGTCATCATGAAGGCATGCAACCGGGTGACGCTGCAAGATGGCGACTATGTGCTCTGGTACTACACGACGACGGGGTAGGCGCGTCATGGCGGCGGCTGAAGATGCGCCGGCCGAGCACCGTCTCGCGCGGGCAGCGCGCCGCACGCCGTGCGTCTTTCGTTGCCGCCGCTGACGGCTCGGAGCCCCTGACAGCATTCCGATCTGCTTCGTGCACTCCCTAATGGAATCTCGGTGTATCGCATGATTCGCGCGTACCATACGAGGTGCCACCGTTCAGCGATTTTGGGAGATCATGATGAAATACTTCGGGACCGACGGCTTTCGCGGCCGTGCAAACGAAGGGCTGACCGTAGATCATGCCTTTAAAATCGGTAAGTTTGTCGGCTGGTACTACGGCTTGCGTCAGGGGCGCAAGGCCAAGGCGGTAATCGGTAAAGATACCCGCCGCTCGAGCTATATGTTCGAGAATGCGCTCGTCGCGGGTTTGGTTTCGGCGGGCGCGGATGCCTACGTGCTGCGCGTCACCACCACGCCGTCGGTTAGCTATGTGGTGCGCCATGGCGACTTCGACTGCGGCATCATGATCACCGCAAGCCACAATCCGTATTTCGATAACGGCATCAAGCTCATCGACTCAGGTGGGTACAAGATGGCGCCCACGGTGCTCGAGCAGGTCGAGGCATGCATCGACGGCGAGATCGATGTGCCGCTCGCCACAGGCGAGCGCATCGGCCGCGCGGTCGATTACGTCGAGGGGCGCAACCGCTACATCGCCTCGCTCATTGCGTCGGCGAAGTTCACGCTTAAAGACCGCCGCATCGCGCTCGACTGCGCAAACGGGGCTGCGACGCCCATCGCGCCCGGTGTGTTCCGTGCGCTCGGTGCCGATGTGAGCGTTATCTCGGACGAACCCGACGGCTTCAACATCAACAAGGGGTGCGGATCCACCCATATTGAGCGCTTGCAGGCGTATGTGCGCGAGGAAGGGCTCGACGTGGGCTTCGCCTACGACGGCGATGCAGACCGCTGCATCGCGGTAGACGAGTATGGCAACGTGCACGACGGCGATGCGATTCTCTACGTGTGCGGCGCGCATCTGGCGTCGAAGGACGAGCTTGCGGGCAACACGATCGTGGCGACCGTGATGAGCAACATCGGGCTGTTCAAGGCGCTCGACAAGCTGGGCATCGCGCACGAGGTCACCGACGTAGGCGACAAGTACGTAAGCCAGTGCATGCAGAAGCATGGCTACACACTGGGCGGCGAGCAGAGCGGCCACGTGATCTTCTCTGAGTACAGCGGTACGGGGGATGGCGTGAATACGAGCCTGCGCGTCATGCAGACCATGATCGAGACGGGCAAGAGCCTTGCCGAGCTGACCGAGCCGCTCACCATCTATCCGCAGCTGCTCAAGAACGTGCAGGTTGCCGATAAGTGCGCAGTCATGGAGCACGATGCGGTCAAGGCGGCCACGGCGGCGGTCGAGACGGCGCTCGAGGGCGAAGGGCGCGCGCTCATCCGTGCAAGCGGAACCGAGCCGGTGGTGCGCGTGATGGTCGAGGCGCCTACGATAGAGCTGTGCGAGCGCTATGTCGATGAGGTTGTGCAGGTCATTGAGGGACTATAGCCTCGTTTTGTCCGCATGAGGGGCACCGGGCGCACATGAGCGGTGCTGTGCGCGCTTGATTCCGGGATGAAGATCTCACACCTGGTGTCACGCGGTGCGCTGCTGGGCACTCGGCGCTGTGGTGGTATTTTCATGTCCGGTGTCAAAATACCATTGTGCGCGACGGGCATCCATTTACCTGCGAGTCTGAACGATATATCATAC
Source organism: uncultured Enorma sp. (assembly GCA_964624825.1). GTDB lineage: Bacteria > Actinomycetota > Coriobacteriia > Coriobacteriales > Coriobacteriaceae > Enorma. The sequence goes on along the minus strand of CAZUYD010000017.1, from coordinate 21,449 downwards.
TAGGGTTTACGGTTAGATGGGCTGATGCATCCGCGAACGGCTGTGCTCGGGGCGATCGGCCAGGCGTTGATAGAAGGAGACTGCATGTCTGGACATTCAAAATGGGCTACAACCAAGCATCGCAAGGGTGCTCAGGACGCGAAGCGCTCGGCGCTCTTCTCCAAGCTCAGCCGCAACATCACCGTTGCCGCCCGCTTGGGCAACGACCCCAATCCCGAAAACAACGCGTCGCTTGCCGCAGCAGTTGCCAAGGCCAAGGCGCAGTCCATGCCGAAGGACAAGATCAAGAGCGCCATCGACAAGGCGTTCGGTGTCGGCGCCGATGCCGCCGTGTATGAGAACATCGTGTACGAAGGCTACGGCCCTGCGGGCGTCGCCGTCTACGTTGAGTGCCTGACCGATAACCGCAACCGCACGGCGGCCGATGTGCGCTCTGCCTTCAACCACTCGGGCGGCAGCTTGGGCACCTCGGGTTCCGTGGCGTTCCAGTTCGATCGCAAAGGCCAGATCGTCGTTGCCAAGGAGATCGTCGATCCGAACGACAAGAAGGAAAACCTTATGGCAAATGGTGCCGCGGGGGATGAGGACGAGTTCATGATGGCGGTTGCCGAGGCGGGCGGCGAGGACTACGAGGATGCCGGCGAGGAATGGATCGTCTGGACGAACCCTTCCGATCTCATGACGGTTTCGAAGGGGCTTGAGGAGCAGGGCGTCGAGGTCAAGGGCTCCGAGCTCACCATGGTTCCCACTACGCCGACGACTGTCTCTGCAGCCGATGCCAAGAAGGTTCAGCGCCTGGTCGATCGTCTCGAAGAGCTGGACGATGTTCAGGATGTCTACAACACCATGGACATGACCGACGAGATCATCGCCGCGCTCGAGGAGGAATAGCCTCGAACGCATCGGCTTGCGCGCCGTCTGCGCAACTCAGGCACATTGCTTTGCAGGGGATTCGCTTACACGGATCCCCTTTTTCATGCTGAGTTCGGTGCGGGCAAACCATACGGCAGGGCGTTGTTGGAAGGTATGCCGAGTGGGTGCGAGGCAGAATTTGTGCTGCGGATGCACGCTTGCAGACCATGGTTCTCGCTCCTATACGAAATCTTTCTTAAGGAGATGCGCGGCCATGCCGTGCGGGTGGAGCGGATGCGTATAATCGTCCGCAGAGGACATGGCTCGCAGGGAGGGAGACGGCATGCGGGCGCTCAAGAAGTTTTGCGCGGTCGTGTACCTGCTCGCAGGTATCGTGGTCGTCGGCGCGCTTGCCGGCTTGATGTTCGGTCCCGACGCGCTGCGCAGCCGCATCGAATGGGTTGCTGGGTATCCGGCGGCCTCGATCGCGCTTCTCGCAAGCCTTGCGGTCCTCGCGCTCGGCGTGCTCATCTCGGTGATCGCGGCGCTTGCCGAACGGCGCCCGCCGGCAAGTATTCATCTGGCCGGCAATTCCAATATCGAGGTACGGCTCGCCGCGCTGTCTTCAGTTGCGCAGGAGGCCATCGCGTCGGAGGACGTGCTGGTTGAGCGCATTGATAGCAAAGTTATCGGCCGCGATGAATCTCGGGCGCGCATCACGATCGAGCTCATCGCATTCACCGATGTCGGCCTGGGGAGCTTGGGTAAGCGCATTCAGCTGCGTGTTGAAGAGGCGTGCGAGCGCATGCTCGGCGTGCCGGGCGTGACGGTGCGCGTCAAGTTCCTCCCAAGTGTGACGACGACGGTGGCCAAGGAGGTTTCCCGTGACTACGCATAAAGGGAAGGGCTCGACTCCCAAGATGACTATCGAGCAGGGCGACCGGCCTGCGGCAGATGCTGCCGCAGATGTTGCGGCAGGCGCTGCAGCAGCAGAGGCGGACGCGTCGGGGAGCTCGCACGCGAAAGACGGCGTCTCGTTCAAGAGCTCTCAGCGCACGCAGCCCCTCAAGGGCATAGATCTTGAGGATGCGGTCGGGTTTGTTCAGGGAATCGGCGCACTAACATGGGCATACGCGGTCAATCATCCCTACACCGTGGGGTATGGTTTCGTCGGCTTGGTGCTTGCGATCCTCGTTTTGACCATCGGGCTTTGGAGCACGATCGTCATCGCGGTGTTCGTGCTGGTTGGCGCTATGATCGGCCAGATTCGCGATGGCGATAACGGCATCGTGAACTTCTTTAGCGGCCTCATCAACGGTCACCGCTCGTAGGGCGGCGCGGTGCGGCGCGCGAACGGCTCGGTAATGAAGGGAGTTATCAGCCATGGTAAAGGCGAACAACAAGGCTGAGGAAAAAGCGGCTGAGCAGGAGCAGGGCGCTTTGCAGGAGTCTGAGGTTTTGGATGACGCGATGCCCGTAGCGGATGATGTTTCTGCGGCGTCCGGTGAGGGTGCGGCGCCTGCCGATGAGACGGCGCCTGCTGAGGAAGATGCACCTGCTGCTTCGACAGGCCTCGAGCATGGTGCAAGCGATATATCCGATACTTCGGCAGACGTCGAGGATGGCGAAGATGAGGAATACGACGAGGTAGATTCCGAGGACTCGCTTACCTATTCCAACGGCGTAATCGAGAAGATCGTCGCCATGGCCACGCGCGAGGTGCCGCACGTGCTGGGCATGAAGGGCAACCTCGTCCACTTCTTCCAGGAGCAGCTGGGTGCGGAAAACCTCACCAAGGGCGTGAGCGTGGAGGTCACGGACGATAACCGCATGATCATCAACATATCGGTCATCATCGAATACGGCTGCTATGCGCCCGATATCTTCGAGGGCGTGAAGGCGCGCGTGACCGAGCGCCTGGCTGAGATGACCGGGCTCGAGGTCGCGGGCATCAACTTGCGCATCGAGGACGTCGTAACGCGCGAGGAATACGAGGCCAGCCGCAAAAAATTCATCGATAGCCTCATGCACGAGAACGGTGAGGAATAGCTCGCCATCCTCTGCTCGCCGGGTCTTCCATTCCAACTCGTCTGCGTCCAGAAGGCGACATGGCTGCGCCGTCCTTCGCGCGTGAAGCGCACCGACCCGCAGCCATGCGCCAATCCAATTCGGCTCATTTTCCTACTTGCCACAACGGGGCCGCACTGCTAGGCTAAAAACATGATTAGCGCTGTAGCACATATCACGATGATGATGGTCATGGAGATGCCCTCGCCCGGGCACTTTGCCATGTCGCGCAGCTGCTGCGCACATGCGAAGACCGGGCGCCTTCATTAGGTCGTCTCCGGCGGGAGATGACCCGCCTTCCTTTTTCAGACCAAATCATTGAGCGGGGCTATTCCGTGATTGAAATTCAGCATCTCACCAAGGTATTTGGCAGCGCTGAGTCGGGCGCGCACGCACTCGATGACGTGAGCCTTACCATCACCGGTGGCGACATCATGGGCATCATCGGCATGAGCGGCGCGGGCAAGTCGACGCTTGTGCGCTGCATCAATTTGCTCGAGCGTCCCACATCGGGGAAGATCATGGTAGACGGCCAGGACGTGACCGGGTTTTCGGGCGCCGTGCTGCGCGCGTATCGTCGGCGCGTCGCCATGATTTTTCAGAGCTTCGGCCTGCTGGCACAAAAGACCGTGCTCGACAACGTGTGCTTCCCATTCAAGGCCGCGGCGGGCCGCGTGACGGCCGAGAACCGCGAGCGTGCGCACGAACTGCTCGATATGGTCGGTCTGGCAGAGAAGGCAACGTCCTATCCATCCCAGCTTTCGGGCGGTCAGCAGCAGCGCGTCGCCATCGCTCGCGCGCTCGCGTGCGATCCGGAGTACATCTTGTGCGATGAGGCGACGAGCGCGCTCGACCCAGCGAGCAGCAACTCGGTGCTCAAGCTGCTGCGCGACATCAACCGCTCGACTGGCGTGACCATTATCGTGATCACCCATTCCATGAGCGTGGTCGAAAAGATCTGCCGCAACGTCGCGGTGCTCGATCGCGGGCGCGTGGTGGAGCAGGGGAGCGTGGCAGACGTGTTCGCCAACCCCACGAGCCATGCCGCGCAGGTGCTGCTTGAGAGGGTTGATTGGGATGCTTAGCGTCATTACGGCATTCATCGACGAATATGGCCAGCTGCTCAGCCAAGGGGTCGTCGACACGCTCGTCATGCTCTTCGTGTCCACCGCCATCGCATATGTGATCGGCACCGTGGTCGGCGTGGTGCTCTACCTCACCGCACCGGGGTCGCTGCGTCCCATGCGCGCGCTCAACGCGGTGCTCAGCTGGGTGGTGAACATCGGCCGTTCGATGCCGTTCATCATCTTGCTCATCTCGCTGATGCCCATGACCGCCGCGCTTGTGGGCACGACCTCGGGCGTGCGCGGCGTGGTTCCACCGCTCGTGGTATCCACGGCGCCGTTTGTGGCGCGCATGATCGAGCAATCGTTGGCGGAGGTGCCGCGCGAATCGGTCGAGGCGGCTGAAGCCTGCGGCGCCAGCGTGCCTCGCATCGTGGTCTCCGCGCTTCTACCCGAGGCGCTGCCGTCGATCGTGCGCGGCGTTTCCATCACGCTCATCGCGGTGCTCGGCTATACGGCCATCGCAGGGTCTGTGGGCGCGGGCGGGCTTGGCGACATCGCCATCCGCTATGGCTACTACCGCTATGAGGATGAGATGATGATCATCACCGTTGTGCTGCTCATCATCCTCGTGCAAATCATTCAAAGCGTCTGCGACATCATCGCGCGCGCGATCGACCATCGTTCGCAAGGCGATGCGGCGGGCGCTGCCAAGCGGGCGAAGGCCGATCGCATGGCTGCCAGACGCGCGATGCTTGGCAGGTAGTGCATGCCACGTAGCCCGCGCGGCCAGGCGGCGCAGCGATCCTGCAAACGCCTTCGCGCAGAGCGCCTGCGGCACGCCTGCTCGAGCTCGGAAGCTGGCTCATACCATAGAAGCAACCGCACGCAATAGACATGACCATACGTACCGAGAGGCAACGCCTCATAGAAAGACTCATAGAAAGAGGATCTACCATGAATATCAACACGAAGGTTTCCCGTCGCAGCTTCCTCGCCGGTGCCGCCGGCATCGTTGCGGCCACGTCGCTTGCCGCATGCAGCAGCGATTCAGACTCCGATGCAGGGTCGGCAAGCGCAGGCCAGACGCTGGTGGTGGGCGCAACGGCCTCGCCGCATGCGGTTATCCTGAACGACTATGCGGCGCCGCTGCTGGCCGAGGAAGGCATCGAACTCGAGGTCGTTGAGTACACCGATTACATTCTCCCCAACCAGGACACATCGTCCGGCGAACTCGATGCCAACTACTATCAGCACATCAACTACCTCAACAACTACAACGAGGAGAACGGTACCGACCTGGTGAATGCCGGGCGCATCCACTTTGAGCCGATGGGCGTGTACGCAGGCAAGTCGGACGATATCGACAACGTGGCAGATGGTGCCACCTTCGGCGTGCCGAACGACGCGACCAACGAGGGGCGTGCGCTGCTGCTTCTAGAAGACCTGGGTCTTATCACGCTCGCGGACGATGCAGATATCACCGCGACGCCGAACGACATCGTCGATAATCCCAAGAACCTGCAGTTCTCCGAGCAAGAGGCCGCAGCGTTGCCCCGTACGCTCAGCGATGTCGATTTCGCCGTCATCAACGGCAACTATGTGCTCGAGGCGGGCATGAGCGTCGAGGATGCCGTGGCGCAGGAAGATGCGAGCGCCGACGTCATTCAGGAAGAGTATGCGAACATCATCGTGACACGGTCGGAGCTCGAGGACGATGACCGCATCAGCAAGCTCGTCGGCGTGCTGCAGACCGAGGACTTCAAGGAGTATCTGGCCGAGACCTTCGGTGACAGCGTGCAGGCCGCGTTCTAAGGTTGCGTTTTCGGGAGAGCCGTCGCACATCTGATTTCGTCCAAGCCGGGGTGCATCCTCTAACGCGGGGTGCGCCCCGGCTTGCTGCGGAACGGCAATCTAGCGCCAGGTGTTAGATTGCCATGTAGCCGGTATCCAGCCTGGTGCAGGCATGTTGCCTCGTCATATTCATGCTTCCGAATGGCTCCAGGTAGCCATGGCGGCGAACCCGGGTGCAAGATGCAAGGCTCCAACGGTTCTCTCGGGGAGAGAAAAACGAAGGTCTCAATAGCGACCTTGCAGGGAGTACCAGCCGTTTTGCTCCTCCACGATGAGCGGCACGCCGAAAAGCGCGCTCATCTCCTCGCTGGTAAGCAGTTCTGCCTTGGAGCCATCGGCAAAGACCGTCGCGTCCTTTATGAGCAGCACGCGCTGGATCGCCGGAATGATGTCTTCGGGGTAATGGGTGACCAGCACGATCGAGCGGCCTTCCTCGGCGAGGAGCCGCATGGTGTTGCGCACGTGGTACATGCCTTCGGGGTCGAGCCCTGTACAGGGCTCGTCGAAGATGAGCACGCGCGGGTCGCTCATCAGCTCGCGCGCCACGAGCACGCGGCGCACCTGCCCCGTTGAAAGCGTCATGATGTCACGTTCGGCAAGGTTACCGATGCCCAGCCGATTGAGCGCGTCGTGCGCCTGATCCCGCTGCGCAGCGGTTACGCGTATGTGGTTGGGGAGTCCGAGCGTGCCGAAGATTCCGCCGCAGACGATGTCGGAGACCGGTAGATGCACACGCGCCTGGTCGTGCATGGTCGCGGAAACGATGCCAAACGCCTGCTTGATATCGCTGAGCAGCGGGCGCGCCTGCCCGCGAAAGCGCACCGGCGGCTCATCGCGGTGAAGCGGGAACGTCTCGCGCGTGAGCAGCTGGATGAACGTTGACTTGCCGGCGCCATTGGGGCCAAGGAGCGCCACGTGCTCGCCCTCGGCGAGGTCGAAGTGGTCAACGTGCAAGATGGTGCGGCCCGCGCGCACCACGCGCGCATCGCGCAGCGAGAAGAGGGGCGGCACTGGTTTGGACGGCAACGGTTTAGTCATAGCACATCTCGATTCTTGCAACGGGGCGTCTGAATCCAGTCTGCGGGGCGCAGCTCCCGGATCTCACCGCCGGCGTGGTGTCTGATCATTTTGCGGTGAGGCATATGGGTCCCTTCTGGGGCGGGTGTCCGAGGGTCGCTCGCGGCCTGGTGCTCGCATTCCCTCAGGGTAGACGCCTCGCCTGCGCGGTTGCTGGCTCGTTTTTGCTATGCTACCTTACCATGCAAAAGAAAATCTACAACGCATAGCAGCCCTGGGGCTGCAGCTGGTGAAAGGATTTCCCATGCCCGAGATGCTCACGCTCGATGCCTTTGAACAGGCGTCGGAAACGGTGAAAGAGGTTACCCAGAAGACTGAGCTCATCGAGAGTCCACATTTCAGCCAGGCAACGGGCAACCGGGTGTTCTTCAAGCCTGAGAACATGCAGCGTACCGGTGCATATAAGGTGCGCGGCGCCTACTATAAGATCAGCACGCTGAGCACGGAAGAGCTCGACCGCGGCCTCATCACGGCGAGCGCGGGCAACCACGCGCAGGGCGTGGCCTATGCGGCGACGCGCGCCGGCGCTCGCTCGGTCGTGGTTATGCCTACCACGACTCCGCTCATCAAAGTCGAGCGCACCAAGGGCTACGGTGCGGAGGTCGTGCTGTACGGCGACGTGTACGACGAGGCGTGCGAGTATGCAACGAAGCTGGCCGAGGAACATGGCTACACCTTCGTGCACCCCTTCAACGATTTGATGCTTGCCACGGGGCAGGGCACCATCGCGATGGAGATCATACAGGAGCTGCCCCTTGTGGACACCATTCTGGTGCCCGTGGGCGGCGGCGGGCTTGCATGCGGCGTTTCGACGTTCGCAAAGCTCTATAACCCCAAGATCCGCGTGATCGGCGTGGAGCCCGAGGGCGCTCCCTCGCTTACGAGGGCGCTCGAGGCGGGGCATCCCGTGCAGCTACCGAGTGCGAACACCATAGCCGACGGCACCGCGGTACTCGAGGTGGGCGACACGGTGTTCCCGTACCTACAGCAGAATCTCGACGACGTCATCATCGTGCCGGATGACGAGCTCATCGTGGCGTTTTTGGATATGGTGGAGAGCCACAAGATGATCGTCGAGAACTCCGGCTTGCTGACCGTGGCGGCGCTCAAGCATCTGCCGGCCGAGAATCGGCGCGTGGCGGCGATCCTATCCGGTGGCAATATGGACGTGATCACGATGTCGAGCGTGGTGCAGCACGGGCTCATCGCGCGCGATCGCATCTTCACGGTGAGTGTGCTGCTGCCCGACCGCCCCGGCATGCTCGTGAAGGTTGCAAGCGCCATCGCCGAGCAGAACGGCAACGTCATCAAGCTCGATCATAACCAATTTGTGAGCACCAACCGCAACGCTGCGGTCGAGCTGCGCGTGACCATCGAGGCGTACGGCACTGCGCACAAGGAGCGGATCATGGATGCCCTGCGCGATGCCGGCTTCGATCCGAGCGTTGGCCCGACGATGCTGTAGAGAGCACGCCGCGGGATGCCGGGCTTGCTGCTGGTTGGCTTGCGCGGCGCCTTGCAGTCGGCTGGGTATGGGCTTCGCTGCCTGTCGATCTTTCGTGCCACACCACATCAGGCTGAGACATCGGTGGCTCTACGCCAGCAGCCGCATGTGCGCGCCTGGCAAACCTCGCCCGTCAACCCAGAATCGTCGCGGCCGACCCGATGGCCCATAGCGGGATATTCACGAGTCGGCCCTCATCGCGGTAACGGGAAAGCGACGTGCGCAGGGCGCGGTTGAGTCCGAATTTCTCACAGGCAACCTTGAGACTCTTCGAACGCAGGTTCTCCCCGGCCTTTACCTCGACGGAGATGACGGTGTTGGCCGCTTCGATGGCGAAGTCCACCTCCGCCGTGCCTGTTTCTGACGACCAGTACCAGGGTTCGAAACCTTGGACAAGGAGTTCTTGCAGAACATATTGCTCGGTGAGGGCTCCCTTGAACTCGGTGAAGAGTGCAGACCCCTCGAGTACGGCAGAGGGGGCGAGATGGGACTGAGCGCTCAGCAGGCCGACATCGAGCCCGAAAAGTTTGAAACCAGATGTGCTTGCATATGAGGCGAGCGGTACGCGCAGCACCGCCACGCGTGGAACCTTGCGCACCGCGCCGTAGTCGGTCAGCCACTGGAGGCTTTCTTCGAAATCTTTGGCGCGCGCACCGGGCCGTACTGCTCCATAGATGAACTTCTTGTTCTCGCGCGCAAGTTGGCCGGCAAGCGACTCCCACACAAGGCGCATGCGCTCCACGATGCGCATGGGTGCATGCTTTGCGAAGTCGGCCTCATAGTCTGCGAGGATCGAACGCTGCAGGCGACGCACCTCGGTGAGGTCACCGCCCGCGATATAGCTTGCGACCACTTCGGGCATGCCGCCCACAATGAAGTACTCCCGCAGCAGCTCATTCAGGTTGTCTTCTGCGTTTATGAGAAGCGTGAAGTCCGCGCGGCGCAGCGCATCGGCAAGCGGCTCCCCTGCACGCGAGCGAACAAATTCGCGAAAGCTCATGGGGCGCAGGGTTAGCATATCGACCTTGCCGACCGGGAAAGATTCACCTTCGCGTCTGAGGGCAATGCCCATATACGAGCCCGCTGCGGCGATGTGGTATTCGCGTGCTTGCTCGCAGAAATACTTCAACGCGGTTAGCGCGCGGGGAGCCTCTTGAATCTCATCAAAGATAACCAGAGTGTGCTCGGGATCGATGCGCCGACCGATTTGGATTTCGAGCGCGGCGATGATTCGCCTTGGGTCAAGATCGTGTGCGAAGAGCGTACGCGCCCGGTCATCGAGCATGAAGTCGACGGTTACCACGTCGTCGTAGACGCGCCGTCCATATTCTTCAAGAAGCCAGGTTTTACCGGTTTGCCGCGCTCCATAGAGCAGCAAGGGTTTTCTGTTTCGATGCTCTCCCCAGCGGATGAGCTCGTCCATGAGTTCCCGTTCCATGTGCGTTGCCTCGCAATCAGCAGTGACATGTGCATTACCTGTCTCTGCCTGTCTGGTCGTTACTCGATTTATTTCGGTTCAGGCAGCCGATGCATGCTGAACACCGCGTCCCATATGCCCTCGCGTCTGCATCCGGTAGCAATGTATCACAAGTTCCTTTCGAAAATGTTCCTAGTAGCTGCAAAATACAAGTGAACTTTGCAGGAGTTTAGAACATTTTCATTGGGAAGTTATCTCTGGGCGGAACTGCTTATATGTCTCTGGGCAACCTTTACGAACGTATCCGCTGCGTAAACGCATCGCTCATGATGCATCATCGTTTTGAAAACTTGCGTCAGGCTACCGCAAAGCTTTTCGATTAACGTCTCTCGCGGCGTGTTCCATCCCTATCGTTGTGACCGCGGCGTTGCATGCGCTGTAACAGCACAGCGCGCGTCGCACCGGCGTGCCCTGCCGCCTGGGCGGGCACGCGACGACACGACGATAGGATTGGAGAATTTCGTGGACACTGAAGGCATCATGCGTGCGGCAATCGAGCGGGGCGTCTCGCGCCGCCAGTTCTTCGGCATGCTTGCGGGCGCCGGCTGCATCGCGGCGTCCGGCCTCGGGCTGACCGGCTGCAGCGATGGATCGGGCACCGCGGCCGAGGTCGACTACAACAGCATGTCGCTTGACGACATCATCGCGCAGGCGCAGGAAGAGGGCGAGGTGCAGTCCGTCGGCATGCCCGATACCTGGGCAAACTGGGTCGAGACCTGGGAGGACCTTGAAGCTGAATACGGCATCTCGCACGCCGACCAAGATATGTCTTCCGCAGAAGAAATCGCCATGTTCCAAGAGGAAGGCACCGACGGCACCAAGGACATCGGCGACGTGGGGCAGCAGTGGGGGCCTGTGGCCGAGGAACAGGGCGTGACGCTCAAGTACAAGACGAGCTACTGGGACGAGCTGCCCGACTGGGCTAAAGACGATGACGGCGACTGGATCGTGGGGTACTACGGCACCATGTCGTTCATCACCAACGATAGCCAGGTCGAGAACGCACCCACGAGCTTTCAGGACTTGCTCGATGGCGACTACACCGTCTGCATAGGAGACGTGACTGCTGGAGCCTCGTCGCAGTATGCATGCCTCGCGGCTGCCTACGCCCTCGGTGGCGGTATCGATGACATGCAGCCCGCCTATGACTTTCTCACCACGCTAGCCGATCAGGGCCGTTTGGATTCCGCGGATCCAAGCCTCGCGCGCATCGAGTCCGGCGAGATCCCCGTCGCGCTGCACTGGGATTACAACACGCTGAACTATCGGCATAGCATCATCGAGAATAACCCCAATGCATCGTTTACGGTCACCATCCCGCAGGATGCGAGCGTGCGCTCCGGGTACTGCACCATCATCAACAAGTACGCGCCGCATCCGGCGGCCGCTTGTCTGGCGCGCGAGTACATTCTCTCTGATGAGGGGCAGGTCAACCTTGCCCGCGGCTATGCCACACCCATTCGCGACGTCGAGCTCCCCGAGGACGTGCAGGCGCTTCGCCTTGAGGATTCCGCCTACGGCGACAGCATCGTGGACGTTGACAACGACGCCTGGACTGAGGTCTGCCAAGACCTCATCACCTTCTACCAGGAGAACATCATCCCAATGATCGGATAGATCGGTTAAGCTGCAAAGGAGGTTCGGGATGGAGCCGTGGTCTCCATCCCGTTTGTACATGGCAATATCTTCACAAGCATCCGGTGCCGTCGCGACAGCCGAAGGCTCGAGCTCCGCAGCTGCGCCGATGTCCATGCCGGGATCCGCCCTTCAGGTAGGTGGCCATCGACCAGACCGGGTTGGCCAGAGCCAGGCGGCACGTCCCGCGCTTAGGCGCTTCAAGCTCGGTTATCTCGCCGTCGTGCCGTTTTTCATCGTCGTTGCGCTCTACGAGCTCGCGCCGCTTTTCCAGCTTGCGTTTGACAGCCTGGTCGGCCGCGATTCCGAGGTGCTCGGCATCGAGAACTACCTGCGCGTGCTCACGACGCCGCTCTATGCCCAGTCCATTTGGAATAGCATCTGGATCAGCCTTGCTTCTGCGGCCGTCGGCCTCGTCGTGGCCTTCCTGGCGGCGCGTTTCTGTTTGGAGGCGAGCCCGCGCGTGCGCAGCGCCTTCACCATGGTGCTCAACATGATGTCGAACTTCTCAGGCGTGCCGCTCGCCTTTGCCTTCATGATCATCATGGGCAACGCCGGCGTGCTCACGCTGGTCGGCAAACGTTTCGGCATCCCCTTCTTGGAGGATTTCAACCTCTATTCGGGCAACGGCCTCATGCTGCTCTACATCTATTTCCAGATTCCCTTGGCCACGCTGCTGCTCATTCCCGCCTTTGCGGGCATCCGCAAGGAGTGGCGCGAAGCAGCGCAGATCTTGCGCGCATCGAGCGTGGACTATTGGTTCCGCATCGCGATCCCCAACCTTATGCCTTCGATTTTGGGCACGCTCTCGGTGCTCTTTTCCAACGCGCTCGCCGCCTACGCGACGCCCTTCGCCATCATGCAGAACAACTACGCGCTCCTCGCCTTGCAGATCACCGCGCGGTTCAAAGGGGATGTGCAGGTCGATTCCGCCACGGGCGGCGCGCTCGCCATGATCCTCATCGCGCTCATGGTGGTCTGCACGCTCGCGAACAACTACTTCACGCGCCGCGCGGCGAAGGGGAGGGAGCTCGTATGATTCGAGGTATAGCGAAGAAGAGCCAGGCGGCCAGCGCCGGTACGACCTCGCTCGGCGCTAAGATCTTTTTGGGCGCGGTCGCCCTCTACCTGCTCATTCCGTTTCTCGCCACGTTCATCTATTCGCTCTTTATCGAATGGACGGACATCCTGCCCACTGGCTTCACGCTGCGAAACTACGTTGCGCTATTCTCAAACGGCGTCTTTTGGGCATCAATTGGCCGCACGCTTCTGCTCTGCTTGGTGAGCGTCGTCATCACCATTGCGCTCATCATGCTCGCGATGTATGCCGTCGTAGCAATCAATCGCAAGCTCGCGGCAGTCATGCAGCTCTTCTGCATGATTCCCTATGCGTTGCAGGGGGTCATTCTCTCGATCGGCATCATCTCGCTCTACACCGGTACCGGCACGATGCTATCGAACCGCATGGTCATGTTGTTCGGCGCCTACACCATCCTCGTGCTGCCCTACATATATCAGGGCATTCGAAACGCCCTGAACGCTATTGACGCCGAGGTACTCATCCAAGCGGCCGAGATGCTGGGTTGCGGGCGTTTTCGCGCCTATGTGCAGGTGGTGCTGCCGAACATCGTCTCGGGCATCCTCGTGTCGAGCCTGCTTGCCGAGAGCATCATCTTCGGCGACTTCGTGCTCGCGAACAACATCGCCGGCACGAACTATCAAAACATCCAGGTGTTCCTGAACGCCAACATGGACAGTTCGAGCGGGCTCTCGAGTGCGATCGTCGTCGTGATCTTCGTGGTCGTGGCGCTCGTGACCGCACTCGTGCTCAAGCTGCAGGGTGCATTGAAGCGCGCTGAGAAGGAGGCTGTATAAATGGCATACATCGAATTTCAAGACGTGGTGAAGCGGTTTGGAGACAACACCGTGCTCGACCACATCAACTTCAGCATCGATAAGGGCGATCTGGTCACCCTGCTTGGACCCTCGGGATGCGGTAAGTCTACGCTGCTGCGCTGTCTTGCGGGGCTTGAACAGGTGAGCGGGGGGCGCATCGTCTTGGATGGCCAAGACGTGACCGACATCCCCGCCTCGAAACGCAGTGTCGGCATGGTGTTTCAGCAGTACAGCCTGTTTCCCAACATGAATGTTGAGCAGAATATCGCCTTCGGCTTGAAGATGCAGAAGGTTCCCAAGGACGAAATCGGGGAGCGTGTGGATAAGGCTATCGCACTTGTGGAGCTTTCTGGCAAGGAACGCGCCTACCCTGCGAGCCTCTCAGGTGGTCAACAGCAGCGTGTGGCGCTCGCGCGTTCGATTGTGACGAGACCCAAGGTGCTGCTGCTCGATGAGCCGCTTTCGGCCATCGACGCGAAGCTGCGCAAGTCGCTGCAAGCGCGCATCCGCGAGATTCAACAGGAACTCGACCTCACCTCGATCTTCGTCACGCACGACCAGGACGAGGCCATGGTCATGTCCGACGTAATTCAACTCTTCCATGACGGTCATATCGAGCAGGCAGGCAGTCCGGTTGAGGTCTACACCAAGCCCGTCTCGGAGTTCGCCGCAGGGTTCATTGGAAGCTACAACCAGCTGAGCGCCGAGGAGTTCGGTATCTTGACGGGCGAGGTCGTATCGTCGGGATGCGTTGTCGCCATACGCCCCGAGACCATCGGCATTTCATCAGAACGTCCCGCAGATGCGAGCGGCTGCTTTGTGGTGCGCGGTATGGTGGTCGGAAACATGCCCCACGGCAACGTGCTGCGGTACACGGTGCGGGCGGGCAACACCGAGCTGCGCGTCGATGCGCTGTTCAGAAGCTTTCACATGTTCGATGCGGGCGACGAGGTGTTTTTAACCATTCCCGCGCACGACTGCCTGCGCATTCCTGCCGCAGCGTAAGGGGTTGTCGGCTGGCTTGGTCATGTGCCGCTTGGCGCGCCTTCAGCCGAGTCCGTAAAGGAGCGTTCAATGACGTTTTTCGATCAGACGGCGCTGCCCGCGGGGGTCAAGCGCTTCAAGGTGAACTTGCACAGCCATACGGTGAACTCCGACGGTCGCTGGGAGCCCGCGCGTTCGGTTGCCGAGTACCGTGCGCATGGCTACCACGCGCTCTGCCTTTCCGAGCACGATCTGTTCACCGATTACGCTGATACGTACGACACCGAAGACTTCATCATCCTGCCGGGCATCGAGGCTTCGGCCGTGCTCTGGGCGGACGAGTCGCGCACTGCCCGCGTGGCCACGCACCACGTTCACGGCATCTTGGGCACCGATGACATGCTCTCGGCAGCTTCCCGTCGGTTCTCCCACATGGGGCGCCTGTCGCCTTTGGAGCATGTCGGCAGCTGGGATGGGCGTGCGGTGGCACAACAGCTCGTCGACGAGTTGGCGTCGCACGGCTGCGCGGTGATGTACAACCATCCCATCTGGAGCCGGGTCGATCCGGCCGACGTGGTGGGACTCACCGGCGTCTTTGGCATCGAGGTCTACAACTTTGGCACGGTGGATGAGTGCGCGCTCGGCTTCGACACAGCGTTCTGGGATCTTATGCTGCGGCGTGGCCAGCGCCTGGGTGCCGCCGCCACAGACGACAACCACAACCATCCGGCGCTTAACGACTCCTTCGGGGGCTGGGTGGTCGTGGCAGCGCCAGAGCTCACGCGAAACGCGGTGGTGCAGGCGCTCTTGGACGGCCATTATTATTCGTCCTCGGGACCGCGGATTCTCAATTGGGGCGTTCGCGATGGGCGAGCCTGGATCGATTGCAGCCCGTGCGAGCGGGTGAACCTGATCGCGGGAGGGCCGGTGGGCGTGGGCGAGACGCGGCTTGCCCTGGGCGGCGCGCTGTTGGAGCATGCGGAGTTCTCCTTGCAGGGCACCGAGACCTACCTGCGCTTCGAATGCGTGGATGCCCACGGCAAGACGGCGTGGTCGAACCCGCTCTACCCGGACGATGCTGCAGACGCTGCATGACGGGAGCTGCGCAACGCCGCTCGTCCGTCTCAGTGCCGCTAGTCGGGAGTTTCCGACCACTTGAGGGCGCTTATGTTTCCATTGCGTTACACGCTTGAGCGCCTTTGCGCGGACGCGGCATACTTTTGCAACTCAGCAAATGCGATGACAGGGCGAGTACCGGCCTGCCGTGCCACAGCGAGCGGGGAAGCGTGAGAACCCGCGGCGGACGGTCGGGAAGACACCCTCGAGCTGTTCGGCTGAACGCGCCATCGCGCGCGGGCGATCCCCGCAGCGCGCTTTGCGCCAGTACGCCGCGCCGGAGCCCCCGTTACGGGCATCGAGGAGCGACCTGCGCCTCGCATTTTCCGAGAACGTGCATATGCCATGTGGAGGGAAGGCGAGGAAGCACATGCAGCTCAGAAGCGATGCCATCAAGAAGGGACTGGCGCGAGCACCCCACCGGAGCCTGCTCAAGGCAGACGGTCTGACCGACGAGGAGCTCGAGCGGCCGCTCGTCGCCGTCGTTTCCGCGCAAAACGAGGTCATTCCCGGGCATCTGCATCTCCAGCAGATCGCCGACGCCGTAAAGGCCGGCGTGCGCATGGCGGGCGGGACGCCCCTGCAGGTGAACACCATCGGCGTATGCGACGGCATCGCCATGAACCACGAGGGCATGCGCTATTCGCTCACGAGCCGCGAGGTTATTGCGGACTCCGTGGAATGCGCGATCCAAGGTCACCAATTCGACGCCATGGTGCTCATTCCCTCGTGCGACAAAATCGTCCCCGGTATGCTCATCGCGGCGGCGCGCTTGAACATCCCCACCATGCTCGTATCTGGTGGTCCCATGCTCGCCGGCCGCGATACATGCGGTAACCAGACAGACCTGAACACCCTCTTCGATGCGGTCGGCCAGGTTACGGCTGGAACCATGACCGAGGACGAGTGCGCTCGGCTCGAGAACACCGCGTGTCCCACCTGCGGCAGCTGCTCCGGTATGTTCACCGCGAACTCCATCTGCTGCCTTACCGAGGCGCTTGGCCTGGCGCTTCCTGGCAACGGCACCGTTCCTGCGGTCTATTCCGAGCGCATCCGGCTTGCCAAGCAGACCGGCATGAAGGTCATGGAGCTGGTCGAGCAGGGCGTCACGGCACTCGATATCCTAAACGAGCATTCTATCCATAACGGCATGGTGCTCGACATGGCGTTCGGTGGCTCTACGAACACGATGCTGCACCTTACGGCTATCGCGCACGCCGCGGGCTGCCCGGTTACCATGGACGATTGGGATACGGTATCTGACCGCACGCCGAACATCGTGCGCATCGCGCCGGCAGGGCCGCTGCACATTGAAGACCTGAACGCTGCCGGCGGCATTCCCGCCATCATGGGCGTGCTCGGCCGTGCGGGCTTGCTCGATATGGATGCCCGCACCTGCCACGGTTCAGTGGGGGAGTGGGTGGCCGTTTGCCCGCCGGCGGATGGCAAGATCGTGCGCGAAGTGGAGAACGCGTACAGCCCGATGGGCGGGCTCAAGGTCATGCGGGGCAGCCTTGCCCCAGACTGCGGCGTGGTAAAGCGCAGCGCCTGCGCGCCCGAGATGTACGTGCATTCCGGCCCGGCGCGCGTCTTCGATAGCGAGGAAGCGGCGTGTGAGGCCATCTTCGGCGGAAAGATCAACCCTGGCGACGTGGTGGTCATCCGCTATGAAGGACCGGCGGGCGGCCCCGGCATGCGCGAGATGCTCACGCCCACGTCTGCCATCTGCGGCATGGGACTTGCAAGCTCCGTGGCGCTCATCACCGACGGGCGCTTCTCCGGCGCGAGCAAAGGCCCGTGCATCGGCCATGTTTCGCCCGAGGCCGCGGCCGGCGGTCCCATCGCGCTGGTGCAGGAGGGCGATATCATCGACATCGACATCAACCGGGGTACGCTCGACGTACGCCTATCCGAGGACGAGCTTGCGGCGCGCCGCCGCGCGTGGCAGGCTCCGGCGCCCAAGTACACCACCGGCGTGCTCAGCCGCTATGCCAAGCTTGTGACCAGTGCAGATAAGGGGGCGTATCTCTCGTGACAACTCCAAATGAACAACGCGTTTTGGCAGCTTCCGCTCCAGCGGTTCCTGGCGCAGCGCCTGCGCAGGGCACCGTTTCGGCGTCCGCGTTTGCCGGCAGTCCGCGTACGCCCGACATGCCCGATGATATCCGCCAGCATGTGTGCGTGAACGCCGCGCAGGCGGTGCCCGCCGCGGGGACGACGCGCGAAGAGCGCCTGGCACTCAAGGAGCTCGCCATCAGCGGCAAGCCGTTCGGCCCAGGGAGCCACACAGACAAAGAGGGCAAGACCATGACGGGCGCGCAGGCCATCATCGCCTCGCTCGAGGCCGAAGGGGTGGATACCATCTTCGGCTACCCCGGTGGCCAGGCCATCAAAATCTACGACGCGCTCTACGATTCGACCAAGATCCGCCACGTCCTCGCGCGTCATGAGCAGGGCGCGGTGCACGAGGCAGATGGCTATGCGCGCGCCACGGGCAAGGTGGGCGTGGTGCTCGTGACGAGCGGTCCTGGCGCTACCAATACCGTGACGGGCATCGCGACGGCCTATATGGATTCCATTCCGCTCGTGGTCATCACCGGGCAGGTGACGCGAGGCGTTATCGGCACCGACAGCTTCCAGGAGTCGGACATCGTGGGCATCACGATGCCGGTGGTGAAGCACAACTACCTGTTGCAGTCGACCGACGACTTGACCCGTACGTTCCGCGAGGCGTTCTACATCGCATCGACCGGGCGTCCCGGTCCTGTGCTCATCGACATCCCGAGCGATCTTGCGGGCGCCGAGATGGTGTTCCATTATCCCGACTCGATAGATATCCCCAGCTATCGGCCTAACTACCGCGGGAACGCGAAGCAGGTTAAGCAGGCGGTCGGGTACATCTGCGCGGCGAAGCGCCCGCTGCTCATGGTGGGCGGCGGCGCGGTCTCGAGCCATGCGTGCGACGAGGTGGTGGAGCTTGCGGAGAAGATGCAGATTCCGGTAGTCACCACGCTGCTGGGCAAGGCTGCCGTGCCGTGCTCCAATCCGCTTAACCTGGGCCCGGTGGGCATGCATGGGTCCAAGTACGCCAACATGGCGGTGACCGAGTGCGACCTGCTCATCGTGGTGGGCGCGCGGCTCTCTGACCGCGTGACCGGGAAGCTCTCTGAGTTCGCGCCGCACGCGACCATCATCCACATCGATATCGACCCGGCAGAGATCGGCAAGATCCGCGATCCCAAGGTGCCCATCGTGGGCGATGCGCAGGCGGTCGTGGCGGCGATCGATGCACGGCTCGACAAGGTGGGCGCGCGGCCGCAGAGCGAGGAATGGGTCAAAACGGTGTTCGAATGGCGCGAGCGCTGGCCGTTCTACACCGAGGAGTTCGACGATTATCCCGACCGCATCGCGCCCGAGCAGGTGCTCGAGCAGCTTTCGGACAAGCTCGACCCCCACGCGAGCGTGGTGACCACCGAGGTTGGCCAGCACCAGATGTGGGCGCACCAGCATATTCATCGCGAGGAATCGCGCACGTTCCTTTCTTCCGGCGGTTTGGGCACCATGGGATATGGATTCCCGGCGGCAATCGGCGCGAAGATCGGTCGGCCTGAGGCTCAGGTGGTGTGCATCGCGGGCGACGGAAGCTTGCAGATGAACATCCAGGAGATGGCGACGGCGCTGGGCAACGGGGTTGCCGTGAAGGTGCTGGTCATCGACAACAACGCACTGGGCATGGTGCACCAGTGGCAGCGCTTGTTCTACCACGAGCGCTACTCCTGCACGGAGTTTACGGCCAACCCGGACTTCGTGAAGCTCGCCGAGGCATATGGCTGGCACGCGGAGCGCATCAGCCATCCCGACGAGGTGGACGCGGCGCTCGACCGCATGCTTGCAGCGACCGGGCCGTATCTGCTCGATGTGGTGATTCCCACCGCCCAGACGGTGTATCCCATGGTCGCCCCTGGCGCGGCGCTCGACGACATAATCGGTGCCATTGACGTGACGCTCGGCGGCGTGCGCGTGACCGAGAAGGGGATGAGCCCTGCAGGCGAGATGTCGGGCACCGTGGCGAAGCCGTTGCCGCTCGATGAGCACGATGCCGCGTCGCGCGTGGCAGACGGGCCTCATGCGGGCGTGGAGCGCAACCAGAGGGCAGGCGCGGCAGCCGACGCCCTGGTCGATTCACCATCGGGAGACACGGATCAGCTTGCCGCAGATGGGCGATCTGCGAAAGGAGGTGCCTAAGTTGAAGTACATCCTCTCGGTGCTCGTGGAGAACAAGCCTGGCGTGCTCAGCCGCGTGACGGGACTCATTAGCCGTCGCGGGTTCAACATCGATTCGCTCACCGTGGCACCCACCGAAGACCTCACCATGAGCCGCATGACCATCATCGTCGATGCGGACGAGGTCGCTTACGAGCAGCTCACCAAGCAACTGCATAAGCTCGTGAGCGTCTACAAGATCATTGATATGACGTACGAGGACGCTATCGAGCGCGAGCTGGTGCTCTTCAAGGTGTGCGCTCCGCCCGATCGGCGGCACGAGATCATAGAGATCGCGAACATCTTCCGTGCGAAGATCGTCGATGTGGGTAAAAGCACGCTTACCATCGAGGCGACGGGAACGGCGAGCAAGCTCGACGCGATGGAGAACTTGCTGCGCGGGTATGGCCTGCGCCAGATCACGCGCACGGGCAAGATTGCTATGTCCCGAAGCTAACATGGATTCGCGGGTTGTTGCGAGCGGGTTTTCAGGTGGTTTTCAAACCTGCCTGGCACCCTGGGGGCTTTGGCGCTCCTAGGACGTCTCGGTATCCGCCCGACCAGCAAATCGCTTCGGCGCTTTCAGCGTCCCGCCCATCCGACGAGCGCCCCCATGATTCCCGGCGCTTCCCTAGATATTCCCGGTAGCCCGGATAGTTCGGTTTCATCGGCCACAACGACAAGGAGACGACATGGCTGTAACGATGTATTACGAAGAGGATTGCAACCCCGAGGTGATCCAGAATATGAAGATCGCCATCATCGGGTATGGAAGCCAGGGGCATGCCCATGCACTCAACCTGCTCGATTCCGGTTGCGATGTGCGCGTTGGCCTGCGCGAGGGTTCGAGCAGCTGGGCGAAGGCCGAAGAGGCCGGTCTCAAGGTTGTGGACATGGATACAGCTGCCGAGGAAGCCGACCTCATCATGATCCTCGTGCCCGACGAGACCCAGCCCAGGGTGTATGAAGAGCACATCAAAGATCATCTGAAGGCCGGCGACACGCTTGCCTTCGCTCACGGCTTTAACATCCACTACGGTTACATCGTGCCGCCCGAGGACGTGAACGTCATCATGTGCGCGCCCAAAGGGCCTGGTCACATCGTGCGTCGCCAGTACACCGAGGGCTCCGGCGTACCGGATCTGGCTTGCGTGCAGCAGGACGCCACCGGCACCGCGTGGGACATCGCGCTCGCGTATTGCTGGGGCGTGGGCGGCGCGCGTTCGGGCATCATCAAGGCTACGTTCAAGGAGGAGACCGAGGAGGATCTCTTCGGCGAGCAGGCCGTGCTCTGCGGCGGTTTGGTTGAGCTTGTGAAGGCGGGCTTCGAGACGCTTACCGAGGCCGGGTATCCGCCGGAGCTCGCGTACTTCGAGTGCTATCACGAGATGAAGATGATCGTCGATCTCATGTACGAGAGCGGCATTCACTTCATGAACTATTCCATCTCCAACACGGCCGAGTACGGCGAGTACTACGCCGGTCCCAAGATCATCAACGAACAGAGTCGGGCGGCCATGAAGGAGCTGCTCGCGCGCATTCAAGATGGCAGTTTCGCGCAGGAGTTCGTGGACGACTGCAACAACGGCCACAAGTGGCTGCTCGAGCAGCGCGAGAAGACCAACGAGCACGAGATCGAGAAGACGGGCAAGAAGATTCG
>CAZUYD010000016.1:0-46030 GCA_964624825.1 uncultured Enorma sp. | reverse complement strand
CGGGGCCCGGCGGCCGCGCGGCCGCCGGGCCCTTTCGCTGCGTCGCTCGGCTGCGTCCGTGCAACCATCTGCCTAAAGCGACAAACATTGCCGCACCCTGTTTCGTGCCAGGAAGCTCGGCGTTTCACGCCTCCTGACGCTGTTCAAGATCGCATGCTGCGCACCGTCTGCCTCCCCAATTTCCAAACCGTTTCGAAACATGGACGAAACAGCGATGCAACGACGGCGCAACGGTTTCGCGTTACGATACCGCACCGGTGTACTCTCGCACTTCTGGAGGTGCGACGGAACGTCATGTTGCAGAGATTCGGGGAGGCTCGCCATGCAAACGCAGACTGCATATGAGGATGATCGGCGGGTTCGTCCCCGGCTGTCCGTATCACACGATTCCTGTGGCGTGGTGGCGTCACGGGCGCATGATCCACACGGGGCGCCGGCTCCCAAGCGAGAGCCCCGTCCCGCGGGTCTCTATCGGCCTGAGTTCGACCACGATGCCTGCGGCATCGGTGCGCTCGCGAGCATCACGGGCGCGCGCTCGCACCAGATGCTCGATGACGCGCTTTCGGTGCTGGTAAACCTTGAGCACCGCGGCGGCAAGGGGCTTGAGCACAACACCGGTGACGGCGCGGGCATCCTCTTTCAGGTGCCGCATCACTTCTTCCGCAAAGAGGCGCAAACATGCGGCCACATCCTCCCCGACGAGGGCCGCTATGCGGTGGCCATGCTCTTCTTCCCGCAGGATGAGCAAGGCGTGCGCGATGCGCGGCGGGTGTTCGAAGATGGGTGCGCCGCCTGCGGCGTGCCCGTGCTCTTCTGGCGCGAGGTTCCCGTTGACCCGCGCGATCTGGGCAACACCGCGCGCGCCTGCATGCCCACCATTCTTCAGGCATTCTTGGGGCTCCCCGAAGGCGTCGAGCCGGGTGACGACTTCGAGCGCCGGCTCTATGTGTGCCGCCGCATCATCGAGAAGCGCGGCGACGCGGAGCACGCGCTCGCCGGCAAGATCTTCTACATCTGCTCGATGAGCTCGCGCACCATCGTCTACAAGGGAATGCTCGTCGCGACCCAGATGCGCCGCTTTTTCATCGATCTCAACGACGCGGCTGTCAAGACGGCGGTGGCGCTGGTGCACTCGCGGTATTCGACGAACACCACACCCAGCTGGGAGCGCGCGCATCCCAACCGTCTCATCATCCATAACGGCGAGATCAACACCCTGAAGGGCAACGTCAACTGGATTCGTGCGCGCGAGCCAAACCTGTATTCGCCCATTTTGCAGCACGACCTCGCCGACGTCTTACCGGTCATCAACCACGAGGGTTCGGACTCCGCGATCCTCGACAACGTGCTTGAGTTCCTAGTCATGAACGGCCGGCCGCTCTCGCGCGCGGCGACGATGCTTCTGCCCGAGCCGTGGGACCATAACGACGCCCTATCGCCTGCTCGCCGTGCCTATGATGCGTACCAGTCGATGCTCATGGAGCCGTGGGACGGTCCTGCCGCCATCGCATTCACCGACGGCCGCACGCTCGGTGCGGCGCTCGACCGCAACGGCCTGCGCCCGGCGCGCTATTACGTGACGCGCGATGATCGCTTCCTGCTTTCAAGTGAGGTGGGTACCATCGAGGTCGACCCGGCGAACGTCCTTACCGCGGGCAGCTTGGGGCCGGGCGAGATTCTCGAGGTAGACATGGCGGCCGGGCGCGTGATCTACAACGACGAGCTGCGCGCGCGATACGCCAAGGAAAAGCCCTACCGCGACTGGATCGCCGAAGAGACGATCGATGTCGCTGCGCTCGATGCCGCCGCACCCGAGGAGTGTCCTGCCCGCGAGGACGCGGCCGTGCCGCAGACGGTGCGCCTCTCGAAGCTCGGGTATCACTGGGACGATGTGGACGAGGTGCTGCGCCCCATGGCGTGCACGGGTTCAAACCCGCTCGCCTCGATGGGCATCGATGCACCGCTTGCATGCCTCTCGACTAAGACCCGCTCGTTTTTCGATTACTTCTTCGAGCTCTTCGCTCAGGTGACGAACCCGCCCATCGACGCGCTGCGCGAGTCGTTCGTGACCTCGACGGTGCTCTACCTGGGAAACCACGGCAACCTGCTCGAAGACTCGCGCGCAGCCTGCCAGCTCGTGCGCCTGCCGCAGCCGCTGCTCACCCGCGACGCGTTCGAGCGGATCTGCGCCATCGACCGCGTGGGGTTCCGCGCCCAGCGGTTCCGCGCGGTGTTCGTGGCCGGGGAGGCGTCGGGTGCGCTCGAGGAGGCGCTTGACCGCCTGGCGCGCGAGGTCGAGGCGGCGGTGTGCGACGGCGTGAACATCGTGGTGCTCTCCGACCGCGCCGGCGCAGGCGAGATTCCCATCCCGTCGCTGCTTGCGACCGCGGCGGTGCACAACCACCTCATCCGCGCGGGCGTGCGCACCTTTGCCGACCTGGTGGTCGAATGCGGCGATGCCATCTCGGCGCACGATTTCGCCGCCCTCGTCGGGTATTCCGCGAGCGGCATCTACCCGTATGCTGCGCACGACGTGATCGCCGATCTTGCCGCGGCGGGCGACCTGGCCGACAACGCCGGCCGCGCCCTCACCGCCGACGAGGGCATCGCCAACTTCAACAAGGCCGTGGCCTCGGGCATCGTTTCCATCATGTCCAAGATGGGCATCTCGACGGTTCAGAGCTACCATTCCGCGCAGATCTTCGAGGCGGTGGGGCTCGACCCCGCGTTCGTGGAGCGGTACTTCTCGGGCACGGTGAGCCGTGTCGGCGGCCTCGGCGTCGCCGATATCGAGCGCGACCTGCGTCATCGCCTCGACGCGGCGCGCGCGACGCAGGAGAGCCCCGCGCCCGATCAGCTGCCGAGCCTCGGCCTTACCAAATGGCGCCCGGTCGATGGCGAGGCGCATCTCATCGACCCCCAGGTCATCTACACGCTCCAGTCTGCATGCCGCGCGGGCGACTACGAGCTCTTCCGCGCCTATAGCGACCGCCTCCATGTTGCGGGGCGTCCCGTGCGCTTGCGCGACCTGCTCGATTTCGATGCGTCTGGCCGCAGACCCGTTCCCATCGAGGACGTCGAGAGCGTGGAGGCGATCGTCACGCGCTTCAACACCGGCGCGATGAGCTACGGGTCGATCAGCCGCGAGGCGCACGAATGCATGGCCATCGCCATGAACCGGCTGCACGGCCGGTCGAACTCGGGCGAGGGCGGCGAGGATCCTCGCCGCGAGACGCCGCTTCCCAACGGCGATTCCAAGAACTCGGCCATCAAGCAGGTGGCATCGGGGCGCTTCGGCGTGACGAGCCGCTATCTGTGCTCGGCCATCGAGATCCAGATCAAGATGGCGCAGGGCGCAAAGCCCGGTGAGGGCGGTCATCTGCCCGGCAAGAAGGTGTATCCATGGGTGGCCGAGGTGCGCCGCTCCACGCCGGGCATCGGGCTCATCTCGCCCCCGCCTCATCACGACATCTACTCCATCGAGGATTTGGCAGAGCTCATCTTCGACCTCAAGTGCGCGAACCCCGAGGCGCGCGTCTCGGTGAAGCTCGCGTCCGAGGCGGGCGTGGGCACCATCGCGACCGGCGTGGCGAAGGGCATGGCCGACAAGATCCTCATCGCCGGCCATAACGGCGGCTCCGGCGCCGCGCCGCGTGATTCCATCTGGCATACCGGGCTCCCGCTCGAGCTGGGGCTCGCCGAGGCACAACAGACGCTCGTTCAAAACGGCCTGCGCTCCCGGGTGGTGCTCGAGGCCGACGGCAAGCTCATGGACGGCACCGACGTGGCGGTCGCCTGCCTGCTTGGTGCCGAGGAGTTCGGGTTCGCCACCATGCCGCTCATCGCGATGGGGTGCCTCATGCAGCGCGACTGCCAGCAGGATACCTGCCCGGCCGGCATCGCCACCCAGAATTGCCGCCTGCGCCATGGGTTTGCGGGCAAGCCGGAGTACGTCGAGAATTTCATGCGCTTCGTGGCTCAGCAGCTCCGCGAGGTCATGGCGCGCTTGGGCTTTACGACGGTCGACGAGATGGTGGGGCACGTGGAGTGCCTGCGCCAGGTTGAGGTTCCAAACAACTGGAAAGCCAACCTGCTCGACCTCTCCGCGGTGCTCGCCCCGGCGGTGTGCGAATTCGGCGCGAACATCGAGGGCGCGGCCGCTCCGCACTTCCTTCCCTCCATGGCGGCCGACCAAGGCATTGCGAGCACGCTCGATGCGACGCTCTTCATTCCCTATACGCACGAGGCGCGCACGCACCTGCGGCCGATTCACTTCCGGGCGGACATCGCGAACGTCAACCGGTGCGTGGGCACCCTGCTCGGCCATGAGGTCACGCGCAAACACCCCGAGGGTCTTCCCGACGGGTCGATCATCATCGACTGCGATGGGTCGGCTGGCCAGAGCTTCGGAGCGTTTCTGCCCGCGGGCATCACGCTTAACGTGCGGGGCGATGCGAACGACTATTTCGGCAAGGGGCTTTCGGGCGGTATCGTCACCGTGCGACCGCCCGTGACGGCGTCGTTCAAGTTCGATGAGAACACCATCGTGGGCAACGTGGCCTTCTACGGCGCGACCGGTGGCCGCGGCTTCGCGAACGGCCTCGCAGGCCAGCGCTTCGGCGTGCGCAACTCGGGCGCGACGCTGGTGGTGGAGGGCGTCGGCGCGCACGGATGCGAGTATATGACGGGCGGTACGGCGCTCATTCTAGGCGACGTGGGGCAGAACTTCGCGGCTGGCATGACCGGCGGCGTGGCCTACGTATACGACGAGCGCCATATCCTTCCCGCGCGCTGCAACACCGAGATGGTGCGTCTCTGCGCGCCGTCTGCCGATGAGCTCGAAGAGATCCACGCGCTCATCGAAGAGCATGCGCATCGCACCGCAAGTCCGCGCGGTATCAAGCTGCTCTATCGCTTCAAGGCGATCGCGCGCGATTTCGTCAAGGTGGTTCCGGTCGAGTACGAGCGCATCATGCGCCTTGTCGCCGATGCCGAGCGCACGGGGGCATCGCGCGAGGAGGCGCTCGTGGCCGCCTTTGAATCGCAGCGCACGGGTCGCTCCTAGATTGGCGCGGGGTGCGCCTGCACGGTTTGCGGGGCGCGCCACACAGGCGCGGGCGGCAGGGATTGGTAGCGAGTTGTTCTCTTAGATCCGACGTGCGGGGCGAGCGGGGGTTCGCCGCGCAAGACGAGAGGGGATAGTGATGGGAAAGCCAGGAGCGTTCCTCGAGCATAATCGCGTGGCGCACGGAATGAGGCCCGTCGCCGAGCGCATGCATGACTTCGACGAGCTCGGGGTGAATCTCGATGCCGAGGCGCAGCGCATCCAAGCGAGCCGCTGCATGATGTGCGGCGTCGCGTTCTGCCAGATGGGCGCTTCGTTTGGCACGGCGCGTCCCAGCGGTTGCCCGCTGCATAACCTCATCCCCGAGTGGAACGAGCTTGTGTACCGGGGCAGGTGGGCGGATGCGGCCGAGCGGCTCGCGCTTACGAGCCCGCTGCCGGAGTTCACCAGCCGCGTATGCCCGGCGCTCTGCGAGGCGGCCTGCAACTTGGGTCGGGTCGATGACGAGCCGACGACCATCCACGACAACGAGCGCGCCATCTCTGACTGGGAATGGGCCCACGGGGGGCCGCGCCGGTTCTCGCCGGCTCCTGCCACCGCGCCGCGCGTCGCCGTGGTGGGTTCCGGCCCTGCGGGGCTTGCCGCCGCGTGGGAGCTCGCGCGCCGCGGCGCGGCGGTAACGGTCGTCGAGCGCGACGACCGCGCGGGCGGCCTCCTTATGTACGGCATCCCCAACATGAAGCTTCCAAAAGACGTGGTGGATCGGCGCGTGGCGCTCATGGCTGAGCTTGGCATCGAGTTCCGGCTTGGGGTCGATGCGGCGGATGAGACGGTCTCATCGGAGCTTGCGGGCGCGTTCGACGCGATCGTCATCGCAGCCGGCGCTCGTGCGCCGCGCGGCTTGGCGGCCGAGAACATCGACGCGCCGGGCGTGGTCTATGCAGTGGATTACCTAACCGCGGCGACCCGCGCCGTGCTCGACGATGCGGCTGATGCGCCCGCCATCTCTGCGGCTGGGCTGGATGTAGTGGTTATCGGCGGCGGCGACACGGGCAACGACTGCGTGGGCACGGCGGTGCGCCAGGGTGCGCGCTCGGTGCGCCAGCTCGAATTCCTTCCCGCGGCGCCCGATGCCCGCACGGAGAACAACCCGTGGCCTGAATGGCCGAACGTCAAGAAGACCGACTACGGCCAGGAAGAGGCGATCGTCCTCATGGGCGGCGAGATGCGCTCGTGGGCGGTCGATACGCTTGAGGTCGTGCTCGACGAGGATGGCGCGGCATCCGGCCTGCGCGTGGTCGACCTCGATTGGTCGAGCGGGTCGCCCGTGCGACTGGCCGAGACCGAGCGCGTGCTTCCCGCCGAACTCGTCCTCATCGCCTGCGGGTTCACAGGCCCCGAGCACACGGTGTTCGATGCGTTCGGGGTGCCGATCGCCGCGACGGGGCGCCCGCTGCCCGTGATGGCGCATGGCGGCTCGCATCGCTGCGCGACGGCCGATGGGGCGCTGTCCGCTCCGTCCGGCGAGGCGTCATCCGGGGCGTCGGATGCGAAGGCCGCGGTGCCCGCGGGTGCTCAAGCGCCTGTCTTTGCCTGTGGAGACGCGCGCACCGGCTCGTCGCTCGTGGTGAGCGCGATCGCCGATGCGCTTGCCTGCGCATCCGAGGTCGCTGAGGTGCTTGGCTTGTAAGATCGCTCGCGCCACAGGGACGTGGCCGCCTGTTGCCACGCTCCTTATGACGTCGGGTTCATACGGGGTCGTGCGCCCTTACGATTTCGATTCCATGCGCGTGCGGCATTTGGGGCACGTGACGATGATTTTTCCCTTGCCTTTGGGAACGGAGAGCATGGTGCCGCAGGTGGGGCACTTGAGGAACGCCTTGGTCTTGCGCTCCTTCCACATCTTCTTCGCCGTGCGCGCTTGGCGCTTGATGTTGCTCTGTGCAGCTGAGCTGCCGTTCGGTGCACGACGGCCATATGTCGAGGAACTGTTCGAGCCGCCGAACCGCTTGCCTACCACGGGGATGCGCGCCATGATGCGCCGGAATGCGTCGTTCTCGCTGCGCCGCATCGCGAAGTTCTTGGAGAAGGCGCGGACAAGCGCAAGGACGAGCACCAAGATCGCGATCCAGGAAACCTGTTGGGCGTTGAACAGCACCCCGATGAGCGCGAGCACTATACCGACGGCTCCGAGCGCGCTCGAAAGGTCATCAACGCCATAGCGATCCTTCATGAAATTCTGCATGCTACGTCCTCTCATCGTGTACGGGAACGCCTGCATGCCTCGGGTTCCGAAGCATGCAGGCGTTATGTTTTGACTTTGTTGTACCCAAATTGCGCGCGCTTTGCCCATCTGCACGCGATCATCGGCAAATCTTGGAAGATGGCTGCGAGGCGCGCATGCGCCGCAAGCCAGCGGCCAGCCTGCGTCGCATGCGAGCGCGGCCCTCTTGCGCAGTCGAAGCGCGCGTCCGGCATGCCCGCAGTCGCCTCCGTGCAGCTGCGCGCTCTCCCTCGCGCCGGTGAGAAGGTCGTTCCTGCGCGCACCGCCGGCGGTGCGCGCAGGCGATCATCAACCATGTGGACGAGGGATCGTGCTCGCGGCGGCAACCGCCTCCGCGAGCGCATGGTTATTTCGCAAGCTTGTCAATGATGCGCTCAACCTCGGCGAGCTTCTCAGCCTTCTCCTGGGGCGTGCCGCTGTCTGCTGCACTCTTCACGCAATGCTCGATATGCGCTTTCAGCACGTCGGCATTGATGCGCGCCAGCAAGGACTGCGTTGCCATGAGCTGCGTCGAGATGTCGATGCAATAGCGATCGTCCTCGACCATGCGCATGATGCCGTCGATCTGTCCCCGCGCCGTTTTGAGCAGGCGCAGCGCCTTGTCGCGATCGGCTTTCATCTAGGCGGCCTCGACGGCGAGCGCTTTGAAGCCAGCAGCCTCGACGGCGGCGCTCAGCGCGTCTGCTGCGACCTCGCCCGCGCAGTGCACCTGCACGGTGTTGGTCTCGTGGTCGGCGTCGGCATCGGCGACGCCGACGACCTTCATGAGCTCGGCCTCTACAGAGGCATCGCAGTGTCCGCAGTGCAGCCCTTCGGTCTTGATGATGTAATCCATGATGCATCCCTTTCCGTCCGTCGCAATTCGTCTTCTATGGGGTATCGCCCGGGTGCGTTCGCCCGAGGGGCGTTTTCCATGTGTGCCGCGCATGCGAGGTTCAGGCGCGCTTCGTTCGCGTGGGTTTGAATCGGCGCAGACGCAGCGCGTTTGCGACCACGCAGACCGACGAGAGGCTCATGGCCGCCGCGCCGAACATGGGGGAGAGCTGCCAGCCCAGAAGCGGGTAGAACACGCCCGCCGCCAACGGGATGCCGCACGCGTTGTAGAAGAGCGCCCAGAACAGATCTTGCTTGATGGTGCGGATGACGGCACGGGAGAGCTCGATGGCGCGCGGCACATCGAGCAGGTCGCTGTGCATGAGCACCACGTCGGCGCCCTCCTTGGCGATATCGGCGCCCGTCCCGATGGCAAGGCCGACATCGGCGCGCGCCAGGGCGGGGGAGTCGTTGATACCATCGCCCACCATGGCGACCGTTTTGCCCGTCGCTTGCAGCTCGCGCACCTGGCGTTCCTTATCGGCGGGGAGGACGTCGGCGATGACCTGCGAGATGCCGACGCGCCGCGCGATGGCATCGGCGGTGAGCTTGTTGTCGCCGGTGAGCATCACGCATCGCACGTCCAGCTGGTCGAGCGCCCGAATCGCCTCAGCGCTCGTAGGCTTTACCTTGTCGGCGACGGCGATGGTGCCGGCAAGGCTGCCGTTGCGGGCGAAGAACAGCGGCGTCTTGCCCGCCTGTGCGAACCGCTCGACAACATCGGGCTCAACCTCTATGCCAAGCTCTGCCATCAGCTGAGAGTTTCCCGCCGCGATCTCGCTTTGGCCTTCGCGTGCGGTCACGCCGCGGCCGGGGATAGCGCGGAAGTCCTCGACGGGGCGCGCGACGATGCCCATCTTGTCGGTGCGCGCCAAGATCGCCTCGGCCAGCGGGTGCTCGCTTCTCTTCTCCAGGGTGGCGGCGAGTTTGAGCAGCGCCTTCTCGCTCATGACCGGCGTGCCGTCTGCGCGGGTGGCAACCATCACGTCGGTCACCACCGGGCGCCCCTCGGTCACGGTTCCCGTCTTGTCCAGCACGACCGTGTCGACGGCATGGAGCGTCTCAAGCGCCTCGGCGTTTTTGAACAGCACGCCCATCTCGGCGCCTTTGCCCGTTCCGACCATAATGGCCACAGGCGTTGCCAGCCCGAGGGCGCACGGGCAGCTGATCACCACGACGGCGACCGCGGCGGTAAGCGCCTCGCTCGCGCTGCCCGCGAGCGCGACCCACGCGACGAACGTAACGACCGCGATGCCGAGCACGATGGGAACGAACACCCCGGCAACCTTGTCTGCCAAGCGCGCTATGGGCGCCTTGGTGGCGTTCGCGTCCTCAACGAGCTGGATGATCTTGGCGAGCGCGGTATCGGTGCCCACGCGGGTGGCGCGCACGGTGAACGCGCCCGTGCGGTTCACCGTCGCGGCGCTCACCGTGTCTCCCGCCGTCTTCTCCACAGGCAGCGACTCGCCGGTGAGTGCGCTCTCGTCCACGGCCGAGGCGCCTTCGAGCACCACGCCATCGACGGGAATCGATTCACCCGGCCGCACGAGCACCGTCTGACCGGGTTGAATGGCCTCGACAGGCACGACGGCCTCGGTGCCGTCGGCCGCCACGACGGTGGCATGCTTCGGGGCGAGGTCGATGAGCTTCTCGATGGCGTCACCGGTCTTGGATTTGCTGCGTGTCTCAAGATATTTGCCGACGGTGACGAGCGTGAGGATGGTGCCCGCGCTCTCGAAGTAGAGGTTATCCATGGCGACCATGTGCGCCGTGTGGATATCGCCGACGGCGAGGGCGTCCGCCATGAGGAACATGGCGTAGACCGACCATGCAACGCTTGCCGTCGCGCCGATGGCGATGAGGGCGTCCATGGTCGGTGCGCCGTGGACCATGGACGTAAACCCGCCGGTGAAATAGGAGCGGTTCACGTAGAGGATGGGGAGGGTGAGCAAGAGCTCGGTCAGGGCGAGCGTCATGGCATGGTCGGCGTCGGCGAACACCGCGGGAACGGGGAACCCGACCATGTGGCCCATCCCGATGTAGAAGAGGGGAATCCAAAAGACGAATGAGGCGATGAGGCGCGACTTCATGGCATGCGCGGCCGCTTCCAGCTTCTTGGTGGGCGATGCAAGCGCGGCGGCGCGCGGGCTCGCCGCACCCGCCGTTCCCGCTTGCGGGCTGTGCGCTGCCGTGCCGCCCACGGGGCAGGCGGAGTAGCCCGCGCGGTCAACGGCATCGCAGATCTGCTCGCTCGTTAGTTTCGTTTCGTCGTAATCGACTGCCATGGAGCCAGAGAGGAGGTTGACCGCAACGCCCTCGACGCCGTCGAGCTTCTCGACGGCGCGCGTCACGTGCGCTTGGCATGCGGCGCAGGTCATGCCGCCCACATCGAACGATTCGTGTGCCACGATGATCCTTCCGATGGATACGAGCAGGCCCTTTGTCGCGGCGGCTCTCCTGCATCCGTTTGGTGGTGCGGGGCGCGGGCAGCTGCTAGAAGGAGCGCTTCTCTCGGGTACGTGTTGTCCTCATAGTACACCCCCACCCCCTCGGGGTGTCAAGGAGAAGTTTCCATAAGAGAACTTTATGTGGCGCTGTTTCGAGGATGCGCTTGGGAGCGGCCGCGCCTATCGCCGCATGGAACCGGCCGCGCGCGCCGCTACGCGACGCTGGTGACCTCGCCGATGAAGGCGCGGGTGCGCTCGCTCTGGGGATGCTCGAACACCTGCTCGGGCGACCCCTGCTCCACGATGTATCCGTCCTCCATGAATACCACGCGGTCGGCCACGTCGCGTGCGAAGCCCATCTCGTGCGTCACGACGACCATGGTCATGCCGCCCTGGGCGAGCTCGCGCATGACATCGAGCACGCCGCGCACCAGCTCGGGGTCCAGCGCGCTCGTCGCCTCGTCGAAGAGCATCACGTGCGGGTCCATGGCAAGGGCGCGCGCGATGGCCACGCGCTGCTGCTGGCCGCCGGAAAGCTCGTCGGGGAAGTAATCGGTTCGGTCGGCAAGGCCGACGCGGTCGAGCTGCCTGCGCGCGATCTGCTCGGCCTCGGCTTTCGAGCGCTTGAGCACCTTTTGCTGCGCCACCATGACATTGTGCAGCGCGTCGAGATGGGGAAAGAGGTTGAACTGCTGGAACACCATGCCCATGCGCTTGCGAACGTCGTTCACGTCCGTCTTGGGCGTGCAGATGTCTTGCCCCTCAAACACGATCTGGCCGCTCGTGGGCTCTTCTAGGCGGTTCAGGCACCGGAGCATGGTCGATTTACCCGATCCCGAGGGGCCGAGAACCACCACGACCTCGCCCTTGCGGATGTCGAGCGAGATGCCCTTCAGCACGTCGGTCTCGTCGAAGCTCTTGTGCAAGTCGATGATGCGCAGGATGGGCTCATCGGCTGCGGGTGTGGAGGTGTTAGGCATGAGCGGCCTCCTTGGCAGGTGCTTGTCCGTCTGCGGCGTGCACGCGCTTGCGCCGCCGTCCGCTGCGCATGCGCTCTTCAAGGTAGCGGGTGACCTTGGAGAGCGGCAGGGTGATAACGAGGTAGAACACCGCCGCCACGATGTAGGGGGTGATCGAGCCGGTCGATGCCACGATCGTGCGCGCGTACATCACGAGCTCCATGATGCCTACGGCCGCCAGAAGCGACGTGTCCTTGTAGAGCGTGATGAACTCGTTGGTGAGATTGGGGATCACGTTGCGGAACATCTGCGGCAAGATGATGAAGATCATGGTCTGCAGGCGCGTCATGCCGAGCGAGCGGGCGGCCTCGCTCTGCCCCTTGCTGATGGCGAGGATGCCCGCGCGGAAGATCTCGCACATGTACGCACTCGAGTTGAGCGTCATCACGATGATGCCGAGCGGGAAGTTGGGGATGCTGATGCCGGCGAGCGGCAGGCCGAAGAACGCGATGTAGATCTGCAGGAAGAGCGGTGTGCCGCGCACTAGGTTCACGTAGACCGTGCCGATGCCGCGCCAGAGGGCGAACTTGGAGATGCGCATAAACGCGAGCACGAGCGCCACCGGGATGGCGAGCGGAAACGAGATGGCCACAATCGAGACGGACATGAAGAACCCGGTGAGCACGACCGGAAAGCTCGTGACGAGAAGGGTGGGGTTAAAGAATAGCCGGAGGAACCGGTTGCTGTTCCATGTTTGCACCCATGCCTGCTCGGAGAGCCACTGCGAGATGGACTCGGTGAGCGAGATGCCCTGCACGGTGATGGTCGGGATGTCCTCGATCTCGTATTCCACCCCGTCTACCGTGTAGCTCGCCTCGACCTGCATGTCTCCGCCCGTGCGCGGGAAATAGACCCCGTAGACGATGATGTTCAGGTGTCCGGCCTCTTCGAGCGGCGTGTCGAAGGTGAGCACGATGTCTTGCCCGTCTTCGGCAAGCTCGTAGTCAACATCGTTTCGCGTCATGAGGTCGTCACCGGTGAGCAGCGTGACCGCAAGGTTCTCGGTTGAGAACTCGGTGCCATCGGGGATGGTGAGCACAAGCTGCTCCACGCCCTCGCCCTCGTCAACCGTCGCTTCGAAGGTGATGCGCGATTGCGTGGCGCCCATGATGACGGAGGGGTCATCGGTAGAGTTGGGCCGGCCGGTGCATCGCACCGCCTCCATGGCGCTTGCGGGCGTGGGAAGGATGAGCGTGAGCGCACAGGC
This sequence comes from uncultured Enorma sp., assembly GCA_964624825.1. GTDB lineage: Bacteria > Actinomycetota > Coriobacteriia > Coriobacteriales > Coriobacteriaceae > Enorma. The sequence goes on along the minus strand of CAZUYD010000016.1, from coordinate 33,135 downwards.
CAGAACGGCAAGCGCTGCGGCGGCGAGCGGGCGCAGGCGGTCGGGCGCGGGGCAACTAGGCGTGTTCACGATGAGCCTCGTTTCGAAACGACAAGCGGCCCCGCTCCGCACCGCAGAAGGGGCCGCAAGAAACCAATCAACTCAGGCGCTTACTCCATGTTGGTCGCGATGAGTTCGTCGATGGTGCCGTCGGCGTCAAGCGCCTCGATGGCCTCGTTGATGGCAGCGAGCAGCTCGGGGTTATCCTTCGAGACGGCGATGCCGTATTCCTCACCGGTGGCCGAGGTGAGCACCACGTGCAGATCGGTGTAGGCGCCCGCGAGCATCTGCTCCACAACGGCGCTGTTGCCGCAGACGGCGTCGGCCTGGCCGGCCGCCACGGCTGCGAAGGCATCGGTGAAGAGCGGGAACGCGACCTGCTCGGCGTTCGGGTAGTTCTCGGAGGCGAAATCGGCGCCGGTCGAGCCGCTTTGAACGGCGATCGTGACATCCTCGGTGTTGAGCACCTCGGCGGCGTTGTCCTCGGTGATGTCGGTGTTGTCGCTCATAACGGCGACGGCCTGGTTATCGACGTAATAGGGGGTCGAGAAATCGACCTCCTCCTGGCGCTCGGGGGTGATGGAGATGCCCGAGAGGCCGGCATCAGCTTGGCCGCCCGCGACGATGGCGGGGATGATGCCGTCGAAGTCGATGTTTACGTACTCGCACTCAAGTCCCATGTACTCGGCGATTGCGCGGCCAAGGTCCATGTCGAGACCCACGTACTCGCCATCCTCGAGGTTCTCGAAGGGCGGATAGTCGGGCGAGGTGGCGAAGGTGAGGGTGCCCTCGGTGAGGAGGGTGATCTCGCCGCTCTCGTCAACGGCGGCGGAGCCGGTCGCGCTGCCAGAGCTAGACTCGCTGCTGCAGCCCGCCAGGCCGGCAACGCCTGCAACTGCGGCGGCCGCAGCCGGTACGAATTGCCTCCGTGTCAGATCCATGATGGTGCTCCTTCCCTTGCCTCGGCTGTCATGCGCCAAGGTATCCAAATATGCTCATGATGTTTGAAGTATGCACGCATTAAGCCGTACATGCAAGGTTTATTCGTTTTTATTCAATGATGAAACATCATCGTTATTCTTTATGCGTATAGAAGTGAATTGAGGCGCGCTTGATACGGTGCGCCGATGCAATGCCCGCGCACGTGCCGTCCCTGGCGCTGTGGTGTTCGCATGTGGGGGCGGCGTACGAGCCCTGCGCCGCGTTTTGGTACCCCTATACTTTCCTGCGGCGAACCTGCTTCATCGCAGGGCGTTGCTCGGCTATGAGACGCCGAGGCGCCGCTTCCTGCGATTCGCCGTCGTATATACCGGGTGCCAGGCACCCTGGGCATCGCGCGGACGCTCGCCGCGGTGTGCAGCGATGCCCAATACATAGAACGGATACATGTATGCATCATGAGTTCGAGGGCGCGCCGGCCACAGCGCCGGCCGCCCATGAGGACGCCTCTGCGTCGAGCGTCTCGACAAGCGGACGCGACCACGCCTCTCAAGATCTTGACGTCTCGGCTATGGGGACGCGTGCCCGCGAAAGTACGGCCACGGACGCTGCGCCTGTTCCGGCCGCGGCGTCCGCTTTAGCCACGGAGCTCTCCGCGGCGCCGGCCGCCGCGTCAGCTGCCACGACAGCGCGCTTCGAGGATCTGGGGCTTTCCGACGAGGTCCTTGCAGCCGTGCGCGATATGGGCTACGAGGCTCCGACTCCGGTGCAGGCGGAGACGATCCCCCATGTGCTGGCCGGGCGCGATGTGCTCGCTGCCGCGCAAACCGGTACGGGAAAGACCGCGGCGTTCTTGCTGCCCGCGATGAGCCGGCTTGGTCACGTGCTGCCGCGCGGGGAGCATCGGCGCCGCGCGCGCGGTCGGGGCCCCGCCATGCTCGTCATCACGCCGACGCGCGAGCTCGCCCAGCAGATCGAGGCGGTCTGCGCAAGCATCGCGGCGCGTACCGGGCATATTGCCGTCACCGTGGTGGGCGGTGTGGGCTATAACCCGCAACGAAGCGCGCTCAAAAGCGGTTGCGACATCCTTGTCGCCACGCCCGGGCGCTTGGTCGACCTGATCGGCGAGGGCACCTGCAGCCTGAGCGAGGTGCAGGTGCTCGTACTCGACGAGGCAGACCGCATGCTCGACATGGGCTTTCTGCCCGATGTGCGCAAGATTGTCGCCACCACGCCCAGCGAGCGCCAAACGCTGCTGTTCTCGGCAACGCTCGACGAGAAGGCCGTGGGCGGTATCACCGATCTGGTGCGCGACCCGGCGCGCGTGGAGATCGCGCCGCCGAAAAGCACGGCGGAGACGGTCGACCAGTTCGTCTTGCCCACATCGCTCGAGGTGAAGAATGCCTTGCTCGCGCAGGTGCTCAAGCGCGAGGGCGCCGAGCGCGTGATCGTGTTCACGCGCACGAAGCACCGTGCCGACGCGTGCTGCCGCCGGCTCGAGCGGAAGGGCATCAAGACGGCGCCCATCCACGGCAACCGTACGCAGGCGCAGCGGGAGCGCGCTCTCAAGGCGTTTCGCGAGGGTGCGGTCGATGTGCTCGTAGCGACCGATGTGCTCGCGCGCGGCATCGACATCCCAGACGTGCGCTATGTGGTCAACTTCGACGTGCCGAGCGAGCCGACCGACTACATCCACCGCATCGGGCGCACGGGGCGTGCCGGCGAGGTGGGTTGGTCGCTTACCTTCGTGACGCCCGAGGATGTGCAGGAGTTCTACGCCATCGAGGCGCTCATGGGCAAGACGGCCGATCTGTACGATGCGGGTATGCTCGATACCGGCGCTCAGCCGCCGGTCATCGACCCGGCGCGCACGCCTGGAAGCCTGATGAGCAAGGGTGCAAAGCGCGGCGGCTCGAAGAAGCGGCGCCGGGCCCGTGCGGGGTCTTCTGCGCGTTCGGCGAAAAGCGGCGCGAGCGGTGCCTCGGATGCGGGAACGCCGCGTCCGGCGCGCCCCAAGCGCGCGGGCAAGGCTCGCGTGCGCCCGGATGCTCCCCGTCGCAGCGCGGCCACGCAGGCAGCCTCGCATGATTGGCGCAACAGCGACCTGCCCGAGGAACGGCGCGGGCGCGCTGGGCGCGGCGGGCGCGGCGCGACTGCAGGCGTGGCCGGCCGAGGCGCGCGCCGCGATGCAGGCAAGGGGCAGCACGCCCGCCGTCCCGGCGATCACGGCGGCGCGCGGCGAAGCCGCTAAGCAGAGGGCGCCGCAGCCGCTCGGCGGCAGACACACCGGGGTAGCTGAGAGATGGTTTTGCGCTGCGGGGCGGCCTGGCCGCGCGGCGCGCAGCCTGTGGCCGCGTTAGCGCGGCGCGAGCCCTGCGCGTGCGCCCGCGGCGCGAAACGTGCGCGCGGCCTCGACGAAGGAGGCGAACAGGCGATACATGGGCTCAAGGTGCGTGAGGTATTCGGGATGCCACTGCACGGCGAGCTCGAAGGGGCTGCTGGCTACCTCTACCGCCTCGATAACGCCATCGGGTGCGGTGGCGGCGACGCGCATACCGCGCCCCAGCGTTCGGATGGCTTGATGGTGCATGGAGTTGACGGTGAGCCGGGGCGCTTCCACCAATTCGGCAAGTAAGCTATGCCGCACCACCTGCACCTCATGCGTCATGGTGCCGTCCATGTACTCGTTGTGCACAATATGCGGCGCAGCGATCGGGGCTGTCTGTGCTGCGTTCGCGTTGGGAGTCGTATCCGCCGAAGGGGTGCGCTCGGCCTCGAGGTCGAGAACCAGCGTGCCGCCATGTGCGACGTTAAGGATCTGCAAACCACGGCAGATGCCGAAGATTGGCATGCCTCGGCGCTCGGCTTCGGCGATGAGCGCAAGCTCTGCTGCGTCGCGGATGGGCGTCGGATCGTTCACAAGCTGCGCTGCGCTCGCGTCGCCACCCTCTGCGCATGCTCCTGCTTCCCAATCCGTGAACCGTGCCGGGTCTATGTCCGCACCGCCCGAGAGCAGCAGGCCGTCTGCGCGATCGAGCAGGCGTGCATACACATCGAGGCGTTCGGTTGCCGGCGCGGTGATGGGGATCCCTCCGGCCTCGATGATGGCGTCGGCATAGTTCTCCGAGAGCCGGAACGCCGGTATGCCCAGGTATGTGGTACACGAGCTTGTGATGAGTATGGTAGGAGCATGGTCCATGGATGACTCCTTTATAGCGGGCGCGCAACGCGCAGGCCGTGAGCGTGCAGCCGGTTGCTAGCTCGCGTGCACCGCGCGGGCGGTAAGATGGCCGTGATGCATGACAGAGCATGCTTATCGTACCAAGCGCACTGGAACGGGATGCACCACACCGCCGCGTTGCGCAAATCGTTTCAATCGCGGCCGCTCAGCGCACCCCGCGCCGGCGGGGCGGGGTACCCAGGAATCAGGCTTGCGCACGTCGGTTTTTACGGGTCGCGGCGGTTTGATCGCGCGGTGCTGTCCACCTGGGTCGCGCCATTGCGCTACCATCGGCTGTAGACACGAATGCCGATGCGCCTGCGCGCGGGTGAGATAGGGGAGAGCGCCGTATGACCAATCCAGATGCGAACCGTACCGCCCCTTCCCGGCGCGACGGCGCCCCGCGGGTGACGACAGCCGGTCCTCGCGCGCGGCACACGCGGCTCTCGCATCGCAACCACATGTCGGTCAGGTGGCATGATGTGATCGAGAAGCACGATCACCGCGCCGTCGAGGCTTCGCTTGCAGATAAGTCCACCATCGTGTGCCGCGTGGGACTTTTGCTTCTCGCGAGCGGCACGGGCGCATGGCGCGTGCGCGAGGCCATGAACGCCACGGCTTCCGTGCTGGGCATCACGTGCTCGGCCGATGTGAGCCTGACGTCGATCGAATGCAGCTGCTTTGACGAGACGGGATCGTTTTCCGAGGTCGTCTCGCTGTCAACGACCGGGGTCAACACCGAGCGCATCTGGAATATGGAGCGCCTGGTCGCGCGCATCAAAGCGGAAGGCGCAACGCTTACCGTGAGCGAATTCCACGACCTGATGGACGATATCGAGCGCATGCCCACGCGCTATGCGCCATGGCAGGCCGGGCTCGCTGCGGCCGCGGCGTGCGCGGCCTTTGTGTTCCTGCTCGGCGGAGGCCCATTCGAGATGCTCTTTGCGTTCGCGGGCGCCGGGTGCGGCGGTTATCTGAGGCGCATCATGCTCGATCGGCACCTCACGCATCTGGCCTGCGTCGGTGCGAGCGTGGCGGTCGCGTGCCTGGTGTATCTGTGCGCCCAGCACCTCGTGGGCGCCATCGTTTCCAAGGCGCTCGACTATAACGCGGGCTACATCGGCGCGATGCTCTTCGTGATTCCCGGGTTTCCGCTCATCACGAGCGGGCTCGACATCGCCAAGCTCGATCTGCGCTCCGGCATCGAGCGGCTGGTCTACGCGCTTTCCATCATCATTACGGCGACGCTCGTCGCCTGGCTCATCTCGTCGATCGTCGGGCTTCGCCCCGATGAGTTTAGCGATCTTAGCCTGAGCCCGGTGGCGCTCACCGTGCTGCGCGCCGTGATGAGCTTTGTGGGCGTGTTCGGGTTCTCGGTGCTGTTCAACTCGTCCCGACGCATGGCTGCGACGGCCGGCGTGGTCGGCGCGATCGCGAACACCCTGCGTCTCACGCTGGTCGACCTACAGGTCACTCCCGAGGGCGCGGCGTTCGCCGGCGCGCTCGCGGCAGGGTTGCTCGCCTCGGCGGTGATGACGCGTGCCGGGTTTCCGCGCGTTTCGATTACGGTGCCGTCCATCGTGATCATGGTGCCCGGCCTCTATCTGTACCGCGCGGTGTATTACATGGGCACGGTCGATGTGGTGGACTCTATGGAGTGGATCGTCCGTGCGGTCATGATCATCTTGTTCCTGCCCATGGGACTGGGGCTCGCCCGCGTGCTGACCGACCGCGAATGGCGCCATTGCAACTAGCCTCGCGTGCGTTCCTCTCGAAAGGTGACGCTCGCCGGCCTCTTCGGCGTGAGACGTCGCGCTACCGGGCATACCTGATCCTGCCGCCTCCGAGCACGCGCGTTCCGTCGTAGAGGACGACGGCTTGCCCCGGCGCGATGGCGCGCTGCGGCTCGGCGAAGTCGACGCGCACCACCGTTCCACGCGCATGGGGCGGACGTTCATCCGCCGGCACCCGCCGTATGCGAGCGGCTTGCGCGCGCTGATGGTACCGGATGCGCGCGGAAAGAGGGTATGCCGACGCGCCGGCCGGCTCGAGCAGGGCGGCGCATGCATCGGTCGGTGCCGACCAGATCCAATCGTCTGCGACGAGCGTGGATGCCATGAGGTCGGCATCTTCGCCGAGCGTTACCGTGTTGGCTTGCACGTCGATATTCGTGACGTAGAGCGGATGGGCGGCGGCGACGCCGAGCCCCTTGCGCTGGCCGATTGTGTAGCGCAGCGCCCCGCGATGCTGCCCGAGCACCGCGCCCGCGGCATTGAGGATGTCTCCTTCAGGGAGCGCATGCCCGCGGCGAAGCTCGATGAACCGGGCGAAATCGTTGTCGGGAACAAAGCAGATGCCCTGGCTATCGCGCTTGCGGGCATTCCCGAACCCTTGCTCGCGCGCGATGCGTCGCACATCGCCTTCCTTGGTGCGCGTGCCGAGCGGAAAGAGCACGTGGGCGAGCACGTCTTGGGTGAGGCTATAGAGAAAGTAGCTCTGGTCTTTCGAGGCATCGAGTGCGGTGTGCAGCGCATAGACGGGGCTGCCGCCAGTAGCGCGCGAGCTCTCGCGGCCCGTGCCCGCGCTTGCCTCGATGCATGTGTCCAGCTGCTCCACGCGCGCATAATGCCCGGTGGCGAGGTATGTGCACCCAAGGCGGCGCGCCTCGTCGAGCAGCGCGCCGAACTTGATGCGCCGGTTGCAGATGGCGCACGGGTTGGGCGTGAGCCCGCTCTCGTATGCGCCGACGAACGCTTCGACCACATCGCGCTCGAAGCGCGCGCGGCAATCGATGACATGAAACGGCATGTTCAGGCGCTTGGCCACAGCGCGCGCATCTTCGATATCGGCGCTGTTGCTCGCGGCGCGCGCCGGGTCGCGTCCTGCGAGCGATTCATCGAACAGGCGCATGGTGGCGCCGATGCACTCATAGCCTTGCTGCTGCAGCAAGTAGGCGGCGACGCTCGAATCGACGCCGCCGCTCATGGCTACGAGCACGCGCGATCTGTTCACCATATCGACCCCTCACGCCATCCGCCGCGACGATTATTCGAACAGCGGCGTCGAGAGATAGCGCTCGCCGGTGTCCACCACCATGACCACGATGGTCTTGCCCTCGTTCTCGGGGCGCTTGGCAAGCTCGAGCGCTGCCCATACGGCCGCACCCGACGAGATTCCCGCGAGGATGCCCTCCTCGGTGCTCAGGCGTCGTCCGGTGGCATAGGCGTCCTCGGTTGCGACGGGAACCACCTCGTCGTATACGCTCGTATCGAGCACCTCGGGCACGAAGCCGGCGCCTATGCCCTGAATGCCGTGAGGCCCTGCCTGGCCGCCTTCGAGGACGGGCGAGTCGGCGGGTTCGACCGCGACGATCTGCATGGCAGGGTTCTGCTCCTTAAGGTAGCCGCCCGCGCCGGTGATGGTGCCGCCTGTGCCCACGCCCGCAACGAAGACGTCGACCGCACCATCGGTATCGCGCCAGATCTCCGGGCCGGTGGTGGCGCGGTGGGCGGCGGGGTTCGCCGGGTTCGCAAACTGGCCGGCAACGATGCTCTTAGGCGTTTCGCGCGCCAATTCCTCCGCGCGCTCGACGGCCCCGGCCATGCCCTTGGCGCCGGGGGTGAGCACGAGCTCGGCTCCATAAGCGCTCATGAGTGTGCGCCGCTCAACGCTCATGGTCTCGGGCATGACGATGACGGCGCGGTATCCGCGCGCAGCCGCCAACGCGGCAAGCCCGACGCCGGTATTTCCCGAGGTGGGCTCGATGATGGTGCAGTCGTCGTGCGGGCGGATAGCGCCCGCGGCTTCCGCCTCGTCGAGCATGGTGCGCGCGATGCGGTCTTTCGCCGATCCGGCGGGATTCATGCTTTCGAGCTTAGCGAGCACGCGGGCGCGCAGGCCATCGGTCTGCTCGATGTTGGTGAGCTCGAGCAGGGGGGTGCCTCCGATAAGCTGGTCGATGGATGAGTAGACGGTGCCCATGGAAACCTCCAAAAAAAAGAGTGTCGCTATTGGTTGTGATGCGGCCGCAGGGCGCGCCCTGAGCTAAAAGGCAAAAACCATTATGCGTATGGCGCGGCTGTGCCATGCTTCGCATGCTACTTGGACGTGACTACGCCCAAAATCGTGCACGTGATGCTCACGATTATCGCACCGATGACGGCAGATTCGAAATCTACGATGACGATGCCGGCGTGGAGCAGGTCGAGCGACAAGGAGCTGGCAAGCTCGAGCATGACAGCGTTCAGCACAAGCCTGAACAGGCCAAGGCTGACAATGGTGAGCGGCAGCGTGAGCAGGCTCATGATCGGTTTGACGAGCCTGTTCACCAGCGCGAGGAACAGGCCGGTGAAGGCGTAGCAGAGCCACGGTTCGACGGCACCGATGATGAAGATGCCCGGGACGAACCAATCGGCGATGGCGATGGCAACTGCTGTGAGGAGCCAATCGAGTAGGAAGGTCATACACTGCCTTTCAGGAATCGTATGCGGCAGGGCGGGCTTGGCGCTCGCGTGGCGCTCGATGCTCGGCCATGCACGCCGTGCGCGCGAGCAACGCGTGAGCCGGTCGCAGCGCGGCCGCAGGATGGTTCGGCATACCAGCTTTGGCGCAAGCGCCCTGCCCATCTCTACCCACTTTATGCGCCGGCCGCCATCGTGACGGGGTTTTTCGGGATTAATCTACAGCTGCCCGCGGTTCGCGGCCGCCTTTCACGGCAGCGTTTCCAAGGCTCCCCGCGTTTTGATCTCCTGTCCGCCACGCACGCGTTCGCACGCGGCGCGTGTTCAGCCATCGGTGCATACCGATGCATAGCGCCGGTCGCCCTTCGCGGAGCAGGTAGGTGCGCTCTCTTTGCCTGTGCCAGCACCTACTTTACTTGGGTGGTGTGATACACTGCCACGGAGTTGAGTTAGGGGGTCGGCGATGCATGGAATGGTGGAAACGATGAATATCGAAGCGATGTACGCACGCGAAGACGTCATGCAGCTCGTTCAGGCGTTCACACTGCTGCAAGGAGCGTCCGATATCAAGGCGTTTCTAGCCGACCTGCTGACTCCCCGCGAAATCTGCGACCTCGCCCAGCGGCTCGAGGTGGCGCGGTGCCTCGATGGCGGGGCGTCCTATCTGGAGGTGCAGGAGCAGACCGGCGCCTCGTCCACCACGGTGAGCCGCGTCTCGAAGGCGCTCAATGGAGCATATGGCGGGTACCGTAGCCTGCTCATTCGGCTTGGGGACGCTCAATAACGATCGCGTGTGCGCGGTCAAGCGCGGTCAAGCGTGGCCGAGGGCGGGCGCGGGCTTGCTCGGGCGTATATGATGGCACGCAGCGCCTCGCACGGGCTCGCCGTCGAGTTACAGGCGAAGCGTTGAAGAAGGGGTATGAGCATGGAGCAGGTTTCTTTCAAACCGGTGACGATCGACGATATCGACGCGTTGGCAGCGCTGGCAGACGAGATCTGGCATGAGTACTGGCCGGAGCGCATCGGCTCGGACCAGACGGATTATATGGTCGAGCAGTTCCAATCGCGCGCGGCGATCGAGCGCGACATGCGTGAGCACGCCTACGAGTATTGGTTCGTGCATGCCTCTGACGTTGCGGCGGCGATGCAGCATACATCGCCGTGCGCGCCGCAGACAGAAGATTCGGCGGCGGACACCCTTGAAGGCGACCGCCGCGGCAGGATTGTCGGATACACCGGCGGACACGTCGAGCCCGAGACCAACCGCTTCTTCATCTCGAAGATCTACCTGCGTGCGAGCGAGCGCGGCAAGCATTTTGCAAGCGCCGTTGTGCGCTTCTACGAGGATCTGTGCCGCGATCGCGGGCTCGCTGCGATGTACCTGACCGTGAACAAGGGCAACGACCTGGGTATTCGTGCATACGAGGGAAACGGCTTCACGACGATCGATGCCGTTGAATCCGATATTGGCCACGGCTTTGTCATGGACGATTACATCATGGAGAAGCGCGTCTCCCATGAGGCGGCCATCGAGCGCTAGGTGTTAGGGGGCCGCTTCGAGGCTCGCATGTCGCTTGCCATCATGCGGGGCGGCATCGCTCGCGTTCATGCCGACGCGCTCGCCGCTGCGGTGCACAAGCGGCGCAACCGTGCATGAAGCGCCGCGCTTAACATGGCGCCGCCGCATGCTCCATCTACGCTTTGCCACGTTCTGGCAGCGCATCAAAAGAAAAGGCACCGAGCAGTTCGGTGCCTTTCTCTGATAGGTGGTCTTTTCAGCTATGCCGCGCGTCATGCAGCATAGCCGGCGTTCACCGCCTGGTATGCGAGGCAAGCAAGCCTACGCCGCAAGCGCCTTTTTGGCGATGGCGGCGAGCTCGTTGAAGCTCTCGATGTCCTCATAGGCCATCTGGGCGAGCACCTTGCGGTCGAGCTCGATGCCGGCGAGCTTCAGGCCGTGCATGAACTGAGAATAGGAGATGTCGTTCATGCGGGCAGCCGCGTTGATGCGGGTGATCCAGAGGCTGCGGATCTCGCGCTTCTTATTTCGGCGATCGCGGTACTGGTACTGGAGCGAGTGCTGCACCTGCTCCTTGGCGTGCTTATAGGTACGGGAAGCGGCACCATAGTACCCCTTCGCCTGCTTCATGATGGTGCGGTGGTGCTTACGAGCGTTGAGAGCGCGCTTCACGCGAGCCATATCGTATCAACTCCTAGGTATGATCCGGTTAGTGGGTTTAGAACGGGATAGCCTTCCTTATGCAAGGCGAGACGCGACCGCCTTGCGGTCGGCGGCGGAAACGGTGGTCTCCTGACGGAAGCCGCGCTTGCGCTTCGTGCTCTTCTTGGTGAGGATATGGCTCTTATACGCCTTGCCGCGCATGATCTTGCCGGAACCGGTAACGCGGAAACGCTTCTTGGTTCCGCTGTGGGACTTCATCTTAGGCATGACTTCTCCTTATCGTATGGCTGACAGATAATCGTATGGCTGACAGATGGTTAGCCCTCGTTTTTGGTGCTCTTCTCAGGCTTCTCATCGAATGCTCCCTTAATTGGAGCGAGGAGCATCAGCATGTTGCGGCCTTCTAGCTTGGGCTGCGATTCGACCGTGGCATATGGTTTCAAATCCTCGGCCAGACGCTCAAGCACGTTCAGACCCTGCTCCGGGTGAGCCATTTCGCGACCGCGGAACATGATGGTGATCTTGACGCGCGCGCCCTTCTTGAGGAAGCGCAGCACGTGACCCTTCTTGGTCTCGTAGTCGCCCACGTCGATCTTGGGGCGGAACTTCATCTCTTTGACTTCAACGCGAGACTGGTTCTTGCGTGCTTGCTTCGCCTTCATGGCCTGCTGGTATTTGTACTTGCCGTAATCCATGACGCGGCAGACCGGCGGGTCAGCGTTCGGTGCGATTTCGACCAGGTCGAGTCCTTGATCGTCGGCAATGCGCTGCGCGTCTCGGATGTCGAAGAGCCCTAGCTGGGAGCCATCAACACCAATGAGGCGGCAACGGGACGCAGTGATCTCGTCGTTGATGCGCGTGTCATCGTGTTTAGCTATTTTCGGTACCTCCTCTAAAATACAAGCCCGGCGCTCCAACAGCGACCGGGCTCACAGACCTCATGCACACGGCGAACAGCGGGGAAGGCGGTTCGCCGAACTCATACGTTGTGATGACCAGACAGCTGCTCAAGGCGCCGAAAGGTGGGGACATATGTCCCACTTTGGATATTGCCGAAGCAATGCGCAGTGCATGATAGCACAGCTCTCACGCGTTCACCACATCATCATGAAATGGTGCCAGCCGCAATTGCCGATGCCGCCCGAGGCGAGACTCGAAGCGCCCGCCTTCGGCGTCGAGCGGCTCCACCGCGCGCCGCTCGCTGAGGTTTCCTGCTCAAAGGAACCCTGAACGCGCGTCACGGCACTTGGATGGTGCCCGAGGTGAGACTCGAACTCACACGTTGTTGCCAACGGCAGATTTTGAGTCTGCTGCGTCTGCCAATTCCGCCACTCGGGCACGCGTGCCGGTACATGATACCACAGAACGCTCCAAAGCATGCGGGCAAACCGTCTCGCATAACTGAGCGCGCCGATGCAGGCGCTCGGCCGGCTGGACACCGTCCGCGCTCGATAGGGTTTCGCCCTCAAGCTGGGCTTACGGGCAGGCGCGAACCTCTCGTGCGGGCAAGGCCTGCACGCGCTCGCGCCCGCATTGCGTTACCAGATGTCTTTCCAGTGATCGTCATCGTGCTTGACCGAGATCTTCACCTTGCCAAGCAATACAAGGACGACCAACACGACAAGCACGAGGGGAATCAGGCGCAAGGCACCTACGAACAGCACGCCCAAAAACGAGAGGATAAACGAGATAATCGTCGAAGCGATAAGGAGTGCCAAGAAGATATATAGACAACCCATGGATTTCCTCCCATCAGGCAGCGTGAACCATAGCACACGATACCCATTTTAGGTGCATTGGTATCGGGCGGTTGAGGGTGGCGTGCATGAAAGGGCGAGGACGGGCTTGGCTATGCACATCTTGCCTGCGCGCCGCGGCATAACCGAGCAGCAGGTGGCGGGCAAGATCTGCGGCCGCCTGAAACGGAAGAAGGCTCCACCGAGGGAGCCTTCTTAAGATTTGATGGTGCGGGCGAAAGGACTTGAACCTTCACGGGGTTGCCCCCATATGGACCTGAACCATACGCGTCTGCCAATTCCGCCACGCCCGCATAGGTACTTCGGCATCCACCGAAAGCGCAGAACATCTTACCGTAGCTCGGCCGAGTTCGCAAGCCCCAATTATCTGAAACCAGCGAGTCGCTGTCCTCGACGGCGAACAGCTGCCGCGTCCGCGTGCGCTACTGGGCTATGATCGCAAGGACCTCCTGCTCGGCGGCGGCTTTGCCCACGCCGGTCAGGAAGGGGACGCCGCTCACGTAGGGGCACGCAAGGCTGCTCGGCGCGACGGTGGTCGAAACGAGCAGGTCGGCATCGGTGCACGCGCTCTCTGCCTCAGAGATGGCGCACTGTACGATTGTGTATTGCCCTTCGTACCCATGATCGTCTAACAGGGCGGAGACCTTTTGAGCGACGGCGGTCGACGTTGCAATGCCTGAACCGCATGCCAGCACGATCTTCTTCATGTGGGGCTTCTCCTTTCAAGTACGTGACGGGCTACAGTGTAGCGTCTTAGGTGGAAAATGCCAAAGGGAAAGATGCGCACCGCAAGCTATCGCATCATCCGCCAGCAAGACGGGGTATGATGCTGTGCAACCAATTCGGCCGCGATGTGATTTCGCGATGACGTGAAGGGGGCGCGCATGGCTGTTGCCGAGCTCAAGCACATGGTTGATGTCGCGAAGGGTCGCGTGCAGGCGGACATTCTGTTCACGAACGCGCAGATCGTGGATGTGTACGGCGCGCGCGTCGTGTCTGGGCGCGTGGTGGTTGCGGACGGCGTGATCGTCGGGGTACTCTTCGACGACCGCGACGCGGCGGTGCCAGATCCGCCTGCTGCCCGTGTGATCGACTGCGCGGGGCGCTACCTCGCGCCGGGGTTCATCGACGGCCACCTGCATATCGAATCGTCGAACGTGCGCCCGTCCGAGTACGCTCGCATGGCGCTCACCCGCGGTACGACGACCGCCATCGCCGACAGCCACGAGATCGCGAATGTCTGCGGGCTCGACGGGCTCTCCTTCATGATCGAGGACGCGCGCCGCGCGCCGCTCGATATCAAGTTCATGATGCCGTCGTGCGTGCCGGCGCTGCCCGACGAGCAGGCAGGTGCCGAGATCTCGGCGGCGGACATGCAGGCGTTCATGGCGGGGCACGCGCGCGAGGTGTTCGGCCTGGGCGAGATGATGAACTACGTGGGCGTCGAGGCGGCGGATGATGAGACGCTTGCGCGTATCGATGCGGCGCGCCAGACGGTTTCCGGCTTGGTCGATGGCCATGCGCCGTTGGTCGCCGGCTCAGATCTGAATGCCTATGCCGTGACGGGCATCATCGCCGACCACGAATGCACGAACCCCGACGAAGCGCTCGACAAGCTCTCGCGCGGCATGTTCATCATGTTGCGCGAGGGCACCTGCAGCCACGACCTCAAGGCGCTGGGTTCGCTCGTGCTCGACGATCCGCGCCGCGCGCGGCGCTGCTGCTTTGCGACGGACGACCGGGCGCCCTCGGACGCGCTCGCGATCGGCATGATCGACAACGCGTGCCGGCTCGCCATCGAGTGCGGCATCGATCCGGTGACAGCGATCTCTATGGGGACGTCCTCCACGGCGGAGTGCTTCGGCCTCGATCACGGCCATGCGCCGGCGCGGGAGCGTCGCGGCGCCATTGCCCCGGGCAAGCGCGCCGACCTGCTTGTCCTCGATGACCTTACGTTTGAGCGCGCGCCCCACCGGGTATATGCGGCGGGCGAGCTCGTGGCACAGGACGGTACCTTCGTGGGCACGGTCGCGCCGGCGTCCGCGCGCGTTCAAGAGCTCGAGGGAACGCTTCGCGGATCGGTGCGGCTCCCGCTGCTTTCACCCGAGGTGTTTGAGTATCCCTTCGTTTCTGGCAGCGCCGTGATCGATGTGGTGCCGGGGTATGCCATCACGGCCACCGCGCATCCCGAGAGCGCAGAGGGCCTTCGGCGCATCATGCTCATCGAGCGCCATGGGCGCGGCGTGGCGGCGCAGCAGGCGGGTGTTGATGGGACGGGTCCGGCGGGTTCCGGGCTGGTCGGCGCGCACATCGGTTGCGGCTGGGTGCGCGGCTTCACCATCACGGGGGGCGCCATCGCCTCGACCGTGGGGCACGACTCGCACAACATCTGCGTGGTGGGAGATACCCCGCGCGATATGTATGTGGCGGTGCAGCACATTGGACAGGGCGGGTTCGTGCTGGTTCACGACGGTGCGGTGGTCGCACGGCTCGACCTGCCCCTGGGCGGTCTTATGAGCGATGGGTCTGCCGAGGATGTTGCGCGCGAACACGATGAGTTCATCCGCGCGGCGCGCGCGCTCGGCATCGACCCTCCGCTCGATCCCATCATGGGCATGATCTTCTTGCCGCTTCCGGTCATTCCGGAGCTGCGGATTCGCCCCGAGGGCGTCTTCGACGTCACAACGTTCACCTATGCCTCATAGAGGCGCCGCATGCGCAGCGGGTTGCACGGTTGGGATGCGCCGGTCCCGCTCGTGCTGCGCAGCCGCGCCCGCGAGCTGCGGGGGAGGAATTCGAGGGATTGCGGGCACCGTGTTGGAGCGGCGCGATGGTCTGGCCTGTCGCGCCGTGCTCGCTTGGTAGAATAAGGGCGATTGCCGCCGTGGTCGGGGCGCTTCAGGGGCAACGTGCGTGGCGGCGTGCAATCGATTGAGGCCACAGCGAAAGGACCCTTTGTGATTAAACTTATCGCATCAGACATGGATGGCACCCTGCTCGACGAGAACGGTGAGGTTCCGCCCGAGACGTTCGACCTCATCGTCGCGTTGCGCGAGAAAGGCGTTCGCTTCGCCGCGTCTTCCGGGCGTCGCCACGACCGCCTGTGCCAGTTCTTCGAGCCGGTTTGCGACAAGATGGATTTCGTGGCGGCGAACGGCGCGCAGGTCTACGCGGCCGGCGAGCTGGTTGATCGCGAGGTGTACTCGCACCTTCAAATCAAGCGGCTTGCCAAGACCGTGGGCTTGTTCGAGCACCTGCACCTCGCCTTGTTCGACAGCACCAAATCCTTCCTGCTCGATGACGAGGACAAGTTCGTGCGCGAGTGCGATAAGGATCTGCCCAACGCCGAGCGCATCTGGTATTTGCCGACGCCCGATGTGAGCATCATCAAGGCGTCGATCTTCTGCGACGATGGCCACGTGATGGACTATGCGTACGCGCTCTCGCGCGAGTTGGGCGACGAGTTCGTCTTCGCTCCCTCGGGCAATGCCTGGGTCGATCCCATCCAGCGCGGCGTGTCAAAGGCGACGGGCATTCAGCAGGTCATGGCGCGCTACGGTATCACGCGCGAGGAGATCATGGCGTTCGGCGATTCTATGAACGACTACGAGATCATTCGCTTTGCGGGCGTCGGTTGCGCGATGGCGAATGCGCGCCCGGCGCTGCGCGCGGTGGCAGACCGCGTGGTGGGGTACAACCACGAGCAGGCGGTTCAGAAAGAGATGCGCGCCCTGCTTGAGCAGTTCAGCTAAGCGCGAGCGGCCTAAGCGCAGGTGGCGATCGAGCACGTGGCGACAGATCGCCACCTGATCGTTCGGGCGTCGAGAAGGGTCGCGTCGCGTTCGTCGTGCGTGGCGACGATGACGATCGCGCCTTGTTCGCGCTCGCGTATGAGCGCGGCCGCTTGCGCTTTCGTTTTATCATCAAGCCCGGCAAACGGCTCGTCGAGCAACAGGATATCGTGCGGTGCGAGCAGCGCCCGCGCCAGGGCGATGCGGCGTTGCTCGCCCCCCGAGCAGGTGCCTGCGGGCGAGCGCAGTCGATGCGCCAAACCGAGCGCCTCCAGCAGCGCCGGCGCCTCCGCCCACTCGGATGAGTTGCGCGCGAGCGGCAGGCGGACGTTGGCGAGCGCGCTCGCCTGCTCGACGAGGCGATTATCCTGAAACATCATCGACGTCGGGGGGAGCGGCAGGTGCTCGCATGCGTCCCCTACGATCAGATGCCCCTCATCTGCCTGCTCAAGCTGCGCGATGATGCGCAGCAGGGTTGTCTTGCCCGCACCCGATGGCGCCATGAGGCATATCGGGATGCCGGGAAGCACGGTGCAGGAGATGCCGGGAAGCACGCTGCGGCCGCCGAACTTTTTGGTGATGTCGCATATCTGCAACGGCGGCGCAGGGTCGGTAGGCGTTGCCGCGCCCGCGGGGCGCCCGCGCCCCGCAGCATCGTCCTCGATCGCGCCCGCGCGCCCCGCACATCCGCAGAAAAGCGGCCTTATCGCTTCAAGTGCTGCGCGGAGCAGCGCGGTCGTGAGGGCGCTGGCAAGCACGATAGCGAGCGTGATGGCGAAGAGCTCGGCGGTGTCGAAATACACCTTCGCATCGTAGAGCGCCTCGCCGAGCGAGCCGGCGGGTATGCCGATGACCTCAGCCGCCACCCCTGCCTTCCATGCGGTGCCGAGCCCGAGCGCGAGCGCGGACTGCAGATAGGGGAAGAGCGTGGGCATCACGAAGAAGCGCATGCAGCGAGCCGATGGCACGCGATACAGCTTGGCCGCCTCGATGCGGGCAGGATCGGCCGCGCGGATTCCCTGGAGCGCGTTCTCGTACACCACGGGCAGCACCACGAGCAGCACCACGAAGACGGCGAGGTTCGCGGCGCGCAGCCAGATGAGCGCGAGCACCGTGATAGAGGCGACGGGCACGCTTTTCGCGAGGACGATGATCGGCGCGACGAGCTCTTCGGCGAGGCGCCAGCGGTCGGCGGCAAGCGCCCCCAGCCCCCCAAGCAGCGCGCCGAGCGCGAAGCCGGCGAGGATGCGCGCGAGCGAGAACCCGATGCGCGCCCAGAACGTCCCTTGCGGCAGAAGCGCGCCCAAGCGCGCGATCACCGCGAGGGGAGAGGGCAGCAACAGGGCGCTGTCCAGCGCCATCGAGCCCGCCTGCCAGACGACGATCCAGATGACGATCGCGGCCGGTGCCAGCCGCCGCTTTGGTCGCGTGGCCGGGCGCTGCCGCGATGCGCCGTCATCTGTGCGGGGTGTAGGCATGGGCGCTATGCCCCGTAATAGAAGTCATCGTCGGGCATCGCGCCGCCGACCGAGTCCGCATCGGAGTCATAGAGGGTCTCAAGGTAGCCCTCGAGGGCATCGCGCATCTCGCTGCCGGTGATGCAGACGATGTTGCAATAGGGGATGGCCTGCTCGGCAACGGAGGCGGCGATGATGTCCGCAGCTTCGATGAGCTGTGCCGCGGCGGCGGGGTCGTCGTTCACAAAGCTGACGGAGGCGGCATACGCGTCAAGCAGCTCTTCGATCGCTTCGGGATGCTCCTCGGCAAATTCCACGCGGGCAACCGCCACGCCCGTGATGAGCTGCGAGTTCTCACCGGTGGCCGTGACCGTCTCGTTCCACACGTCGTTGAGGTCGAGCGCAATGCGCGCTCCCTCAACCTGGGCGAGCGCGCTGGTGGCGAACGGTTGCGGCAGCATGCATACGATGCTCGCATCTTGCTGAAGCGCGGCGAGGCATTCGGCGTGCTCGCTCACCCACTGGATCTCCACGTCGGCCTCGGGGTCGATGCCGTTTTCACGCAGCAGGTATTCCAGCGCGTATTGGGGCGTGGAACCGCGGCCGGCGGAGTAGATGGTGCGCCCGGCCAGATCGGTTATCGACGATATGGTCTCGCCCGCCTCCACGATGTCGAGCACGCCGAGGGTGTTCACGCAGAGCACCGTCAGCGCGCCCTCGGTGCGCTGGTATAGTGTTGCCGCGAGGTTCGCGGGCACGCAGAGCACATCGAGCTCGCCTTGGATGAGCTGGGGCGAAAGCTCGTCGGCGGAACCGGCGAGGGTGAACTCGTACGTGCCCACGAGCGCGCCGATGCCCGCGGGGTCATCTCCCACGGAGGAATCTGCGGCATCCGACGTCTCGCCGTCCGAGGTCTCGTCGGCCGCGGTGAACATGCCGGCGGCATCCATGAGGCCGACGAGTCCCATGCCGGTAGGGCCTTGCAAGGCGCCGATGCGGACGGCGACGGCATCTGATGCAGAGGTCGAACCAGCTGATCCGCTCGCTCGGGCGCTGTCCGAACCCGCGCTGGTGTTCGCGGCGCAGCCGGCGAGGCATAGGCTGCCGGCCAGGCTGGCGAGTCCGCCGGCGAACGCGCGCCGGGTGATGCATATGTGCCGCTCCGTCTGGTGAGTGCTGCCCATGAAGACCTCCTACGAAATGGCTGGTGTTTCCAGGTGCGTCCCGCGCATTGCAGGCTCCGTGCCGCTAGGCAGGGGTGCCATCGGCGGTCACGCGGAACGGCATCGACCACAACGCGTGGTCGGTATGCAATAGCTTCTCGGCACGCTCGGACAACGGTTTGCCCAAGAAGTCCTCGTAGCACGCTTGAACCGCCGGATTCTCATGGCTGAAGCGCAGGGTGCTCTGCTTGTCGATGATACGTAGCGTGCAGCCGCGATCGGCCGAGAGGTCGAAGCCCTCTATGATCGGCTGCCCGCCGCCGCCCACGCAGCCGCCGGGACAGGCCATGATCTCTACGAAGTCGTAGTGCGCCTCGCCCCGCTCGATGGCGCGGCACAGCGCATCGGCGTTGGCGAGCCCGCTCGCCACGGCGATCTTGAGGGTTCTTCCCGGCAGCTCGAATGCCTTCTCGCGCCATCCGCGCTCAGGCCCTTCAGAGCGAACGTCATGGAAGGCGTCGACATCGGGGTTCTCGCCCGTTACGAAGGCGTATGCCGTGCGCAGCGCCGCCTCCATGACGCCACCCGTCACGCCGAAGATGTGGCCTGCGCCCGTGGCCATGCCAAGCGGCTGGTCGAAGTCCTCCTCTTCGAGCAGGCCGACATTCACAAAGCGCGAACGCAGCTGCCTTGTGAGTTCGCGCACCGTGAGCACCGCGTCCACGTCGGGGCCGGTGCCGGTGGAATCCATGCCGGGGTAGGCGGCTTCCATCTTTTTGGCTATGCAGGGCATGTACGAGACGACGAATATCTTGCTCGGGTCTACGCCGAGCAGCTGGGCGTAGTAGGTCTTGGCGAGCGCGCCGAAGATCTGCTGCGGGCTCTTGGCGGTCGAGAGCTTGCCGGCGAGCGACGGGTGGTGCGCCTTGACGTAGCGCACCCATCCCGGGCAGCACGAGGTGAACAGCGGGCCTTCAACGCCGTCGTTGAGGCGCTCGATCAGCTCGCTTGCCTCTTCCATGATGGTCACGTCGGCGCAGAAGTCGGTGTCGAACACATAATCGAAGCCCAGGCGGCGGATCGCCGCCACCATGCGCCCGGTCGTGGGCGGTTTGCCGCCTAGGTCGAGCATCTCTGCCCAAGACGCGCGGACGGCGGGTGCGACCTGCGCGATGACGATCTTCTCGGGGTCGTTGATGGCGTTGAAGACGCGCGCGGTGTCATCGCGCTCGTGGAGGGTTCCCGTGGGGCAGCTGACGATGCACTGGCCGCAGTACACACATTCATCTTCTGCCACCGCGTCGACGTGCGCGCGGCTGCCCGAGTCCACCAGATCCCACACGCCAAGCGCCTGAACCTTCTGGCAGCTCGCGACGCAGCGCAGGCAGTTGATGCATTTCTCGGGCTCGCGGATGAGCGGGAACCGCTGGTCTATGGGCTTGGTCTCGAAGAACGTGGTATAGGGCACCTCGTGCACGTTCATGCGGTCGGCGAGCGCCTGGAGCTGGCAGGTGCCGTTGCGAAAGCAGGTGGGGCAGCGGCGGTCGTGGCGCGAGAGGATGAGCTGCAGGTTCGCCACGCGGGCGCGCCGCACGCGCGGGGTGTCGGTATGGACGACCATGCCGTCCGCGACCTTGTTGTTGCAGGCGGCGACGAGGTGATCGACCCCCTCGACCTCGACCAAGCACACGCGGCAGGCGCCGATCTCGTTGATGTCGCGCAGGTAGCACAGGGTGGGAATGTCTATGCGGTGGTCGCGCGCGACTTCGAGAATCGTTGCATCCTCGGATGCTTCGTAGGAGCATCCATCTATGGTGATCGTTACCATGACATCCGTCCTTCCTCGTGCAGGATGCCGCAGCCAAAGTGGTCGCAGTTAAGGCATCTGAGTGTTTCCTGCCGCATTTCCTGGTCGGAAAGGCCGTGCTCCACGAGCTCGAAGTCGCGCACGCGCTCTTCGGCGGGGCGCTCGCCCAACACGGAGCGACCGCAGGGCACCCGGTCGTCAAGGCGGGGCGTGGGCAAGTCGATATCAACCGAGACGGTGTGATGGAAGCCCAGGTATGCGTCGATGGACCGCGCCGCTTTCTTGCCGTCTGCGATGGCAAGGATCACCGTGGCGGGGCCGCGCATGCAGTCGCCGCCGCTGAAGATGCCCGGATGCTCGGGTACGGCGAGCGCGTCGTCCACGTCGAACTGTTTCCAGCTGGTGGGAAGACCTTGGTCAGCAAGGTAGTCGGATTGAATGTCCTGGCCGATGGCGACGATGACCGTCTGGCAGGGGAGCTCCAGCGGGTCGCGTTCAGCGACGACCGGCGCGGGGCGTCCGCGCTTCACCGGGCCTATGATCTGCGGTTGCACCTTGAGTGCACGCACGCTCCCGGCCTCGTCTGTGAGAATCTCAAGCGGCGCCATCAGATCGGCGATCTCGCAGCCATCGGCGATGGCGCCCTCGATCTCTTCGGGGAGCGCCGTCATGTCTGCGGTGCGGCGCCGGTACACGACGGTGACGCGCTTGGCGCCGCAGCGAATCGCCGAGCGGGCGGCATCCATGGCTACGTTGCCGCCGCCCACCACGCAAACATCCATGCCGGAATAATCAGGGGTCTTGCCCATGCCGATCTCGCGGAGCATGCGCACGGCCGGCACCACACCCTGGGCGTCCTCGCCCGGGATGCGGATCTTCTTGTCTCCGTGCGCGCCCAAGGCGATGAAGATGGCGTCGAAGTTGCGCGTGAGCTCATCGAGCGTGATGTCTGCGCCCACGGTGACGTTGCAGCGAATCTCGACGCCGGCAGCCTCGATGGAGGCAATCTCGGCATCGAGGATGTCTTTCGGGAACCGGTAGTTGGGGATGCCGTAGCGCAGCATGCCGCCCGCTTTGGGGCGCTGCTCGAAGGCGACGACCTCATGCCCCATGCGGGCGAGATAGTATCCGCAGGTGAGGCCGGAAGGGCCCGCGCCAATAATGGCGACGCGCTTGCCCGTGGCCGCCTCGCGGTCTGTGGCGCGCGGCGCGCGCGCGTGGTCGACGGCATAGCGCTTGATGCCGCGGATGTTCACCGCGTCGTCCACCATGGTGCGCCGGCAGGTTTCCTCGCAGGGGTGCTCGCACACATAGGCGCAGGCGCTGGGGAAGGGGTTGTCCTTGCGGATGAGCTCGACCGCCTCCTCATAGCGCCCCGCGGCCGTGAGGGCGATGTACCCGGGGATGTCCACGTGCGCCGGGCACGAGACCACGCAGGGAACGCCCTGGCTCGCGCTGCGCAGGCACCGGCCGGTCTCGGTATGGTATTCGAAGTCATCGCGAAACGCCTTGATGGACATGAGTACCTGCTCGGCCGCCTGGTATCCCACGGCGCAGTCCGAGCTGACGCGGATCTGCTCGGCCAAGTCTTCGAGCTGCGCGATCATCTCTGGTTCCGCGGTGCCGCCGATGATCTGCTCGAGCATGTCGGTCATGGCGCCCAGCCCAACCCGGCATGGCGTGCACTTGCCGCAGCTCTGCGCATGCGCGACGCCCACCAGTGCGCGCGTCATATCGACCGGGCAGGTCCCGCGAGCATTCGCGCGCAGGCGGCGGCTCGTATTGGAGCACATCTCCCCCAACGCGCCGTAGGAATTGTCGTCTTCAAACAGCATATAGTCCCCTCTCTGCGCGCTGACGTGCGGGTACGGTGACCCGGCGATTGCGCGTCAGCACACGAAATTAAAGCATATAACCAGATGAGTGCCTGGGACTAGCCTTCTCGAACAGCTATCCGGCGAATGGTCGGTTTTCCACAACGGGCGTTCGGCCACAGCGAATCATGACGCCTATCAGCTTGATCTGACCGCTTGCCGCCGCGGGCCTGTCAGCTTGATCTGACCGCTTGCCGCCGCGACCGTTCAGCTGCCGCTCTTCAAGGTAATGCTCGAAGATGCAGCAGAACCCGAGGCGGCGTTTGAAATGCTGCGATCGCTGAGACGAGGCGGCTCAAAGGCTCTATCGCCTTCTGTGCATGTTCTTGTCATCTCGAACATGCGGTTCGAACCCTTTTGGTGCGCCGCAAGGCTTTTCGAAGGTGTTGGCTGCCTCGGGCGAAGAGCCAGCCCTTATTCGAGCATGTCGCTCAGCAAATCGACGAACTCATCGCAGCCGCGGGCGCTGGCTAGCTGCTGCACGTTCTCGGGTTCCATGATGATGGTCACGAGCGGGTCGAAGAGCTCGTTGAAGGTTGCGCGTTGCTTGCGGCTGAACGAGAGCATGAGCACAAGCGAAACGTGGCTCGTGCCCCATGCGACCGGGTGCTGGGGTATGAGCACCGAGATGCTGCTCATGCGTGCGTTCGGCTTCATGGTGTGGGGAATTGCCACATGGCCGAACGCCGTGTTGGAGAGCTCTTCTCGCTCGAGCACGTCGTGTTCGTATCCATCGTCTACCTGGCCAAGCGCGCGCAGGCGCTCGGAGAGCTCGTGGATGATGTCGTCGCGTGTGGTAAGCGGCGAGTTGGCGATGAACGTCTCGGGGCGGATGAGCTCGCGCAGCTGCTCGCGGAATTTCGCTTGGCGTTTTCTGCGCTGGATGTTGGCGACGATGGCTCTGAGTGCGGGCACGTCTGCTTCGCGCGGGGCTATGCCAATCTGGTGAACCGGCGTGCTACGCAGGGCATCGATGGGGTTCGTGGTGATGAGCAGATCCGCGCCCGCCACGTGGTCGAGCTCTCTGGTGCTGGTGATCACGTTGGTGACGAGAATATCGTTTTGGAAGTATGTCTCGAGGAAGCGCTGCAGGTTCTTGTCGACGTCATAGTAGGCGGGACAGAACAGCACCACCTTCACCTTGCTGTCGAGTTGCTTCTGAGCCTCGATCGTGCTGCCAAGGTGAAAGGCGATGTAGGCGATCTCGTCGTCGTTGATCTGGAAGCCGGTGCGCTGCTTGATGATGCCCGCCTCTGCTACTGAAGCATCGTAGAGCAACGGACAGCTGCGCTTGATTTCATCGGTGAGCGGATTTTTGGCGAAGGAGTTTTGTCCTGCTCGCGTGAGCAGGTTCTTGACGTGGAGGGCAAACCGGACGTAGAACTCCTTTTCCGAGAGGTCGATGAAGTAATACATCTCCATGTCGCTGATAAGCTCGTCGACGAGCGCGAGGCAATCGTCGTCGATGTAGCCGCGCAGGCTTTCGCGCGTCTCGTCATGGTAGTCGAGCATCGTCGTGCGGGCGGCGAGGAGCAGGGCGAGCTCGTATTCTTCCGAGCGAGAGAACGGAATGCGGAAGCGCTCGGATATATCGCGGCCAATTTCGTGCGCCATATCGTACTCATGGGGTTTGAGCTGTGGTTCGTTCGTCCCGTCCGCTTCGTTGGGAGCGTCGGCAGCGGCTTCGTCGCATCGGATCCGATCGATGGCAATCGCGATATGCAGGATAAGGTTCACCATCGAGTAGTCGTTAACGAAGTACCGATGAGCCTCGAGCGTCGTATGCACGCAATCGTGAACGAATTCCACGTCGATGTTGGGAAACGATGCTTGGATGGTGGAGAGGTTTATGAAGTTGGCGTTTGTCTCATCGTAGAGCAGGGAGGAAAGCAGGCGCCGCTTGTTTTTCTCCGTTCCCGTCACCGAGAGCAGCCCACCCGCCTGCTCAAGGGTGAGGTCGAAATCTGCAAGGCGTCTCCGCATCTTATTGAGCACGCCCTTCATGGTCGAGATGGAGATATAGATCTCTTCGCAAAGGTCATAGATGTTGACGGGGTTGCTGCTTTGGATGATGCGCTTGAGCGCATAGGCTTTGCGTTCCTCGTTGGTTTGCGGAACTTCTGCTTCATCGGCAATGCGTTCTTGCGTAAGCAGGCTTCGGGCGATCGTGGCGTCTGCGGTGTAGCCCTGTCGGCTCGAGTGGATGGCGGGCGCGGGAGCGAGCTCGTTTATCGCCTTGACGCGCGAGCGCACGGTTCGTTCGGACACACCAAGCTGAGAAGCAAGCCGCGCTGCGGTGATCGGTTCTGGTTTGGCCAGCAGCGCATGCAGGAGCTGTGCCTCCTGCCTGCTTAGGATACGGGGCGTCATATCCGCTTCCCTTCTCAATGTGTGGCGCATGGGCTTGTGGATGGCTCGTCGGGCTGACCGGGTTGCACTTCATTGTAAGGAGCAGATCAGAAGTATCGCTGCTCTTCTTTTGCCGGGTTGCCCGGCAAACCGTTGGATGACGCAGCGCGCGCCAGATGCTTTGATTTGAGCGTCAACATCCAGCTGCGTTCTTTGGAGGGAACTATGAAGAAGCTGAATGTGCTGCTGGTATGCGGTTCGGGCGCAAGCTCGGGTTTCATGGCGGCAAATATCCGCAAGGCCGCTAAAGAGCGCGGCATGGACATCTCGATCGTTGCGCGCAGCGAGTCCGAGATCGAATCGTACGTAGACGAAATCGACGCCCTGATGGTAGGGCCGCACCTCGCGTACATCCTCGACGAGATCGACGAGTACACCCATGGCCTGTCCGTGAAGGTCATCCTCATGAAGAAGGAGTACTACTCCACGCTCGATGGGGGCGCCGCACTCGACCATCTGCTTTCCGAGATAGGTGCGGCATAAGAACCCGCGTGCTTTGATTACCTGCTTCAACTTCCAATCAGTGAAAGGAGCGTTCGATGGGAAAGCTTATCAACTGGCTCGAGAACAGCTTCCAACCTAAGATGAACGTCGTGAACACCAATGTGTGGGTCCTTACGCTGAAGGACTCCATGCTCCAGATGCTGCCCTTCATCTTCGTCGGTTCCCTCTTCTGTGTTGGCACGGTGATCGAGGGCTTCGTGAGCCTGCCGTTTTCGTTTTGGACGCCCTATGGGTGGACGATGGGGCTTGTATCCCTGTTCGTCTCGTTTCTTATCCCGTTTAACTTCTGCGAGAAGAAGCGCCTGCGCAAGAGCCGCATAATCGCAGGCCTCACGGGTATCTCGATCTATCTCATCTCGATTACGCCCGAGGTGCTCGCTGAGGGCGAGCCCGGGTTCGGTTCTTCCGCGCTCGGCGCCGGCGGCATGTTCTGCGCCATGGCCACGGGCATCATCGTTTGCATCGTGTTCAACCTGTTCGGGAAGTTCTCCTTCTTCAAGGAAGATTCGCTCATCCCCGATTTCGTGCGTCAATGGTTCGATGCGCTTTTGCCCATCGGCATCACGGTCTTCGCGGCGTTCTTCGTGGTACAGGTCGTCGGCTTCAATTTGTATCAGCTCATCGTTGATATCTTCATGCCGCTGCAGGGTGTGCTGAACACCTGGTACGGCTTTACGTTCATAACGTTCTTCACCTGCTTCATCTACTCCATGGGCATCTCGTCTTGGGTGCTCACCCCCATCACGGAGCCGGTGAAGCTCGCAACCATCGCTGCTAACCTCGCGCTCATCGCCGCGGGCGAGGCCACGGCTGCCAACCAGGGCGTGTTCACCGAGACCCTCGTGTACGTGACCTATATGTGGTGGGGCGGCATCGGCTGCACCATGCCACTCGTGCTCGAGATGATCGCCCTCGCTAAATCCAAGCGTCTGAAGGCGCTCGGTCGCGCGTGCATCGCTCCCGCCGTGTTCAACATCAACGAGCCCGTCGTCTTCGGTTGCATCGCGTGGAACCCCATCATGATGCTCCCCATGTGGATCATCGGCATCGTGATGCCGCTTTTCGTGTGGCTGGGCGTGAAGGTGCTCACCATCTTCCCCTTCAACACCATGGACTTCCAGCTGTGGTACTGCCCGTACCCCATCGGCACATGGATCTCGACGAACGGCAACATCATGGCGATCATCTTCGTCATCTTGCAGTTCGTGCTGGCCGCGCTCATCTGGTTCCCCTTCATGAAGGCATACGACAAGCAATGCTGCGATGAGGAAGCGGCCAAGAGCGACAAGGCCGTCCCCGCCAAGACCGCGGAATAGAGGCACACGATGGACGAATCAACTGTTCAAAGCGCCATGGAGATCATCTTGCATGCCGGCGATGCCCGGGTGGCATGCAAGGAGGCCATGGAGGAGCTCGCTAAGTTCAACGTCGCCGCAGCGCGCGCCAAGATGGAGACGGCCCATACCGAAATCACCGAGGCTCATCGCGTGCAGACCGATGCCATCCAGGGCGAGGCGCGCGGTGAGAGCACGGGCTACTCGCTGCTCTTCACCCACGCGCAGGACACGCTCATGACGATCAACAGCGAGATCAACGTTACTAAGCAGCTCATCGGCGTGTTCGAGGCGTACGAGGCGCGCCTCAAGGCGCTCGAGGAGAAGGTCGTCTAAGTATCGGCTTATCTTGCGGGCGCGATGCTTGCGGGTTGGCTTGGAGCCGGGGCGGCTTTCCCCTTTAGTCGTCCCGGCTGCTTTCCCACCGTGTCCGGTGTTTTCCATCGGGCACACCGTTCAACTAGGAGGTTGTTCATGAACAGGGTCTCCACCGGTTTCCCCAATGATTTCCTCTGGGGCGGCGCCGTTGCCGCCAACCAGCTCGAGGGCGCCTGGGATGTCGATGGCAAGGGCTGGAGCATTGCCGACATCAACGAGTTTCGCGATGACATCGCTATCGACAAGAAATACAACGAAGAAGTCGATAGCGGCTATGTCGAGGACGCCATGGTCGCCACCGACCGTGTTTTCCCCAAGCGCCACGGCATCGATTTCTACCATACCTACCCCGAGGATTTGAAGCTCCTTGCGGGCATGGGGTTCAAGACCTTCCGCACCTCGATCGACTGGGCGCGCATCTTCCCCAACGGTGACGACGCCGAACCCAACGAAGCCGGCCTTGCGTTCTACGACAGGCTCTTCACCGAGATTATCAAGAACGGCATGGAGCCCATGGTCACCATCTCGCACTATGAGATGCCGCTCGAGCTTACCCGCAAGTACACGGGTTGGTATTCGCGCGAGGTCATCGGGTTCTTCGTGAAGTATTGCGAGACCGTGTTCGACCGCTATGCGGACAAGGTCAAATATTGGATCATCGTGAACCAGATCAACCTGATCGGACACGAGAGCTTCAACCATCTGGGCGTGGCGAGCGACAAAGTTGACGACTTAGTCTCTGCTAAGTACCAAGCCGTGCACAACGAGATGGTCGCCTGTGCGCGCGCCACCAAGTATGCGCACGAGCATCATCCCGGGTTGCACATAGGCATGATGCTCTGCGGCGGTCCATCGTACGCCGCTTCCGCCAAGCCCGAGGACCAGCTTGCGGCGCTCAAGCACAACCAGATGGAATACTTCTATTCCGACGTGCTGCTGCGCGGCACCTATCCCGGTTATGCATACCGGTTCTTCAAAGATCACGGTATTCGCGTGGCGATTTTCGAGCAGGATCTCGAGGATCTTAAGGAGACCGCGGACTTCTTCTCGTTCTCCTACTACTACACGCGCATGGTTTCCAAAGAGAGCTATGAAGCCGGCAACGACGCTATTCGCAATCCGGAGCTGCCAGAGAGCGATTGGGGCTGGTCGATCGACCCCATCGGCCTGCGCATCATGCTCAACGAGTTTTGGGATCGCTACCAGAAACCGATTTTCATCACCGAGAACGGCATCGGCGCCTATGACACGGTGGAAGAAGACGGTTCCATCCATGATCCCTATCGCATCGACTACCTGCGCGCGCATATCGAGCAGATACGTGAGGCCATCGAGGACGGCGTGGACGTGCGCGGTTACTACGCATGGGGCCCCATCGATCTTGTGAGCTGCTCGTCATCCGAGATGTCCAAGCGCTACGGGTTCATTCATGTGGATATTGACGACTATGGCCAGGGGACGGGCAAGCGCACGCCCAAGGACAGCTATGCATGGTACCGGAAGGTCATCGCTTCGAATGGCGCCGATCTGGCGTAGGTGGAATGCGGCGCCGTGCGCGCACGGTATCGGCATTCCGGCTTTATGGGAGGTTGTATGTACTCAAAGACAGTGACTATCACCAATCCGAGTGGCTTGCATGCCCGTCCTGCTGCGGTATTCGTTAAGACGGCGAGCGAGTTCGCGAGCACGGTTCTTGTTCGCCGCGCCGAGGATGGCACCGAGGGCAAGGACGCGAAGTCGATTCTCACGCTCATGGGGCTCGGCTTGGGCAGCGGCACCGAGATCGAGATTTCAGCCGAGGGCGCTGACGAGCAGGAGGCCGTCAACGCGCTGGTGGAACTTGTCGAGAGCGGCTGCGGGGAGTAGGCACAAGCGCTGAGCGCTCGGTAGATTCTTGACGCAGACAGGAGGCGGCAGGGGTTCAGGCTCCTGCCGCCTTTCGTTTTGCTTGCCGCAGAGGCCGGCCGTTTTGTCGAGACAGGCTTGGTTTCACGCCTTCGATTACATCTGGTCGAGCAGCCGCTGGATGAACACGCCGACGCCGCCTTCGTCGTTTGAGCATGTGAGCGCCCCGGCCGCCGCTTTGACCTCGGGCTCCGCGTTCGCCATGGCGACGCCCGTTCCTGCGGCCTCTAGCATCGAGATGTCGTTCACGCTGTCACCGAAGGCGACCGCTTCGCTGGGCGGAACTCCCAAGTATTTGCAGAGCCAGGTGAGCGCAGCTCCCTTCGTGGCCTGCGCGTCCGAGATCTCGATGTTGGTGGGGGCGGAGTGGACGCAGCTCACATCGTCATCGCGGGCGATCGCGGCAAGGAGCTCATCTCGGTCGCGCGGGTCGCGCCAATACATCGCCAGGCGCTCGATATGCTCGAAGCCGGCGAGAAGCTCGAGCGTATCTCCCTCATAGGGCGTGCGCGATGCGCGCATGGAGGCGAGGGTGAACGGGTGGTCGACGAACGCACCCAAGCGGTCGAAGTGCTCTTTGCACAAATACACCGCGTTGTCCGCGAAGATGTCGAACGTCACATCGCGGTCGCGAGCGAGCTCATAGTACTTGACGGCGCGCTCAGGGCCGAGGTCGATGCGCCGAAGTGTTGTGTTTGCGCGCACATCGACGATGGCGGCGCCGTTCGAGGTTATCGCATAGCGTGTTGCCGGGTGCTCAAGTATCTCGGGCGCAATGCCGCTGAGCGCTCGTCCGCTGCAGGGGGTAAAGGGGAAGTCCTTGGCGGCGAGGGCATCGAGTGCTTTCCGATTTTCTGCGCTGACCTGCTTCTTCGAATTGAGAAACGTCCCGTCAAGATCGGAGAAGATGATCATGCCCCGCCCCTTCGTACAGGGGAGACCGCCCGCCGAGCAATGCCTCCCGATGGCAAACGTGTTCGACGGGCGGTTTCCTTGGCCGGGCTAGACGCGCTCGGCGAGCGGTACGTACGCCGCATCGTCCATCACGGAATTATACGCCGGACGGATGATGCGGTTGGCGCCATAAATTTCCTCCATGCGGTGCGCCGCCCAGCCGGCGGTGCGCGCCACGGCGAAGATGGGCGTGTAGAGATCTTCGGGCACGCCGAGCATGTTGTAGATGAAGCCGGTGTACAGGTCGATGTTCGCGCAGATGGGCTTCGTGGTGCCGCGCACGTCGCGCATCACCTGCGGTGCAAGTCGCTCGATGCGCTCGATGAGCGCGAACTCCTCGTACACGCCCTTTTCTTCCGCCAGGTGCCGTGCGTAGCGGCGGCAGAGCTTGGCGCGCGGGTCGGAGAGCGTGTAGACGGCGTGACCCATGCCATAGATGAGCCCCGCGCCATCGAATGCCTCGCGGTTCAGGATCTTCATGAGGTATCCGGCGAGCTCGCCGTCGTCATCCCAGCGGCGCACGTGCGCGCGGATGTCCTCGTGCATGGCCATGACCTTGCTGTTCGCGCCCCCATGCCGAGGCCCCTTGAGCGAGCCGATCGCCGCCGCATAGGCGGAGTAGGCATCTGTCGCAGAGCTCGAGAGCACGCGGCAGGCGAAGGTGGAGTTGTTGCCGCCGCCGTGCTCGGCGTGCAGCATGAGCATCACGTCGAGGAGCAGGGCTTCCTCGCGGGTGAAGTCGTCGCCCTCGCGGAGCACCTGCAAGATGGTCTCGGCTGTCGAATAGGATGAGTCGGGGAGGGGGATGTGCGCCCGGCGCCCCTCGAGCTCGGCGCGGTGCGTGGTGTGCGCGATCGCGGCTATGCGGGGCAGGCGCGCGAGCAGCGAGAGCGCCACGTCGACCTCGTGCGCGGGGCTGATGTCGTCCGGCGTCTCGTCGAAGGCGTAGAGCAGCAGCACAGCACGCGCAAGCACGTTCATGATGCTCTTCGACTTGGTGGTGATGGGGAACTCGTTCAGGTAGTCGGAGCCGAGCTGACGCAGCCCGCCGATGCGCTCACACAGGGCACTCAGCTCGTCGGTGCGGGGAAGCTCGCTGGTGAGCAGCAAAAAGACCAGCTCTTCATAGCCGAACCGCTCCTCATCCTGTGCATGGCTCACCAGTTCCTCGATATCGTAGCCGCAGATGGTGAGCCTGCCTTCGTCGGGCTGCGCGATGCCGTCTACCTGGCGGTACCCATGTACGTCCGAGATGCGCGTAAGGCCGGCGACCACGCCGGAGCCGTCGGCGTTTCGAAGGCCGCGCTTAACGTTGTGTTCACGGAAGAGCTCGGCGTCATATGGAGCCATGGTGGCGCCATCGTAGAGGCGCTTGGTCGCCTCGGTGTGCGGACGCGTTTCGGCGAAGTTGATCGTGTGACGTTCGGCGATGTTCGGAAGTCTTAGGGTGATCTCGGTCATCTTCATGGGCTGCTACTCCGCTTTCCATCGGCGCGGCGCGTCGATGCCGCGATGATCCCGCGGGCGGGAGGCATCGTGCGCTGCGTTTCTTATAGGCGATACATGAAGTTGAAAACATCCTCGCGCTGGATCTGCACCGTTACGCCGATCTCGTCGCCGGCGCTGCTCAGGCGCTCCTGCAGGGAATGGAAATCGGCAGACGCGGCAGATACGTCGGCGATCATGGTCATGGTGAAGATGTCATCGATGATGCTTTGCGTAATGTCGCGGATGTCCACGTTCTCATCGCCCAGAACGCGGGTGATGGCGGCGACGATGCCCGGGCGATTCTTGCCCAGCACCGTGATGACAATACGATTGGATGAGACCTCTGCCATGAGAAGCCCTTCTCTTCAGGGTGTATAAGGGAAGAAGCTCGCCTGGGTGCGAGCTTAACGGCAAACCGCAGGCTCTCATATACCCCGTTGCCGCGGCAAGGCATCTTTTCACACCGAATGCCCACAGGTGCGAAACATGCGGGCAACGAGTAGCGCCGGCATGTGTGCTCTGCATGGTTTTTCTATGTGCGCGTTGCGTGGCGCCTACCTGCGTGGCGTTTTCGCCTGAGCACTCGCGCGGCGCCCCTGCGCGGTACCCGGCGTTTTGTAGGAGATGTGCTGTTCCGCGTCGCCGGCGGCGCGCAGGGCAGTTCCGAAGGGGCGCGACCTCCAAAGACGGTGTCTCGCGTGGTGCTTTTGTGAGCGCGCGGTGCCCTGGCGCGCTGGGTGGCGGGCGTGCTATCATTGCACGGTTGTCAAGCCTTGGTCGGAAACCAAGGCACCTTATTGTTCTGGTCGGTAACCAGGACGCGATCGTAAGGAGTCCCTGCATGAAACCTGGAATCCATCCCGAGTACATGGAGTGCACGGTCCGTTGCTCTTGCGGCAACACCTTCGTGACCCGCGCCACCGTTCCCGAGATTCGCGTCGAGCTCTGCAACGAGTGCCATCCGTTCTACACCGGGCAGCAGAAGTTCGTCGATACCGGTGGCCGTGTCCAGCGCTTCGCCGACAAGTTCGGCGGTGCCGCGCAGGCAGCGCTTGAGCGCGAGGCCGCCAAGAAGGCCGAGCGCCAGAAGGCCGCCGAGGAGGCTGCAGCCAAGAAGGCCGCCGAGCGCGAGGCGAAGGCTGCCGCGAAGGCGAAGCGTGCCGCCAAGTTCGCCGCCGAGGCCGCCAAGAAGGCCGAGGAGGCTCCGGCTGCCGAGGCTGCCGAGACCTCTGCTCCCGAGGCCGCTGCTGAGGAGCAGGCTGCCGAGTAGCGTTTCTGCCTGCTGTACAGAGAAGATGAACGAACCCGCGCTTCGGCGCGGGTTTTCTTTTAACGAATCGGAATTTGAGCCGGGGTCGCGCCGCGGGGCTTTGCCGGCTGCTAGCTGGGAGAACGCGCGCATGCGCCGGCGGCCTCGCTAAAGGTCGCCGGCGCGACCTTGCCTAAAAACCTAGACTTTCCCACGCTCTCCGAA
>CAZUYD010000015.1:16557-51120 GCA_964624825.1 uncultured Enorma sp. | reverse complement strand
GCCGCGGCGTGCAGACCATCCAGTACCAGGTCGTGACCCTTATGACCACGAACGGGCAGGCACCCTTCGTGACCGTGTTCATGTATCTGGGCGAGGCACGCTCCGAGGCCGAGAAGCGCGATCTGGCCATGATCATCGAAGAGACGCTTCGCCAGCGCTATGAGGGTGTGAAAAACGAGGCCGGCGTGTGGATCACCCCGGCGTTCCCCAAGCTCATCTACGTGCTCGACGAGGATAACGTCTACGAGGACAGCCCCTACTTCTACCTGACGCAGCTCGCGGCCAAATGCACCGCCAAGCGCATGGTGCCCGATTACATCTCTGCGAAGAAGATGCGCGAGCTCAAGCTGTCGGCGGGCGAGAAGCCCGGCGAGGGCGACGTCTACACCTGCATGGGCTGCCGTAGCTTCCTCACGCCCGACCGTTCGGGCAACGGCTTCGACAACGTGGCGCGCGCCAAGAACTACGAGCCGGGCAAGCCCAAGTACTACGGCCGCTTCAACCAGGGCGTGGTGACCATCAATCTGCCCGATGTGGCGCTTTCCTCCGGTGGCGACGAGGACGAGTTCTGGAAGATCTTCGACGAGCGCCTGGAGCTCTGCCACAGGGCTCTGCGCTGCCGCCATGAACGTTTGAAGGGCACGCTTTCCGATGCGGCGCCCATCCTGTGGCAGTATGGTGCGCTCGCGCGGCTCGATAAGGGCGAGACCATCGATAAGCTGCTCTATGGCGGGTATTCCACCATCAGCCTGGGCTACGCGGGCCTCTATGAGTGCGTCAAGTGCATGACCGGCGCCAGCCACACCGATGACCACGGCAAGGGTTTTGCACTCGCGGTCATGCAGCATATGAATGATGCGTGCGCCACGTGGAAGGCGGCCGAGGACATCGATTATTCCATTTACGGTACGCCGCTTGAGTCCACGACGTACAAGTTCGCGAAGTGCCTGCAGCGCCGTTTCGGCATCATCCCGGGCGTGACGGACAAGGGGTACATCACGAACAGCTATCACGTGCATGTTTCTGAAGAGATCGATGCCTTCGACAAGCTGAAGTTCGAAAGCGAGTTCCAGGCGCTTTCGCCGGGCGGCGCGATTTCCTACGTCGAGGTACCCAACATGCAGGACAACCTCAAGGCGGTCATTCGCGTGATGCAGTACATCTACGAGAACATCATGTACGCGGAGCTCAACACCAAGAGCGATTATTGTCAGGTCTGTGGGTATGACGGCGAGATCCGCATCGTGGAAGACGACGGCAAGTTGGTGTGGGAGTGCCCCAACTGCGGGAACCGCGATCAGGAGAAGATGAACGTCGCGCGTCGTACCTGCGGCTACATTGGGACGCAGTATTGGAACCAGGGCCGCACGGAAGAGATTCGCGACCGGGTGCTGCACCTGTAGGAACCGAACGCGACGGTATGGGTCGGGGCATGCCCTTTCGGATGCGGTTCTTGGGCGGTTTGGTTTTACCTTACCGGCTGCGGGAAGCGTCCTGCGGGGTGGCTCCGGCTCGCTTATAGCTGCAGGGGCGTCTTGCCAGGTATCTTGTGCGGCACCTATATGGTTCAGATGTGAAGATCGCCGTGGCGTGCGGTCTTATTCGTCGGTTCCGAGCTCGATGGTCGGTTGTGAAGGTTATGAATTACGCAAAGATCAAGTATTCCGACATCGCCAACGGCGAGGGCGTGCGCACCTCGCTTTTCGTGAGCGGGTGCCGGCGCGGGTGCCCGGGGTGTTTCAATTCGGGAGCCTGGAGCTTTGCCGCGGGCGAGCCCTTCACGCGCGAGGTCGAGGATAAGATCATCGAGAGCCTTGAGCATCCATTCTGCGACGGCCTCACCGTGCTCGGCGGCGAACCCATGGAACCCGAGAACCAACGGGGGCTTGTCGATTTCATCGAGCGCGTTCGCGCGCGCTTTCCGCGTGAGGGGAATACGTCGCGCAGCTCGGGTGCTGCGCACCCCAAGACCATATGGTGTTTCACGGGAGACACCCTCGATGAGCTCATGCCGGGTGCGTCTCACTATATCGAGGTGACCGATCGGCTGCTCGACTGCATCGATATCCTCGTCGACGGCCCTTGGGTGCAGGAGCTCTACGATATTTCGCTTCGGTTTCACGGTTCGTCCAACCAGCGCGTTATCGATCTGAACGCGACGCGCGCCGCGGCGGCCGATTGCGGCTGTTCGCTTGCCGAAGCCGTCCGGCCTTGGCAGGACGAGCAGGTCTATACCACGCACACGATGTAGCCGCTACATGGTAATCTAACGCCAGGCGTTAGATTACCATGCGCGGGATGAGCGAGGTTGACGGTGGGAGAGACGGCGCTTCATATGCACGGGATTCCTTCGATGCCGCGCGTCGATGCTATCTGGAACAGCGCGCGCTATCAGCATGAGTATAGGCGGCTTGAAGCCCTTGAAGCCGACCGGCAATTTTGCCGCCACGATGTGCGCCACCTGCTCGATACGGCGCGCATCATGTGGGCCTTGAGCCTTGAACGGGAGCTTGGCCTTAGTCGCGATCTCGTGTACGCCACGGCTTTGCTGCACGATATCGGCAAGGCGGAGCAGTATGAGCACGGGGAGCCTCACGAGCGCGCCGGAGCTCGTCTTGCCGGGGAGATACTAGACGCCCTGCCTGCGCCGCAGCGATTTTGCGACGAGGAGCGCGCGGCGATATGCACGGCGATCCGTGGGCACCGGCGCCTTCGCTCCGACGCCACCTCGCTTGAGGAGCTACTGTATCGGGCAGACAAGGCGTCACGCCCCTGCTTTGCCTGTGCGCCCGCGGTGCGGGGGGCTTGTGTTTGGAGCGACGAGAAGAAGAACCTATCGATTGCGGTGTAGTCTCGGACTTCTGGTTTCCCCGCGTCTTTTACCGTGGCGCCGCCAGCTGGTTTTGCAATTTGGGTATAGGGCAAGGCGGAACAGCGTCTTGCCACGGCGTGCGTGGCGTTTTGTAAGGAAAGCGAACGATATGGCGACGAAGCATCTTCCAGAGGACACCTCAAACGGCGAAGAGACGACCCTGGCGCAGCGAAGCGGAACGGGTGTGCCCGCGGCGCGCCGCGCGATCGCACCGGCCGATCGCGCGGTCTTGAACCGGGCGGATAGGGTTATCATCGATGGGCTTGAGGTTTTTGCCAATCACGGGGTGTATGCCGCCGAGACGGAACTTGGCCAAAAGTTCGTGGTCTCGGCAACGCTGTACACCTATTTACATGCGGCCGGTGTAAGCGACGAGCTGGACGATTCGATCGACTATGCGAGCGTATGCCGGCTCATCGATAGGTTTATGCGTACCAATACGTTCAAGTTGATCGAGGCGGCAGCCGAGGCGCTCGCTGGCGAGCTGCTGCATTCGTATCCGGAGCTCGTGGGCGTGCGCGTGAAGGTTGAGAAGCCCTGGGCGCCGATCGGCCTTCCGATGAAGGGGGTCGCGGTCGAGATTGAGCGCTCGCGGTAACGCCCTTACGACAAGCGCTAGCTGTCTTGCGAACCCGGTTGATTTGCGCGCATCGCAACGTCGCGTGCCGAGCGCTTTAAGAGCGCGGCCGCATCGCGGTGACCGGGGCTGTAGGCATCGAGCAGCATGTAGAAGCGCTCATCATGGCTCGGCTCTATGAGATGGCATAACTCATGGGCGACAACATAGGAAAGGCACGCGGGCGGATAGGCGGCGAGTTGCGCGTTAATGCGAATGCGCCTGGTGCGCGGCGTGCACGATCCCCAGCGCGTCTTCATGACGCGTATCTGCCACCCGTCGGCGTGGGTACCCGTGCGCTGCTCCATTTCGGCTGCGACATCGGGAAGAACCTGCGCGACCTCGAAGCGATACAGCGCAACGATCGCGGCATCTGCCTGCGCTTGGTCTGCCGTCGTGCCCGATGAGCCGCCGAGGGCATCTCGTCCGGTTCGCACCGGAGACTTCGCAAGGACTTCGTCGAGCGGGATGAGCGTGCCCCAGAGCGGAACGGTTTTCAGCGCGTCAGCGGACGTTTCATGTGCGGCGCGCGTGCGGGCGCGCAGCACGCGGGTGGCGATCCAGCCGGCGTGCGCGTCGAGAAATTGCTGCACCCGTGCGTCGCTGACGTGTCGGGGCGCGCTTGCGAACGCGCTTCCATCGGGTCTTACGCGCAGGTTGAGGTTCTTCACCCGTTTTCGGGTTACCGCGACGGGGATGCGACCCGCCTGTGCGGTGTCGACGGTATAGATAACGGGGGCATCTCCTGTTCGGCTTGCTGCCTGCGGACGTTTCGGCATGGTACTTCCGTTTCTTGTTGCGCTGCCTCAAGTATAGCGCCCGCACCGAGCCATCTTTCATTTCTGGTGCGAGAAGCGAGGAGACGCCTCAATGCAAATGCGGGTATACTGAACGGTCACTGCCCGTGCAGGGCGCGTTGCTCGCGCCTGGCGGGCTAGGACGACGAGAGATAGGAACAAGATGTCCAACGAAGGCAAGACGGTTCGCGTGCATTATCGGGGTACGCTCGATGACGGTACGCAGTTTGATAGTTCATACGACCGCGGCGAGACGCTGGAGTTCACCTGCGGCGCCCATCAGATGATCGCTGGCTTCGATGCCGCCGTGCTCGATATGGAGGTCGGGGAGAAGAAGACGGTGCACATTCCCGCAGCGGATGCCTATGGCGAATACCGCAACGACCTCATCCTGGAGTTTCCCGCATCGCAGGTGCCTCATATCGATCAAATCTCCGCCGGCGACAAGCTCTTCCTCACCGGCCCGGGTGGTTCGCCGGTGCCCGCCACGGTGCTTAAGGTGAGCGATTCGGGCGTTGTGCTCGATGCAAACCACGAACTTGCGGGTAAGGATTTGAATTTCGATATCGAGCTTGTCGAGGTCGTTGAGGCGTGAGTTTGCTGCTGCTGGCAACCTATCTACCTTGTCATACTTGATGTGCAGAGCAGCCCGGAGAGCCATGAGCGGATGCGGCGAGGTTGTCCGGGCTATTTTTCAGTCAATGCAAAGGCCTTAGCGGGGGCACCTCGGACAAAAAGGCGCTCTGACAGGACGCCAACCCCAATCGGGACAGCAGGGACACCGATTTTCACGTCTTGCGGCGTGTTTCATGGGGCAGTTGCAACCACTTTGCGGGTTTGGCGACACTTTTCGCGGTTTTTGAAAGTAGTCGGAGAAGAGGCAAGGCCTGTACCTGCGTTTTTTCTAACGGCAGCACCCGATATGCTTGGCATGTTCGAAAAAAGTGTCGCCAAACTTGAGAAACGATCGCATGAAACATATGAAACACGGCTAGGGCGGCGTTGCAGGTTTGAGCTGACAGCACGGGATGCCGCGTAAGCCCTATCGAGCGATCGAAGCACGCGAGAAGATGGCAGGAGGAACCATGTCCATGAAACCGGTGCTCGCCGGGTATGCTCCCCATTCGCGCAATTAAGACCAGTCCGGGGCTTCAAGGGTATGAAGAACGGCATGAATCTACATCGTCTACGCCGAAGCCTCCGAAGTGAAGCTGCGTTTGCCATATACGCGTTTGCTACGTACGTGCCCGTGCGCCTCCTGGCGTTTTTGGCAAGCCGGACACGTGCCCTCGAAAAACGTGTAATGCGACACGTTGCTGTATCGTGTGGAGCTCGCGGCGTGTGCGTCAAGCTCGGCTCGATATGGGAGCTCAACGTCTTCCACCGCACCACATGAGGTGCACAGGAGATGTGCGTGCGCATCGCAGCGGTCGTCGAAATGGTTTCCGCCCGGTGCTTTGAGCATCTGGATCTCGCCATCTTCCGAAAGGAGGGCAAGGTTGCGATAGACGGTACCGCGGCTGATGCGGTCGTTATGCCTGCGAACCTCACAGAACACCTCGTCTGCGGTGGGATGGTTATGCAGGTGTCGGACGGCTTCGAGGACCAGTTTGCGCTGACGGGTGTTGCGTCGCTGGACGGTCACGGTGTCTCCTATCGCTACACTCGGATCTCGGGAGCGGTAACAGAAAACTTATATGATCATATTACTAGCATTTTCCAGTAATTGGGAACCGGTCTCACTAATCGAGCACAGAGAATCTACGCATGAAACCAGAGGGTCTGCGCATGAAACGTGCGCCCTGCGAGGTTTTGGCTGAACGCGTCCGCAAGACGGCAATGGTTGCAGACGGCATGACCCGCCTATAGCTGACGAGGCGTCTCAGCTGTAGGCGGGGTCTGCAAGAACACGGCGCGAACGATCTTGGTGCCAGCTTATACACGAGATAGCGGCAGCGCGGTACACAGTTCTCCGCGCTTAGTACCAATCCTTTCGCGCAATCCATGTCGCACGAGGCAGTGCGGTACACAGTTCCCCGCGCGTCTAGTACCGCACGGAAAAATCGGACTCGGAAGCGAGCGGATCGCAGCGAACGGCTTCTTTGAGCAGTATGGGGCAGTACATGCGATCGTAACATGCGTGCACGGCATCGAGATGCTTGATGAGCTGCGCCGCCGTTCCCTGGAACTCGAGCGCGACCGACCCATCATCGAGGTTTTTCACCCAGCCGGTGATGTGAAGCTCATGTGCCGTCCCTTGGTTTGTCCAGCGAAATCCTACGCCCTGGACGCGTCCGGTGAAGCGCAGGCGATAGCGGACGACGCGCTGCGCATCGGCGGCGAGCATGCCCTGCAACTCCTCGATGAGAGCCTGCTCGCAGGCGCTCCGCGTGCTCTTCTGGGGTTGCCCATCGGGCTGGGAAGCGTCGGCTCGGGCACGGAAGCGGTCGAAGATACCCATGTGAACGCACCTACTGCTCGTCGGCGGGGAACGCCACGCCCATCTGACGGCGCGCCTCGTCCATGACGGCGAGAGATGCGAGCGTGATGTCGCGGAAATGCCTCACGGTTCCATAGACT
Source organism: uncultured Enorma sp. (assembly GCA_964624825.1). GTDB lineage: Bacteria > Actinomycetota > Coriobacteriia > Coriobacteriales > Coriobacteriaceae > Enorma. Next base: position 44,255 of record CAZUYD010000015.1, on the reverse strand, counting down.
CCGGCGGGAGCGTCGAGGGGGCTGCTCCCCGTGCGCACCGCTTCAACCGCCGTGATGAAATCGTCAAGCTCGTACGCCATGGTGTTTTCAACCTGTGGCAGTTCGATGTCCTCGGTGGTCGCCCCGCTCGCCGCGCGCACCTGCTTTGCCGACGATCGCGAAACGTTCCCACGATACGCAACGGAAGCCCAGCTCGGTGTTGAGATGCCGTCGAATGTGAGCGTGGCTTCCTCGCCTTCAATTTGCGAGGGAAGGTTGTCGTTCGTGATCTTAGAGAAATCCAGCGTAACAAGTTTGTCGGGATAGCGCGCGACGATCTCTCCGGCACCATCGAGCGCGCCATGCGTGAGCGCGCGCGTGTCCTCATCTAGCAATACGGGCACTGCGTAGATCTCATCAGGCACCCCAAAGAGCTCGATCATGGGCTCTACGGTATATACGCCGATGTCCATGAGCGAGCCCGAAGCCATATGGCAGTCGAAGATATTGGTGCGCGCGCCCGCACACAGCTCGCTATATCGCGATGAGAACTTGCCGAAGCGCAGGTTGGCGCGGCGGATGCGCCCGAGCTTGCCGCATGCCGCTTTGCACGCATGGAATGCAGGGTCGTGCAGGGGGCGCATGGCCTCGAGCGCCACCACGCCCGCCGCCTCCGCCGCCTCGAACACCGCGCGCGCCTCGCGCTCGTTTGCGGCAAACGGCTTTTCCGCGATTACGTGCTTGCCGCCCGCGATGCAGGCAAGCGCCTGCGCGGCGTGCAACGCGTTGGGGCTGCCCAGATAGACCGCATCAACCTCATCGCTCGAAGCGAGCTCGTCGAGCGCGGTGAACGGGCGGATGCCGCCGCGCTCGCGCGTGAAGGCGTCCGCGCGCTCGGCATCGCGTGAAAGGGTTCCCACGAACTTGGCGCGGTCGTGCGCGTTGACCACTTCGATGAAGTCCTGCGTGATGGGGCTCGTGCCGATCGTTGCAATGTGGATCATGGGAACTCCTAACTGGGTCAAGCGTTGCCAAGTCCGGCTCGAGCGCGCACGAGCCGGCAAGGCCGGGCGGAAGATCGTCGTGCAGGGGCATCCGAGTGCCTATTACCCGCGCTGCGCTCGTCAATCTGCATCTGTTTCGCTGAACCCTGCATCAACGTCCAGTCTACCCGAATCTGCCGCGGCGGTTGCAAGCGCATCGCACCGCTCGTTGAACTCATCGCCGGCATGTCCCTTGACCCAGATGAACGTGATGCGGTGCGGTTCGACGGCTTTCAGCAGGCGCTGCCAAAGATCGATGTTCTTCACCGGCTTCTTGGCCGCCGTTTTCCACCCGCGCTTCCGCCAGCCTTCGATCCAGTGCTTGTTGAACGCGTTGACCAGATACTGGGAATCAGAGTGCAGCTCGACGGTGCACGGCCTATTGAGCGCTTCCAGCGCCACGATGGCCGCGAGCAGCTCCATTCGGTTGTTGGTGGTGTGCGCATATCCACCGGAGAGCTCGCGGGTGAACTGTTCGCCCGCCGGGTTCGTATACAGAAGAACAGCTCCATACCCGCCGTTGCCGGGGTTGCCGCGCGCGGATCCATCGGTGTAGATGGTGACGTTCACACATGTCCTTTCTTATGCCGTGCCCGCGGTGCGCCGGGAAACATGGGCGCGCCATGGTGCTGGGGGCGTGTCCGGTTGTGCCTGTTTTGCATATCGCATGCGATACGCATGCTTCGTAGCGCAATCTGCGTTGCCGTCCTGTTAGCGTATCATATCGCTGGGACGCGGCCGCCCCCTGTGGCTTCGTGGCGCCGCATCGCCTTCCTGTTTATCAGCAAGCGTGTCGCTGATCAGCGGAAAAAGACGTATCGCCCATGACGGCTGCGCGGTGCCCCGGCAAGATTTGTCAAAACGATTCCGCCTGCGGATGAGGGGCGCGCGTGAAACGGTCGGCTCCGGCTGGTCTAGCGCGCGCGTAGCGTAGAAACGTTCGTTCCAAGGAGGATGCTCCCTATGCAGTATCGCATCGATCCCGCATCGGGTCGGCGCATTTCCGCCCTGGGGCTTGGCTGCATGCGGTTTCCCCGCACCGCGCTTGGCGTGCCCGACGCCGCCGCAGCCCGGCGCATCATCGCGCACGCGATCGAGCGCGGCATCAACTATCTCGATACCGCCTACATCTATCCCGGCAACGAGGCGTGCGTGGGGCTCGCGGTCGAAGACCTTGGCGTGCGCGACCAGGTGTGCATCGCCACCAAGCTGCCCCATGGGTCATGCAAGGCGCCGGGTGATTTCGAGCGCATCTTGACCGAGCAACTTGCCCGGTTGCGCACCGATCACATCGACTACTACCTTATCCATAACATCACGAGTCCCGCGCAGTGGGAGCGTCTTCAGAACCTAGGCGTCGCGCGGTGGCTTGCACGCGAGCAGGCGGCGGGACGGATCGGCAGCATCGGCTTTTCGTATCATGGCAGCGCGCGCGATTTCCCGGTGGTGCTCGACGCCTACGACTGGGATTTCTGCCAGATTCAGTACAACTACGCCAACGAGCGCTATCAGGCGGGAACCGCCGGTCTCATGGAGGCGTCGCGTCGCGGGCTCGCGGTCTTTGTGATGGAGCCCTTGCTTGGCGGTCGCCTAGCCGGGAAGCTTCCCGGTGAAGCGCGGGATATGTTCGATGCGGCCGCTCATGACGTGCTGAGGTCGCCGGCCGCTTGGGGGCTTGCATGGGTATGGAACCATCCCGAGGTCACGATGCTGCTCTCGGGCATGACATCGCCTGCGATGGTCGACGAAAACGCAGACATCGCCGAGGTGGCCAGACCGGGGATTCTCACCGAGGATGATCTTGAGGTACTGCAGCGCGTGCGCTCCGTGTTCGAGCGTGCGAACCGCGTGCCGTGCACCGGCTGCGAGTACTGCATGCCGTGCCCGCAGGGCGTCAACATTCCCGGGTGCTTCGCTGCATACAACGCATCGTTCGCGCACAGCTGGTTCACGGGATTATCGCAGTATATGACGGCGTCTGCCATGCGCACGCCCGAGCCGAAGCTCGCAAGCAACTGCGTGAGCTGCGGGGCATGCGCACGGCATTGCCCGCAGCGGATTGATATCCCAGCGCGGCTGGACGACGCGCGTCGCCGGCTCACTCCTGGGCTTATCGGTGCGGCGCTCAAGCTCGCCTCCCGCATTCGTCGATGCTGAACGCGCGGCGCTCAAGCTCGCCTTTCGCATCTGCCAACGCCGCGCCCAGGTGCGCCCAGCATATGGCTTCTAACGCGATCTGCGTAGGCATCACTTGACTCGATCGCGCTCCAAGGGAATGCAGCTTGCTCATGGGGGCGGGCACCGGCGTTGCCTCGGCCGCGCGCATCGTTGTTGAATCACCGTGCCGCCCGCCCGGCCGCATCCCGGCATCCAGGTAGCGCGCCCCGCTGCTACAATCGTCGCTACCGCGCTACGCGGCATATGAAATGATCGCACGCGGGCAGCTGCGTCGATGTGGAAAGGGCGGCTATGCTTACCATCGGTTGTCATCTTTCGATCTCGAACGGGTACGCCGCGATGGGACGGACGGCTCTCTCTATCGGTGCGAACACCTTCGCATTCTTCACCCGCAACCCGCGCGGCGGTTCGGTGCGGCCGCTCGATAGGGAGGATATCGCCGCTCTGCAACGCATCATGGCAGAGCATGGGTTCGGGGCCTTGGTCGCGCACGCTCCCTATACCTATAACCCCTGCTCGGCATCGGCGCGTGTCCGCGAGTTCGCGTTCGAGGGCATCCGCGAGGATTTTGAGCGCATGGAATCGCTGCCAGGGATGTTTTACAACATCCACCCCGGCTCGCACGTAGGGCAAGGTGCCGCGCGCGGCATCGAGCTCATCGCCGAAACCCTCTGCGCGACCATGTTCGAGGGGCAGCATACCTGCGTGCTGCTCGAGACTATGGCGGGCAAGGGCACAGAGGTGGGAGGTCGATTCGAGGAGCTGGCGGCAATTCTCGAGGCGGTCGAGGCGAAGCGTCCCGGGCTGTCTGACCGTCTAGGCGTATGCCTCGATACCTGCCATGTGAGCGATGCGGGTTACGATGTCGCGCACGACCTGGACGGTGTGCTCGCGGAGTTCGACCGGGTGATAGGACTCGATCGATTGCGCGCCGTGCACATCAACGATTCAAAGAATCCCTGCGCGTCGCATAAGGACCGCCATGCGCGCATCGGCGAGGGCTATCTGGGCTCTGAGGAGCTTGGTGGCGGGCTTGCGACGTTCGCCGCCGTGGTGCGTCATCCGGCGCTGCGCGGGCTGCCGCTCATCTTGGAGACGCCCAACGAGCTTTCCGGCTATGCGGCAGAAATCGAGCTTCTGCGCGGGCTTGCAGAGACATGACGGAGCGGCCGCGCGCCCGAAGGTGAAGCCGCGCGCCCGATAGCTCGGCCGCAGACCCGAGGAGCGCCCATGCGCCCGAAGGGTTCGCGGGCATCCAAGGGACGCGCGTCCACGGGGAGCAGCCGCGACCCCTTGCTGTCGCAGCTGCCCGCGCGCACGTTCCCTGGCGTCAGAGCGCGCTGCGATAGATAGCGCGCGCGTCGTCGAGGGTGAGCTCTTTGAAGCTTCCGAACCGCTCGCCGCGGTTGAGGGTAAGCCCGGGCATCATGCGCTCGATGTCGTCGTCCTGAACGCCGAACTCGCCCAAGGTGCGCGGCATACCCAGCGAGACGAAGAACCGCTGGAGTTCGTCGATGGTGGCGGTAACGGCATCCTCGACGGCCTCGGGCGTGTCGTCAATCGCTTCGATGTCGAATACCTCCTGGGCAAAGGTGAGAAAGCGTTCGGGGTGCTCGCGCCACACGTAGCGCATCCACGCCGGGAAGATGACGGCGAGGCCGGCGCCGTGGGCGATGTTGGTGTCGAGCGCGGAGAGCTCGTGCTCCAGGCCGTGGCACGTCCAATCGCCGTCGCGCTTGCCGGGAACGTTGACACCGCACCCCGCGAGGCCGTTGTGCGCGAGCGTGCCCGCCCACAGCAGGTTTGCGCGCGCGTCGTAATCCTCGGGGTTTTCGAGCGCGCGCGGGGCGCATTCAATGACGGCGCGGATGATGCCGCAGGCGATATGGTCGGTTACGAAAACCGCCGGCTCGCCCGAGAAGAAGCGCTCCATAACATGCGATATGATATCCACGGCGCCGGCTGCCGTTTGGTAAGGCGGCAGCGTGAAGGTGAGTTCCGGATCCATGAACGCGAAGGCCGGCCGGATGAGGTCAGTGTTGATGCCGCACTTGAGGTTCTCGGCGTCGTTGTTCATGACCGAGGAATTCGACGCTTCAGACCCAGATGCGGGAAGGGTCGGAATCGCCGCGACGGGGATGCGCGCCTCGGGTGCGGCGCGCTTGACGTAGAAATCCCATACGTCTCCGTTATAGACCGCACCGATGGCTATCGCCTTCGCCGTGTCTATAACCGAGCCGCCGCCCACGGGGAGCACCAGGTCGACCGCCTCGGCGCGCGCGAGCTCGATGCCGGTGCGCGCCAGGCCGATCTCTGGGTTTGGGCGCACGCCGCCGATTTCAACATGGGCGATGCCGGCCTCATCGAGCGATGCGGTGACGCGCGCGAGCGTGCCGGCGCGCACCACAGATCCGCCGCCATAGACGATGAGTACCTTGGTAAAGCCTTCGCGCGCGAGCTCTGTACCGAGGCCGTCGATGACGCCTCGCCCGAAGATGATGCGGGTAGGGGAGTAGAAGGAGAAATCGTTCATGGTGGCTCCTTTGAAGCTCGATGTATCGCCAAGCATCTCTACGATAGCGCATTGACGCTGCGGTCGCATCGCCAGGAGCTCCCGTTGCGATGCGAACGCGCCCGATGATTCAGGGCGCGGCGTTTGTGCATCGACATGGAAAGTAACACGTAGTAAACTCTCGATACGAAAACGCTCCGGGCGCGTAGCGCGCACAGTGCGTGCGGGTCATATGCGCGCCTGGTAGGAGCATGGAACGGTCATGCGTATTCATGCGATGGTGCGCGCGACCATGCTGCGATAAGACGATGCAGAACGCTGGTGACAGGTTATGAACGACATCTTCACGCCGGGAAACATAATCGTATGCGCGATCGCGGTCATCGTGCTGGCGGTGGGCGGCCGGCGTGCCGTGCAAGGGCTCACCAAAGGGAAGAGCTGCTGCACCGATGGCGAGCGCGCTCCTGTGCGCACGGTAGCCGCCTCAATGGAGGACCTCGATACCGATGAGTCTCATTATCCGTATCGAACAGAGCTTCTCATTGGTGGAATGAGCTGCGACAACTGCGCGAGCCGCGTAGAACGGGCGCTTAACGCGCTTCCCGGAACCTGGTCGCGCGTCGATCTCGAGGCGCACACCGCTTCGGTGCTCACGAAGGAGCCCCTCGATCGCGCTGCCTGCGAGGCTGCCGTGCGCGACGCAGGGTATTATGTGATGAAGCTCTAGGCATCGCGCGGTCGAACGCTGGCGCTGGCGTGTTCGGGTACGCCCCGTGTCCGTTCGCGCCCGATGCGGACGTTCGCTCAGCGAGCTGGGGTGTTGCCTACGACCCGAGCGGTGCGGCGCACGAATCGGATATCATGCTAATTGCTGTGCGGCAGCGCAGGGACGCCATGCGATTCCGCCGCGCGGAGCATGCACATGAGCTGAGGAGCGACATATGCCGGATATCAAATTGATCATGTCCGATATCGACGGGACAGTTTTGCCGCTGGGGAACGCGACGGTGAGCGGGCGGACGCTCGGCGCGTTTCAGGCAGCGCTCGATGCCGGTATTGCCATCGGCCCTGCGAGCGGGCGCGGCTTCAAGCAGATTCCCGCATTTTTCTCGGGCAGCGAGGCATGTTGCGCTACCTGCATCGCTACAAACGGGCTCGAGGTGTATCACGCGGGCGCGCTCGTTTGCTCAAACCCGCCTGCGCGCACGGCGCTCGAGCAGCTACTCCAGGAGCTTGACGGCATCGACGGCGCGGGTCTTGTCGTTCTCGATGGCGAGCAGCCCTACCTTTGCTCGAGCTCGTCGACTGGTTTTGGAGCGGTCGTTCCCTCGTATGCGAAGATCGCTTTGCCGTCGGACGGCCTGCCAGATTTTGAGGTCCTTAAGGCCAATGTGTTTCTCGATACCGATATGGCGGGAACCCGCGCGCTCTGCGACCAACTGAACCAAGCGATAGACGGGCTCGATTTCGATGTGCCCATGCGCGGGTTTTTGAACATCATGCCCGCCGGCTGGAATAAGGGCTCAGCGCTCCGCGCGCTCTGCGAGTATCTGGGCATTTCGACCGATGACGTCGTGGTGTTTGGAGATGCCGGGAACGACCTGGCGATGTTTCGCGTTGCGGGGCATCCGGTCGCGGTGGGCAACGCGACCGATGAGGCGCGCGCCGCAGCGCGGTGGCATATCGGCCGTTGCGAGGACGATGCGGTCGCTGCCGCGATCGAAGCGCTTGCGGCGGGGGAGTGGCCGTTCACTGCGTAGGCGCGGCTAGCATCCTTCATACCCCGTAGGTGCGCGGCGCCCGGCCACGCAGATCGCCCGCCCGCCATGGTTTCTACGCGCCGTGGATGCGGCCTGTTCGACAGCGTGCGTCTTCGGCAGGCCGTCCGCCGTCGGCAGGCCGTCCACCGTTGGCGCTCAATCGGGGACGTCGCATACGATTTCCAGCTCGCGGATGTCATCGAGGGCGATTTTGGTCTTGATGACCACAAGCTCGCGTGCGGCCAGATCGACGCGCGTGACGCAGCCGGTGCGGGTCACATAGGCATCGGCGTCGTAGTAGGTTACGCGGACTATCTGGCGCCGCCGCACGCGCTGCATCGTTTGCGAAAGCGCGACGGCTTCCTCTTCGGTGAGCTCGTGCCGGGGCTCCGGTACGCGCGTTTGCGCGCGAAGGAGCTCGTAATAGCCGCGGAGCGCCGCAAAGGGCATGAACTGCGCCGCGCGGTCGGCGCGGGCATGCCCCGGCGCCGTGAGGCGCACGGCTTCTGTAGGGCGCCAGCCAGCATCACGGTCAGGCATGATGACCGCCCACCTGCTCGTTGCGCTCGCGCGCCGTTGCCTTCTCGGTAAGGCTCATTCCGCGGAGCACGGCGTTCTTTCCGAACTTATCCTTTACGGCAAGTATCGCCTGCTGCAGGTCGTGTTCGCGCGCATCGCGCTCGATATCGTCAAAGAGGCAGACGGTTGCGAACTCCTCGGGCATGAGGTTGCCCAGGCCGACGCTCAGGCGGCGGATGGGGCGCGTGCGATCGACGCTTTCGTCCCAGAGCTCGTCGAATGCGCGCATCAGCTTATGGAACGAGCTCGTTGCGCCAGCTAACTTGCGCGAACCCCCTGCGCGGTCGCCGGGCGCGCGCCTTATGCGGCGTGTACCGTGCTCGCCCGCGAAGTGTCTCGATGAGTCATGGCTGCCCTGTGGGCGCATCCCGGCGCCTGTCCCATATCCGGTCCCAGCGCCATCTGCCTCCTCGGGGACACCGCGTTCGCGCGCATATCCAACCGAAAGCGAGATATGCCCCGCCACCTCGTGTCGCTCGACCAATTCGAGCACCGAGGCGTCGACCATCTCCTTGAGGACGAGATGCGCTTCATCGGCGGTGTAGTTCTCGGGAAGTACCTGTCCGTTCACATATGAGGATGATGACGGTCGATACGCTTGGATCTCCGCGATGGTTGTCGGTTCGCGCCCGAAGGCGTGATCGATGAGGTATTCCGCATTGACGCCGAGCTCACGGTAGAGGATGTTTTCATCGAGGGCGGCGACCCCCATAAGGTCGTAAACGTGGTGGCGCGCGAGCCGCGCCGCGATGCCCGGGCCGATGCCCCAGATGTCGGTAATCGGCCGATGCGGCCAGATATGCGCGCGGAAGGACTCCTCGTCGAGTGCCCCGATGCTGTCGGGCGCGTGCTTCGCGGTAATATCGAGCGCAACCTTGGCGAGGAAGAGGTTGGGGCCGATGCCCACCGCCGCGCAGATGCGTTCGCGGTCGCGCACCGCGCTCATGAGCATCTTGGCGAAGGTGTGCGCGTCGATTCCGTAGAGCTTGAGGTAGGGCGTCGCATCGATGAAGCACTCGTCGATCGAGTAGGGATGGATGTCCTGCGGGCTCACGTATTCCAGGTAGATGCCGTAGATGCGCGCCGAAACCTCCATATAGTGGCGCATGCGCGGCCGCGCCTTGATGTAGGGGATGGTGGGCGGGATGTCGAACACGCGGCACCGGTTGCGCACCCCAAGCGCTTTCATAGCCGGCGTGACGGCAAGGCAGATGGTGCTCTCGCCGCGTGCGGGATCGGCCACCACGAGGTTGGTGGTGAAGGGGTCGAGGCCTCGGTCGGTGCATTCAACCGAGGCGTAGAACGTCTTCAGGTCGATGCATAGGTAGGTGCGCTCCCCGCCACCCTCATGAGTCTCGCTGCTCACGCGCACCTCCGCGTTGCTTCGGCGTCGTTTTGTCCCCCTATACGACTATAGCAAAAACCGTACATATGTTCTAATTATATAAGCCAGGCGTCCGTGCCGCGTTTTAAGCGCCGAGGTAGGCGAGTGTCCCATGATTCCATTAGTTACAATTAGGTTAAAACGGTTTGAAAAAGATTACGGAGCCGTCGAGTGGATACCACATAGCAATGATGTGCTGCGTTATAGCGACGCATGCGATGAGGAGGTACCCTATGGAGCTTAATAAGCACAACGAGCAAGATTCACGGACCCCACAGGCCGCGCGCGAGGTGTCGCGCCGCGCGTTCGTCAAGGCGATGGGCGCCGTCGCCGCGGCGTCCTCGGCCGCCTGGGGCCTCGCGGGCTGCTCGAGCCAGCGCGCGAGCGAGGCGGGCTCGTCGGGAAGCGCGAGCGGCTCGTCTTCCACGCTGACCTATGGGCAGTCATCTGAACCGATGTCGCTTGACCCGGCGCTTATATCAGACGGTCTTTCCGCCAACGTCACCAACCAGATCTACGAGACGCTCGTCAAGTTCGACACCGACTCCTCCGACGTCGAGCCCTGGCTCGCCGAGGACTACGACATCTCGGACGACGGCCTCACCTACACGTTCTACCTGCGCGAGGGCATCACGTTCCACGACGGCACGGACTTCAACGCCGAGGCCGTCCAGCGCTCCATCGCCCGCCAGCTCGAGCCGGACCGCACGGAGAGCATGCCCTACGCGTCGTTCAACTTCGGCTCCGAGGACGCGGGCACGGGCGTCGAGAGCGTCGAGTGCCCGGACGACTACACCGTGGTGTTCACGCTGCGCGCGGTCTCCACGCCGTTCATCAAGAACCTGGCGATGCAGCTGAGCTCCCCGATCGTGTCGCCCGCGGCGCTCGACGAGTACGACAACGACCTCTCCGAGAACCCCGTGGGGACCGGCCCGTACGTCTTCCGCTCGTGGGACCGCGACCAGAGCATCGTGCTCGACGCGAACGCCGACTACTGGAACGAGGACTACGCGCCCCGGACGAGCACCCTCGTGTTCCGCTTCATCGCCGAGACCGCGAGCCGCGTGACCGCGCTGGGCAACGGGGAGTGCGACGTCATCGAGGGCGTCGACATGTCCACCGCCGGCCAGGTCGAGTCCTCGGGCAAGTCGGTCCTCACCACCGAGGGCATGAACATCAACTACCTCGCGCTCCGCACCGACCAGGGCGCCATGGCCGACGTCGAGGCGCGCCGCGCCGTCCGCCAGGCCATCGACGTCGAGGCGCTCGTGCAGGCGCTCTACGGCGACTACGCGACCGTGGCGAACTCCTTCATGCCCACCTGGATGGCCCCGTACGACGAGGACGTCGAGCAGCTCTCCTACGACCCGGACGCCGCGCGGGAGGCGTTCGCGGAGCTGGGCATCACCGAGCTCACCATGCTGACCTATACGGTGTCACGTACCTTCAACCCCGCCGGCGGCCAGGAGCTGGCCGAGAGCGTCCAGGGCTACCTCGCCGACGCGGGGGTCACCCTGACCATCAACGCCTACGACTGGACGACCTTCCTGGAGCGGCGTGACATCGAGGACTGGGACATGGTCTCAGCGGGCTGGATCGGCGACAACGGCGACCCGGACAACTTCATGAACATCCTTTCGGACACCGATACGCAGATCAATATTCCACGCTATGACAACGACGAGTACACGGCGCTCATCCGCGAGGGCGCCGCGACGGCCGACGGCGACGACCGCGACGCCATCTACAAGCAGTGCGAGGAGATCATCGCCGACCAGGTGCCCGTCGTCGTGCTCTCGCACGCGCAGACGCTCGACGGCTACGACCCGAGCGTGAGCGGGCTGGTGCGCCCGATGGTGGGAACGTTCGATCTCTGCACGGTTTCCAAGGCGTGACGCTTGACCAGCTACCCGCCATCTAGGCTTCATTTGCGCCGCTTTTAGTAAAGAAGGCCGGACTTGATCATCCGGCCTTCGACTTCTTAAGCGGCTTGAGCGAGCCAGCACGTGGAGGCGTCAACGGCTTTGTGGCGCGCGTTCGGCAGTGTTTCAATCGAGTTTCAATCGAGTTTCGAATCGTTAGCTTTCGGCGCCGCCGAATGGGAGCGCGCCCGTCCCAATTTATCATAAGGAGCCAGCACGTTAGTGCGTCAGCGCTACGTCTATCGTTTGGAGGTATGCTATGAGTGTCATGAATCGACCGGAAGCCGAAACCATGCCCGCGCGCGAGGTGTCGCGCCGCGCGTTCGTCAAGGCGATGGGCGCCGTCGCCGCGGCGTCCTCGGCCGCCTGGGGCCTCGCGGGCTGCTCGAGCCAGCGCGCGAGCGAGGCGGGCTCGTCGGGAAGCGCGAGCGGCTCGTCTTCCACGCTGACCTATGGGCAGTCATCTGAACCGATGTCGCTTGACCCGGCGCTTATATCAGACGGTCTTTCCGCCAACGTCACCAACCAGATCTACGAGACGCTCGTCAAGTTCGACACCGACTCCTCCGACGTCGAGCCCTGGCTCGCCGAGGACTACGACATCTCGGACGACGGCCTCACCTACACGTTCTACCTGCGCGAGGGCATCACGTTCCACGACGGCACGGACTTCAACGCCGAGGCCGTCCAGCGCTCCATCGCCCGCCAGCTCGAGCCGGACCGCACGGAGAGCATGCCCTACGCGTCGTTCAACTTCGGCTCCGAGGACGCGGGCACGGGCGTCGAGAGCGTCGAGTGCCCGGACGACTACACCGTGGTGTTCACGCTGCGCGCGGTCTCCACGCCGTTCATCAAGAACCTGGCGATGCAGCTGAGCTCCCCGATCGTGTCGCCCGCGGCGCTCGACGAGTACGACAACGACCTCTCCGAGAACCCCGTGGGGACCGGCCCGTACGTCTTCCGCTCGTGGGACCGCGACCAGAGCATCGTGCTCGACGCGAACGCCGACTACTGGAACGAGGACTACGCGCCCCGGACGAGCACCCTCGTGTTCCGCTTCATCGCCGAGACCGCGAGCCGCGTGACCGCGCTGGGCAACGGGGAGTGCGACGTCATCGAGGGCGTCGACATGTCCACCGCCGGCCAGGTCGAGTCCTCGGGCAAGTCGGTCCTCACCACCGAGGGCATGAACATCAACTACCTCGCGCTCCGCACCGACCAGGGCGCCATGGCCGACGTCGAGGCGCGCCGCGCCGTCCGCCAGGCCATCGACGTCGAGGCGCTCGTGCAGGCGCTCTACGGCGACTACGCGACCGTGGCGAACTCCTTCATGCCCACCTGGATGGCCCCGTACGACGAGGACGTCGAGCAGCTCTCCTACGACCCGGACGCCGCGCGGGAGGCGTTCGCGGAGCTGGGCATCACCGAGCTCACCATGCTGACCTATACGGTGTCACGTACCTTCAACCCCGCCGGCGGCCAGGAGCTGGCCGAGAGCGTCCAGGGCTACCTCGCCGACGCGGGGGTCACCCTGACCATCAACGCCTACGACTGGACGACCTTCCTGGAGCGGCGTGACATCGAGGACTGGGACATGGTCTCAGCGGGCTGGATCGGCGACAACGGCGACCCGGACAACTTCATGAACATCCTTTCGGACACCGATACGCAGATCAATATTCCACGCTATGACAACGACGAGTACACGGCGCTCATCCGCGAGGGCGCCGCGACGGCCGACGGCGACGACCGCGACGCCATCTACAAGCAGTGCGAGGAGATCATCGCCGACCAGGTGCCCGTCGTCGTGCTCTCGCACGCGCAGACGCTCGACGGCTACGACCCGAGCGTGAGCGGGCTGGTGCGCCCGATGGTGGGAACGTTCTACCTGTGCACCGTGTCGAAGGAATAGCATGGCATGCTGCTGCGAGCAGATGATGCCTGACTCCTTCGCTGCCTGATGATCCGCCCAGATAGGGTGCGTGCAGCGGCCGCGGCGTTCATGTCGCGGCCGCTCTGGTAACAGAGCTTCTATGCAACGTCGAAGGCACGGCCTGAGACTTTGATAGAAATCATGAGAAGTGAATAGGACGGCGCAAACCGGCTCCCGACTCTGCGTCGGTTGCCCACTATGGCGTTCAGGCGAAAAAAAGAGCCCTATTCACCTCTCAGCGGACGATTGAGATGCCGCCCGAGTTGAAATGTCGGACACAGGCGGTGACGTTGCGTGTCATCTGGCTACGGTAACCGGCGGCTCATCTTCACGCTCGTGGGTAAAGAAGCGCGACCGCTGCGCAGGAAGCGGCAAGAACGATCGTAAGAGGAGATGCGGTGCTGAAATATATTCTCAAACGCCTGCTGATGGCCGTCTTCGTGCTGTTTGGCATTGCTACGTTCGTGTTCATTATCATGCGGGTGTTCTCGTCCGATCCGGCGGCGGCGGTGCTCGGTCAGCACGCGACGGCTGAATCGATGGCAGCATGGCGCGCTTCCTATGGTCTTGATCAGCCAATCTGGAAGCAGTACATCGATTATCTGGGAGATCTTCTTCAAGGCGACCTGGGAAACTCCTACTTCGACTACACCTCGGTGGCCGAGCAGATCGCGTCTCGTTTCCCGGCGACCATCGAGCTTGCCCTCTGCTCGATTCTCATCTCCTCGACCTTCGGCATCGCTCTCGGCGTGGTCGCGGCTGTGCGCAAGAAGTCGTTCTGGGATTACGCGAGCACGCTCATCTCGCTCGTGGGCGTTTCCATGCCTGTGTTCTGGCTGGGCATCTTGCTCATCATCTTCTTTGCGGGCACGTTGCACATCTTGCCTTCCACGGGACGCATCGATCCCATGCTCCAACCGGTGGGGGGCACGGGCTTCTATCTGTTCGACACGCTGGCTTCCGGTGACTTCGAGGCGTTCGGCAACGCGCTCGCCCACATCATCTTGCCGGCGGTTACGTTGGCGATGTACTCGCTTGCCATCATCTGTCGCATGACGCGCTCGAGCATGCTCGACACGCTCGACGAGGATTACGTGCGCACCGCCCGTGCCAAAGGCGTGCGCCGTCGGCGCGTGCAGATTCACCATGCGCTGCGCAATGCGATGCTGCCGGTCACGACGGTGATCGGCCTAGAGCTGGGGAGCCTTTTGGGAGGCGCCATGCTCACCGAGACGATTTTTGCCTGGCCGGGCATTGGCAAGCTGGCCGTGGACGCCATCCAGCAGAGCGACTATCCCGTCGTGCAGGGCGTCGTGCTGCTCATCGGCACCATCTACGTGCTTATGAACATCATAGTCGACGTCGTCTACGCGAAGCTTGATCCCCGCATCACCTACGAGAAGGAAGAGGGGTGAGACGCATGGTGCAGGCAGCTAAGGTCGCCCGCTCCGGGCGCGCACCCGGCAAGCTCCGGGTCATGGCTAACCAGGTGTGGGACACGCTGAAAGAGGACAAGCTCGCGCTCGCAAGCTTGGTTTTCATCGTCGCGCTCATCGTCATGGCCATCGCCACGGCGATTTTCCCCGGCCTTCTTCCCTATGATCCATACGAGCAGGATCTGTCGCAATCATTTCAACCGCCGAGCGCTGAGCATTGGTTCGGCACCGATCAGCAGGGGCGCGACATCCTAAGCCGCATCCTCGTCGGAACGCAGCTCTCGCTCTCCGTGGCGGCAGTGGTGGTTATCATCTCGCTTACCGTCGGCGTTCTGCTCGGCGCCGTCGCCGGATTCAAGGGCGGCTTGGTCGATACGATCATCATGCGTATCATGGACATGATGCTCTCGATTCCCTCCACCCTGCTGGCGATCACGCTCATGTCCGCGCTCGGCACCGGTATCGAAAAGGCGGTCATCGCCATCAGCATCGTCGCGGTGCCGCAGTACGCGCGCATCGTGCGCGGCCAGGTGCTTTCGGTCAAGAAGCGCGAGTACATCGCGGCGGCGCGCATCGCGGGCGACTCAGACGCGGTCATCATCTTCAAGCATGTGCTGCCCAACGTCATGCCCTCGATCATCGTGCGCGCCACGCTGGGCATATCGTCGGCGATTCTCGACACGGCCGCCTTGGGCTTCCTCGGTTTGGGCGTGCAGCCGCCGGCGGCGGAATGGGGCGATATGCTCGGTCGCGGGCGCAACTACATCTTCACCGCGCCCTATTCGCTCATCTTCCCGGGTCTTGCCATCACGGTGACGGTGCTCGCGTTCAACCTGCTTGGCGACGCCATTCGCGACGCCTTCGATCCCAAATCTCGGAAGCGGTGATGCATCATGGCATTGCTTGAGGTAAAAGACTTGGTCACCGAGTTCCCCACGCGCTCCGGTGTCGTGCGCGCGGTGAACGGCGTGAGCTTCGATGTGGACGAGGGAGAGATCCTTGCCGTCGTGGGTGAGTCCGGTTCGGGCAAGAGCGTCACGGCGCTCTCGATCATGGGGCTCTTGCAGGAGCCCGGGCACATCTCGGATGGCAGCATCGTCTTCGATGGACGCGAGCTTGCGACGCTTACCGAGCACGAGATGGATCAGGTGCGCGGCAACCAGATCAGCATGATCTTCCAAGAGCCCATGACGAGCTTGAACCCGGTGTATCGGGTGGGCGACCAGATCGTGGAGGCAATTCTCACGCACGAGAAGGTGGGGAAGAAGGAAGCTTGGAGCCGCGCCGTCGAGATGCTGCGCGTCGTGGGCATTCCGAGTCCCGAAGAGCGCGCGCACGACTTTCCGCATCAGATGTCGGGCGGCATGCGCCAGCGCGTGATGATCGCGATGGCGCTCGTGTGCAACCCGAAGCTGCTCATCGCCGACGAGCCCACCACCGCGCTCGACGTGACCATCCAGGCGCAGATTCTCGATCTTATCTACAGGCTGCGCGACGCCTACCATATGGCGGTCATGCTCATCACTCACGATCTGGGCGTGGTGTCCGAGGTCGCGGATCGCGCGGTCGTCATGTACTGCGGGCGCGCGGTGGAGGAGGCGCCCGTCTCCGAGCTGTTCATGCACCCGCGCCACCCTTATACGATGGGTCTGCTGCAATCGATACCACGGCTCGAGGATGAATCGGGCGAGCGGCTCTACACGATCGAGGGCACCGTGCCCGATCCGCTTGAGGTGGGGCCGGGCTGTCCGTTTGCCAGCCGCTGCTCCTATGCTCGAGAGCGCTGTCGCACGGAGCTTCCTGCGCTCGAACCCGTTCCCGGCGAGGCGCACCGCCAGGTTCGCTGTTTCTACCCCTTGGAGGTGCACTGATGGATCAAACCAAAGAGCGCGCCGCTGCGGCGACCCCCGCGAGCCGTGACGATGACGTGTTGTTGCGCGTCGAGCACCTTACCAAATCGTTCGTGAACAAATCGAGCCTGTTTGGCAAGCCGCTCTCGTATGTGAGCGCCGTCGATGATGTCTCGTTCACCATCCGTCGCGGCGAGGTGTTCGGACTGGTGGGCGAGTCCGGCTGCGGCAAGACGACGATAGGGCGCATGATAGCCGGGCTCATCGCCCCCACGAGCGGCACGATCATCTTCGACGGTCACGATATCACGGCGCTCAGTCCGCGCGAGCGCCGGGCGTTCAGCCGTGATATCCAGCTCATATTCCAAGATCCGTATGCCTCGCTCGACCCGCGCATGAACGTCGCGGAGATCATCGCCGAGCCCATCGTGGCGCATAACCTCCTTCCGGCCGACAAGATTCCCGATCGCGTGGCCGAGCTGCTCGAGCTCGTGGGGCTCTCGCCATCCATGGCGACGCGCTATCCGCATGAGTTCTCGGGAGGACAGCGCCAGCGCATCGGCATCGCCCGCGCGCTCGCGCCGAATCCCAAGCTCGTCATCTGTGACGAGGCCGTCTCGGCGCTCGACGTGTCGGTGCAGGCGCAGGTGCTGAACCTCCTGCAGAGCCTTAAAGAGCGCCTCGGGTTCGCGTACCTCTTCGTCGCGCATGGCTTGAACGTGGTGAAGCATGTTTCCGACCGCGTGGGCGTGATGTATCTGGGCAAGCTCATGGAGGTCGCCGAGGGCAACGAACTCTACCGCTATCCGCTTTGCCCCTATACCCAGGCACTGCTCTCGGCGATACCTTCGGTGAACCCTGCGGTGCGCCGCAAGCGCATCATTTTGGAGGGAGATGTGCCGAGTCCCATCGACCCTGCCCCGGGGTGCCGTTTCGCTTCGCGCTGCTATGCGAAGGTCGGCGCGTGCGAGGTGACCTTCCCGGAGCTGCGCACAATCGGCGGGGACATCCACCACGAGGTGGCATGTCATCGCTACGACGGGATCGATAAGATGGAGAAGGCGCGGCAGCTGGCCGAGGGGTTGCAGACGGGCATGGCTCGTACGCCCTACGGTCGCGGGTCGGGGGAGACGAACGCGTCGCCCGCCACGGCCATGCCGCACGAAGGTTCCGCCGCATAGCCGCTGCACGCATGCAGAGGCATATGGATGCGCGCCAGGGGATGAGACGAGGGGTCGCATGAAGGAACGGGTCGCATCGACGGGGATGCTCAGCGAGCGCCGCGCAACGACGGCACCGATGGATGCGCTTGAAGCGTGCGGGGCGCAGAGCGCGGACGCGGCGTTTTTGAACGTGCCGCTTCCCTCGGACGTTGCGCGCGCCCGCGATGCGGGCGATCTTTCCGGTGCCATCGACGCGCTCGTCCGCGCCCTCGCTGCAGACCCGTCGCCCGAGCTCGCGGCGCGCCTGCGCGTGGAGTGGCACCGCCTCGCCCTGTTGCCGGCAAGCTATTGCGTACCGCTCGATGAGGTGCTCGCGGAGCTTCAGCTTGAGGCGCCGCAGGTGACCGATGGCGACGTGCGCGCGCTTATCGATCGCGGCCTCATCGACGTGCGCCTCATCGACGGCACGCTTCATGCGCTCAGCTCGTACCTTGCCGTGCTGCGGCTGTACCCCGACGCGCTGCCCGGCATCGCGCCCGCCCCCGATGCTCGCGTCAAGCGGCGGGAGGTTCGCTCCGAGATGATGCGCGCCGGCGGCGCCGCGCGCCGCATCACGGTGCGCGCCTCGCTCGCGGTCGCGCAGGCAGACCCCGCAGACGATGTGCGCATCTGGCTGCCCGTTTCCGCGGACGCGCCGCAGCAGTCCCAAATCGAGGTGCTCGACTGCTCGCCGGGGGGAATCCTCGCGCCGGCGAGCGCCCCTGCGCGTACGTGTTCGTGGGCGGGATCCGGTGCGCTCGAGCGGTTCATTACGTACCGCTATCGCATCGACGCCCCCTATACCGACCTATGGAGCGAGCAGGGCATCGCGAAGGCTTACCGGGCGCACGCCGCCGCGCCCCTGCGTGCCCCGGCACCCACCGCGGCAGACCGCGCGCCCGAGGAGCCGCACCTTGCGTTTACGCCGCTCGTGCGATCTACGGCGCGCGACATCGCGCGCCGCGCACGAAGCTCGGACCCGCTCGAGCTCGCGCGCGCGGCCTACCTCTTCGTAACCGAGCGTGTCTCGTACCGGTATCAGCCGCCCTACATCCATCTCAATGCTATTCCCGATTATGCGCTGAGCTCTGGTTTTGGCGATTGCGGCGTCATGGCGCTCACGTTCATTGCGCTGTGCCGGTGCCTGGGAGTGCCGGCGCGCTGGCAAAGCGGGCTTTACGCCTCGCCATCCGATATCGGGGCGCACGACTGGGCGATGTTCCACACGCCAGATACCGGTTGGCTTTGGGCTGACTGCTCGTTTGGCTCGGATGCTCGCCGTGCGGGCGATGAGGAGCTGCGACGCTTCTACTTTGGCAACCTCGACCCCTGGCGCACCGTGTGCAACCGAGCGTTTTTCGCCCCGTTCGATCCGCCGAGCCCAGGGATGCGCCGCGACCCCTTCGACAACCAGCTGGGCGAGGCGACGCGCAACGGCTGCGGGCTTCCCGCGGGCGCGATCAGGCAGGCGGTCGAGCTTGTGGACATGGAGGAGCTCCCCTGGGAGGGGCGCCCGACGTACGCGTCTGTCGCCCCGGCGCCTTGAGGGGGCGTTTCGTGACCTGCGCGTCGTCGCGCCGATACGATTTGATGACTAGTTCAAGAGAAGGATCTGCTATGCGTATCACCTCACTGCAGTATCAGACGCTTCGCGTCCCGCTGTTCGAGCCGTTCCGTATCGCCCTGCGCGAGGTCAACTACACCGAGGTAGTGGTCGTGCAGCTCGCGACCGACGAGGGCGTGGTCGGGTATGGCGAAGCGGCGCCTGAGCCCCGTGTGACGGGCGAGACTCTGGGCACCATCACCGCCGCTCTCGAATATCTGATGCCGGCCGTCGTGGGGCTCGACCCGTTTGCGATCGAGGAGGTGCACCGCGCCATGGATCGGCTCGTGGTGGGCAACTCCTCCGCCAAGTGCGCGATCGATCTCGCCTGCTACGACCTTATGGGTAAGGCGACGGGGCTGCCGGTGTGGCGCTTGCTGGGCGGCGTCGATTCGCGGGTGCAAAGCGACATCACCGTGAGCATCGACGATCCTGAGCGCATGGCGGCCTCCGCCCGCCTCCGCGTGGAGGAGGGATTTCACATCATCAAGATGAAAGCCGGAATCGATCCGGCGTCAGACGAGCGAGCGGTCGCTGCGGTCGCAAAGGCCATCGCCGGTCGCGCCGAGTTGCGCGTGGACGCGAACCAGGGTTATGACCGCGTGACGGCGGCGCGCATGCTGCCGGTGTTTGCCGAGCACGGCGTGCAAGAGCTCGAGCAGCCCGTACCGGCGGACGATCTCGAGGGCGCGGCGTGGCTGCGCGAGCGCGCAGGCGGCGTGGCCATCATGCTCGACGAGGCCATCCATGCGCCGGCCGACGCCGCGCGCGCCTGCCGCATGGGCGCGGCTGACAAGATCAACATCAAGCTCATGAAATGCGGGGGAATCTACCCGGCGCTTGCCATCAACGCCATCGCGGAGGCTCATGGAGTCTCCTGTATGGTGGGCTGCATGCTCGAGACCCCTATCGCCATCAGCGCGGGGCTGTCTCTCGCCGCCGCTCGCGCGAACATCGTCGATACCGATTGCGACAGTTGCCGATACTTCCCCGCAGACGGCATTCCCTTCATGGGGAGCTTTGTGGATGAGGGCGATGTGGCGGTGCTCTCCGAGGAACCCGGGCTCGGCGTAGATGCGGGAGCGCTCTTTTAAGGGTCTCACTCCAACATAGCGGCAGCACGGGCGCGACCAGGTGCCGTGCAGGGCGCGGCAGATGATGGTGTCGCGAAAGGCGCTTCGGCGCATCTGCGATGGGGTAGAATGGAATCGATCGCATACGCGGTCGAGTGCACCTAGAGCATCAAGGAGGAATCTATGTCTTCTATCCCCTCGCCGATCGACGCCACCCAGACCCCCGAGTGGAAGGCGTTGCACGCACACCATACCCGTTTGGTGGAGGAGGGGATCGACCTTAAAGCGTGGTTCGCCGCAGACCCCGACCGCGTGAATAAACTTTCTTTCGACGCGGGCGACCTTCATTTTGACCTCTCGCGCAACCTCGTCACCGACGAGACGATCAAGCTGCTAGCCGACCTTGGCCGCGCGGTCAAGGTCGAAGAGCGCCGCGATGCCATGTTCTCGGGCGTGCACGTCAACACCTCCGAGGACCGCGCGGTTCTGCACACGGCGCTGCGCCGTCCGGCCGATCAGAAGGGCACCCTCGTCGTCGACGGCCAGGACGTCGTCGCCGACGTGCACGAGGTGCTCGACCGCATGTACGCCTTCGCCGAGCAGGTGCGCTCGGGCGCATGGACGGGCGTTTCGGGCAAGGCCATCAAACACGTGGTCTCGATCGGCATCGGCGGCTCCGACCTCGGCCCGGTCATGGTGTACGAGGCGCTCAAGCCCTATGCGGATGCGGGCATTGATTGCCGGTACATCTCGAACATCGACCCCAGCGATGCGGGGGAGAAGCTGAGCGGCCTCGACCCCGAGACGACGCTCGTGATTGTCGTCTCCAAGACCTTCACCACGCTCGAGACGCTGACCAACGCCCGCGAGGTTCGCGCTTGGATGCTCGATGCGCTCCGCGCCGCCGGCGCCATCGATGGCTCCGCCGAGCAGGAGGCCGAGGCCATTCGCAAGCATTTCGTGGCCGTATCGACCGCGCTCGACCTGGTGGCCGAGTTCGGCATCGACCCCGAGAACGCCTTCGGCTTCTGGAACTGGGTGGGCGGCCGTTACTCGGTTGATTCAGCCGTGGGCCTCTCGCTCATCGTGGTGCTCGGCCCCGAGCGCTTCCAGCAGTTCCTCGCCGGCTTCCGTGCGATCGACGAGTACTTCCAGCAGACGCCGCTCGAGGAGAACGTCGTGGCGCTCATGGGTCTCTTGAACGTATGGTACGTGAACTTCTTCGGGGCGGAGAGCCATGCGGTGCTGCCGTACAGCCAGTACCTGCATCGCTTCCCGGCCTACCTGCAGCAGCTCACCATGGAATCGAACGGCAAGGGCGTGCGTTGGGACGGCAGCGCGGTAACGACCGCTACCGGCGAGGTCTTCTGGGGCGAGCCGGGCACGAACGGACAGCACGCGTTCTACCAGCTCATCCACCAGGGCACGCGCATGGTGCCGTCTGACTTCATCGCGTTCGCCAACACGGCGCATCCCATGAAGGACGGCGACCAGGACGTGCACGAGCTCTTCCTGAGCAACTTCCTGGCGCAGACCAAGGCGCTCGCGTTCGGCAAGACGGCGGACGAGGTGCGCGCCGAGGGCACGCCCGAGGAGATCGTGCCGGCGCGCTGCTTCACCGGCAACCGTCCCACCACCTCGATCTTCGGCGATACGCTCACCCCGTTCGCGCTGGGCGAGCTCATTGCCGTCTACGAGCACATCACCTTTGTGCAGGGCACGGTGTGGGGCGTCGACTCGTTCGACCAGTGGGGCGTCGAGCTGGGCAAGCAGCTTGCGAAGCAAATCGCTCCGGCCTTCCATGACGGCGCGGCGCTCGCCGAGCAGGATCCTGCGACGCGCGCGCTCATCGAGTACTATCGTGCGCATCGCCGCTAGCCACGGATGGTAACCTAACGCCATGGCGCTAGACTACCATGGCGTGTTTTCAGAACTCCGCGACGTGGGGTGGTCATCCCGGGTCGCGGAGTTTGGTGTGAACTGGCGGCGCGTGGGGCCGTTCGAATACGTTGGGAAGCTATGAAGACCGATATCGCTTGCAATACGGAGGCTGTCGTGCCGCTTGAGGACCGTGCGCCGGGTGCGCTCCCGCGCGGTGCCGGCGCGCGCTCGCCGCTATTCTGGAAGCTCATGCTGGTGGCGATGGCGCTCATGTGGGGGTTCTCGTTTTTCATCATGAAAGACGCCCTCGAGCAGATTTCGACGTTCACGCTGCTGGCCTGCCGATTTTTGGCAGCTGCCCTCATCATGCTGGCGCTATTTCGCCGGCGCATCGCCCGGTACCTCAATGCACGGCATATCGTTGTGGGCGTTGCGATGGGTGTCTGCATGGGGGTCGCCTATGCGCTTCAAACGCTCGGCCTGGGCGAGACCACGGCGGGCAAGAACGCTTTTCTTACGGGCGTCTACTGCATCATCGTGCCGTTCATTAGCTTTTTCATGGCGCGTGAGCCGCTTACCCGCTACAACCTGGGCGCTGCGGCGCTCTGCGTGGCGGGCATCGCGTTCGTGGCGCTCGATAGCCTGAGCGTGAACCGTGGCGACGTGCTCACGCTCGCGGGGGCGGTCTTTTTCGCTTTCCAGATTGCGATAGCGGCGAAATACGGTCGCGAGCTCGATGTGAACGTCATCACCTTCTGGATGTTTCTGACCGTGGGCGTGATGGATGCAATCGCGATGCTCATGTTCGAACCGCCGATTCACACGATCGCATGGTCTCCCGCGCTCGTGGCCGTCATCGCGTTTCTCGCGCTCTTCTGTACGTGCATGGGGATGCTCGTGCAGAACTTGGGGCTTGCGCATGTCCTGGCATCGACCGGCTCGCTGCTGCTTTCGCTTGAGTCCCCCTCGGGCGTGTTCTTCTCGGTCCTGCTGGGCGGAGAGGTGTTGACCGGCCGTCTCGTCATCGGGTTTGCGCTGATCTTCATCTCGATCGTGCTCTCAGAAACGCACTTCTCGTTTCTGCGGCCGCTGTTACTCGGCAAGCGGGGTGCTCCGCAATGTCGGAAGGCGTAGGAGCGCGTAGGGCTCGCGCGCTGCAGCCCGCAATCGGCTCGACCGTTTATAGCTCGAACGGCGTTCCGTCCAGATTCAACAGGAGATGATCTATGGCTCATCCATTTCCGTTCAAAGCCGTCGTCTTCGACATGGACGGCGTGATCGTCGATTCCGAGGCGGCCTACGTTGCGCGCGAGGTGCAGTTCTTGCGCGAGCTTCATGTCGATGTGCCCTACGAGGACGTGTGCAAGCTGGTCGGTAGCTCGAGCCAGATCTTCAAGCGCGTGCTTGCCTCCTGGTATAAGATGGGCGGTGTCGGCACGCTCACTCCCGACGAGGCGCTTGAACGGTTTAGCGCGTGGGAGGCGCAAAACGTTGTCTACGACTACGCGGCGCTTATGAACCCTGGCGTGCCGGAGACGCTTACTACCCTGCGCGATTGGGGCGTGCGGCTCGCGCTTGCGTCTTCTTCGCGCATGGAAAACATCCTCGATGTGCTTGCGCAGTGCGGGCTGAGCGATATGTTCGAGGTCATCGTAAGCGGCGAGGACTTTCGTGAAAGCAAGCCGAATCCCGAGATCTACCTACACGCCATCGAGCGGATGGGGCTCGAAGCCCGCGATTGCTGCTGTGTTGAAGATTCCGTCTACGGCATCGAGGCGGGGAAGCGTGCCGGGTTGACGGTCTTTGCAAAGCGCGAGGAGCGGTTCGGGTTTTCGCAGGACGAGGCCGACCACATCATCGACCAGATTCCCGACCTGTTGACGGTTGAGGTTCGCATGGGGTAACGCGGACGTCGCCATGCACCTACCATCCGAGGAGGCGGGCGCTGTGCGTTGCGATCTGATCGCCTAAGGTTTTGGCATCGCAATGGCGAATACGCGCGAGCTGGGCGAGCGCCGTCTCAAGTGAGCGCTCGATTGCTTCGAGTCGATACGGCGCGTCAAGCCCGGGCGGGGCATCGGTTTCGAGCAGCAGGCTATCGGCAGGGATGGTGCGCGCATATTCCCGTCCGCGCTTCGTGTTCAGCATTCGCTCGTTGAGCGAGAAGAGGCAGCGCATGCGCCGGGCGCGGGCAAGCTCGTCCGATGTTCCCGAGAACCAATGGAATATGCAGGTAGCATTCTCATCAAGGTGATACCGCGCGAGCATGTCGAGAACGGTGTCGGCAGCGCGGACGGTATGGATCGAGAGCACGCGCCCAGGCAGGGGATGTTCGGCCATGGCGCGCATGATGGCGTCGAGTGCGGCGCGCTGCACATCGAGGCTGTCCGCCCTGTGCGCTCCAGCATCGAGGCCGATCTCGCCAATATAGCGGCTCGCGGCGGCAAGTTCCGCCGCCTGCTCGGCATCTGCCAAAGAGCACGCGCCGTCTGCGATCCACCATGGATGCAGGCCGACGCCGACGCGCACATTCGGATGCGCGCCGAAACGCCTCCGCGCGGCCTCGGTGTCGCGCGGCGTAACCGTCGTGCAGAAAACGGCGATGCCTGCGGCTTCGGCTGCGCGGGCGATTTCGTCTCCGTTCGTCATGCGATCGAGATGGCAATGCATATCGACCAGGTTCCATGCGGCGCTCATGTAGCCTCCCGTGCGCTGCGGGGCGTTTGAGCGGAGCATATGGTGTCTGCGAGCTTGCGCAAGACGAACCCGGCAAGCATCTGCCCCATGATGGGCGGGAGGTACGAGGTCGTTCCAAGCGATGACCCGGCGGGTGCATCGGCAGGCAGCGGGTGCGCCGGCTCGTCGGAAAAGAGCACGTTCAAGTGGGCGATGCCGCGTTTGCGACACTCCTTGCGCATCACGCGCGCAAGCGGATCGCCCGCCGTTTCGTAGATGTCAGCGAAGCGGAGCCGTTCGGGTTGGAACTTCATGGCGCCGCCCATGCTGCTTACCAGTGGAATGCTCTGCTCCTGCGCGACGCGGGCGATCGCAAGCTTGGTCGAGACGGTATCGATGGCGTCAACGATGTAGTCGATGTGCCCGCTTGCTTCGGCACGGCAGTCCGCGATGAGCGGTTCCACGTCTTCGGGGCGGACGAACCTATCGCGGCTGATGATGCGTACGCGTGGGTTGATGCGCGCCGCTTCGGATCGCACCACAGCGACCTTCCGCTGACCGATCGTATCGACATAGGCGATGGCTTGGCGGTTGATGTTGCTCGGTGCCACCGCGTCCCCATCGATAACGACGAGCGTCCCCACGCCGCCGCGCACGAGCGCTTCGATGCAGTTCGAACCGACGCCGCCGGTGCCGAATACCATAACGGTTGCTGCCTGTATGCGGGAGAGCCGTGCCACGCCCCACACGGCCTCAAGGCGCGAAAAGGCGGATTCCACAGAAGCGCGCGTCCCCATGCTGGCCAGTTTCTCGGGCATGTCGTTCCTTAGTCCACTTTGCATAAAGCATGATGAGCTCACAGATCGATATATTCGACGAAATTGTAGTAGATATTGGCGTTCCGTTCCTCGTGGCCGTCCCCTATGCACTTTTCGCTGACTGTTTTTTCTGGATGAACTGTATCAGCGCGGGGCGATTAAGTTCTTCCAGATTGTAATAACCTTGCCCCATGCCTAGCCATGCGCTCACAGACTGTTCATCCTGTTAGCGTCATGCATCATACAGCATACGTTGACAGCGGGTATGGCAAGATTGGGAGCGCCATGAGCGATGCTAATCTGCTTTAACAGAGCCGTAATTCCGCTGTGAAACGAAAATGAGCCCGGGTCGAAGATCCTGGCGGGGCGGCGGGGTGCTCTGCAGAAAGAGCCATATCATTCGGCAGAATTGGTGGATTAACCCAAAAAATGGGGTCTCCCTTTCACACCGCGGGTACCGACGTCAGTTCGCTCGCGGTTGATCAGCCCAAAAAATCAGGGTTTCCCTTTCACCGTTTCCCAAAATTACCCGGGGCATCCGGTTGCATTTTGCCGAGTTTAGATTGAAGGCAACGACCCGTTTTCCGCAGTTTTTGCTACAAAAATATCCTATTTCCTGCAAGGACATTGTGTTTCTAGGAATTGTCTCTTGTTGTGACATTCAGGCTTTCAGCCTGCTAAGAGACCCTAGGTAAAGCCCTGGGGTGTTTGCCCAAATAAGACCGGTGGCGTACGCCATCTGTGAATTCTAGATTTACAGTGAAAAATGGCTGTCCCTCCGGCGGGCATGCTCGGCGTTGACCGGGAACAGAGCACAAGAGAGAGCGATATGGAAGAGAGACAGATCGGATCGGCCGTCAACTCCTGGGGGAGTGTCCCAGTGGGGGCGGCTCGAGGTCGCATTCTCCGTGCTCAGCGTCATCGTCATGTTGGTGGCCGACTTCTTTGCCATGGCGACGGTTGTCGTCATGGCGGTCTTGGAGCTCCGTGATATGTGCCGGTCGGAGCGGCGGGGGAGTTGACGGGACCTGTCCTTCCTATCCTTCAGAAGAAAGGAATCAACGTATGCAGTCCACACGACAAAAAGCGTTCCGCGTCCTCTACTATCTGTTCGGCATGGTGGTGCTGTCCATGGGCATCACCTTGAATACCAAGACCGCCCTGGGGGTGTCTCCGCTGGTGGCCATCGCCTACGCTATCAGCCAGGTGGGAGGACTCAATTTCGGCAACATGACCTTCGTGATCTACGCCGCCTTCGTGGCGGTGCAGTTCCTGCTTCGGCGGAGGAACGCCCGATGGAAGGACGCCCTTCAGCTGCTGGTCGCTTTGCTGTTCAGCCAGCTGCTCAACGTGTGCGACGTGGTGCTCGCCTATGAGCCCTCAACCATGCCCGGTAAGCTGGTCCTGCTGGTAGGAGCGGTGGTGCTCACCGGGATCGGGGCGGCCATAACCCTGAGCATGGAGCTGATTCCCAACCCCGGAGACGGGTTGACCAGCGCCGTGGCAGATACCTTCCACATCTCCACCGGCCTGGCCAAGAACATCTGCGATGCTACCAACGTAGTCATCACTCTGGTGATAGGCCTGGTGTGGGGAGGCCGGATTATCGGCATCGGCCTGGGTACCCTGGTTACCGTGCTGCTCTGCGGCCGGGTGATAGCCATGTACTACAGCACCCTGAAGCATCCCACCCGGGTTCTGGCGGGGCTGGAGGAGGCTGAACCGGTTCAAGGAGGCAATGAAAAGACCGCCTAAGACAAGCGGCCTGGAAATCGTATGTGGCGGACAAGGCATGCGATCGCCGCTGTCCCCTTAGTTGAAATGCCCGGGAGCGCTGCGAAACGCGAAATTCCGCAGCGCTCCCGGGTG
>CAZUYD010000015.1:3009-16457 GCA_964624825.1 uncultured Enorma sp. | reverse complement strand
CAGGTGTTTGTCCCGGACGACCATGCCGCCTCGCATGTTTGCTGGGCCTTGCTGCCTTCCAACAGCTGTTTGGCCGGAGATAGAGCCATCGGCTGATTGCCAGAGGTCATTCAAACGGGTCTTTACGCCTCGGTAAAGATTTTCGCCATGATCTTCCAGCCGTTCTCATCCTTCTTCATGGCGTGGAAATCCACATAATCTGCCCCAAAGTAGTTTTCCAAGGTAATGCGGATAACCGCTACATCGTTTATCACATCCAGCACATCGACACGAGCCTTGGAATCGGTAGGACCAGCCTGGGTCACATCGTCAAAGAGTGTTTGAATAGGGGCGCCGTTGATGGTGGCGTTGTCGTGGAAGGCAGGCTTCATTATCTCGCCATCGCCTTTTGCGCAGCCATCGATATACAACTGTGCCACGCGCAGGATTTCCTCATAGTCTTTCAGCTTTGCAGTGCTCATCGCATGTACCTCGCTTTCTAAATGTTCAAGTGTATAGACAGATTTTTTGAGCTCCACCACCGCCTCGCACGCTTCGGGTGGCCGGATTGGCTTCATCCGCCTTTGATTTATTTGTATCAAGAACAGGAGGCAAGACAAGTACGCACATCAAAGTGCGATACTAACATGAAAGTTATGTACTTACTTTTTGGAGAGCATGAAATGAGTGCAGAGTGCATCAAAGACGCCAACTTGGAAGAAACCGGATTTAACTACACCATGTCCCTGATACAGGGGAAATATAAAATGTTCATCCTGTATGCTCTGATGGATTTCAAGGTCGTTCGCTTCAACGAGCTGAAAAGGTACATCAAAACCATTTCCTACAAAACGCTGAGTGCGACTTTGAAGGAATTGGAGGCGGATGGTCTTGTCCATCGTGAGGAATATCCGCAAATCCCTCCCAAAGTAGAATATAGCCTGACGGAGCGCGGAAAGTCGCTGATTCCTATTCTAGACAGCATGTGCGATTGGGGAGAGAAGAATAGAGTGCCGGCACATGAGTTCCAAGATGATCCATCTCTTGAGATCAATGGGATCGATGTTTAATTAGCCCGCTATTCGGCTCCTCGGCAATTTCTTATCGAGCATTAATTTATGCGGAGTTTTCCGTGGATGGGTTTTCCGTTTGGGGTTTCCCGTGCGGATTTTGCCGACGAATGGACAGGAAAACCAAACAATGCGGCCTCTGGGCGGCGTTAGCTATGCAGGGGTACCGGGACTAGGTAAGTTGATCAAATGACATTCCCTCGTTCAGCTACTCGAGCTCGTATGCAGGGGTACCGGGATTTGGCAAGTTGATCAAAATCTCGGGGGCGGTGCCCATGTCCGAGGTAACTGCAGGGGGTACCGAGACTCGGCACGTTGATCAAAAGCTGCCTGCAGCGCAAGAAACGGCTCAAAACCAACCCTTATCCTTGCATGCGCACGGGGTTGGCCTGGCGTGCTCTATGGAATGGCCGTGGAAAGCGGAGCATGTCATCCACCTTGCGAGGGATAGCTGAGACGATAGCGGGCGGACGCTGATCTGGGCGATTTGACGCCCAGCGATATGGCAGGGGGCGCACATGGCAGAGTTCATCTACCAGATGTATCAGGCGCGCAAGGCGCATGGCGATAAGGTGATTTTGGATGACGTAACGCTGTCGTTTTATCCGGGGGCGAAGATCGGCGTGGTCGGTCCAAACGGCATGGGTAAATCGACCTTGCTCAAGATCATGGCTGGTATCGAGGAGGTTTCCAACGGGGAGGCGCGCCTCACGCCTGGCTACACGGTGGGGCTGCTCGAACAGGAGCCGCCGCTCGATGACGATAAGACGGTGATCGAAAACGTGCGCATGGCCTTTGGCGACTTGCTTGCCAAAGTCGATCGCTTCAACCAGATCGGCGAGGAAATGGCCGTGCCCGATGCCGATTTCGATGCGCTCATGGCCGAGATGGGCGCGCTTCAGGACGAGATCGACGCAGCTGACGGCTGGGATATCGATTCCAAGCTCGGTCAGGCCATGGATGCGCTCCAGCTACCCGATTCCGATATGCCGGTTTCGGTGCTCTCGGGCGGCGAGCGGCGTCGCGTCGCACTTTGCAGGCTGCTGCTCGAGGCGCCCGACCTACTGCTGCTCGACGAGCCGACCAACCATCTGGACGCCGAGTCCGTCCTGTGGCTCGAGCATTTCCTAAAGAGCTATCCGGGGGCGGTTCTTGCCGTCACGCACGACCGTTACTTCTTGGACCATGTGGCCGAGTGGATTTGCGAGGTCGATCGCGGGCACTTATACCCCTACAAGGGGAATTACTCGACATACCTCGAGACCAAGGCCGCGCGCATCGCAGCGCAGGGTCAGCGCGATGCCAAGCTCGCGAAACGCATGGCTTCCGAGCTCGAATGGGTTCGCTCGAGCCCCAAGGCGCGCCAGGCGAAGAACAAGGCACGCCTTGCGCGCTATGAGGAGATGGAAGCCGAGGCTCGTGCGAGCCAGAAGCTCGACTGGACGGACATTCGCATTCCCGTGGGGCCACGCCTGGGAGCAAAGGTGCTCGAGGTGGAGTACCTGCATAAGGAATTCGATGGACGCGTGCTCATCGACGACCTCAGCTTCAGTTTGCCGCGTGCGGGCATTGTGGGCGTCATCGGTCCAAATGGCGTGGGCAAGACGACCCTCTTCAACATGATCGTGGGCAAGGAGGCGCCTACGGCGGGAACCATCGAGCTAGGCGAGACGGTGAAGGTTTCCTATGTCGACCAGGCGCGCGCGGGGCTCGACCCAGACAAGACGCTCTGGGAGGTGGTCTCGGGAGGCACCGACAAGATGATCGTGGGCGAGACCGAGGTGCCGAGCCGTGCCTATGTGGCGAGCTTCGGGTTCAAAGGGCAAGATCAGCAGAAGCGCGCAGGCGTGCTCTCGGGCGGCGAGCGCAACCGCTTGAACCTGGCGCTCACGCTCAAACAGGGCGGCAACCTGCTTCTGCTCGACGAGCCCACAAACGACCTCGACGTCGAGACGCTTTCATCACTCGAGGCGGCGCTGCTTGAGTTCCCGGGCTGCTCGGTCATCATCAGCCACGACCGCATGTTCCTCGACCGTGTGGCCACGCACATGCTTGCTTGGGAAGGAACGGACGAGCATCCCGGCGCATGGTACTGGTTCGAGGGCAACTTCGCCGCCTACCAGGAGCATCGCGTCGCACGATTGGGCGAGGATGCCGCGCGCCCGCACCGCATTCACCGCAAGTTTACCCGCGACTGAGGCGCCCTTGGCATAGGCACGATGTGCCTTGGCCTGGGCTTGAGCTTTTGATTGGATCTGCTCACAGGCTCATTTCGCTCATGCCGTTATCTTGAGTGAGCGCAGGTAGACTTTCTGAGCTTGGGTAAGTCGCCTGCTCTCACATGCCTTTTGCAGCGACTTGTTGTGCGTCCACGCATCGATGGTAGGCGACGTGAAGAGCGGAAGCGTCGCGTCGGGCTGTTTGATGAGGGCGTATGAGAAATACCATGCCCGCGCCATGTTGATGTAATACTCGGGTCGGTTGATGGCCGCGACGTCATGGAGCTGTTTTGGTTCGAAGGCATCGTCCAAGAAATGTTCCATGAGCTGCACAACTCCGAAGCGCACGACGTATTCGGTTTGCGACCCGGTCGTGCTCATCCAGTCGCGTAGACGCGCGAGCGTGGCAGATAGGTCGCGCGTGAATACGGGAACTTTGATGAGGTCGCAGGTAGCCCAGTTGTCAACATGGGGAAGGAACTGATCCAGCAAGTCGAATGCCTCGGCAGGCGTCCGCGCGATGAGCCCAATAAGCGCGCCATGCAGGTTCATCTCGTCATAGGTGGCATGGGGGAGCGGCTCTGCCAGGAAGGCGGTCGCGTCGGGTGTTTTGGCTATGGCGCGCGCCAGGCGACGCAAGGCGGGCATGCGCACCCCCAGTATGCGCTCAGGATCAACCGTGGGTAGGAGCCTGGCTTGAAAGGCACGATAGGAGGGATCGGCTATCTGGACAAGCTCTTGAGCGACGTCCATGGTACCCCTATTCTGCGGGCGGGCGGTTGTTTGGTGCGGAACCGCTGGATACGGTCGTCTAACGTCAGGCGCTTGATGTTGGGATGTCCGATATGGATCCGCTCGATGCGGGGCTATCGGGTTCGGGCGTCTCAACGGCATCGACCACCCACGGGGTTCCAGCCGTTGCAGCCGGGCGACGCTTGAGGCGGATGGTCGCCGCGCGTCGTTCGCCTTCCTTCATATAGATGAGCGGGAACGCAGCACGGTTGCGGCCGAGTTCGGCATCTCCGCGCGCACAGGCGATGAGAAACCACTCGCCCGCGATGCCGAGGGCGTCGGCGCCGAGTGGAAGGAGCGATTCCAGCGCGCGCAGGTATGATGCTGGACAGTACACGTCTTCGGCAAAGTCTTGCGGGTAGTCGCGCAGGTCGATTTCTTCTTCATGCGTTGCTGCTGGAGCGTTCGGAGATGCCGCGCTGCTTTGGCCGGGAGCCTCGCTTGGCGTAGATTCAAGCGCGGTGATGCCCGCATCCGCGTGCTCGGGGTCAAAGACGACGGTGAGGGAGTAGGCGGGTTCGCTTTCAGACGGTGTGCATTCGGAGGCCGTGTTCTCAAGCGGCGAGATTTCAAGCGAAGCGCTCTCGGGCGGCACGTGTTCGGAGGTCGCGTTTTCAATCGTTGAAGCTTCGGATGCAGCGCTCTCAAACACCGTGCGCTCGCGTATCTCGTCTGCCGTGTCCTGTTTCGCGCCGGGTGCGGCCTGTTTCGGCTCGCGTTCCTGCACACCTGCTGCAGCCGAACCGTGCGCTGCAGCCTCGGTTGCGATCGGGTCAGTCGCTTTTGCGCCAGTCGCCTTTGTGCCGACCGCCTGCTCGTCGTCTTTGGCTCCCATCGTTTCGGCGGCGCGTTCTGCCGGCGATGTGCGCTGATCAGCGGCTTGCTCGCAGCGGGAGTGCGAGGTCGTTTGGGTGCGCCCTGCCGATGTCTTATGCTGTTCGGCGCTATCCTCCTGTGGGATCATGCGCGGTTTTACCGGCTTAACCCCTTTCGAGCCCTTCTTGTGCTTCCAGGGCTTTCCGTTGCTTCGATTGCTCTTTGTGTATAGGTTGTCACCGAGCGCATCAAGCGCTTCATCCCAGGAGGGCTGGGCGGTAAGCGTGGCGTAGACGCGCCCGCCCTTGAAAACCGTGAGCGTGACGAACTCATCAAGTTCCTCGAGCAGCTCACGAGTGTTCTCAAAGCCGATATCAACCGCCGCGAGATTCTCTGCGTCAAGCGCCTCTTCGAGCTTCGTGATGAACGTTTGCCTGTTCGTTCCGATAGCGTCGCGAAGCAGACGGTAGAGATAGAGCCGATTGCCCGGTGTAAGCTGCGGTTCTTGATGCGATGCCATAGCTGCCTCTTTCACATGCGTTTCGAACCATCTTACCACCGTCGCGTGTCGGCACCGATGGCGCGCGCCGCGCCGGCATCGGTGCACGAGAAGCTCGCTCAAAGTGCCTTAGCGCGCCGCTCAAAACCATGCGGTTTGCCGTGCGCTCCAATTGGTCGCACGGCTTGGTTGAATGTGCGATTCGATTTACCGCGCAACCCAGCGGGCTGTGCGATCTGTCCACGTCGCATACGGCAGATGTCTAATCAAGACACGCTGTCTTGTGTCGTATCGCTTGAAGGTGATTGCGAGGTCGATGAGCTATCTGATGAGGTGCCTGACGAGCTGCCCGACGAATCGCTTTCGGAGGCATCGCTTCCAGACGAGCTGCTTGACGAACTGCTTTCCGATGTATCGGGCGACTGGGCGGCGCTATTGCTGTTTGTGCTCGTGCTAGGCGTTGTCGATGTATTTTGGCTGGTGCTCGCATTGGCGGTGTCAGAGCTGGAGCCATCGCCTTCGATTGCTTGTTCAGTGCTCGAATCCGTTGTGGCTGCCGTGCTATTCGCGTTCGTCGTCGAGCTCCTGCTTTTCGTGCTCGCGTCATTTGCTGTCTCGCCGCTGTCTTCGGTTATGGTCGATATGGTGGAGAAGAGGGCTGTACGTTCGCCTAAGCCTTCACCGGCGGTGCCGATAAGGATGACAATGGCGCATATGATGACCGCCACGACGGCGGCTACGATGGAGAAGCCGATGACCTTCCGTTGGGTCGAAGAACGCTCTGCCTGCGCGCGCCGCTGCAGGTATTCGGGCGCGACCCGCGTGGCTGCGCAAGATGCGTCCGATGAAGCGGAAGCGTTCTTGGCGGCATCGTCGGCCCCTTCGATGGGTGTCGAGGTCGTCTGCATTCCGCTCTGCGCGGTGTAAAGCTTGGTCGTAGCGGGAGAGCTCGGATTCGTCTCGCTCGCGCGCACGCCATCTCGGTTCTCGGTTACATTCGATGTGGCGTGCGTCACTTGGTTTCCGAACGAGGTGTGCTTGATCTTCTCGGCGCTTGCCGTGAGAAACCGCCGATACAGCTGTGATGAGACAACGGTTACAACCGAGCTTACCGCTGCGCCGATGACCGATCCCGCGATCCCGATCTTCGATGACAGCACCATTGATGTCGCCGCCGCGGCCGCTCCGGCGACGATCTGAGCGACCGAGAGGCCGTCGAGAAGTCCTTCCTTCTGCCGAGCAAACGCTTGCGTGTTGCCGATGGAGGGGGTTGTCTGCGCGTCTCCGTCAAGGGTGTCGCGCGACACCACGCGCGTGCGCTGCTGGTCGGTGAATTCGATATATCTGCTCGACTGGTCGGACGCCATGTCGATTCCTCCTAGAATGTGTGCAGGTCAATGCGGCATTGCCCTGCATGCGTGATACGTTCTCGCATACCGTCCGGGCAAGGCGTGCTCGGCGATGAGAAAGGACGCGCGCCGAGGTGGCCCCGGCGCTCCGGGAGCGGGCGTATGCCAAGGCGTGCCGCGACGCATGCGGTATCCGTTGTATCACTCGTACCCGTCGATGCGTTTATCATCGGCAAAAACGGTGTAACAACAGAAAGCGGAGACACACAAGGAAACAATGTGAAGGTGCATTATTCTCACGCGATGCTGCTCGTCTGCATGCGCTAATGCCCGAGCGCGTCGTTGCCAGTTCTTTTGCGCATGCGTCCCCACGGTACGGCATGACTGCTACGATACAATGAACCGCAATGTGCGCGACGATGGAGGAACACATGGACGAGTCGAAGTTCGAACTATCGACGGGTGCGACGAGCGCATCTGCCTGCGATGGCTTCTTCCGCATCGCGGCGGCGACCCCGAAGATCCGTGTGGCCGATGTCGAGGGCAACGCGCGGGAGGCGCTGGCATGCATTCGCACCGCCGCAGATCGAGGGGTCGGCGCGCTCGCGTTGCCCGAGCTGTGCCTGACGGGCTATACCTGCGCCGATCTATTTCTCGACCGCACGCTGCAGCGTGCGGCAGAACGCGCGCTGGCGTGGATCTTAGACGAGACGCGTGATGTTCCCCTCTTCTTCACCATAGGTCTGCCGGTGCCGTACGGCGGCTCTCTCTACAACTGCGCTGCCGCGTGCTGCGCAGGCCGGCTGCTTGGCCTTACCGTAAAGCAGCATCTTCCCAACCATGGCGAGTTTTACGAGCGCCGGTGGTTTGCGCCCGCACCGCACCGCACCGACGGCTTCATCTCCTTTGCCGGGCAAGAAGCGCCAATCGGGTCGCGCATCGTCTACCGATGTGTCGATGCGGGCATGCGCGCTGTTGCCATAGGCGTCGAGATCTGCGAGGACCTGTGGGTTGCCGATCCGCCGAGCGCCGTCATGGCGCGTGCAGGGGCGACGATCATCCTCAACCCGTCCGCCTCGGACGAGATCATCGGTAAAGCAGATTACCGGCACAAGCTGGTAAGCCAGCAGTCCGCGCGCCTGTACTGCGCCTACGCGTATGCCGATGCAGGGGAGGGCGAGTCCACGACAGACCTCGTCTTCGCCGGCGAGAACCTCGTTGCCGAAAACGGCTCTCTGCTGGCGAAGACAGCGCTGTTCAGTTGCGACATGGCGATGGCCGATGTCGACCTCGACCGGCTTATGGCCGAGCGCCGTCGTTCGGCCACGTGGACAGACCTCGATGAGCCGATGGGTTGCCGCGAGGCGGGATTCTCGTTTACCGGGGCGCCAACGGAGGAGAGCTCATTCAACAGCCGCGCGACCGTGTGTGCGTCCAACGCGCCGCCGTCCGACGACGCATCGGCGTGTTCCGCCAGCCTCGACCTCGCTGCCCGTCTTATGCGCTCCGCGCTCGATATCGACCGCGTTTTTCCCCAGGCACCGTTCGTGCCTGCCGACGCCGGAGACCTTGCCGGGCGCTGCGAGGAGATTCTAAACCTTCAGGCTGCGGGCCTTTCCACGCGTCTTGCCCATACGGGTACCAACCATGCCGTCATCGGCCTGTCCGGCGGGCTCGATTCCACGTTGGCCCTGCTCGTAACGGTTCGCGCATTCGATGCGCTCGGGCTGTCGCGTACAGGCATCACGGCTGTCTCGATGCCCGGGTTTGGCACCACGACCCGCACGAAGGGCAACTCTCAGGCGCTCGCCGAGGCGCTCGGCGTCGCGTTTCGCGAGACGTCCATTCACCAGGCGGTCGAGCAACATTTCCGCGACATCGGACATGACCCTGCGGTGACCGATGTGACCTATGAGAACAGCCAGGCGCGCGAGCGTACGCAGATCCTCATGGATCTGGCGAACCAACAAGGGGGCTTCGTCATAGGCACCGGCGACCTTTCCGAGTTGGCGCTCGGTTGGGCGACCTACAACGGCGATCATATGAGCATGTACGCGGTGAACGCCAGCGTGCCCAAGACGCTCGTGCGGCATCTGGTACGCTACGCGGCCGATGCATTCGGTGGCGACATCGCACGCATCCTGCTCGACATTCTGGACACGCCGGTCTCGCCCGAGCTGCTGCCGCCTACGGGCGACGGCACGATTTCCCAGCGTACCGAGGACTTGGTGGGTCCCTACGAGCTGCACGACTTCTTCCTCTATTACCTGCTGCGCTTCGGGTTCCCGCCGGGCAAGATCTTCCGCATGGCCTGTCGCTCGTTTGAGCATGTCTATGACCGTGAGACCATTCTCTCGTGGTTGCGGGTGTTCTACCGGCGATTCTTCGCCCAGCAGTTTAAGCGGAGCTGTCTGCCCGATGGGCCGAAGGTGGGCTCGGTCACGCTCAGCCCGCGCGGCGACTGGCGCATGCCAAGCGACGCCAGCGCACGGCTCTGGCTCGCAGAGATCGAGGCGCTCGCGGCCCGCAGTACGACGCGGCACACGGTTGACGCGACACACGGTTGACGCGACATGACGCCTGACGTGATGTGATTGATGCGGTGCGGGTCTTGACCCTGCGGCGGTGCAGCGTGTCGGTGCGCTGCTCCGATAAGAGGAAGAGCCGCGTCGTGCATTCAGCGAGCAATGCGAATTCACCCCGCATGTCCCTATATGTTGCATTGAAAGGATTTGCCATGCAGTTCTCAAAGCGTCTCGACCGGTTTGGCGAGGAGGTCTTCTCGGCACTCAACGTCAAGCGCTTGCAGCTCGAGGCCGAAGGACGCACGATCTATAACCTTTCGGTGGGCACGCCCGATTTCGTCCCGTATGACCATGTGGTCGAGGCGCTGCGCGAGGCGGCGGCAGACCCGGTGCAATGGAAGTACAGCTTGGGCGACCTGCCCGAACTCAAGCGAGCGGTGTGCGACTACTACGAGCGCCGCTTTGGCGTGGCGGGCATCACGCCCGACATGGTGGCGAGCTGCAACGGCACCCAGGAAGGCGTGGGGCATCTGGGGCTGGCCTTGCTCGATCCCGGCGACACCGCGCTGGTGCCCGACCCGTGCTACCCGGTGTTCGAGGCGGGCGTGAAGATCGCCGATGGCGAGCTCGCCTACTATCCGCTCACGGCCGAGCATGATTTTCTGCCCTATGTAGCGGGCATCGACCCGGCGGTGGCCGACCGCGCGAAGTACATGATCGTCTCGCTGCCGGCAAACCCTGTGGGAAGCACGGGCACGCCAGAGCTCTATGAGGAAATCATCGCCTTTGCGCGTGAGCACGACCTGCTCATCGTGCATGACAACGCGTACTCGGACATCGTCTACGACGGTCCGCGCGGCGGGAGCTTCTTGGCGTATCCTGGAGCGCTCGAGGTGGGCGTGGAATTCTTCAGCCTCTCCAAGTCGTTCAACGTGACGGGCGCGCGCATCGGTTTTCTAGTTGGTCGCGCTGACGTGGTGGCGGCGTTTGCCAAGCTCAGGAGCCAGATCGATTTCGGCATGTTCTTCCCGAACCAGAGGGCTGCTATCGCGGCGCTTACCGGCTCGCTCGACGAAGTTGAGCATCAGCGTATGCGGTACCAAGAACGCCGCGATGTGCTTTGCGACGGGCTCGAGGCGATCGGCTGGGAGCGGCCGAACGCGCATGGCTCGATGTTCGTGTGGGTGAAGCTGCCCGGCGGTCGCACGGACTCGTTCGCCTTCTGCGAGGAGCTCATGGAGCGCGCGGGCGTGGTGGTGACGCCCGGCGCGAGCTTCGGCCCCTCCGGCGAGGGGTACGTGCGCATGGCGCTTGTGCTGCCGCCCGAGGGCTTGCGTGCCGCCGTTGCAGCCATCGCCGCCGCCGATCTCTAGCGCTTTGCTTCGCGCGGGCACGTTGTAACCCACGCGGGCGCAATTGGTCTCGCGCGGATGCAGCCCGCATCATGCGAACGCGCCTCGGTTCATGCGAGCACGTTCTGTCTTGCGTGCACGCATCCGCTTTCGTGCGATCGTAACCCACCTTGCGCACGCACGCTCTGTTCGCGCATCACCGCATCTCATTTCAGGTGTAAAACTCGGCGAACCCTCTTTTTTCATCGAGAAGGGTCGCGCGATAAACATGGCGTGGCCATATCGATGGCCGGACGCGCCCAAGGCCATCATGGACCAAGCAGACTTCAAGGCATGGCGCAGCCGGGTGGTATGTTAAACACCATCCGGCCGTCTGGTGGCATTAGAGGGTGCGCAGCGCGTCCTCGAGGCCGGTTTTGCTGTCGGTTCGCTCGTCGCGCTGCTTGATGATGCGTGCAGGCACGCCGGCAACCACGGCGCCCGCCGGTACATCCGAGACCACTACGGCGCCTGCGGCCACCACGGCGCGCTCGCCCACATGCACGCCTTCGAGCACCACGGCGTTCGCGCCGATCATGACGTCATCCTCGATGATGACCGGGGTCGCGCTTGCCGGTTCGATGACGCCGGCGAGCACGGTGCCGGCACCCACGTGGCAGTGCCTGCCCACGGTGGCGCGTCCGCCCAGCACCGCGCCCATATCAATCATGGTGCCCTCGCCGATAACCGCGCCGATGTTGATGATCGCGCCCATCATGATGACGGCGTTATCGCCGATCTGCACGCGATCGCGGATGATTGCGCCGGGTTCGATGCGCGCGTTGATGCCGGTAAGGTCGAGGAGCGGCACGGCGGAGTTGCGGCAATCGTTCTCGACTTCGTAGCACTCGATGTCCTGCTCGTTGCGTTCAAGCACGGGTTTCAGATCTGCCCAGTCGCCGTACACCAAGCGGCATTCGGGGGTGCCATATACCCGCACTGCCTCGGCTGCACCGGCTCCGCTGCCGGCCTGCCAGTCGATGGTCGAGCCGGGCGCTTCGCGCACGGTGAGCTTGATCGGCGTCTTCTTGGGGGCAGAACCGATGAAGTTGATGATCTCTTGGGCGTCCATGGGCCTCCTTGCTGATGGGACGATTTCTGTGGGGCAAAGCGTGGCGGAAATACGAGCGCTATGCCAAGACAGCTTACTCGAACATGATTTCATCGAAGGTGTAGAAGCCGGCCTCGCGCGACACGAGCTTCTGAACAGCGGCGAGGGCGCCGCGCGCAAAGATTTCGCGGTTCTCGGCACGGTGCGTGAGCGAGACTTCCTCGCCCTGCCCGAAAAACGAGACGGTGTGCACCCCGGCCACGGTGCCTCCGCGCAGCGAATGCATGCCGATCTCACGCGGGTCGCGCGCGCCTTCCATGCCGGAGCGACCGTGCACCACACGGTAGCCTGCAGCTGTCCCGTCATCGGGATTGCTGGGGGAGAGCGCGGCATTCGCCTGCTGCACCTCAGCGAGAAGCATGGCCGCCGTACCGCTCGGCGCATCGGCCTTTTGGTTGTGATGCGTCTCGCAGATCTCGATATCGAAGCCGGGGAGCTCACGCGTCGCCAACGCCACGAGGTGCCTGAGCGCGGCCACGCCGATTGAGTAGTTTCCAGACCACATCACCGGTGCCTCCGCACCGAGTGCGCGCAGCTCGGCCATCTGTTCGGGGGTGTAGCCCGTGGTGCCCGAGACGAGGGCTGCGCCGCATCGCCGCACATAGGCTGCGACGGCATCGAATGTGGCGACGTTCGAGAAGTCGATGACCGCGTCTGCCGCAGGCGCCTCGTC
This sequence comes from uncultured Enorma sp., assembly GCA_964624825.1. Taxonomy (GTDB): domain Bacteria; phylum Actinomycetota; class Coriobacteriia; order Coriobacteriales; family Coriobacteriaceae; genus Enorma. The sequence continues at coordinate 4,033 of CAZUYD010000015.1, read as the reverse complement.
AAGCTCTTCCAAGTTAAAGCCGATGTGCACCGCGACGTGGAAGAGCGGCGCGCCCGCATCGTCGAGCATGTTCTCGGCGATCGTTCGCACGAGCGTGCCCATGCGGCCGGTTCCCATGATACATAGCCTAAGCAATGATACACGCCTCCTTCAGTGCGGTGGTGAGCGCCGCTCGCGCGTCGTCTGCCATGGGGCAGAGCGGCATGCGGTAGTGCGCCTCTATGAGACCCATCTGCGCGAGCGCTTCTTTGACGGGAATGGGATTGACCTCGGAAAACAGTGCTTGCACGAGCGGCTGTCCGGCAACTTGAATATTGCGGGCGCGCTTCACGTCACCTGCCAGGAAGGCATGGATCATCTCGCTCACGAGGGCAGGCTGCACGTTTGCCCATACCGAGATGACGCCGCTCGCGCCGAGCGACATGAGCGGCACCGCGATGCCGTCTTCGCCCGAGAACATGCGGAAGTCATCCGAGATGAGGTGCGCGATGCGTGCGGCGAATGCGACGTTGGCGCTCGCTTCCTTCACGCCTACGATGCGCGGGTGCGCGGCGAGACGCTCCATGTTCGCAATCGAGATCGAGCAGCCGCAGCGGCCGGGAATGTTGTAGAGCAGGCAAGGGATGTCCACGGCATCGGCCACGGTGGTGAAGTGCCGGTAGATGCCCTCCTCGTTGGACTTGTTGTAATACGGCGTGATGAGCAGAAGCCCGTCGGCTCCCAAATGCTGGTACGAGAGGCTCTTGTCGAGCATAGTCGCGGTGCAGTTCGACCCGGAACCGGCGATGACCGGTATGCGCCCGGCGACGCGTTCCACCACGAAGCGGCAGACGCTGTTATCCTCCTCATCGGTCATCGTCGCGCTCTCGCCCGTGGTGCCGAGGGTGAGGATGGCATCGGTGCCGTTTTCCAGATGGAAGGAGATGAGACGGTCGAGCGCCTCGAAATCCACGCTGCCATCTTCCTTGAACGGCGTTACCAGTGCGACGATCGAGCCTTCGAGATGCTGCATGTCCATGGCTTT
>CAZUYD010000015.1:0-2909 GCA_964624825.1 uncultured Enorma sp. | reverse complement strand
GCCGGTGTCTCCGCACGGCGGATCACCTCGCTCGACCCGTTCGCGTGGAGCAGCACTTCCGCCGAGCGCAGCCGACCGTTGTAGTTGTAGCCCATCGAGTAGCCGTGGGCGCCGGTGTCGTGGATGACCAGCAAATCGCCTATCTCTACCTCGGGCAGCGCGCGATCCACGGCGAATTTGTCATTGTTTTCGCAGAGCCCGCCCGTCACATCGTAGATATGCGCGGGCATGGCTGCGGATTTGTCTGGCCCACCAGCCTGTCCCATCACGGTGATGTGGTGGTACGCGCCGTACATCGCGGGACGCATGAGGTCGGCGGCGCACGCATCGACGCCGATGTAGTCCTTGTAGATGCGCTTCTCATGAATGGCGCGCGTTACCAGGCAACCGTAGGGTCCTAGCATAAAGCGACCCAGCTCGGTATAGATCGCAACGTCGTCCATACCCGCGGGCACAAGGATCTCCTCGTAGGCCTGCCGGACCCCCTCGCCGATGGCGTGGATGTCGTTCGGCTGCTCATCGGGTTCGTAGGCGATTCCAATACCGCCCGAGAGGTTGACGAAGCCCACGTGCGCGCCCGTTTCGCGCTCAAGGCGCACCGCGAGGTCGAAGAGAATCCGCGCGAGGGCAGGATAGTACTCATTCGTGACGGTGTTCGAGGCAAGAAAGGCATGGATGCCAAAGGTCTGGGCGCCGCGCTCGCGCAGCATCCGGAACGCCTCGAAAAGCTGCGCTTCGGTCATGCCGTACTTGGATTCGCCGGGGTTGTCCATGATGCCGTTCGCCAGCCGGAAGAGTCCGCCGGGGTTGAAGCGGCAGCTCACGGTCTCAGGGATGGCTCCCGTCACCGTTTCGAAGAACGGAATATGGCTGATGTCATCAAAGTTCACGATCGCGCCAAGCTTGCGGGCGAGCTGAAAATCGGCCGCGGGCGTGTCGTTCGACGAGAACATGATCTCGTGCCCGGGCACGTTCAGCGCGTCCGCGATCATGAGCTCGGTGGCGCTCGAGCAATCGCATCCGCATCCGTATTTCCGCAGGAGCGCGATGAGCGCGGGGTTGGGATTGGCCTTCACCGCGAAGTACTCGCGGAACCCGGGGTTCCATGCAAAGGCGTCGCGCACAGCTTCCATGTTGGCGCAAATGCCTGCTTCGTCATAGAGATGAAAGGGGGTGGGATAGTGTTCGGCCAGCTTCACGAGCTGGTCTTTGGTGACGAACGTTCGCTTCATGGCAAACTCCTTGGCTGATAGCGCTCCTGCATGCTTGCAGACAGTCTTACGCGTGTTCCACGCAAGCCCACGCAAGCTGCCGTGCCCGGCCGCTGCGTTCGGCGAACGCGCCTCGCCGCGGGGTCATCGCCTGCCGGCTCGCCCAGGGCTCATCTTGTTCGCGCCTCTATCAAGTCCGTCAACTGTACCACATGCGGTGTACGGGGCACATCATCTTCTTGGTTTTGTCGTTTCATTACGAACTCGTTACGCGCGGCGGTACGGCCAGCATGCAGCCGGCGCTTCGCATGGGGCAGATCAGTACAATGCAAGGACGGGCTTGTTTTGCGCGGCTCGCACGCCGCGACCGCCGATTCGCCAGCCGACCTACCGAGGGAGCACCCCATGCCGGAATCATCATCTCATCGCCAAGACGCAGCGCCGACCGCGCCTTCTCTGGATGCGCTCGACGAGCTCACGCGCTATCGGCGCGACCTGCATCGCATCCCCGAGCTTGACGATGACCTTCCTCGGACCATAGCTTACGTGCGCGGCGTGCTCGAGCCGCTTTCCTGCGAGGTGTTCTCACCTTGCTTCGGGGCGGTGTGCGCTTACTTCGATTTCGGGTGCGCGGAGACGGTGGCCATTCGCGCCGATATGGACGCACTTCCCATCGAGGAAGCGAGCGGTGCCAGCTTTGCGAGCGAGCATCCGGGGCGCATGCATGCTTGCGGTCACGACGGCCATATGGCCATGGCGCTCGCTGCGGCGACCTGGGTGCATCGGGTGCTGCGCGGGTGCGATCAAGACGCACGGGCGAGCGATTTTTCCCACAACGTGCTCTTCGTGTTTCAGCCTGCCGAGGAAACAACGGGCGGTGCCCAGCGCGTGTGCGAAAGCGGCGTGTTCGAGCGGTTCTACGTGACGCGCATCTTCGGCATGCACGTGTGGCCCGACCTGCCCGAAGGTCAGCTTGCATCGCGCCCAGGGCCGCTGCTGGCGCGCTCAAGCGAAGCGACCATCGAGTTCCATGGGGTTTCAAGCCATATCGCCAAGTATCGCGAAGGGCGCGATGCCCTCGGTGCGGCGGCGCGGTTCGTGGTGGGTTCAAAGTGGCTTTCACGCAAGCTTGAGCAAGAGGAGCCGTGCTTGCTGCGCTTTGGCCACATGACGGCTGGCACGGTGCGCAACGCCGTGGCGGGTGAGGCGCGCGTCGAGGGAAGCCTGCGCGTATTCTCGGATGCCCTGTTCGCGCGCGCCCAGGGCGAGGTGCGCGACCTCGCCCAAACGGCAGCCGGTGAGGAGGGCTGCACATTTGACCTTATGTTTTCCGAAGGCTATCCGCCTGTGGTGAACGATCGAACGCTCTTTGCGGCGGCGGCCTCTGCTGTGCCCGATCTAGTCGAGGTTCCCGAGCCCTTGCTCATCGCTGAGGATTTCTCGTTCTATCAACAGCGTCTCCCAGGTTTGTTCCTGCTGCTGGGAACAGGGACGGGCACTCCGCTCCATGCGTGCACCTTCAACTTCGATGAGCGCGTGCTCGTGCGCGGATACCAGGCGTATCAGCGCTTGATACGTATGGCTTGAGCGGCGCGCGCTGGCATGCGAAGCTGCGCATGCCGTAGCCGCGAGGCCGTGCGTCGCTGAGCGAGCCGCCTCGTACGTTGCGGCGAGCGTCGTGCCGAGACATTAGCTGCG
>CAZUYD010000014.1:27826-52131 GCA_964624825.1 uncultured Enorma sp. | reverse complement strand
ATGACCTCGTCCATCGACACGATCGAAGCCACCGGGAATTCGTACTTCTCTTGAATCTCCTGCTGAGCGGTAACCACGCCGCCTTTGCCGACCTCCATGCGGTTGAGCGAAACGATGAGCCCCTTGACCTCGACGTTCGCCGCGCCCATGAGGATGGGATACGTCTCGTCGATCGATTTGCCCGACGTGGTGACATCCTCGACCATCACCACGCGATCCCCGTCGTTGAGCGCAGAGCCCAGCAGGTTGCCCGCGTCGGCACCGTGGTCTTTGACCTCCTTGCGATTGGAGCAGTAGCGCACCTCTTTGCCATAGAGCTCGTCGAGCGCGATGGCCGTCACCACCGAAAGCGGGATGCCTTTGTACGCAGGGCCAAACACGACGTCGAAGTCAAGGCCGAAGGCATCGTGAATGGCGCGCGCGTAGTACTCGCCCAAGCGCTTGAGCTGCTTGCCCGTCACATACGCGCCCGCATTCATGAAAAACGGCGAGGTGCGCCCGCTCTTCAGGGTGAACTCGCCGAATTTGAGCACGTCGGACTCGACCATGAACTCGATGAACTCTTGCTTATAGGACTCCATGGGGTTTCCCTTCTCACTCGTGTGCTGGCGGGCGCAAACAGCGCGATCGCGCATATCAGCTTAGCAAACTGTGCACGCGCTGGGGCGCGCAAGGAAGGGCATCGCGGCAACCGGCATCACATGCGACCGGCACCGCAGCACGCGGGAACCATGCACGGCGGACATCGCGACTGCTGGCGCTATGCGCGGCGGGGGCGCAAGCGAACTGGCATCATGCGGTCGGCACCACGGGCGCGCCCGTCATGCGCGGCGCATCGCCTCCGCGATCTCTTGAAACTTACCCATGATGTAGTCATAGTTCTCCCGCTGATGCGGCACGGTGCACGCGCTGCAATCTTTGATGTCGCCGCGCTCGCCCACATACCGCGGGTTGCCACCACATGCCTCGCCCAAGCAATACAGGGGACAGAAGCAAAACAGGCAGTTAAGATCTTCGGGTTTCATATCATGGCAGGGATAGAACTCACAGGCAGCGTGATTGAAGAACTTGTACTGTTCGCTCATGACACTCTCCGTTCACGATGTCTTTCTGCGCGCGGATACGGCGACTGCGACCGAATCGACACCGAGGCCTGTTTAGCTAAACCCCTTTCGCATCACGCCAGGCAGATGCAGTAGTACACTATACTGCATGCTTCGCTTACCCAATCTGCCAGAAGAGGGAATTGCATGCTCAGAATTGGACTGCTTACCAGCGGTGGCGACTGCCAGGCGCTCAATGCGACCATGCGCGGCATCGTAAAAACGCTTGCCCATAACAGCACGGAGACCGTCGAGATCTACGGCTTCGAGGACGGCTACCAGGGGCTCATCTACGGGCGCTACCGCAAGATGTCCCTCCGCGATTTCAGCGGCATCCTCACCCGCGGCGGCACCATTTTGGGAACGAGCCGCACCCCCTTCAAACTGCTCGACACCCCGGGCGATGACGGCGTGGACAAAGTCCCCGCCATGAAGAAGACCTATAAGCAGCTCAAGCTCGACTGCCTGTTCATGCTGGGCGGCAACGGCTCCACCAAGACCGCGAACCGCCTGCGCAAAGAGGGGCTGAACGTCATCGCGCTGCCCAAGACCATCGATAACGATACCTGGGGCACCGACATGACGTTCGGCTTCACGAGCGCGGTGGACGTGGCCACCAAGTGCATCGACGACATCCACACCACCGCGAGCTCGCATGGACGCGTGTTCGTCATCGAGATCATGGGGCACAAGGTCGGCTGGATTCCGCTGTACGCAGGAGTTGCCGGCGGCGCAGACGTCATTTTGCTGCCCGAGATTCCCTACTCCATGGACAACGTGGTCAAGGCTATCGATCGGCGCATGAGAAGCGGTAGCCGCTTTACCATCATCGTGGTGGCCGAAGGCGCTATCTCGCAAGACGAGGCGAAGCTCTCGAAAAAGGAGTACAAGAAGCTCGTTGCCGCACGCACCTCGCCCTCCATTGCCTACGACATCGCGCAAGAGGTCGAGAAGTGCACCGGCCGCGAGACGCGTGTGGCCATTCCCGGCCACACGCAACGAGGCGGCGCGCCCGATGCACAGGATCGCGTCTTTGCCACGCAGTGCGGCGTCGAGGCGGCGCTCGGATGCCTTGAGGGCGAATATGGGTTCATGGTCGCCCAGGTGAACAACCGCATGACGCGCATCCCGCTTGGGGAGGTGGCCGGCAAGCTCAAATACGTCGACCCTGAAAGCGACCTGGTGCGCGAGGCCAGAGCGCTCGGCATCAGCTTCGGGGACGAATGATTGCGGCCATGGCAGTCGTCACTGCGATAGGCACGGCCGCGGCGTCATGGCTGCCCCACGCGCAAACGTAGCGAACGCGACGATGGAAAACGGGCGCGGCATGGCGCTGCGTCAGCCGGCGCCTGCTCGTTCGGCATCGGGCTCTGCAGACGGCGCGCCTGGCTCGCACCTGCCCCCTCACTGCGCCATGTGGCGATGCGCTTGTCTCAGCTCGGCATAACGGACTCTACGATGAGCTCGACGAGCCGGTCGATGGATACGCGATCGGTATCGGCGTTCATCCAGGTGCTGATGGCGCTGAGCACACCGCTCGCATAGAACTCGCGCACGATGGCGCTCTCCTCGTCCGTCAGGTTGCGCGCAGGCAGGATGAACCGGTCGAGCAGCGGTGCGATGATCTCTTTAAACCGGCGCAAGAACGTGGGATCGGCGGCGAGCAAGCGCGGCATGTACTGGTTGAAACGCTGGGCGAGCTCGAAGATGAAGCCCATATGCTGTGATAGGTTGAGCGTTTCATCGGTGAGAAGCCGATCGTTCACCAGCCGGCCAATCTGGTCGAGCACGCTCCCTTCGAGCTGCTCAAACAGATCGTAGACATCGCGATAGTACAGATAGAAGGTCGCACGGTTATAGCCGGCACGGTCGGTGATTTCGCGAATGGTGATCTTTTCGATGGGCTTGGTGAGATAGAGCTCCCAAAACGCCTGCGTGATGTTCGCGCGCGTCTGTTCCGCCACCTGCGATCTTCGTTTCACGGCCGCATCCTCCCGTCCGTATGGATGCCCGCCCCCCGCGAGGCATCGGGCGCGACATCCCAAACGTTGCGTTACTCGACAATTTCGCCTGCGATGTCGAAGTCAACTCGCCCCCGCATATCGCCACGAGTATACTTTCTAGACAACACGATGTCGAGTAATTTCAATCGGTAAGACGCGGGCGGCACCATGGCATATATCGAGTTCAGAGATGTTGTAAAGGCCTACGGCGAAGGCGAGGCGCTCATCCGCGCGCTCGACGGGGCGAGCTTTACCGTTGAGCGCGGGGAGCTCGCCGTGATCCTCGGTGCCTCGGGCGCCGGCAAAACCACCGCCCTGAACATCCTAGGCGGCATGGATACGGCCACCTCGGGCACCGTATCTGTTGACGGACACACCATCACCCACGCGACGGAGCGCGAGCTCGTTGAGTACCGCCGCACCGACGTAGGCTTCGTGTTCCAGTTCTACAACCTGGTTCCCAACCTCACCGCGCTCGAGAACGTCGAGCTTGCCGCGCAGGTCTGCGCCAACGCGCTCGATGCGACCGACTCGCTCAGAAACGTCGGGCTGGGGAACCGCCTGAACAACTTCCCCGCCCAGCTCTCGGGCGGAGAGCAGCAACGCGTCTCGATCGCCCGCGCCATCGCGAAAAATCCCAAGCTGCTGCTTTGCGACGAGCCGACGGGGGCACTCGACTACCAAACGGGCAAGCAGATCTTGCAGCTCCTTCAAGACACCTGCCGGCGCGACGGCATCACCGTCATCATCATCACGCACAACTCGGCCCTGGCGCCCATGGCAGACCGGCTCATTCGGTTCAAGAACGGCCGCGTAACCGACGTGACGCTCAACGATGCACCTCGACCGATCGACGAGATCGAATGGTAGATGCCCATGTCTGCGTTTGGTAAAGACATCCTGCGAACCATTCGTGGCAGCCTGAAGCGCTTTCTCTCTCTCGTCGCGATCTGCGCGCTGGGCGCGACCATGCTCACGGGACTCGACATGGCGTGCCTGGATCTGCGCGCCGCGGCAAACAGCCTCTATGAGCGCCAGCATCTCTTCGACATCTCCGTGCAATCGACCTTTGGCCTCACGCAGGACGATATTGATGAGCTTGCCGAGATCGACGGGGTGAGCGCGGCCGAGGGCGGTTACGAAGAGGACACCTATACCCGCGTGGACGGTCTGCGCGCCTCGGTCACGGTGAAAGCGCTGCTGGATTCTGGTATGAACGAGCCGTATGTGGTCGATGGGCGCCTGCCCGAGGCGGCGAACGAGATCGCCGTGACCGAGAACTACCTCACCGATACCGGGAAGTCCATCGGCGACACGGTGACGTTCGAAGACGCCGAGCAGGACGATCCCACCGGCCTTGGCGACCTGAGCGTCGGCGAGGATTCGGGCGATGCCGAAAACTCAGATGCAGACGATGCGGCAGAGTCCGACACAGACGATGCAGCGGATTCTGATCTGGCCGACTCGACGGACTCCGCCGCAGATGACGCAACGAGTTCCGATGACGACAGCGCGCGCGCCGAATCGACCACGACCTCCGGCCCCATTCCGGGCGGCACCTACACCATCGTGGGCACCGTCGTGGACCCGACGAGCATCACCCAGCCGGACGGCCCGGTCGCGTTCCGCGCCAGCACCTCGAGCGAGTACGTCTTCTTCGTAAGCCGCGACGCCGTGACCGATACCGACACCTACACCGTCGCCTACCTTTCCGTGAGCGGCACAGACGGGCTTTCCACCTACTCAGACGAATACAACGACCGCGTTGACGAGGTCAAGGCGCGCGTTGAAGACCTTGCTCCCCAACGCGAGCGGGCGCGGGCGCAAGAGATCAAGGACGAGGCGAACGCGACCATCGACGAGGAAGAGGCGGAGGCGCTCGCCCAGCTCGCCGAAGCGAAGCAGGAGCTCGACGATGCGCAAGCGACCCTCGATCAAAGCCTTGCCGAAGCGCTAGAGGGACAACGAGAGCTGAACACCCAGCGCGCCGAGGCGCTGAGCGAGCTTGCCAGCGCGCAAGCGACCATCGACGAGAGCCGCGTGCAGGCGGAATCGGGCATGTCGCAGGCTCAAGCGGGGCTTGTCACCATCGCCAGCGCCCGTGCTGCGCTCAACGACCAGCTGGAACAAATCGACCAACTTGAAGAAGGCAAAGCGCAGGTCGATGCTGCCGTGCAGGTAGCCGAGGCCGCGGTGATCTACCTGCAGAGCCAGGGCGATGAGCTGATCGACGGCCTTGAGCAACTCGGCACCTATACCGGAACCGACGCCGCAAGCGTTCGCGATGCGTGGGAGGCGCTGTGCGGCTATACCGGCACCGCCGAGCCAGACGAGCTGGAGCAAGCGTTTATCGATGCCGTCGCACAGTACCGAACCGACGTGGAAGCAGGGCTGCAGAACCTGCGCCAACAGGCGTCGGTTGGTCTGGCCGCGCTCGCGCAGCAATTTGCGGAGCAGATCGACGAGCGCGCGCAGGTGGCTGAGCAATTGGACGAGATCGACGAGCGCATCGCAGAGATTGACGAACGCGCCGGTCAGATAACCACGCGCCTTGATGAGATCAAGGCAGAGCTTGCCGCGCTGACGGAAGATGACCCGACCTACGAGGAGCTGACAGCCGAACGAGCTGAGCTTCTGGGGAAGCAGACGGCGCTCGCAAGCGAGCGCGACAAGCTTGAAGAAGAGCAAACAGACCTTGAGGCGGAGCGAACTTCCTTGAATGAGCAGCTTGCCGACTACGACAGCTTGCTTGCGCAGATCGACCAGATCGATGAGGCGCTTGAGCAGCTTGCCGCGCTCACCGCGGACGGCACCGATCAGGTTGAACAGCTTGCCCAGGGTATGGGACAAGCTACGTCTGGGTTGGCGCAGGCGCGCGCGGCTGCAACCGAGGTCGACGCCATCATCGACGAGCTTCCCGGCGGCATCGATGGCGCGCGCCGCAGCATCCGCGTTGCCCTGGCGCAGCTCGATGCGCAGGAAATCGTCGCGCGAAGCGGCCTGACGGAAGCACAAAGCGGCCTGGCGGCACTCGATGAGGGGCAGCAGGCTCTGAACGAGCAGCGCGCATCCGCCCTCGCGCAACTTGCTGAAGCGCAACAGGAAATTGACGACGCCCTGGAGCAAATCGCCGACGGCCAGATCGAACTCGACGAGGGACGCGACACATACGAGACCGAGCGCTCCGACGCCCTGGAGCAGATTGCCGATGTCCGCGCCCAAGTTGAGGACGTTGACGATGCCACCTGGTATGTGCAGGATCGCTCGGGCCTCAGCAGCTACTCAAGTGTCGACTCCGATGCCTCCTCCATCGAGGCAATCGCGAAGATCATCCCGGTCATCTTCTTTGTTGTGGCGGTTCTCGTAAGCCTCACCACAGCGACCCGCATGGTCGAGGAGGAGCGCGAGCTCATCGGCCTATACAAGGCGCTTGGATACTCGAATGCGCGCATTTTGTCAAAATACCTGATATACACCCTTATCGCAGCGGTTATTGGCGGGTTCATCGGCGACATTGCCGGATTCGTCCTCATTCCCCTCGTCTTGCTCCACATCTTCAAGGCGATGTACCTGCTGCCGCTGTTCAGCCTGCAATTCAATCTGTTCTATGCGGTGCTGGGCATCTTGGCGTTTGTCGTCGGCATCACCGGATCCACGCTCATCACCTGCCGCATCGGCCTGCGTGAGACACCCGCCGCGCTCATGCGTCCCCGGGCGCCGCGCGCCGGCTCGCGCATCTTCCTCGAGCGCATCAAACCGCTCTGGCGCCGCATGAACTTCTTGAACAAGGTAACCGCACGGAACCTCTTCCGCTATAAGAAGCGCCTCGCCATGACCATCTTTGGCATCATGGGGTGCACGGCACTGCTTATCTGCGGATTCTCCATCAAGAACACGGTGGAATCGCTGGCGCCGCGTCAATACGAGGACATCTACCGCTACGACCTTATGGCCGCGACAACCGCGGACGACTATGCAGCATGCCTGAACGTGCTCGAATCGTCCGATGAGGTTACCGACATTGCATCTATCGGCGTCGACACCATCACGGTTGAGTTTGATGACGACGAGGAGAGCATGCAGCTCTACGTGATTCCAACCGGGCTTTCCATCGATTCGTATGTTTCGCTTGAGACGCTGGACGGCGCCTCCATCGATTTAGACGAGGCCGGTATCGTGCTTACCAATAACGCCGCGACGTTGCTCGGCGTTGAGCGCGGGGACAGCTGCTCCATCACCACGAGCGCGCTCGATACCGCCGATGTCACCATCACGGAGATCACCCGGAACTACCTGGGTAACGCCGTCTATATGACCCAAGACGTCTATGAGGAGCTCTTTGGCGAGCTCGAACTGAACGGATTCTACGCGCACCTCTCGGGCACGAGCGATGAGCAGGTCGCCTTCGGCGAAGTGCTCGAAGCCGATGACGACTTCCTCTCCATTACCAGCGTCGCCAAGATGCACGAGCAATTCGAGCAAAGCTTTACCCTCATCAACGTGGTCGTTTACGTGGTGATCGTCCTTGCCGCGGGGCTCGCGTTCGTGGTGCTGTTCACGCTCTCGACCGTGAACATCGGCGAGCGCGAGCGCGAGATCGCCACCATCAAGGTGCTCGGATTCCGCGTGGGCGAGGTGCGCACGTACATCAACAAAGAAACGTTCTTGCTCACGTTCATCGGCATCGTGGTGGGGCTGCCTGCGGGCTGGGCGCTGAGCGAGAGCTTTACCTACATCATGAAGATGCCGTCGATTTTCTTTGACGTGGTCGTCGATCCCTGGTGCTATGCGCTCGCCGCCGCGTTCTCGGCCGTGTTCGCGATTGCGGTGAGCTTCATCACGAACCGCATACTCGACCGCATCGACATGGTCGAGGCGCTGAAGAGTCCCGAGTGATTCGGCATTGCTTCTGCGTGGACGAAAGGATATTCGTCCTATGCGCCTGCAGGGATGGATATAGCGCGAAAGCTGGAGCATCGCATAGCGCACACAACAACGGCTGCCGCTATAGCGGCAGCCGGAACACTGGTTGAACCCATGCGCGTTGGATGTGGGGCAGCAAGGATACCGCGCGTCTGGCATCTGAACCCGAAAGCGCGCACCTGGCGCGCGCCGCGTTGTCGTTGCTTCCTTCGCTTACTCCGTCAGCAGCTTGAGGATCTGGACGGCATTGGTCGCAGCGCCCTTGCGGATCTGATCCCCGCAGCACCAGAACGCGACGCCGCGGTTCGGGTTGGGGTTCGAGATATCGCGCCGGATGCGCCCGACCCAAATGAGGTCTTGATCTGAGGTGTCGATCGGCATGGGGTAGCGCTCATGTGCGCTTTCAGCCGCGCGGTCATCGACCAGCTTCACGCCGGGTGCCGCCGCAAGCGTCTCGCGCACCTCGTCGAGCGTAACGTCGCGCTCGAACTCCAGGGTGATGCTCTCGGAATGCGAGCGCAGCACCGGCACGCGCACGCAGGTGCAGTTCACGCGGAGCTCGGGCAGGTGCATGATCTTCCGCCCCTCGTTTTGCAGCTTCATCTCTTCTGAGGTATATCCCTCGTCATCGAAACCGCCGATCTGCGGGATGAGGTTGCTAAGCAGCTGCGCGGCGAACGCCTGCGGCTCGGGGATGTCCCTCCCCTGCCCCATGGCCTGTATCTGCTGCTCGAGCTCGGCCATTCCCGGCGCGCCCGCGCCGCTCGCCGCCTGATAGGTTGAAACGATCATGCGCGTCACCCCGGCAAGCTGATGCAACGGCCACGTGGGCACGAGCCCGATGATGGTCGCGCAGTTGGGATTCGCGATTATGCCATGGTGCCAGGCGACGTCGGCGCCGTTCACCTCAGGCACCACGAGCGGCACCTCGGGATCGAGTCGAAACGCGTGGCTGTTGTCCACCACGACGGCGCCTGCTTCGACTGCCGCGGGAAGCAGCTCTTTGGCGATGGCGTCGTCTGCCGCGCCCAACACGAAGTCGCAGCCGGCAAACGCCTCGGGACGCGCCTCTTCTATGGTTACCGTCTTATCCTGGAACACAACGGTTTTCCCCGCGCTGCGCGCGCTCGCCAGCAGGCGCAGCTCGCCTACAGGGATCTGCTGCTCATCGAGACATTGGAGCATCTGCGTGCCCACGGCGCCCGTCGCACCGAGAATTGCCACCGTATACTGCTTCATCGTATCCTCCCGGGCAGCTCCGCCCGGGCTCTGGCACCGAGCGCGTTGGATAAAGTAGAAGAAGTGTATCTTGCAATTGTTTCAGGACGATAACGGCCGGTGCGCAGCGATGCCGAAACCAGCAGCGTAGCGGAGCGCGGCAAGCCAACGGCGCGACATGGCGATCGCATCGTCGGGGAAGCGCCCGCGCCGCGCCCCCGCCATAGGTAACGACAGACCCGAGATCTTACTGCTGAGCCACCACGGGGATGGTTTCGGCACGCGACGCTGCCTCCGCACGCTTTAGGTCGGCGAGTTCAAGCAGATGGTCACCATCAGAAAACGCCTGGTAGATAGCACGAATAGCATGTTCGAAGTCTTCGTCGCGCACACCCACAATGATGTTGATCTCGTCGGATCCCTGTGACATCATGCGGATGGAGATGCCCTCCTGGCCGAGCGCCGCAAAGAGGCTCCCCGATACGCCGGGGCGGCCAACCATGTTGCGCCCCACTGTCGAGACAAGCGCAAGGTCATCAACGACTTTGATCTTATCGGGCGCGACGTCGGATTTGATGTCGGCCACGATGGACCAGAGCGAATCCTTCACGTCGTCACCCTGTACCACCACGGCAAATGAATCGATGCCCGACGGAATATGCTCGACCGACACGCGATAGCGCTCGAAAATCGAAAGCACGCGGCGCACGATGCCCACCTCGTTGGACATATGATCCTTGAAGATGTGCACGGCTACGAAGTTCCGCTTGCCCGTCACGCCCGTGATGATCGGCTCGTCCGAGATGTAATCCTCGCGGTCGGAGATGATGGTGCCCGGATCGAGCGGGCGGTTCGTGTTCTTCACCGCAATGGGAATACCCGCCTCCATGACCGGGAACACGGCCTCTTCATGCAGCACGGACGCGCCCATGTACGAGAGCTCGCGCATCTCCTGGTAGGTGATGCGGCCGATGGGCTGCGGGTTCTCCACGATGCGCGGGTCGGCGGAAAGAAAGCCCGAAACATCCGTCCAGTTTTCGTAAAGGTCCGCGTTCAGGCATTTTGCCAGAATAGAGCCGGAGATATCGCCGCCACCGCGGTCGAGCAGCATGATGCGCCCCTCGCGCGTGGCGCCATAGAAGCCGGGCATCACGAAACCGCCCGGAATGCCGCGCTCCTGAACGAGCTGCTCGGTGCGCGTCATCGAAAGCGTGCCGTCGTGGTGAAACGCCACGACATCCGCCGCCTCGAGGAACGGAAGACCCAGGTACTCGGCCATGAGCTGCGCGGTAAAGTACTCGCCGCGGCTCACCAGCTCTTCCATGGTAAGCTCGCCCGCACGCGCACGCTCGCTGAACGTGGCGAACTCGTCGCGAATGGGATAGGTGAGCTCAAGTTCGTCAGCGATATTGAAGAAACGCTGGCCGATGTCGTCGAGCAGGTCGTCGCACGATACGTGATAGCGCGTGTGCGCCGCGACCAGATAGAGCAGGTCGGTGACTTTGGAGTCTGTACGATACCTGCGCCCGCACGCCGACACAACCACGAAGCGCCGCGACGAATCCGCCTCGACGATGTGCTTGATCTGCCTGAAGTGCTTGGCATCCGCAACCGATGATCCGCCGAACTTCGCAACTTTAATCATATCGAGGACGTAACCTTTCTCGTGCACAGGCCCCGTGCGCACCTGCTCTGATACCATGAGCGTGATTTAAGCCCAGGGGCAAAGGAAGTTTCACATGGATTCGTATCATAGTACACGTTCCCGCACCGGCGCGCGGACATCCAAACAAGCAATTCGCACAGGGATCGCCCCGGACGGCGGCCTGTTCGTCTCAGACGAGCTGGGTACGGCAAAACTCGACGTCACGCGCTTGTCGAAGAAGAGCTATCGCGAGCTCGCGTGCGCTGTATTGGGAATGTTACTACCTGATTACACGGCGGACGAGATCGCCACCTGCGTGGACGAGGCATATGGCGACACGTTCGCCTCACCCGAGGTGACGCCGCTTGTCACGCTGAGCGACGAGGGCACGCGCGCTGACGGCGCGCGCGGCGGCGACAGCATCCTGCACGTGCTCGAGCTCTTCCATGGCCCCACGAGCGCCTTCAAGGATGTCGCGTTGCAGATGCTGCCGCGACTCATGGCGCGTACGAGTGCTGCGGGAAATGCGGGCGATGCGGGCACCTGCGCCGACGCGGGCAGCACGCCCGATGCACCCGCCGAGCATGTGATGATCGTCACCGCCACCTCGGGCGACACCGGCAAGGCGGCGCTTGCGGGATTCGCCGATGCACCCGGCTGCGGCATCAGCGTGTTCTACCCTGAAGGCAAGGTCAGCCGCGTGCAGGAGCTGCAGATGACCACGCAGGCTGGCTCAAACGTGGCCGTGTGCGCTGTCCGCGGCAACTTCGACGATGCGCAGAGCGCCGTCAAGCACATCTTTGCCGACCACGACCTGGCCGAACGGCTCGCCGAACGGGGTGTGATGCTCTCGAGCGCGAACTCCATCAACGTGGGGCGCTTGGTGCCGCAGGTCGTGTATTACTTCGCGGCCTATGCGCAGCTGCTGCGCGCACGCACGATCGAGCCGGGCGATGACGTCGAGTTCTGCGTGCCGACCGGCAACTTTGGCGACGTGCTTGCCGGCTATTATGCCAAGCGGCTCGGCCTGCCCGTCGCGCGGTTAATCGTGGCGAGCGATGCGAACAACGTGCTCTACGATTTCCTTACCACCGGCGTGTACGACCGGCAGCGCCCGTTTTTCACGACGATCTCGCCGAGCATGGACATCCTCATATCGTCCAACCTCGAACGGATGCTCTACTACGTAAGCGACGGTGACTGCGAGCTCGTAAGCCACCTTATGGATGAGCTCGCCCGTAACGGACGCTACGAGGTGCCGACTGAGCTGCTCGAATGCATCCAGCAGGTCTTCGGTTGCGGTTGGGCAGACGAAGACCAGGTGCGCGCCGCCATCCGTGACTGCTGGAACCAGCATAGATACCTCATCGACCCGCACACCGCCTGCGGCTACCATGTGCTGAGCACGGTTGAAGCGGCGCCGACGGCAAAGGCGCGCGTGCTGCTTTCGACCGCAAGCCCGTACAAGTTCCCGCGCGCGGTGGCCGAATCGCTTGGGCTTGAGGTGCCAGCCGACGACTTCGCTTGCATGGAGGTGCTCGCCAAGGCCACCGGCACCACGCCGCCTCCGCAGCTTGCCTCCCTGCAGCAGGCACCGGTGCTGCACACCGATGTCGTTGACATCGACGGCATGGGAGTCTTCGTGGAGCACGCGGCGCGCAACCTCTAGCAGCGCAGATCGGTTCGTCCCACTCACCCCTGCGTGAACAGCCCTCGCCCGCCCCCTTCGCTGCGAAACCCACGGTTGACCAGCGGGGCGAACCCACTTCACCATGCTGCGGATGTTTGGCGCTTGCTCGCGTGAGGCGGCTGCTTTCCGTCTCGCGTGAGCCGCACGCCGCAGACTGAAACTGTCTGAGACAGGAACTGGAATATAGATAGCGACCTTGGAGGAATTTCTATGATTAGGGTTACGGTTCCGGCAACGAGCGCGAACCTAGGCATTGGGTACGACACGCTCGGCATGGCCGTGTCGCTCTATGCGCAGTTCACCTTCGACCGCGCCGACGAGCTCACCATCACCGGCTGCCCCGAGGAATTCCGCAACAAGAACAATATGACCTACATCGCCTTCGAAGAGGCGCTCGAACAGTGGGGCGAGCAGCCCTTCCCCATCGCGATAGACATCCAGACCGAGATTCCCGTCGCGCGCGGCCTCGGGTCAAGCTCCACATGCGTGGTCGCCGGCATCATGGGCGCGGCGGCACTGACCAACCATACGATCACGCGCGAGGAACTTGTTGCGCTGGCTACGGCCATGGAGGGACATCCCGATAACGTTGCGCCCGCGCTGCTCGGCGCCGCCGTGTGCTCGTTCACGCCCGAAGGCGAGCTCCCGCGCTGCCTGCGCTACACCGTGAGCGAGCGCCTTCGGTTCATCACGGTCATCCCGCCGTATGAGGTGCACACATCGGACGCGCGCAAGGTCGTGCCGCAGGAGGTGCCGCTTTCGACCGCCGTCTGGCAGATGGGACGCATCGCCGGCCTTACCCGCGGACTCGAGACGGGCGACACCGCGCTCATCGCGGCGGCTAACGACGATCGCCTGCAGGAACCGTATCGGCGCGCGCTCATCCCCGATTACGACGCCATCCGCGAGACGTGCCTTTCCGGAGGCGCGAAGACGCTGTGGATCAGCGGCTCGGGCTCTACGCTCATGGCCGTGACCGACGACACCATCGTGGCGAAATTCCTGCAGGTGCGCCTGCGCGAGCAGTTCCCTGCGTGCGAGACGCATATCCTTACCTGCGACACCGAGGGAGCGCAAATCGAGTATCTGTAGGCGCTCTCCTGTCAAATAAGCTCGTCCCCGAGGGCAAGCTCATCCCCGGCAACGTGCCACAGGACACAACATGACTGGCATGCTGCAGCAACACCCCGGGGCGCTCCCTCAACAACCTTATTAAGTCTGATCGGCAAGGTGAGGCACCCCACGCGCCTCACCTCAGGAATCGCCCGCGAGCAAATCGCTCGATGCAGAAAATCAAATTCGCGATGCATGACACTTTGATAGATATATAGACATACCTATCATTTTTAGTAGCTATATCTATCATTTTTGATAGATAGAGCTATCATAGGCACAAACGACGATAGTTCAGCACTTCAAAGCATCTCGACGTTCTGCGAGCAGCATCCTGCAGCTTTGCCAATCGTGGTCGGCAGCCGAAACGCACCACTCGAAGATTTCCTTTGCGGCGAGATTCCTCTGTTCTAAGCATTCTCAGGAGAGCGAAGACGGCATAGAACCCTCATGCGCTCTTCGTCTGTGTGCAAATCCATCTAGACGAGAATCCGGGCAACGATTTGCCATTTTTCATCCTCCGAAGGTGGCCGTTTTGGCGAATTGTTGTCCCAACTTTTGGTGCATGCACCATCCCGCTTGTCGCGGGTACCATCTGCACGGCATCTCAACGGGCAGCATGGTATCGTTCGTCCATCATGCTCGGCATCACACGTCGAATGTACAGGAACCGTCAGGGCGCATCAGGAACAATGAACAGGGAACGGGTGAACCGTAACAGCTATCGGCAGACATGACGACAAGCGCAATGACGTGCGTGCCAAACGGAACTCATTCAAGTCCAAGCAAGGTGCTTCGCACACCAAGCAAAACGCGTTCCGCGTCAAGCAAAAGCCATCGCACGCCAAACAAGATTCAGAACGCAGCCACGTGATGAGTTATGCGTCTGCGCAGGAACGTCCTCGCCTCGTTCTGGTGCCCATTGCGAGCAAGGCGAGCACTGGGCGACGCTCTAGAGGCATGCCGCAGCGATGCGCTCCTTGAGCACGTCGATGCCCTGGCCGGTCTCGGCACTTGTGACGATGACATCCTCCGCGGGAACGTTTAACTGCTTGCGAATAGCCGCGAGCTGCTGGCTTTGCTTGCCGCGGCTCAGCTTATCCGCTTTGGTGAGCGCCACCACGAAGGGAAACTCGCCTTCCTGCAGAAACTCAATCATCTGGTGGTCGAGCGCGCTGGGGTCATGGCGGATGTCAACCAGCGAGACCACCAGGTTGAAGCTGCGCTCCAGATCGAAGAAATCGCCGATGAGCTGTGCCCAGCGGTCGCGCTCTGCCTTCGAGCGGCGCGCGAAGCCGTATCCGGGCAGGTCGATGAAGTGCACGCCATCCGCCTCGAAGAAGTTCACGTTGCTCGTCTTGCCCGGCGTGCTGGACACCTTCACGAGCCCCTTGCGTCCGAACAGCTTATTCATGATGGACGATTTGCCCACGTTCGAGCGGCCGACGAAGCTCACCTCGGGACACTGCGAGGGCGGAATCTGGGACGCCTTGCCATAGCTCGCCACGAAATGGGCAAGCTGGTAGTTGATGCTCTCTGCCACTGATTCTCCTTTATCGATCGGCTTCATGGAAGAGGCCGCTCCCTGCGGATGGTTGCCAATGGCGGTCAACCGACCCCGTGCGGGCGACGTGCTGCATGAAGCGGCTCATCCCATGCGGTCGGCTTGCTTTACGCGAGCATCTTGCTCCGCGCAAGCACGCTGCGCCCTGAGGGCGACCTTCATCGCCCATGCGAACATATCGCGTACGTTCACCCTGCCAGAGCGGCGATGATATCGAGCACGATTTCGCTCGCCGTTCTCGCATATTCCGCTAGCTCGAACGTGCGCGTGCTGAACGCATCGTACTCCTCATCGCAGTTGTCGGAAATTGCGCGCAAAACCAGGCAATCGGCGCCGTTCTTTACCGCGATGTGCGCGACGGCGGCGCCCTCCATCTCGGCGCAGTCGGCACGGGTCGCCGCAATCACCGATTCGCGCAGCGCTTGCCCGGTCACGAAACGATTACCTGTGGCGATGACGCCTCGTAGATAGCGCAGGTCGGCATCGCCCGCAGGGTTTCCCGTCTCCTCGGCCGAACTCCCTTCCTTGCCTGCTGCCGCATCTCCTATCTTGGCGTATCCCCGAACGTGGAGAACCTGCTCCGCAAGGTCTGCCAGGCGAGGCGTGGAGAAGAACTCTTCGAGTCCCGGGGTTGACTCGGCAATAAGCGCCGTGTCGGTATCGGTGTAGCGCAGGCGCTCGCCAATAACCACGTCGTTTATATGCAGCGCCGGGTTGAGCCCGCCCGCGATGCCTGAGAAGATCACCGTCGTCGCACCATAGGTGCTGATGAGATGCTGCGTCGCCGCAGCGGCATTGACCGTGCCCATACCTGCCGTCGTCGCGACGACTTGAACGCCGTTGAGCACTCCCCGTACAACGTGCATGCCGGCTTCATCGGCCTCGGAGCCGCCTTGAAGCGCCTCGTACACGTGGCGAACCTCTTGTTCAAGCGCGCCGATGATCGCAACCGTCTGTGCCATGTTGAGTCACGCCGCCTTTCTCTGCTGCCGTTGGAAGCAAGATTATATCGAGGTACCGGGGCACGGCGCGGGTGCGCTCGTGCACGACAGCCAATTCGAACGAAGAAGCGCGATGCATGCCCATATGGTTCGCTGCACGGCGTTTTCTGCACGCGCCACGTACGTCGACGCAGCTATCAACCGACATCGGAAGCGCCGAAGACCTCACCCGAAACGCCCTTGTCCTCACCGAGCGACTTCCACAACAGCCCTGCGTGCGCACGGAAATTCCGCATATCGGAACACAGCAACAAGAAGATGACCTCGAATACGAAGTTCATCGAGTTATGCGAGAAGGGCAGGTCGCTGTTGAGCATCTTATCGCGCGTGGCGGTCTGGAGCACGCACGTCGCGCGGCGCGCGATCGGCGAGTCGGGCACGTTCGTTATAACGATCGTGGGCGTCTGCGAATCGATGGCGTTGTCCATCATATGATTCAAACGCTTCGAGTGACCAGACTTGGACATGATGATCAGCACATCGTGCTTGGTGAGCGACATCGACGAGAGCACCATGGCCTCGGTCGTCGGGGCGCAGTGCGCGCGAATGCCCAATTGGGCGATGAGGAACGAGGCCGAAAGGGCCGCCGGAATCGTGTTGCCCACCGCACCGAACACCACGGAGTTTGCCTCTTCGATGAGCCGCACCGCATACGTGAGATCTTGGTCGCTCACAAGGTTCACGGTATCCAGAAGCTCGCGTTCCTTTGCCTTCAGCACCGTCTCCATCGCCGCGCGCGGCGCGCTCATCGAAATGACGTTGCTGGGAACCTCGCCCGATCCGTTCGATCCGTTCTCGTTAAGCACGGCACTTCTGAGCTCGGAGAAGCTCTCATATCCCAGATGCCGCACGAAACGCGACACGGTGGCGGCTGACGTCTGGCTGCGAGCGGCGATCTCGCGCGTGGTCAGCGAGGGAACCTCGCCCTGGTTTGCCATCACGAAGTCGGCGATGAGCTTCTCTCGGTCGCTCAGTCGGTCATACAAAAGGCATATCTCGTTGATAACGCTTCCTCTACGCTGCATGCAAACCCCCACGCTCATCTACTCATATGCGATCGCGCCCTTGGCGCACCCGTATGTTTTACCCGCGCGCATGCTTTACGCTCTGCCCAACTTTGCCGTAATACTCGAATACCTGCTCGAATCGCCCGCTGTCCTCGCGCCGAAATGCACGCAGCGAACACAAGCGTCGACCCTGGTCACATTATCGATAATAGTACAGGTAACCAGGTGCATATCGCCAATCGCTCACCATCTGCCGTCCTGCACGTCGTGGCGCGCGACACGCACGCTCAACCCCTAAAGAAAAGCGGGATGGCCGCTTCTTTTGAACCATCCCGCTTCTCACGCATCAACCGCGCGGCGACGGCGCCCTGTCGGCATGCTCGCTCGCTGCGCTTTTGCTAGTTGAGTTCCTGGCGCCACTGGGGAATGGCGGGGTCGCGATAGTACTTCGCCGCGCCCACGCAGTTGAAGAGCTCCATCTTCTGCGAGATGACGGCCTTGCCCGCCTCGATGCACGCCGGGAAGATGTTGTTCGGATCCCAGCCAGAACCTTCCTGCGAGAGGATCTCGCGAGCCTTGAGGAAGAACGCGCTCTTGTAATCGGACGAGATGTTCACCTTCTGGATGCCCAAGCGCACGGCCTCGGCGATCTCGGAGTCGGGATTGCCCGATCCGCCGTGGAGCACGAGCGGCACGTCGACGACCTTCGTAATCTCCTCGAGCACATCCATGCGCAGCTTGGGAGTCACGCCCTTGGGATACAGACCATGGCAGGTGCCGATAGCCACCGCGAGCGTGTCCACGCCGGTCTTCTCCACGAATGTCTTGGCGTCGGTGGGGTCGGTGTACTTGACCTCGGTCATACCGCCCTCGATGGACGTACCGGTGTCGCCGATTGTGCCCAACTCGCCTTCAACCGAAACGCCCACCATGTGGCAGTAACTCACGACCTCGGCGGTCTTCGCGATGTTCTCCTCAAAGGGAAGCATGGAGCCGTCGATCATGACCGACGTGAAGCCGCAATGGACGGCGCGCATGATGCTCTCGATGCTGTCGCCGTGATCCATGTGGATGACGAACGGCACGGGGCTGTTGCCGGCGCGCGCGATCATGTACTTGACGAAATCGTCCTTGCAATACGCAAGTTCGGTGGGATGAACCGCGATGATCGCGGGGGCGTCGTTTGCCTCGGCGGCCTCGACAACGGTGCGGAACAGGTTGCTCTCGGATACGTTGTACGCGCCCACGGCGAAGTGCTTCTCCTTCGCTACGCTGAGCATCTGGTTCATGTTGATGAGCATGGTAAGTTGTCTCCTTTTACTCGATGGTTTCCAAACTGTATACGCGCGTACCACCCGGGGCGCGCAGCTGCGATGCACGGGCTCGACCGCGGAGCGAATCGAACGCAGGATGCTCGGCCACAAGCCCGTGAGGCATGCGGACACAGAACAAGTCGGCCGCGGGGCGCGGTGCCGCATAGCATCACGGCCAAGGACAAGGCGCAAGAGCTCAGCCGCGCGTCGTCGCGGCCAGAGGCGAGGCGCAAGAGCCCAGCCGCGGCATGCGAAGCACACCGGCAGGGCGGTTATCGTGCCTTCCCGGCAGAGCCGGAAATCTCTATGTAGCGCTTGATGACCGAGCGGCCGGCAGCCCAACTGTCCTCAATGAGGGCGGGAAAGTCGTAGCCGGGGTTCTCGGTAAGTGCCCGAGCGATGAACGAGCGCTGCGCGATCATGTAGTCGGTGCCGACGTTGATCTTGTTGATGCCGGCCGCTACCGAGCGGCGCATGTTCTCCTCGCCCGCGCCCGACCCGCCGTGCAGCACGAGCGGCGCACCCGTCGCCGCCTTGATCTTCTCCACGATATCGAAGTGGAAAGTCGGCACGTAGCCCTCGGGATAGTCGCCGTGCGTAGAGCCGTACGAAACGGCCAGGCAGTCGACACCGGTTTCCTCGATGAACTTGATGGCCACGTCGGGGTCGGTGTACATCTCGTCGTCGGTGAGCACCGCGCCGCTATCGTCGATGCGACCCATATTGCCCACCTCGGCCTCCACCGAGGCGCCATAGGACTGCGCAAGCTCCACGATGCCCCGCGTTATCCGCGCGTTCTCCTCTGGAGGCAATGCCGAAGCGTCGCACATGACGCTCGAGAAGCCCTCGCGCAGGCAGCGTTTGAGGTGCGCGATGTCGTGGCCGTGGTCGAGGTTGATCGCCACGGGCACGAAGCTTTGCTGCGCCATCTTGATGATGGGCGCCGTGAGGATATCGCAGTCGAAAAACGACATCACGTGATCCTGGAGCAGGTCGATGATAATCGGCGCGTTCATCTCCTCGGCCGCGGTAATGACGCCGCGCGCCGTCTCTAGGTTGAACGCGTTGATCGCCATGACGGCATAGCCCTCGGAGTTCGCCTTCGCGAGCATGCCCTTCATCGATTCGTACATGAAGCGGGTTCCTCCCTAAGGATTCTTAAAGATGCCGATGGTTTGGCGGTGGCGCTTAGGCTGGCTGGCTTGCCAACTAAGCAAGGTTTACATGGCCAGCCAGCTTGGCCAAGCTGGGTGCCTGCGGCGAGCATGCAAGCGCGTTGGCCGAACGCGGCGCTCGACGCCCCCGAACGCCGCGCTCGTCGCAGCGAGCGCATGCGGAGCCTTATGCAGACGCCTCGGGCTCCGCCACGCGTGCATTACGAAAGGCTGAAGCCGGAGAGGTCAACCTCTTCCTCGGTGTCGTCCTCGGGAAGCGCGAGGTCGTCCTCCTGCTCGGGTGTGAGGCGCTTCTTGAGCAGCACCAGCAGCACGGCGGTCACGCAGGAGCCCGCGAGAAGCGCCACGACGGCCATGAGCGGGTTGGTCATGGCCGGAATGACGAAGACGCCACCCGAGGGAACCATGGACTCGACACCGAACGAGAAGCTGATCGCGCCGCAGACGCCGCAGCCGATGGAGGTGCAGATGACGGTGCGGATGAGGTCGTTCATGGCGATGGGGATGACGCCTTCAGAGATCATGCAGACGCCCATGGGGAAGGCCACCTTGATGTTCTCGACCTCGGTCTTCTTGAAGATCGGCTTGTTGATGGCCTTGGAGAGAAGCCAGCCGAAGGTCACGCCGAAGGGCGGAACCATAGCGGCGAGCACCTTGATGCCTTCGGGGCCGTAGATGCCATCGGCCATAAGACCGTCGCAGATGAGGTTCGGCACCTTGGAGATAGCTCCACCGTAATCGATGCAGCCGATCCAGCCGATGATGAAGCCGTAGAGCGCCTTCTGGCTCTGGTCAAGCCCGGTGATGAAATTGTTCAGCGCGGTGGTGAACATCGTGAGCGGGGTGCCGAGCACGAAGAACATGATGAGTCCGGCGATCGCGGAGGAAAGCAGCGGGATGATCATCATGGGCATAAGCGCCTGAGCCCACTTGGGAACCTTGAGGTAGGTCTCGAGCGCAAGACAGATATAGCCAACGAGCAGACCGCCGATGAGACCGCCGAGGAAGCCGGCGCCCAAGAAGGACGCGATCTCGCCCATGAGGAAGCCGGGCGCGATGCCGGGACGATCGGCGATGGAGTAGGAAATGTATCCGCCGATGAACGCCGGAATGAGGCCCATACCCCAGGTACCGAGCGACGTAAAGGCGGACGGGACGGTCAGCTCATCGAGGCTGGAGATCTCGGAGCCACCGGTAAGGTTGCCGATGGCGATAAGCAGACCGGAGGCGACAATCAGCGGAAGCAGGTAGCTGATGGCGGTCAGCACATGCTTTTTGATCTCGGCAATTGTGAATTTGCCTTTCATGCAGTACTCCTAGCGTAGTTGATGGATCACTTTGATGGAACGGCGTATCGAGAGCTGCGTGCCGGTTCATGCACGCACCAGGCCTTACGCCTTGATGCTCTCCTCGACCTTCTGAATAACCTGCTTGGGTGCCTTCACCACAATCGAAGTCGGAATCTCGAGCGTGGGCTTGCCCTCAAAGCGGGATCTGTCGACCTTGATGTCGACGGCGAGAATCACGGCATCGGCCTCGGCGATCTCTTCCGGGGTGAGCTCGTCCTCGACGCCGATGGTGCCTTGGGTCTCGACGTGGATGGTGTGACCGAGCGCCTGGGCAGCCTTGACAAGCTTCTCCTTGGCCATATATGTATGCGCGATACCAGATGTACAAGCGCAAACACCGACGAGCTTCATGAGCTCCTCCTCTCGTATCGCCTCTCCTCAATTTCCTACCACGGTGAACGGGCGATGGCGTTGCGCCGTGGACGTTAAACCGCGCAAACAGCGCCCCGCGACGGGCGCCGCCCCTGCGCTAATCGTCGTAGTCGTCTGGACTCGACTCGAGCAGCGCAAGCATCTCCTGCGGGCTTGTGACCGCGTGGAGCTTTTCGACGAAGCGCTCATGCGCGAGCAGCATGGCCACATGCTGCAGGAGCTTGAGGTGCACCACGTCGGAATCGCCTTCGGTGACAGCAAACAAGATCACCACCGTGACCGGTTCGTCGTCGAGCGACTCCCACGCGAGCGGGTTGCTGGACGTGCCGATCGCGAGCGCGGTCTCATTTACGCCGGCCGACTTTCCATGCGGAATGGCGACGCCCATGCCTATGCCGGTCTCGCCCTCACCTTCGCGCCACATGACGTCCTTGAAGAAGGCCTCGCGGTCGTTGAGCTTGCCCTGCTCCTCGAACAAGTCGGTAAGCGTGTTGAGCATCTCTTCCTTGCTGTGCACATCGAGGTCGAGCGCGATGAGCCTTTCGTCGATCACGTTCGAGATGCTGAACCCTCCACCGGATTCCCCTGCCATGACATTCCCCCTTTCCTGTTCCCATCCGTTCCCTGCGTGTTTCATTATCATACTGTTTAGTGAAACATTGTAAGAAGCTATACAGCGCTTTAGGGCGAACGGTAGCATTTTTCTGGTGAATGGTTTCATGCTATTTATTTTCTTGAAACACAAGACGGCTTCTACTACGCTGCCGTGTCGAGAGCAATACTAAGTTTTACCAGCGTATAGACATAGATGCTGCTATCATATTTATATGTGTGAACGCGAGTGTGAAACAAGGTGCACCCCATTCCCACACTTTGAACCCCGCTCGCCCAAAAGGCTATCTTATAGGTGTTTCATTATTCAATGATGAATTGAAACACTCCGTTAGATGCATGAAGGGAGCACCCAAAATGGAGAAGGTCTTGCTTGGCGCTTTGGAGGCTGGTGGCACGAAGATGGTCTGCGCCACGGGATATGCCGATGGCACCGTCGTTGAATCTGAGCAGCTCCCTACCACGACCCCCGAGGAGACGACGGCAGCCTGCGCCGCGTGGTTCCGCGACAAGGGCATCGCCGCGCTCGGAATCGGCGCATTCGGCCCTACCGCGGTGAACCCGAACTCCCCGCGCTATGGCCAGATTCTCGAGACGCCCAAGACCGCCTGGCGCTATTTCGACCTGCTTGGATCGCTGCAAGGAGCACTCGGTGTTCCGTGCGGGTACGACACCGACGTGAACGTGGCGTGCCTGGGTGAGGTCACCTTCGGCTGCGCTCGAAACCTCGACACCGTCGTGTATCTCACAATCGGCACCGGCGTGGGCGCAGGGGTGCTTTCGGGCGGAAACCTCGTCCATGGCATGATGCATCCCGAAGCGGGGCACATCCGCGTGCTACCCGATCCAAGGGACCCTATCGCCGATGACGGAGCATGCCCGTATCACGCGAATTGCCTCGAAGGGCTTATCGCAGGGCCGGCGATCAAGAAGCGCTGGAACGGTCTAAGCGCGAGTGGCATGGCAAACGATGTCGAAGCGATGGACATGCTCGCCGGATACCTTGGCCAGGCGCTCGCCACGTACATCCTCTGCTATTCACCACAGCGCATCATCATCGGCGGCGGCGTGGCCGATCACACGCCTATCGTTTCGCTCGCCCGCGCAAAGACGGCCGAAGTGCTTCATGGGTACATCGCTACGCCCGAGATGTCCGACCTCGATTCGTACATCGTGAACAACAGCCTTGAGGGCAAGCAGGGCGTCATGGGCTGTTTGGAGCTCGCCCGCCAGGCGTTGGAAGGATGATCTGCCTGCGCGGATGAAGGGCTATGGCGGCGCCCCTATCTGCACCGCCGCCATAGCCCACGAGCGCTATCGCCATGGCAGCCGTCTCAATGGCCGCCGCGAGAGTCAGCCGGCATCCGATCATCCGGAGAAGCCGAGCTGCGTGCGGCCTTCATGCCGCGCAGGACGGCGGCGCGCAGCTCTGGGATACGCTTCTTGTCCATCTGCGGCACGCCCTCGAGCCGGTACGGAATCCCGAGCTGCTCGTACTTGACAACGCCCATCGTGTGGTACGGCAGCATCTCGAGCCCGATGACGTTGGTCCACGGAGCGATAAGCCTGCCCAGCCGCTCGCATTCTGCAACGGAGTCGGTATATCCCGGAACGACGACATGGCGAATCACCGTCTTGATGTTGCGCCGGGCGAGCTCGTCGCCAAAAGCCAGAACACGGTCCGCGCTCCGACCGGTCAGATCGCGATGCCCATCGGGGTCAGCATGCTTGATGTCGAGCAGGACAAGGTCGGTCTCTGCAAGCACGGCATCGAAACGCTCGGGGCATGCCGGATCGAAGGCATAGCCGCAAGAATCGAGACAGGTGTGCACGCGACCCTGAGGGCGCGCATGCATCTCGCCGAACAGGTCGGCAAGGAACTCCGGCTGCAGGAGCGGCTCGCCGCCGGATACCGTAATGCCGCCGTTTCGGTAGAACGCGCGATTGTTCTCGAAAAGCTCGACGATATGCTCGACCGAAACCGAAGTTCCGGCATCTATCGACCAGGTATCGGGATTGTGGCAGTATGCGCAGCGCATCGGACAGCCTTGGACGAACACCACGAAGCGCGTGCCCGGCCCATCGACCGTTCCCATCGTCTCGAGGGAGTGCACGCGGCCGACGGTAAACGCTGAGCTGATGGCCCCTGGTTCCCGCACATGCCCATCGAGTTCGACCTTCGCCATATCAACCCCCCTTGCTCGTCATGCTCCCTGC
>CAZUYD010000014.1:0-27726 GCA_964624825.1 uncultured Enorma sp. | reverse complement strand
CCCATCGAGTTCGACCTTCGCCATATCAACCCCCCTTGCTCGTCATGCTCCCTGCAGCGCATCGGGCAGACGCCCGCTCCCGCTCGGATGGGATTCGCTGTATCCAGCGGCGTGCGCCGTGCTGCTCTTTATTATGAGACGAAACGCATCGGATCAAGCGATGTTTTTAACGAGGGGCAAAGCGGGCTCTCCGGCACCCGCGAGCACCCCGTCCGATCTTCCCTGTACCGTCCAGCTGCCCTGTAGATGCCCTCAGGCGCTCCTCACACCACCCATGCCAGGGAGCATCCAAGACGCTGAGCCTGTTCCACCTTGCAAGCGAGGGCGTACCGAGGATAATGAACCTTGTCTGCCCGCGAGCGTAAGAGAGGCGCCCATGAGTTCGTACGACAGGTTCCCCACGACGAGCATTATCGGATATGACGAACGTGCGGTGATAACAGGATGGGGCGATATTCGCGCGCAGGTCGCCAAGCTCCTAACAGACGCGCGCGTGGTCGCCATCGAAGCGTATCCCGGCGTTGATGACGACGCCGTCATCGCAGAGCTCGCACAACTCAAACCGGCGCTGCTCGTCGATACGCGCGACCTCTTCCCCGAGCCTGCCGCGCTGACGGCGCTGCTCCAGCCGTTTCTCACCGATGATCGCGTTTTTGGGCGCATGTGCCACTTCGA
Source organism: uncultured Enorma sp. (assembly GCA_964624825.1). Taxonomy (GTDB): domain Bacteria; phylum Actinomycetota; class Coriobacteriia; order Coriobacteriales; family Coriobacteriaceae; genus Enorma. The sequence continues at coordinate 27,051 of CAZUYD010000014.1, read as the reverse complement.
TCTAGCAGACATCATGGATGCCGAGCGGCTCGCCGCTGCCCGCGTTCAGGTTGGCGCGGCCTCGGGCTCGGTTGTGATCTATGGCTGGGGTGCCACGCTCGTGCATCCCGGAAATGCGCTCATCTTCTTCGATATGACTCGCTGGGAGGCCACGCTGCGCCACCGCGCCGGCATGCCGAGCTACCGAGCCGACAACGCCGATGAGGACAGCCTACGCAAAGTGAAGCGCGGCTACTATGTTGAGTGGCGTATCGCCGACAAGCACAAGCTGACATTCCTTAACCGCATGGATTGGTTCGTTGACACCGTTGACACCAATAACCCCAAGATGGTTTCTGGCGAAGCGCTCCGCGAGGGATTGCGCCAGGTGGCGCATCGGCCATTTCGCCTGAAGCCATACTTTGATCCCGGCGTATGGGGCGGTCAGTGGATGAAACGCGTGTGCGGGCTCGACCCCGAGGCGCCCAACTACGCTTGGTCGTTCGATGGCGTACCCGAGGAGAACTCCCTCATCTTTGCATACGGCAACAAGACGGTCGAACTTCCGGCCATGAACCTCACGCTGATGGAGCCGCATGCCCTGCTGGGCGAAGATGTCTTCGCGCGCTTCGGCGCGGAATATCCTATTCGATTCGACTTCCTTGACACGATAGGCGGCCAGAATCTCTCATTGCAGGTGCATCCTGATACCGAATACGCGCACAGACAGTTCGGCCTTACCTACACACAAGACGAAAGCTACTACATCCTCGACGCCGAAGAAAACGCCACGGTATACCTGGGTCTCAAGGAGGGCATCGATCCCCAAGAGATGATCGAAGCGCTCCGTGAGTCGAATGCGAGCGGAAAGCCGTTCGACGTCGAGCGCTATATCAATTGCTTCCCCGCCAAGAAGCACGACCACTTCCTTATCCCTGCAGGCACCGTCCACTGCTCTGGTTCCGGTGCCATGGTGCTCGAAATCAGCGCTACGCCGTATAACAGCACCTTCAAGCTATGGGACTGGGGGCGCTTGGGTCTTGACGGCAAGCCGCGCCCGGTGCATGTGGAGCATGGCAAGCACGTTATCCGATGGGAGCGCACGACACCATGGGTGCAAGAGAACCTGGTCAACGCCGTAACACTCGTAGATGAAGACGAGCATGTGCGCGAGGAGCATACCGGCCTGCATGAACTCGAGTTCATCGAAACGCGTCGCCTGTGGATCGAAGACGCGGTGGAGGTTGACAATGACGCCACGGTGAACCAGCTCAACCTCATTGAGGGTGAGCGCGTGCTCGTCGAGAGCTTAGATGGTAGCTTTGAGCCGTATGAGGTGCACTATGCCGAGACCTTTATCGTGCCCGCAAGCGTTTCGGGGTACCGCCTCGTGAATCCCGGAGACGCGCGCATCGGCGTGATGAGAGCCTACGTGCGCAAGCCTCGCTGATCATCGCTCGAGCGGCTGCGCCGACGGCTCGATGCCTCGTGGATGCGCGCTACAGCACGTCGACGCCGGCTTCGCGAAGCGCCTCGATGCTTTCGATATCCCGGTCGTCGCAAACCAGGGCATCGAAATCGCTGAGCATGGCAAAGCGATAGGTGCCGAACGCCTCGAACTTGCGCGACTCGCACAGCAGATAGCTTTGTGCGGCGCGCTTGATGGCAGTGCGCTTGAGCAGGCCGTCTTCGGCGTCGAAGGTTGCCACATCGTGGCTATCGACATCGATGCTGTAGGCGCCTAGAAACGCCAGGTCGAACCGAAAACGATCGAGCGCGTCAGCGGCGACGGCGCCTACGAAGCCGTTGAGGTCGGGGCGCATGGTGCCCCCCGGGCAGATCGCAACGACCTTGGGGTTCGACACCACCGCCGAAAGGATGTCGATCATGGGCGACACCACGGTCAAAGCGCAGTCCATCTGTGCAATAAGTCGTGCAAGATAGAGGTTGGTGGTCGAGATGTCCAGATAGAGGCTCTGCTGCGGCCTGATAAGCTTGGCGGCTTTGTCAGCGATGGCCTGCTTCTGCGGTTGGAACAGGTTGAGCCGCTCCCCGACGGTGCGGCCGCCCGTCTGCTCGGCTCGGGTGGCACCACCATACACCTTGCGGCACTTGCCCTCAGAAGCAAGCTGCTTGAGATCTTTGCGAATGCAATCTTCGGTAACTTCGAAGCGCCGGGCAAGATCCGAGACGGTCACGCGGCCAAACCGGTCGATGAGCGCGCAGATGTGCTGATGGCGTTCTTCTTGGAACAAAATGCCCCCTTCGATGAACCTTGCACGACACTCGGCCTCGAGGCGTGCGAACGGCACGCATGGATAGACGATCGTGCAAGCAGCAGCCTACCAAACAAGGCGCGAGCGAACCGCTGGCATGCAATGGCAGATGACCCGCATGCGAAGCTATCGTGCAGACGCGCGTTTTCAAGACAGTATAAAAGCGCACGAGGTCTTCTTAAAGAAAAGTCTCTGTTAAAGCAGAATTGACATACAACGTCTTTACCTTGTGTTATAATGAATGCAACAGGGAAAGGCGGAGGCATGTCACAGGACATCGCGAACAGCGTGAAGAGAGAGCTCCAAGGCATGGGCAGGGCCGAACGGCAGCTGACCATCGAGAAGCTCAAGGCGGTGCTCCTGGACTCCATGTACCAGACCGAGGTCGAATGCGCGCCGTATGAGGTCAAGTGCTGTCCGCGCTGCGGATGCGTCGAGGTTGTCAAGAAGGGCAAGGCAAAGGACGGTAGCCAGCGCTATCTGTGCCACGGATGCGGCCGGACGTTCGGCGTGCGCACCGGCAAGGTCATCGGATCGAGCAAGCTGCCCGCCAACAAGTGGGTCGAGCACGCCCGGTGCTTCGCGGACGGCCTGAGCCTGCGCGCATCGGCCCACCGCATCGGCGTCTCGCTGCCGACGAGCCTCTTCATGCGCAGACGTATCCTTGAGGTGATTTCCAGGTTCAACGATGCCTTCGCGGTCGGAGAGGGCTGCGGTTGCGAGCTTGATGAGACCTACTTCCGCGAATCGTTCAAGGGCAACCATGCCAACGGGTCGTTCAGGATGCCGCGCAAACCGCGCCATCGCGGCGGAGAGGTTACTGTTCGCGGGCTTTCCAAGGAACAGATATGCGTCATGTCCGGGGTGAACGACACCGACGGGTCGCTGCTCGACCTCGCCGGACGCGGATCGCTTTCCGCGCGCAGGGCGCTCAATGCCCTGCGCGACAAGGTGCAGGAGGGCTCCCTGGTCGCGACGGACAAGGCAGGCGCGTACCCCGCCGCGCTCCGCGAGCTGCGCGTCGCCGCGCATGTGGCCTACGACTCGTGGGACAGGAGCGAGGGAGCCATCAACCGCGTGAACGCGCTCCATTCCGCCCTCGACCACTTCATGAGCCGCTTCCGGGGCGTGTCCACCAAGCACCTCAAGGAATATCTGGAATGGTTCAGATGGGTGTGCGAGTACGGTGGCGAAGATGCAATTGGTGTGCTGTTGAGGCAGATGGAGTCAAGCGTCTGCCACACCTCGCTGGCAGAATGCTGGAACGTCGAGCCGCCGTACATGGAGTACTGGGCGGATTCGGTTGCATGACATACAATGTGTCAGGCACGGAAGGGAGAGGCTGGACATGGCGAGCAACCCGGTCACGAACATACGGATCGACCCCGACCTCAAGGAGCAGGCCAATGAGGTCTTCGAGGAACTTGGGCTGACGCTCTCAAGCGCGGTGGTTGTTTTCCTCAAGGCGGTGGTTCGGGAGAACGGCATGCCGTTCGATATGAAGGTTGTGGCAAACGCGACTGATAGAACCTCCGTCAAACCACAGCCCGAGAGAGAGTAGGCGCTGACGCGCTCAGTACGATTACCGCCGCAGGACGGTGGTCGTGATGCCTTCCTACGAGACCGAGCGCGAAGGCCAGATCGCGTTCTATGAGTCGTTTTTACCGCTCATCAACCCAAAAGTGTCTAATGTCAATACGGCAAACTTCTAAGACGCGAATTTAACTCGGCCATTCTCAACGATTCGAGGAAAAATGCCTCCCCGAGAACCCTATTAAGATCTGCATGTAAGGGTATAGGATTCGTCATTCATGCATTTGATGCGCATGCTCACCAGCTACGCCTAATATAGGCGCGCCTGACATGCGCGTAGCGTTCGCGCAGACAATCGACATCTATGTCATTATTGCCAAGGCAGATGCCAACAATCACCCACAATCCCTTGGGGTCATTGGGATACCCATCCATATAATCGGCGAACGGGAACATGCGAACCACTTCGCCTTCCATATCGAGCCCTCTATAGTCAATGCCATAGCGCAAACTCGTTGGTTTGCCAGTCGTTACATCAATCCCACCTATAACCGGCGGACAAATCGGCTTGCCGTTATCAAGGCTCATTGCGCAAGCAAGGTCGTACGGCGCGCCGTCAAGTTCAATCCACGAATGGTCAAACGGTATGCCATGAAGCCCATAGCGACATTCGCCAATACAAATGCGTGGAGCGAGACCGCACTCGCTAAGAGCGACATACAGCACTGACGCACAAGCATGACATGCGCCCTGCCAATGCTTCTGCTCAATATAAGCCATCAAGTTAGTAAGCACTGAAATAACGGCAGGGCTAGCATTTTGCGCTTCGGCTATTCTGTGAACTGGCTCGACGTAGGTCACAACATTTACCTCACGGTTTCAATGGAGACTCGCTAATGGCGGCACCGTCTATGCAGAGACAGTCCCATCTCAATATTACCGAGAAACATTTCATATGACATAGAGTCGTCAGGTTCGTACGCCTCGCCGACATCAGGATTAGCAAACACAAGCCAAACGGCATTGTACAGGCTCTTCCTGCGCAGGCGTTCACAGAGGATATGAAACCGATCAAGATAGGACGTATGCTCAAACACAGGGTCTATACCGAAGTAGGGGGAACGAGCAATTCGACCGCTATTACGGCTGCCATCACAGTCTCGCACAATCATTACGTAACCTATTACTGGACGAATATTACTCGACCCAAGAAGCCGTTCGTTGTATGCCTCTGCTACGTCCACGGCGGAACCGATAGATTCCTCAGCGCGATTGTTTGCGTTGTTGCCAAACGAGCTGCTAATGCTCTTAAGCTCTATGGCGCTTATAAGTTCTCCCTGATCGAATGCAAGCAAGTCCCAGTTCTTCGTTGGACGAAACCAGCCAGGAAGCGTGCAGGAACGACCGTTGTCGTAAATCTCGTCATCGTTAAAGCCACAAACCACAAGGTCGTTGCGTACGATGGTCGCAATTTGGTCGAGATGCTTCCCTGACGTGATACCGCTGCGTCTCCCCTGATCAGTGTGTCCAGAAGCGGCCTGGACGCTTGCGGCGTGGTCAATTGCCCCGTACATGCCTAGAATCGCATCCTTGATGTCGGGTCTCATCCCATTGCCTCCTCATAAGCAATCTCCGCAAGACGAGTCGCCATTTTGCGGTCACCGGCAACGAAGGCACGCGCCAGGCCATCCTTGAGCTCGCTCCTCACGCAATCCGGGTCAGGAATATGCACCAACCGCAGATACTGCGCTTGAAAACGCAGGGTACCGCCGCGCATCTTGACTCCGAGCGCGTCTACGAAACGTCGTGTCGTGTCTGCCATTAGAAATCCACCGAGGGTGCGAATGTCCCACGTATCGGATGTAATCCAATACGTATTGTGCGCGGGGTACAGCCCATGCGACAGCACGGGATCAGACGTCGTCGCCATGTCCGGCATGAATAGCAAGTCACGATCCATAAGACCGGGTGTTAGCTTGTCAATTGTTCGATACCATGCCCGATCGTTCTGGCGAGCGATGTGACGTTTGCGCAAAGCAGCCATATGGTTTTCAAAGTATGCCTTGAGCCTTGGATACTTGTCGAGATCGACAAGTGTACCATCCTCTTCCCACGGATTCACGAGCCAGCGCCGCTTATCAGAGTGACCACGCCGATAGTCGCGCATGCTGAACACCGGCACCATTCGCTCAGGCTCAACGAGATTTTCGACGTCGGTAATAAACACCTTGTCACAGCCCGTCGCGATGCCAATACCGATGTGCACACCTGATTCTTCTATGCTCGGCAGCTTCTCTCGCGCTCTCGTCACGAACTTAACGAGCTCGGAGCTGCCAAGGGGATAAACCTCATCATCTTTTGGCCGTCCAACCTGGAAGGCTTCGAAATGCTCAGCACGAAGCGGGTCATCAGGAAAATCAAGCCACGCTTTGACAGCCTTGGCATCCCCCGGCTCGAAGTCGGGGCTGCAATTTACAAAGCGAATCGGACTCTCGGGCAATCGCCGCCGGATGAGCGTGACCGCAGGATACGCATCAACCTTGTCATCGAACGCATTGACACCGTGCATCCTCACAAGCGATTCGAGATCGCAGACGGAACCCACTCGAACACGAAGATGCTTGCCGTAGGAGTTTTGCAACCAGCGATCGGCACAGATGTAGCATAGGGTTCCACCGTGCTTCAGCACATCGATTCCCTTATCGAAGAAGCTCACATACAAATCGCAGCCACTTGTCACCGACGGCAGCGCGCGACAGTAGAGGTCCCGCTTGGTTCGATCTATATCGATCGCGCGCACATACGGGGGATTTCCAACAACAAAATCACAGTCAGGCACTTGGCTCAAAATGAAATCTCCACAGCATAACCAAGTGCTGGCAAGTTGTACTGCCGTGGCGCTCGGGCAACCCTTCTCCTCAAGCACCTTGGTAACCGCGCTCTTGGTCGCGTTAACCGATTCTATATCGATGTCGTAGCCGCGAACCTTGTCGCCCAAGCTCTCCCAGCTCATATGGAGTTGCGTCGTCTCGTCGGCCAGGCGCTCAACGATAGGAACCATGAATGCTCCGCAGCCACACGACGGTTCAACAATTACTCTATTCGCAATTCCCGTCCCGGCAACATAACCAGCAAGATCTAGAACGAGTTCGACCACCCACCGCTTCGTATATACAACGCCGTGTGTAGTCGTCATGAAATCCTCCGTCCGATAAATGCAGTCCTCCAAAAGTATTTTCTCATATCCCGAAGAAATGAAAGCGATTTCGCAACCAGTCAATTATCCCAAATGCCAGCTTTTATATATGGAGCTACATGCTCTCACCGTTCCTTGCGTGTCGCACATGGGAACTATCCATGTGATTACGCGAATCGCTATAACAACAGCGAAATCGTTTCGACATCGTTTGAATACGAGTCTTTAAAGTAAAAAGATCAGTCCATCCGCGATATAAGAATTGTCCGCAAGTATAACGGCGCAACATAGAACAATCTGAGGAACCACTAAGCAAATTTACGGCTCCTCTTTTTCTCAACGTTACCATGCCAATCTTGCTTTAACAGAGCCAAAGAAAAACCGTGTAGCACCTGAGGAGTCCGGAGAAAACCGTTGTTAAACTAATACAGAATCGGATAGAGTAATAAAAAACCAGATTAGCGTGTGCCCAAGGAGAAGACCCATGCTCACCCCGCGTACCCAAGCAATCAAGGACAGCCTCTTTGCCGAAAACCGCGTCGTCTCGCTTGAGCGCGCCCGTCTCTATATGGAAAGCTACCAGCAGACAGAAGGGGAACCGGTCATCATCCGGCGCGCCAAAGCGTTTCGCCACCTCCTCGAAAACCATATGATCGTGATCGATGCGTACGACTTGCTTGCCGGCAACCGTACCGCCAAGCCACGCGCCGGCGTGCTCTCTCCCGAGATGTCTCCCTATTGGATCGACGACGAGCTGGACGTGTTTCCCACGCGGCCGCAAGACACCTTCGACATCTCGGAGGAAGACAAGGAGTACTATCGTTCGGTGCTCTTGCCATTCTGGAGCGGGCAATCTCTCAACGATTGGTACACGAGCCACGCCGACACCGAAGTGCTTGAAGCGCAGAAGACCAAGATCTTTTCGGTAGCTCAAACCGATAAGGGGCAGGGTCACATCATCTGCGACTTCGACATGGTGCTCAAACGCGGTTGGAACGATATTCTGCGCGAGGTGGAAGAGCGCCTTGAGCAGCACCCCGACAACGAGTTTTATCAGGCGGGTGCCATATGCCTTAAAGCAACCATCGCCTATTATGGCCGATACGTCGAGGCCATGCGCGAAAGCCAGAAGACCGCTTCGCCCGAACGCGCCGCCGAGCTGGAGCGCATGATCGAGATCATGGCCCATCTAGCCACCGAGCCCGCCCGCGATTTTTACGACGCCTTGCAGCAGGTGTGGATGATCGAGGTCGTACTCGAGCACGAAAGCAACGCGAGCTCGCTCTCGTTGGGACGCGCCGATCAGTACCTGCTGCCCTATTATCATGCAAGCGTGGAGAGGGGCGAGACCCCCGAATTCATCCGCGAGCTGCTGCAGGACTTCTATCTCAAGACCAATACGATCGTGTTCATCCGTTCTACCGACAGCGCGTCGTTCTTTGCGGGTTTTCCGAGCGGCTTCAACTTGGTGGTCGGAGGCGTCGATGCAGAGGGTAACGATTGCTCCAACGAGCTTTCCGAACTTCTGCTCGATGTGCAGAACGACACGCGCCTGCCTCAGCCCAATCTGTCGCTGCGCGTATTCAAGAACACCCCTGCCGAGCTCTACCACAAGGCGGGCGAAATCATTCGTTTGGGCGATGGCCTCCCTCAGGTGTTCAACGATGAAGTCAACATCGATGCCTTCGTGAACCGCGGCGTTTCGCTTGAAGATGCCCGCGACTACGCTGTCGTGGGATGCGTGGAGCTCTCCATCCCCGGTCGCACGTACGGCCTGCACGACATCTCGATGTTCAACATGGTTCGTTGCCTCGAACTCACGCTTGAGGCGCATCCCGACGGCTTTGAGAGCTTCGAAGCGCTTGAGGAATCGCTCGAAGGCACCATCGATACCTATGTTGAGCTCATGGTTCGCGGCTGCAACATATGCGACCTCGCCCATCGCGAAACATCTCCCACGCCGCTGCTTTCCTGCCTCGTTCACGATAGCCTCGAGAAGGGCGCAGACATCACCTCGGCGGGAGCCCGATATAACTTCTCGGGCGTACAGGGCGTGGGCACCGCAAACGTGGCCGACTCCCTCATGGTCATGAAACGCGCCGTCTTCGGCGAACTTGAGGATGGCTCCCGGATCGAGCCCGTAATTTCCTACCAGGACCTGCTCGCCATGCTCAAGCGCGATTGGCAAGACGCAGGCGATGAGGTGATGCGACAGTCGTTCATCAACCGGTATCCCAAGTACGGCAACGATATCGATGAAGTGGACAACTTGGGTCGCAGGTTCCTCGCCCATTACGGGCGCCAGGTCGAGCAATACGACAACGTCCGCGGCGGCACATTCCAACCGGGCAGCTATACGGTATCGGCCCATGTACCGCTGGGCGCTGCCTGCGGGGCCACGCCCGATGGGCGCCGAGCCCACGAAGCCCTTGCCGACGGCGGGCTTTCGCCCATGCGCGCGGTCGACAAGCACGGCCCCACGGCAAGCCTTCGCTCGGTGAGCAAGCTCGAAAACGTGCTCAACTCTAATGGCAGCCTGCTCAACGTCAAATTCTCCCCCTCGACGCTTGAGGGGGAAGACGGCTTAACCAAGTTCACCGCGTACCTGCGCGCCTTCTCGTGTCTGAAGCTCCAGCACATCCAGTTCAACGTGGTGGACCGCGACACCCTTATCGACGCGCAGAACCACCCCGAGCGTCATAAGGATCTCGTGGTGCGCGTCGCAGGTTACAGCGCCATGTTCGTCGAGCTCTCCCGCGCCATTCAAGATGACATCATCGACAGGACCGAGCATGTGCTCTAGCAGCTGCACGTCCAGACCTGCCGATCGGGGCGCCCCAGCACAATCCCCCTGCACGGGGACGAACCACGGCACGGAAGCCGATAGGCGAACCTTGTGCATCACCAATGTGCAACGCTACTCGCTTCATGACGGCGGGGGGATTCGCACCGTGATCTTTTGCAAGGGCTGCCCGTTCACATGCCCGTGGTGCTGCAATCCTGAAAACCTCTCGTTTGCGCCGGAAGTCTGCTGGAAAGAGCGCTTGTGCATCGGGTGCTCGGTTCGTCCCGATGGGCGGCGCGATCCCAACGGCTGTCCATGCGACACGCCACCCGAGGCATGCCCCACCGGAGCCAAAGAGTTGATGGGCTGCGACCGAAGTCTCTCGAGCTTGGTCAGCGAAGCCATGCGCGATGCCGTGTTCTATGAGGAGAGCGGTGGTGGCGTGACCGCCTCGGGCGGCGAGGCCCTTGCAGGGTTCGACCGACAGCATGCCATAGCCTGCATGCTCTCCGCGTGCAAGGAGCAGGGTGTCAACACGGCTATAGAGAGCACGCTGGCGCTCCCCCTTGCAAATCCGGTCGCCCTCGTCGCCGCCTGCGATGTTTTTCTTATCGACTTCAAGATCGCCGACCGTGCGCGCAGCATCGAAATCACGGGCATCGATCCAGACGTTCGCGACTATAACCTGCGCGAAATCATCGCCTTGGGAGCACGAGTCATAGCTCGCATGCCCATTATTCCCGGATATACCGACGATGAGGAAAATGTCGCCGCCAACGCGCGTCGCGCCCGAGAGCTTGGCATCACCCGTGCCGATATCCTGCCGTTTCACCAACTAGGCGAGGGGAAATACAAATCGCTCGGCCTCGATTACGCATGCGGGGACATCCCGCAGCTCAGAGACGAAGACATTGCCTATGCGGTGCGCATCTGCGAGGGTGCGGGACTCGAGGTGGTGGTACACGGAGAATAAAGCAGCGGGCATATAATATTTGACGGCTTATATTAGAAGTGCGGATAATGCGCCAAAAGGACCCACACAACAGAAAGGTACACCTATGGAATTCATGCTTGACACCGCCGATCTGGACGCGATCAAGGAGCTTGACGAGATTCTTACCATCGCTGGCGTGACGACCAATCCCACCATCATCACCAAGAGCGGCAAAACCCCCGAGCAGGTCATCTCCGAGCTCGTCGCATATCTGCGCCCGGATCAAAAGCTCTTCGTCCAGTCTGTCTCCACCGATTGCGCCGGCATTCTCGAGGAGGCTCGGTATATCAACGGCCTGCGTCCGGAAAACACCTATGTGAAGATTCCGGTTACCCGCGAAGGCATGAAGGCCATCAAGGCTGCTAAGGCCGAAGGGCTGAACGTACTTGCCACTGCCATCTATTCCGCCGACGAAGCCTTCCTTGCTGCGCTGAACGGTGCCGACTATCTAGCGCCCTATGTGAATCGCATGTGCAACTACGGCGACGGCGTCGGCCAAGTCATCGACCTCATCAGCATGCTCGAGACCCAAGGCCTCGATGCTAAGATCGTCGCGGCTTCTTTCAAGAGCGTCGAGCAGGTTCACACGCTTATTGCCGCGGGCATTCAGGCCGTAACCGTACAGCCCGACACCGTCCGCGCCATGATCGACCATCCCGGCACCGAAATTGCGGTAGGCGAGTTTACCGACGCGTGGGACAAGGCCTTCGGCCGCACCACGCTGCGCTAGGGGTCGAGCAAACGCGGGCGTTGCCCATATTCGCCGCGCCAGATACGGCGCCCGCATGCGATGTCGCCGCACATGAGGCATTCAGCCTGATTCCCAAGGGTATTCCCGTATGCAAGGGCGGGGTCTCGTTGTTGATGAGACCCCGCCCTCGTCTTGGTTATTCTCCAACCTGGGTGCTTCGGCCGTACCGGTGCGCCGCTGCCGCCTGTCTATCTCCAGCCAAAGTCTGCCAGGCAACGGTCGACATCGGACTCGAAGGTGCCAAGCTCGATACCCGCCTCCTTGATTTTGGCAGCGTCGAGGCGGAAGTCACGGAACCGATCAGCATAGCGTTCCGTATTGGGCAGGATGCAGCGTTCAACCTGTTCGGGCGTGGCGATACCAGCTCTTACGAGCTTGCCGGCAACGAGCTGGGCGGCATCATAGGTGCATAGATCGTTTGCGCTGGTAACGTTATATGCACCGCTCGGCAACGCGCAGATAGCAGGAAACTGATTCGCGAGATGCTGAGCATAGGTCATGCCGCGCTTCTCATTGACCGTAAAACGGGTCGGCGTGTTGGTGCGCAATGCCTTGATAACGTTGCCCACGATGCCGGGTGAGGGCTTGATGCCGGGCAGCGGCATGCCAAACATCCACGATAGACGCAGGATAAGGTAGTTATCGAGGTTTTCGCGCATCCAAGCGTCAACCTCGGCCTTCTGGATACCGTAATTGGTAACGCTGGCGGGCTCAACGTCTTCGGCAAAGGGCCCTGGTTCAGACTTACCGTTGTAGATCTGCTCGGTTGAGATGAAAATCATGCGGCAGCCGCGTTCCTTGCAAATGCGCGCGATCTCGATGGCGGCCTCGCAATTGACGCGATGCGTACCTGAAGGGTCGTTTTCGCAGTCCGCCGTGGTAGCGTTGGCGGCGGTATGGAACATGACGTCAAAATCGAGGCGCTCAAAAAAGCGACGCACGGAGTCCAGATCGGTGTAGTCGACGTCGGCGCGACTGACCCGCACGAACTCGAAGGAATCTTTGTTGTAGAGCTGCACCAGACTCGCAAGGTACCCGTTCGCTCCCGTAATGGCCATACGCTTCATACATGCTCCTATCTACGCGTGGCGGCACCGGCACGATAAAAATGGCTTGGTCGAACGTCATGTCTGCAAAATAAGACCCGTTGACGACAGCCGCGCAGGCTACGGGCGCACCGAGGCATCAGATGCCTCGCCGTTGCCGTGCGCAGCATCATGCACGAGGGCGAGGGTATCGCTGGTTCCCATGCCAGCCCAGACAAGGTGGCCATGGGCAGCGTGGAGCTTGAGCGGCTGCATGGCTGCGGCCCGTTCTGAACGCGCTCAGGCTCGGTATCAAAGCTCGATGGAGTCGACGCCCGCCTCTTCAAAGCGGCGGCGGAACTCCTCGATGATGGGGATACCGGCGCTGCAGCCGATACGCGTGGCCCCGGCGCGAATCATGTCGAGGAACCGATCGGCCGAGCGAATGCCACCCGCAGCTTTAACCTGAACCTCGGGCGCGACGTGCGCACGCATGAGCTTGACGTCTTCCACCGTAGCACCCCCGGTTGAGAGGCCGGTGCTCGTCTTTACGAAGTCAGGCTTGACCTTGCTGGCAATCTTGCACAACCTGATCTTCTCGGCGTCGGTAAGCAGGCAGTTCTCAAAGATGACCTTTGAGATGATAGGCTCCTTGCGGCCTTCGCTCGCCGCGCGGCACACCTCGACGATCCGAGCCATCTCGTCCTCAACATACTCCCAGTTGGCAACCTTCACCTCGGTAAGATTCACCACGTAGTCGATTTCAGTCGCGCCGTTGGCGATAGCATCCTTGGTCTCGAACACCTTGACGGCAGTGGTCTGCTGCCCCAGCGGAAACCCGATGGCGGCACCGGTATGGATATCGGTCCCTGAGAGATAGGCCGAGCAACGAGCCGACTGACATGAATTGACGGCGACCATTTTGAAATGATACCGGCGCGCCTCGTCACAGAGCCTCTTCATATCGGCATCGGTGGCATCGGCATGCAGGTTGGTATGGTCTACCAGGCGAGCAAGGTCATCGAGGGTATAGGTCTTACTCACGGCAGGTCCTTTCGCCGAGGCTGAATGATGGGCACAGTATAGACCAAGTTATCTGCGTAATAGTATTGAGCACGGTGAACGCAGTATTTTATAACATATGTCTGAAAATATGTATCTCCTTTTGGCGAAAAATCGACCGTTCGCCATAAAGTATCCAAAATATATTGACATCAAGAAATCACGCAGCGTATCTTTTTCCTGTTATGAACAAGCATGGCCAGAAGCAAGTCCCCCCGTAGGCGTTGATTTTCTCGTGCTGCAAATCAGACCCACGCTTCTTGATTTGCAACAGTGGCATGCATGCAGCTCATCATGGAGGTCATAGATGAACATTCTTCTCGTCTCACACGGCGGCCTGAGCGCAGGCGTCGCCGATGCCTATCGCATGTTCTCGCCAGGGGCTGAGTATATCCATGCGCTTGGGCTCACCGAGGAGGGCGGTGTTGCCGCATTCCGTGAAGAGCTCAACGCCAAGCTTGACGATCTACTCGAAGCCGGCGATGTGCTGGTAATTGCCGACCTCAAGGGCGGGACGCCCTACAACGAGAGCTATGCTCGCTTCCTAGCCAGTTCCGACCACATGCGTCTTGCAGCAGGTCTTAACCTTCCAATGCTCGTCGAGTGCGGCATGCTCGCCTCAATGGGGTCCGACCTCGATACGGTGTATCAGACGGCGCTGCGCGCCGGCGCCGAGGGCGTCCAGGGCACCGACATTCCCGACGGGGATGATTCCGATGAAGACGATGACCTGTTCTAACGATTCACTTCACGTCGATATGGACATTCGGTCGCGCTAACCGACCGAGCGATAAAGGAGGTTTTGATGGCAATTACCCTTGCACGTATCGATGACCGTGTGATTCACGGTCAGACCCTGACCCGATGGGCTGGCGCCATGAAATGCGACAGCATTCTCGTTATCAGCGATTCCGTCGCTGCCGACGAGCTGCGCAAGAAGGTTCTCAGGGCTGCAGCAAGCGGCAAGAAGCTCGGCATCTACAATGTCGAGCAAGGTGTCGCCGCGCTCGAAAAGGCCAAGGCTTCCGCCAAGAGCTTCTTCATCATCTCAGACTCCCCCCAGGAATTCGCCGCAGTCAAGCGCGCTGGCGGCGATTTCGGTCCGAAGCTCAATATCGGCAATATGAGCGGCACCCGCCCCGGCATGAAGAATGTCGGAAATGCAGTGTGCCTCACCGCCCAGGATGTCGAGGATTTCGATTACCTTGAGAGCCAGGGCGTCGAGCTCAGCTTCCAGCTGATTCCCGATGACAGCCCCCGCACGTGGGCAACTGTTAAGGGCAAGTATCAGTCTGAATAGCAACATGGTAGGCATGGAAGAAAGGAAGGAACTATGGGCATCTTCCTACCAGCGCTCATCTGCGGTATTTTCTGTTATCTGGGCGCAATCGAGTGCGGTAACCCCCTCGGCACCACGGGCAGTTACTACTGTTTGGGCCGTCCGCTGGTTGCCGGCCTCATCGTCGGTCTCGCCTTTGGCGATGTGACCAACGGCATCCTCTGCGGCGTTGCCGTGCAGGCGGTGTTCATCGCCAACCTCTCCACTGGTGGCGCGACCAACTCTGAGATCACGTACGCCTCGTACGGCGGCATCGGCCTGGCCATGGCCACTACGAAAGATCCGGCCATTGCCGTCACGCTTTCCGTGCTCATTGGCAATACCTTCGGCTTGATCTTCTATAACCTGCGCATGGCCGCCTACTCGTTCTTCAACAACCTGGCCGACCAGGCTGCTGAGAAGGGCGATTGCAAGGGCATCAACATGTGGCACTTCGTTGTCCCGAACATCTGCACGTTCCTGCTTCGCTTCGTTCCGGTGTTCGCCGCCATCGTTCTCGGCGAGGGCTTTGTCAACCAGCTCCTCGAGACCGTCCCCGATATCGTCACCCATATCATCGAGGTCGTCGGTGGCGTGCTGCCGGCACTGGGCGTGGGCTTGCTCATGAACATCGTTGTGAAGAGCAACGTTCAGCTCATTTTCTTCCTCTTCGGCTTCATCCTGGTCGCGTTTGCCGGCTTGGGCAACATCCCCGTGGTCTTTATCGCCGCCGTCGTTGCCTATCTCTCGTACCTCGCTTCCGGTAAGCAGGCTGCGCCTGTAACCGAGATCGCGTCTGAGGACGCCGCTTACGAAGACGCAGACCTGTTTTAAGAAAGGAGTGAGTTGAGCATGACAGACGTTAAGACAAACGAGAAGCATCTAACCAAGTCTGACCTCAACAAGCTGTGGTATCGCTGGCAGGTAGGTTGGTTCTCCTCGAGCTCGTACGAAAAGCTCGAGACCCACGGCTTTGCGTGGTCATACATTCCCTTCGCTGAGAAGTACTATGCGGATGACCCCGAGGGCAAGCGCGCCTTGCTTATGCGCCATTCGCAGTTCTATAACACCGAGCCCCAGGTTGGTACCGTCGTAAACGGTATCGTCGCCTCGCTTGAGGAGAACATTGCCTTTAAGGGCGGCGTTCAGCCAGAGATGGTCACCGGTATCAAGACCACCCTCATGGGCCCGCTTGCCGGCATCGGCGATTCCATCATTCAGGGCATCATCGTCCCGACCTTGCTGTCCATCGGTATGAGCCTTTCCTCCGACGGCAGCGTGCTTGGTCCGCTGTTCTATATCGTAACTTGGCTTGCCATCGGTCTGGCCATCTCTTATGGCATGTTCCGCTATGGCTATAAGATGGGTCTCGACGCTATCGATACCCTTGTTGGTGACAACGCCATCCGCTTGATGGAAGCGATTAACGTGCTGGGCGTTATCGTCGTAGGCGTGCTCGCTGCAAGCAACGTCAGCCTTTCGACGCTCATCGAGATACCCTCCGGATCCGAGATGACTTCATTGCAAGACACGCTCGACGGCGTGTTCCCGAGCATTCTCCCGCTTCTTGTAACGCTTGCTACCTGGTGGATGCTTAGCAAAAAGCACTGGACGGCTAACAAGGTCATTGTTATCCTCTGCGTATTCGTTATCGTCACCTGCGTAATCGGCATCTTCTAGGAGCCTCGCCATGCCGCATATGACATGTGGCTGATGCAAGATCGGGCCTGCCTCGCATAGTCGCGGCGGGCCCGTTTTGTCTTTGATACGGCAGGGGCCAAGGACAAGCTGAGTGGTGCAGGGCGGAAGATCGATGGTCAACGACGCGCCGCATCCCGTAATTTCATGATCTGCGGCAGCTCGACCACTTCTGCATCGATCAGCTCGACCGTTCAAGCCAAAACGCACAGAATTACACGAAAGGAGCCTTATGGAGCCGCTGTTCTTCAAACCCATTCCCTTCAAGACGGTATGGGGCGGTACCTCGATTAAGGAATATTACGGCTACGATTGGATGCCCGATGGCACCGGTCAGGCATGGGCTTTTGCCGCCCAACCTGATGCCTCTAATGAATGTGTGAGCGGTCCGTTTGCCGGCAAAACCTTACAGGAGCTTTGGGAGGGCAATCCCGAGCTTTTCGGCGATACGAACCGGGAGTTTCCGCTTATCATCTCGATGCTCTGCCCATGCGACGACCTCTCGCTCCAAGTACACCCTGACAAGGAGCGGGCGCGCGAACTTGGATATACGATGGGCAAGAATGAGGCTTGGTACTTCCTCGATGCCTCAGATGATGCCCGAATCGTATTTGGGCATAACGCCACCGATGAGACGGATCTGCGCTCCTATATCGATCAAGGCCGTTGGAGCGAGCTATACCGCCATCTCAAGGTTCGCACCGATGATTTCGTTTACGTGCCTGCCGGCCAGCTCCATGCATGCGGCAAGAACGTAATTGTCTATGAGGTTCAGCAAGCCACGAACATCACGTTCCGGTTCTATGACTACGATCGCACCGATGACGAGGGCAACAAGCGCGAGCTGCATCTAGAGCAGGCGATCGGCTGCCTTACCTATGATTCTGAGCTCAACTATGAACGCTATACCACGAGCGTCGTGGCATACGGCGGCTGCGTGCGCACCACGCTGTGCGATAACGAATCGTTCAAAATTGAGAAGATCCAAATCGATGAGGACACCTACCACCTTAAAGAGGATACGTATGAGCTCGTAAGCGTCGTGCGGGGCGAGGGCACCGTGAATGGGATTCCGGTCTCGGTAGGCTCGCATTTCCTTGTTCCCAAGGACACGCCAGTTGACATCAAGGGCTCCCTTACGTGCATGTTGGCCACAGCGTAAGGTAGGCCAAGCGACGATCGGGCGCTCCCATGCAGAGAGCGCCCGCTGAAAGGCAAGGAGATCGGCCATGTTGATGATTCCCTCACTTATGTGCGCAGACTTTGCGCGTCTTGGCGAAGAGGTGGACGAACTTGTTGCGGGCGGTGCCGACGGCTTTCACCTCGATGTGATGGATGGGCAATTCGTCCCCAACTTTGGTATGGGCCTCGGTGACATTCAAGCCGTATGCAAGCGCTCGCCCGTTCCCTGCGATGTGCATCTCATGGCAGGCGGGGCAGATGTCCTCATCGAGCTGTTTGCGCAAGCCGGCGTGAAGATCATGTATGTGCACCCGGAATCGGAACGCACCATCAACTCAACGCTGCTCAATATCGAAAAGTACGGCATGCATCCGGGTCTCGCCGTTGACCCTGGCGTAAGTTTTGCCCAGGTAGAGTATTCGCTTCCCGTAGTCGACTATGTGCTCATCATGACGGTAAACCCCGGTTTTGCCGGCCAGAAGTATCTCGACTATGTCTCGCCGAAAATCGCTCAGTTCGCCGAGGCAAAAGAGCAGTACGGGTACAAGATCTTCATTGACGGCGCTTGCTCCCCCGAGGTAATCAAAAACTCCGCTGCTCTTGGCGCTGATGGCGCCATCTTGGGTACCAGCGCTCTGTTCGGCAAAGAGCGCCCCTATGCTGAATTACTTAAGGAGCTCCACGAAACCTGCTAGCATGTGCGTGGGGGCATATAGAAATGCACGCATTGGCAACGTCCGCATGTAATATACGTCACATGCGGACGTTTGCCAGATTGAGGGCCGACGCTATGATGGCGAAATATATAGCAGTCAAAGACGATTTGCTGAGCAAAATCCAGGACGAGACCTATCCCGAAGGCGAACTCATTCCCTCTGAACTTGAGCTGGCGAAAGAGTACAACGTGAGTCGCTCAACGATTCGCCAGGCATTGCGCATACTCCAGGCTCGAGGATATTTAAATCGCCGTCGCCGTCGAGGCACCGTTGTATCGAAAGCCAATCCTCATGCTGAAGAGGAGACAGCGCAGGCGCGCACGCACGATGACTTTGCCAACATCGGTCGCTGGGCGGAAGCCACGGGTAAGGCGATGATGACGACGCCGATCGTGGTGCGATCTACGCATGCGACTTCAAAGATCGCTGAAGCATTGGGCGTGCGTCCGGGTGACGAAGTATATAAGATAGTGCGCCTACGCTATCTAGGCGCTGAGCCAAACCTCTTTGTAGAAAGCTATGTGCCCGCTTCGCTTTACCCGAACTTTTTAGACGATGTTGATTTTTCCAAAGTGCGCATGCACGATCACATGCGCGACGCGGGGCGCCCCATCAAAGAGCAACGTAACCAGGTAAACATTGCCGTCGCCGATAAAGTCATGGCAACCCTGCTCGATATCGCCGTCGGCTCGCCGATCTATGTGTTCCATATCACGGGATTCGATGTGGAAGGAAACATCATCGAGTACTCTATCTCGTCCTACCGCGGCACCAATACCTTTGAGTTCACGGTGGTTCGTTCGATTATGATGAGCAACGAAGAGCTCCTCGGGTAACGCCCGCCGGCTCGCATCGCGCAGAAAAAACGCGAACCAACTTCGCTCTTGCAGATTACACGCGACGGATCGCAACGATATCCATCTACGCGACAAGCTCGCGATCGAGCGTGCGATAGCGCTCGGCGGCTGCCGCGTCGCCCTTGTTATCGCATTGGAGCGAAAGCAGGTAATAGAGTCGATGCTTGGTGGCTGGACCGGCGCCTTCGAGTTTCTTCTCCATGTCCTCGATATACGCACTCGATTTATTGGCGATAATCTCATAGAGCTGAGCAAGATCCTCTACCATGGGCTCAAGCTTTTCGATGCCGCGAATCTTCTCAAGAGCGCGCTGCGCTTTCTCGTAGCGGCCGTTCTTCAGATAGAACTCAAAGGCGCGCAGCAATATATCCATACGCTGTTGGGCATCTTTTTTGGAGGCGAGCAGATTGGCAAGCTCCCGTTCGGCTGCTTCGACGTCGCCCATCTTCTCATAGGTGTTGTATATAGCGTACATGCGATTATACGCAGGAAAAAACATCCTTGCGTAGCGTCCCTCGAGAAAGTCAAGCAGTTCCTCGAAGCGCCCCCCGTTATAGAGGCGATTCATCTTTGCATAAGCTACACGGCGTGCAATTTGGTCTGCCAGGATAAGCACAACGATACCGATAATAGGAGCAAGAAACAGCAGGTTCATGAGTCCTCCGAGATTCGCGCCTAACGTACGATAATGGTCTATATTGTATAAAACCTGCACGAAACCACGGCCTTGGAAACACCAAACACAGGGAGTGCCTATGGAGACCTTGCACACCAAAATCCGTGATAGGCTGGCTCAGCAGATTAAGGACAACGTCTATCGCGAAGGCGAGACGCTGCCTTCCGACGACGAGCTCGCGGAGCATTTTGGCGTAAGTCGCCCTACGGTGCGCCGTGCAATTCAGGAACTTGTCGACACCGGTATTCTCGAGAAAAAACCCTACCGCGGAACGGTGGTATGCCCTCCTAAGATCGAGCAGAGATTTACGACGATGCTGCGCAGCTTTAACGAGGAGATTCTTGCCAGCGGCCGCATTCCGCGTACCACGGTGCTGACCGCACGGCCTGAGCAGGCAACAACGGAACTTGCCTCGCGCATGCGGTTGGTGAAGGGAGACCCGCTGTTCAAGCTCGTCCGCTTGCGTTATGCGGATAGCTGTCCCAATGTGCTCGTGTCGAGCTATATTCCGCTCGCGCTGTATCCGGATATCACAGAAGTTGACTTTACGAGCGAATCGCTCTATGCGTATTTCAAAGCATGCGGCCGCCCGGTGGTGCACGCGCGCCGGCAGCTCGAGGTTAAGAAAGCAAGCTCGAGCACCGCTGCGTTACTTGATATCGAGACGGGAGATCCCGTCTACAGATTTTGCACCACAGCAGAAACGCAAGATTGCGATGTGGCGGAATATACCATCGCTATATACCGCGGCAGGAGCAATGCCTTCGAATTTGAGGTCGATTTGACTTAGAACGCCGCCGTAACGGTAACCCTCGATTTCGAACTCCCGGTTTCGAGCCATCTTTTTCATCGAGGCCATGGTCATGGCATAAAAGCCAGATTTCGATACGGGATGCACCGGCATTGGATGATGTTCTGCGCCTAAGTCATACTTGATCGGGTCTTACCACAGAATGTAGGCTCAGCAGTCCTAACAACCCCATCCCCGCGTAGCCGGCGTGCAGCAATGTCGTCAGCGAGACGTGCTATCACAGCGCAAAAACAGGGTGCGATGCTGCGGATAGGATCCGCAAGGACGTCGCCACTCTGGCAAGCGCACCGCAAAACGAGGATGCGATGCCGCGGGGCGGGCACCCAATCGAGCACCCGCCCCGAAATCGCATGTTTAACCTATCCGATGAGCGCAAGCGCCTTATCCAACACCGCATCGGCATTCATCATGCCGTAGTCACGCATGTCAATCGCATCGACCGGAACCCCCGGATACGCCTGTTGCAGTTCAGGCACTTTGAAACGCATCTGCGGACCCACGAGCAATACGTCGGCATCGGTATCGCCAGCGTTGGCAACCTGCTCGCCCACAGCCCATATTTTGGCATCGAGACCTTTGGCGGTCGCCGCGTCCTCCATCTTTTTGGCGAGCATGCTCGTTGACATGCCGCCAGCACATACCAGCATGATCTTAATCACCGTATCGTTCCTCCATTCGAAGCTGTAACCTCTTGAAACCAATAAAAGCTATCCTTGCGGCTGCGATCATAACTGCCCGAGCCATCGTCCTGCTTGTCCACGTAGATAAGGCCATAGCGCTTGCGCATCTCGCCGGTGGTAGCACTCACCAGATCGATTGGCCCCCACATAAGATAACCGCAGCAGTCTACTCCATCGAGTTCAACCGCGTTCATCACCGCGCCTATATGTTCGCGCAGATATGCAATTCGGTAGTCATCATGCACACTGCCATCGGCTTCCACCGTATCGATCGCGCCAATACCGTTCTCGGTCACCATAAGCGGCAACCCATAGCGTCGATACGTGTAATTAAGCAGATAGCGCAAGCCGCATGGATCAATCGTCCATCCCCAGCGCGATTGCTCGAGATAGGGATTCTTCTGTCCCCCAAAAAAGGCGCCGACATCGTTATCCGCTAGGACTCCGGCCTCGATGGTCTCGCTTGCATAGTAGTTCATACCGATCCAGTCAAGCCGGTCGGCCGCAAAGACGTGCGCATCGTCCTCACTGTAGCCAATATCGATGTTTGCGCGCTCGTATTCCCGCAGTTTGTAGGATGGGAATGCGCCCTGACACATCGCATCAATCTGGTAAAAATCGCGATCCATGCTCTTGAACGCAGCAAGGACGTCGGTCGGTCGGCACGTCTTGGGATACATCGGCGTGATACCGAAGACGCAGCCCACCTGACTCTCAGGATCCAGCTCGTGAATCAAGCGTACGGCACGCATGCTCGCCACCGTCATGTGATAGCCAAGCCGCGCCAAATCGCGTGGACGGTCGTCCAGGTCGGCACCGGTAAGACCGGTGATCATGTATATGAAGATATCGGTCGCCTCGCTCATGGGATCGATATGGTTCATCTCGTTAAACGTTGACCAGTAGCGTACCTTGCCCCGCAGCGACTCGACTACCGTGCGCACGAAGCGCACGTAGAGCTCGATCGTCTCGCGACTAAGCCAAGAGCGATAACGGCGCACCACGGCTACGGGCATCTCGAAGTGATAGAGCGTGACGATGGGCTCGATCCCGTGAGCGAGCAGCTCATCCACGACCGCATGGTAGTAAGCCAGCCCCTTGGCGTTGGGTTCAGGATCATCTCCGTTGGGATAGATGCGACTCCAGTCAACCGAAATGCGCAGCGCCTTGAAGCCCATCTCAGCAAAGAGAGCGATGTCGTTCTTGTAGCGATGGTAGAAGTCGATGCCCGTGTGCGAGGGATAGGTACAGCCCGGCTCAAAATCACGCGAGATGTGGCGCGGCGTATCGACAGTACCGCTCGACACCAGGTCCATCATGGCAAGACCCTTGCCGTCCTCGTCCCAGGCACCCTCGCACTGGTGCGCGGCGATGCTGCCACCCCAGAAGAAGTTCGTGGGAAAGGCGTTCTTACTGATTACATGCGCATCCATGACTATGCCTCGACCTTGAGGGCCGCATCTTCGCTGGTGGCTTTCTGGGCTTCGCTCGCAGCAAGCTCGTCCTTGTAGGCAGCGTTATCGGCCATGCGGAAGAAGGGATAGTACACCAAAACGGGAATCACCACGCACAAGATGGACCAGATGATGTTCGTAATGTTACCTGCGCCCATGAAGATGCCCACGGCCACCGGCGGAAGCGTCCAAGGAACCATGCCCACCACAGGCGCGGCGATGAGACCCATGTCGGTGAAGAGGAAGGTCAGGAAAGCCATTATGCCTGGCAGGAACACGAAGGGGAAGAAGAAGATTGGGTTGAAGCAAATCGGAGTGCCGAAGATCACGGGTTCGTTGATGTTGAAGATCGCAGGCACTACGGACATGCGGCCAATGGTTCGATACTGCGCGCTCTTGGCAATAAAGCACATGAGAATCACGAGGCCGATGGTCATACCGGTGCCGCCAGCCCAAATCATGGAGTCCGTGGCATAGGTCACGGAGTATGGCAGGGTCTCGCCAGCCAGGTAAGCGGCCTCGTTCGCCGTACCCATCTGCATGATGAATGGCTGCACGACGCCAATGACCACGGCAGAATTGATACCGCAAAAGAACACCAAGCCACAGAGCGCATGGTAGATACCGTAACCGAGCGGAGTGTTGATGGCTGCGGCAAGCGGCGAAAACACAATACCCAGCAGCTCGTTAATGCGCACGTTGAACACGACCGTGATGAGCGCGAAGAGGCATACGTCAAGCGCGGCAGGAATCAGCGAGGTGAAAGAGTCCCCCACCGCAGGCGGCACGCCGGCAGGCATCTTGATGACGACGTCCTTATTGGTGCAGAAGCGCATGATGCCCACGGTTACAAAGCCCACAACCATTGCGGTAAGCAAACCGTTGGAACCAAGACCGGCTGTGTCAATCGCGCCGTCAGCGGTAATCTGGGTCACGATGAAAGCGGCTACCGACGTGAGCACACTGGTGAAGGTGTCCGTCTTGAACTCAATTGCCGCGTAATAGGCGATGCTCGCGGCCGTGAAGAGACCCATCATGCCCGTGGTGCAGCTGTAGACCGCATTGAAGAAGGACGCGGCGGGTGCGAGCACGTTAGCGATGGCTTCGACCGGGAAGCTCGTCAGCAAAATGCTAATCGAACCTACAATGAGCAAGGCGATGTAGACACACATAGCGTTGCGAATAATGGTGAGATACCGGTTTGAGCCGATCTTCGCCGCTACAGGCATGAGCTTCTGCTCAATAAAATTGGAAAACCCTTGCATGGCTACTCCTTTTCTTACCGAAATATGCAGGCAGACAATCTATGACTAGACCTGTGAAACCCGGATTCTCTAAGGGATGTCCCAGGTAGACAGCTATGCGTGTAGGCTGCGTTTCTGGGCATGGATAGCGCTAACTCAGCGGCTTGATGCCGATACGGCGGCACAGATCGACCATCTCGCTCGCAACGATCTGAAACCCTTCGGCGCTCATGAGTTGATCCTCGGCATGCGCGAGCATGAGCGTCATGGCGATGGCGTCGCCAGCAGCCTCTTCCTGTACGAGAACCGTATGGACGGTATGTCCTTCGAGAAAGATATCGCCACCTTTTTTCATGAGCTGCTCGGCGCGATCGAAGTCCCCTTCCTTGGCAGCATGAATCGCCTCGATGTATAGGCTGCGCGCTTCGCCCACGTAGGCGATAATTTGGAACGCGCTCATGGTGAGCTCCTCGGTCGTTTTCATTGCGGTACGTTCCTTTCGTAGCGTATCGGTCAGATTGTGATTGAATCGGGTAGCTGCCAGATTAATCCCCGACATGCAGGCTTATCGTCGACGCAGCTCTTCGAGCAGGCGCTCGTAGGTTTGGTCGCGCAACAGAGCCTGAATGGCCGCGCCGTCGTTGAGAAGGTTTGCCATCGTGCCGTAGAAACGATCGAGATTGGCGTCGGGAAGCCGCGAAAAGGAGATTAGGAAGACCGCCCGGACGGGAGGCAGACCCTCGACACCCCAATCGATCGGTTCATCGAGCAGGGCAACGGTAACGATGGTCTGCTCACTTACCGCTTCGATGGGATGTGGGAGCGCGACCGCGTTGCCAAAAGAGGTTGGTGCTGCCGCCTCGCGCTTCCAGACAAGCTCCTCAAACGTTTCGGGAATCTCGGTGGGGCGCGTATCGCGCAGACGCTCGCATAGCCGGGAAATGACTTCGCCCTTGGTGGCAAACCGTTCATGAGTGAAGAAGAGTTCGCGCGGAAAATAGATGCGCAGGTTGTCCTTGGGGGAAGACAGCTCAAAGACGTCGCGCATGAGCGCACGGTCGGCATCACTCAACAGCAGCGTGATCTCGCGTACGGGAACCGGAACCGACACACTGAGGGGCACAG
This sequence comes from uncultured Enorma sp., assembly GCA_964624825.1. Taxonomy (GTDB): domain Bacteria; phylum Actinomycetota; class Coriobacteriia; order Coriobacteriales; family Coriobacteriaceae; genus Enorma. The sequence continues at coordinate 1,689 of CAZUYD010000014.1, read as the reverse complement.
TTGTGAACACATAGTCGATCTGGCTAAAATCCTGTTCGGCCACTTGCGCCACATTGCACGCGGCAACCTCGGCGAGACGCGTGCCGAATTCCTGTTTGATCTTATAGGCGAGCAACTGGGCGCTCGCCGCACCCGAGGCGCACACTACAAGCACGCGCTTCTTGTTCTGATTGGTCTTTTGCCGCTCGATTGCGAGCGCGAAGGCCATCGCGATGTAACCGCGCTCGTGCTCGGATGGATAGTAGCCAAAGGCATCCATCAGAACCGTCGAGGCATCCCCCGCCATAGCGTAGGCAAGCGGGAAACGACTCTTGATATCGTTGAGCAGGGGATTCTCGAGATGCATGCGGTAGGTGAGACGCACTGAAAGCGGGGCGATATGCCGCGCAAGATTCATGCGCAGCTCTACGTCGTCACGAAAATCGAGACGATAGGCGCGCCAGACGACATCAATCATGCGACTGGCAATCTCCCACATCTCGTCGGTAATCACGTTGCTCTCACCCTCGGTATGATCACCGTAGAGCACGCGTTTGCCAGCCAAGTGAATTGCGATGTAGCCGACTTCGCTTTCCGGCAGCTCGATGTCGAGCGCGCGGCTCACCGCCTCGGCTATGTCCTCAGCCAAGGCACGCTCGAGCGTGCTCGTGGTAGCGGAAGCCGGCAGAGATTCGGCCGGCATGCAGTCGCCGCCCTTGATGCGAAGCACCGCAATCGCGATGTGCACGAGCAGGTTTTGATAAGACAGCGAATTTACCACGAAGTCATCATGGTCAAGCACCTTGTTAACGCAGTCAGCGACCGTATTGAGCAGCGGCTCGAAAGTGTGTTCGAAAGTGTCGCTGGCGCTCGTTGTGCTGGTCATGCGGCGCACTGTCACATCGGCCAGACAGAGGCGACGGCCCATCTCAGAACCCCGGATGCGGATACCATAGCGGGGGCGCTTCTCGAGCAAAAGGTTGTAGCGAGCAAGAATCGGCTCGATGCGCTTGAGGTCGTTCGAAATGCAAGCACGCGAGACAAACAGGATTTCGGCCAAGGAATCGAGAGTTATCCAGTCGCTACGCAGGAGCAGGTCATTAAGAAGGTAGACGGCGCGCCGGTCAGTGCTCGTAGCAGGATCGTCCCGTGTCAGGACATGTGATCGTTCGAGCCAGGAGTCGAGTGCCTGCTGGTCGACTACTTCGCAGACGTAGCCATTGCTGCTGCGCTTAAAGGAGATATGAGCCGCCGATCCCATGCTGTTGTTGGCACGGCGGATATAGCCGCGCATGGTACGCTGGCTCACGCCGAATCGCTCGGCAAGCGCCGCCGGTGAAACACCAGGGTGCTCCAGCACATACTCGACGATGCTCGTGTCCTGCGCGGTCATGGCTCCTCCTTTCGCCTCATACGATACGGAGGGGCGCACACTGATTCAATCCAAAACGCTGCCGCGCAAATGGCAGCAACCCTGAACGAGTATGAACGAGCGCACATCGCATACCATTGCGCCGACAGCTTGCCTCAAGCGTCGATTTGTATGCTACAACGTTTGCAGAACGGTGCGGACTGTGAGCATCCGGCATGAAATGGCTCGCAGCTCAGAGGTGAGCTGCGAGCCAACAAAGCCTATCAATATAACGTGAAGCGCTTACATCCCGTCATGGAAGGTGCGCGAGATAACCTCGTCCTGCTGCTCCTTCGTGA
>CAZUYD010000013.1:0-54418 GCA_964624825.1 uncultured Enorma sp. | reverse complement strand
ACCGCCTGGTGGGCGTCATGGCGAGGTTCGCGCGCTAGTTCGTCGGCGCGGGCGACCCGCTGTAAGGGGATGCTCGGATCCGAGCTAGAAGGCGGCAGGCGGAAGGCTTGCTGCAGAATTTCATGAAAGAAGCCCCGGCTCTCGCGGGGCTCCGATCGTTCCGTTGGTATGAGGGCTCTTCTCGTCCTTTTTGCGTATGCCGGGATGATCTTATATGAGGACGCGCAAGGGCGCTTGCGCTCAAAGCTACGACGCGATTGGCTGTAGCTCGTTGGCCTCCGATTCATGGCTGCGACAGACGTTCGCATTGACGCCGCACGTGCGGCTCCACGAGGCTCAGCGAGGACTTGGAGCGGCGCAAGGCGCGATGAGACGGCTCCCGGGGAGTGAACGCCTTCTCGTACGGTGGGTTTCGCGAGAGTGCTGCAGCTCATCAGGGTCAACGTGAAGTGCGTCTAAGTCGGCGATCTGTCACTGGTTTGGGGACATCAAGGTAAGAGGACGCTGAGGCGGGCGGATGGCTTCATTCCCGATATTGAATGAGGATGGAGATCGTTAGAGGCCCAGTTCGTCTATGAGCCTCTTCATCGTGATGGCCCACTGGAGCTGCGTCGCGATGAAGCTTGGCCACTTCTCAGGTTTTCCTTTGATGTCATAGCCGTCTTTATAGAAGCGAAGCCCCGATGCCTTCTTGGCATCGATAGGGGTCGCTTCGAGTTGCAGCGCTTCTTCGAAGCGATCTTTCAGTGAGATTGCTCTGTGTCCGAGTTCCTTGTTATCAGGCACGTAGAACTCTATGCCAATCCGCTTGTACTGCGTGTCTATGAGAAGCGACATGTGGTATTCAGAGCTTTCGCAGCCGAGTGTGGTCCAGTGGTATTTAGAAGGCTTGCGCGGCTTGAAACGAGACATGAACTCAGCGTTCTCCTGGGCAAGTTCATGGTATTTAGTCCAGTACGAGAGCTTTACCCGCTCCGTTTCGGTGAGCTCTTCGGACATCCTAACCATCTTCGTCCACTCGTTTGGTTGCTCGACAACCTGGAAGCGTGGTGCCGGATTCGATTCGCCAATTTTCCAGAGCTGGATCTCGACGAGGAAAAAGCAGAAATTGCTGTCAGTATGCTGATTGAGCCATTCGATTGCCTGTCTATGCTCGTCCCGTGCATGCGCGACTATCCAAATGACAATCTCGGCATCCTTCCCCGCGGCATAGGTGATGATCTTGCCGAGGTGGTCGTGGTTGGTCTCCTCGAGTTGGTTCTCGATGATAACCTTGCGCCCTGTTCCGATCTCGTCGGCGAAAATGTCGACACTGAAGGATCCCACGGAGGATTCGGTCTCAACGAGTTCGAGCTCAATGCCAATCGACTCGCTCAGGATTTTCAGGTTCTCGCTTTCTGACAGCCACTTGGTGAAATCAAGCGCCTCATGGGGCCAGACGTCGCGCAAATCAACCTGCTCGATCTGTCCAAGCGTGTACTGTCTTGCCATAGAGCACCTTCTAACTTCTACAATTTGTATCGTCCTGCTGCGCCGCACGTTCAGATTCCCAGAACCTTACGGGCTGTGCCCATGAGTCGCCGTCCTGGTAGAAATCGGGGCTCATGCTGTTAGCGAGCTCCATGGGACTTTTGTACCATATCTGACGTATAGCAGTTGCTCTCTGTTTAGTCTAATTCAAGTAGATTAGGAGCGCATGGTGCGGCCGCGCTTATCGCGGTGTTGGAGACACGTTCCCCAACAGGGCAATCAAGGCCTTCTACCTGCGCATTCTCGCTGTTTCGACCACAGCGGACATAAACCGTCGCCAGATTTCGTACTCGGCGTATGAGGAAATAGAACGGCTCATTTCCATAATGGAATATGCAAGAAGAAGATGCCCGCCGAAGCGCTTCTTCTTCAACATCCTTTCGGCTGCGCGCAGTGTTTCGAGTGGATGTGGCTTTGCCGGAACGAGCGTCCCCCCTTGGGATGCTGGTACGTGCTGCCGCATGGTGCCATCACTGAGGGGCAGCTTGTGCCGTGTTGCCGGTACAAGAGAAGGGTGTATCTATGATTCTGAAGAACTGTCGGCTGATTCCTGAGCTCTGTGAGGGTATCGACCAGGAGATGGCCGATATCCGCATCGAAAAGAAGAAGATTGCGGAGATCCTGCCTGCAGGGGGTTCCTATGTAGGCGAGGAAGTTATCGACTGTGCGGGCAAGACGGTCATGCCGGGCATGTACAACCTGCATGACCATCTCTATTGGGAGAAGAACAGCTTCCCGACGCTGCACGACTACACCTATGCCGACCATATCTTCCGCAGCATCAACTATGCGAACTGCATGATGAGCTACGGGTACACGACCATCCGCGACTGCGGTTCCATCGCGAACGTGGCCATCACCCTGCGCGATGCCATCAACGCCCATGTGATCCAGGGGCCGAACATCTACGCATGCGGCCCGTCGTTCTCCCCGCACTTCCCCGATGAGCGCCTGCTTGATATCTACAGCTCATGCGAGGGCTACGGTCGCCCCATCCGGGACATCTCAGACATCAAGGGCGAGGTTCGTCGCCAGCTCTCCGAGGGCGCGGACTTCATCAAGATCTGCGGGTCCACGCGCAAAAACGAGATCAAGTGCGACGAGGACGCGCTCGGACGCTTCCTGTGGTATCCCGAGGAGATCGTCGAGTTCTCGAAGTGCGCCCAGAAGGAGGGCTCGTACGTGGCCGCGCACTCCACGTGCGTGGAGAGCGACGAGGCCATCATCGAGGCCGAGTGCTACACGCTCGAGCATGGGTACTACCTCAACCAGGACAACGTCGATCGCATCGTGAAGCACGGCTTCAAGACCAACTACGTTCCCACGGTCGCGGCGACCTATGTTGGCTGGAAGCAGGGGTGGCCGACCTATGAGACCGTGCACGCGGGCGCCATGGAGGCTCTGCGCCTGACGCACGAGGCCGGCGTCCTGATCGGATGGGGCACGGATGATTTCCAGAAGGACTTCCGGAAGATGCCCGCCGTCGAGTTCGTTGCGCGCGCCGATTCCGGCCTGTCCAACATCGACATCCTCAAGCAGGCCACCATCAACTCCGCCAAGATCATGAAGCTCGACAAGAAGAAGGGCACGGTCAAGGTTGGGAAAGTTGCCGACCTGTGCGTGATCGACGGTCAGCCCGACAAGGATCTGACGGTGTTCAACAACCCCTGCAGCTACGTGCTCAAGAACGGCAAGATCGTCGCCCGTGACGGCGTCGTGGTGAATGCTGAGGTCAAGTAATGGACGCTCTTGAGACCTTGCGCGCCAAGGCGTCGGCAACCTGCCCCACGATCCTGTTTCCTGAGGGCGACGACCCGAAGATCGCGCAGGCGGCCGAGCGGTTGGCGCGCGACGGGGTGTGCAACCCCGTCGTGCTGGGCGACCCCGAGACGGTGGCCGGTTGGGGCGTGGACACCGACCTCGTGAAGGTGGTCGCGCCCGCGTCCTACGACGATCGCATCGATGGCTATGCCGAGCAGCTGGTGGATCAGCTTGAGATGCCGGCGCGCATGATCGCGAAGCGCATGCGCAAGAAGGTGCTGTGGCTCGCTGCGGCGCTGGTGAAGTTCGGCGAGGTCGACGCCATGGTTGCGGGGCTTGTGCACTCCACGAGCGACGTGATCTTCGCGGGCACGATGATCATCGGCCTCGCTGAGGGCATCCGCATACCGTCCAGCTACTTCCTCATGGACATCCCCACCTGGTCGGGCGGCGAGGACGGCCTCATGCTCTTCGCGGACTGCGGCGTGACGGTTTCGCCCACCTATGAGGAGCTCGCCAGCATCGCCGAGAGCTCAGCCGATACCGCCAAGCTGCTGCTTGGCTGGGAGCCTCGGGTGGCCATGCTCTCGTACTCCACCAAGGGGTCGGGCAAGGGGCCGGATGCGAAGAAGGTCGTCGACGCCTATGAGCTGGTGCGCGCCGAGCGTCCCGACATCACGATCGACGGCGAGCTGCAAGCGGATGCCGCCATCGTGCCCGAGGTGTCTGAGCGCAAGGTCGGGGAGGGGAACGTTCTCCACGGGCAGGCCAACGTGCTGGTCTTCCCCGACCTCGACGCCGGCAACATCGGCTACAAGCTGGTGCAGCGCATGACGGGGGCGAAGGCCTATGGCCCGCTGCTCCAAGGTTTCAAGCAGCCCATCTGCGACCTGTCCCGCGGCGCGTCGGTGGATGACATCTATGGCACGACGGTGATCGTGGCCGCCCAGGTTCAAACGGCTTGAGGCAAGTATGTCGCTGGGTTCCCGCCTGTCCGGGACCCAGCGATCCTACGGATCGCGGCAGGATGAAGGAGAGAGACCATGCCGAACAAGAAGAATCTGAAAGAGAGCGCATATGGGCGCGACCTCGATAGCCGACAGGATGTCATGTGGTCGCACCCCGAGCTGACCAAGTGGTGGGTTGCGGGCAACGCCGACATGATCGACGAGCTGTGCGACGACACGGTGCCGCTCCAGAAGCGCCGCGATCGCCTTGCGAAGCTGCGCGACGCCTCAGCGAAGATGTACGAGGACAAGCCCTACAAGCCCTTCGAGGGCATCGACTGGAAGGACAAGAGCGAGGTTCCCTACGCCAAGCTCGTCAAGTACGAGGCCAAGGGCTGCCCTGAGGAGCCGGATACGCCCACCAACGTCTACATCACCGTGCCCACGGAGGAGGGGTACGAGAAGAAGCCGGTTTTGTACTATGTGATGGGCGGAGCGCTCTTCACCCACGATATCCGGATCTTCCCGGAGGCGCTGCGCTGGGCGAAGAAGTTCAACTGTATCGTCGTCGCGGCGGACTACCGCACGCCGCTCGATGCCAAGTACCCCGCCCAGATCAATGATCTGCACGCCGGCTACCAGTGGATCGCGGAGCATGCCGACGAGTTCAACATGGATGCCGACAACGTGACGATCTTCGGCGAGTCGTCCGGTGCGCATCTGGCGCTCTCGCTGGCCTTCCGCCTCAAGCGCTACGGCTATCAGCCGCGTGGCGTCGTTGCGAATGACCCCATGATCGACGACCGCAACTTCTATGAGTCCAACAAGATCATCAAGGACCCCTGCGACGCGACGCGTGCGCACATCATGTTCGCGACGTATGTGGGTTGGGAGAACTGCGGGACGAACTACCTGGGGCCCGAGGCCTTTGCGAACCACGCCTCGGTCGAGGAGTGCCGCGGCCTCTGCCCGATCGTGATCAACGTGGGCGAGTCCGATCAGGATCGCGACGCGTGCCTGGAGTTTGCTCAGAAGCTGTACGCGGCGAAGGTTCCGACCTCCCTGCATGTGTGGGAGGGTGCGGCCCACGCCACGCTCTACTACTCGAAGCCGGTCAACAAGAAGGGCGTCGTCAACAACATGGCGAAGCGCTTCTGGGACAACCTGTATGGCGATATCGAGTGCTTCATGAAGTACGACATGCGCCGCACGCCCACGTGGTTCGAGAAGGCCGAGGAGGTGCAGCGCGCCGAGGCTGAGGAGCGCAATGCCAACGACGCCAAGATCCGTGCGAAGCAGGAGGAGAACGAGGCGAAGCTCTTCGGCGGTTCCGTGAGCGCGCCGCAGGCAGCTTCGACGGCCGAGGATCCCGTGCTCGCTGCCGTGCGCGACGCCGTGGCGCAGGCATATGAGATCGACATCGCGGAGGTCGGGGAGGATCTCGAGTTCGCCGCGCTCAAGAACAACTCGTCTTCGCGCGTGCTCAAGGTCGCCATGTTCATTGGGGAGAACCTTGACCTCGATGAGGACCTCGAATTCGAGGATCTTGCCGACCTCGCCACCGTGGCGGACGTCGTCTCGATGCTCAAGGAGCGTTTGGGCTAGGCCGTAGATAGGGCGGGGCGGCGTGGCCCGGCTGGGCTCGCCCCCGCCCGGCTATCCAAGACATCGGTATGAGATGAGGATGAACAGATGGTTGAGGAGAACTTGGTCATAGACGAGCGGCTGCTCGATCGCAACGACACCAAGTGGGCGCACCCTGGCTTTGAGGAAGAGTATTACATCGACGGTCGCAAGACGGTCGACAAGCTCACCGACCCGGAGCGTCCCTATGAGAAGCGTTTGAAATCGCGCAACAAGACCCATGTTGCGCTTGAGGAGGGTAAGCCGGCGTTCTTTGAGGAGAATCCCGACCTCGCGGAGCAAGGGGAGACCAAGGACTTCACGGTTCCCGGTTGCCCGGAGGAGCCGGATCATACCGTTCGCGTCACCGTGCGCCTTCCCAAGAAGCGTCGCCGCAAGATGCAGACGATTTTCTACATCGCGGGCGGCGCGATGCTCTACGGGTCTCCGTATATGGGCCCCATCGAGGAGTATTGCCGCGATTACAACTGCATCGTGGTGTCTCCCTGGTATCGCAGCGCCCTCGACGCGCCGTTCCCGGCTGCGATCAACGACTGCCATGCGGCGTATCAATGGATGATCGAGCATGCTGAGGAGCTCAACGTCAATCCCGATAAGGTCGTCTTGGCCGGCATGAGCGCCGGCGCGTATCTCGCGCTCGCGTTCGCGTTCCGTCTCAAGCGCTACGGGTATAAGCCGCGCGGCGTGGTGTCCCTGGACCCCATCTTCTCGGACGATCCCGCGTTCCTGTCCAATCACTATCGAAGCGATAACTGGGACAGCGCCCAGATGAACAAGGTCATGAACCTGTATCTGGGCGAGGGCTGCGACCGGAGCGCCGTGAGCCCCGAGGCGCTCGTGGACAACGCCACGGTCGAGGACTGCCGCGGTCTGGCGCCCATCGTCATCCATACAACCGAAAGCGATGCGGGGCGCGATCCGGCGATGGCGTTCATGAGCAAGCTCTACCAGGCGGGCACCTACGCCGAGATCCACCAATGGGGCGGCGCCTGCCACGCAACCCTGTACAACGCGCCCAAGGACAATCCCATACGTCAGCGCTACCAGGCGGTCGTTGACGGCAACATTCGGGACTTCCTCAGGTATGACATGCGCCGTTCGTGGCTCATGGAAGACGAGACAGCATCTGAACAGGAGGAGTAATCATGTCTGACATCACCTTGCGTCAGGACAACCGCCTCGATGTGAAATGGGCCCATCCCGATGCGTTGGGAGGGGCGAACTGGAACGTTCCCGGCCTTATGGACACCTTCTTCGAGATGCGCGATAAGGATCCCGAGGAGAACATCGCGGACCGCAAGGAGCAGCGCTCCTTCATGCTCGATCAGTACCTTGAGAACGAGTCGGAGAAAAGCCGCAAGCGGGGACGCTGGGAGTTTGTCGAGGCACCGGGCTGCTGCGAGGAGCCCGATGTTCCCGCGGAGATTTGCATCCGGATCCCCACGAACCTGAAGGATGAGGACAAGCTCGAGAACGGGAAGATTCCCTGCATCATCGAGATTCCCGGCGGCGGGCTCTATATTGCCGGGTCCTACGAGTACTACATGTCCATGCTCAACTCCTTGAGCAAGCACCACAAGGCCGTCGTGGTTTCCATGAACTACCGCACGTGCGTTGAGGCGAAGGCTCCCGCGGCGGTCAATGATTGCCATGCGGCCTACCAGTACGTGCTCGACCATGCCGACGAGCTCAACGTCGACCCGTCGATGATCGTGGTGCACGGGTTCTCCTCGGGCGGGCAGCTCGCGCTCTGCCTGGGCTTCAGGCTCAAGAAGTATGGCATCAAGCCGCGCGGCATCGTCGCGTCCCTGCCCATCGTCGACGACGTGAACCCTGGCCAGTCGGGCACGTTCTCGTTCAGGGATGCCGAGGCCGGCACGATCAACGCATGGGATGCCGAGGCCATTCGCCTGACTATGCAGCTGTGGCTCGGGGACCGTTTCGGCGACCCCACCCTGCCGCCCGACATCCTTCCGTCCCGTGCCACGGTCGAGGATTGCGTGGGCTACCCGCCCACCTGGTTCCCCATCATCGGCGAGATGGACGGCTCGCGCGACGCCACGCTCGAGTTGATCAACAAGATGCATCAGGCGAACGTCTTCGTCGATTATCACGTGTGGGGTGGCTGCAACCACAACACGACGGACCCCTCCACGGCGCTCGGGGCGTTCATGGCACAGGGCGATGACTACAACATCGATATTGCCCTGAAGTACGACTTCTCTCGCCCTTGGACGGAGAGTGAGCAATAAGGAAGGGCGCGGCGCGCGCGTCCGTCGAGACGGGAAGGGGGTGAGAGCACTCGGGCTGTTTTGCATGCGCGTTGGGTACGTGGCCCGCTGCATGCGCTATCGCCCGGGGCTCATGCCGCAGGAGCTGTGAGCGAAGTTCGTGACCGGAAGAAGATCCTTTCGAAATGCATTCGAAGGGGAAAGTGAGGAGGAAACCATGGCTGATATTACCGATGTCGAAGTCGATGTGGTTGACGGCGGCTGTCTTGTGGTTCCGGCGAGCGAGACCAAGAAGGTCGTCATTCCCTCGCCGCCGACGGTCAACTACGTGCCGATCAATCCGCGTCCGGGCGTTATCTACCTCGCCTCGGGGGACGTTGCGCCGGGAAGCGATTTGGCGGATGCGCTGAGCGCGTACGCGAAGGAGAACAAGGTGGTCTTCATCTGCCCCGCGACGCGCGATGTGGACGACATGCTCGATTTCGCCCTGTATGCCGAGCGGAGCTGCAAGAAGTACAACATCAAGAAGGACTCGTTCTCGGTGATGGTTGCCGACGAGGCCGATCTTGAGGTCGCAAACGAGCTCGTTGAGGCCCTCTGCGATGAGGACTGGGAGCTCGATGATGCCGAGGTGCTCGCCATCTAGTGCGGAAAAACCACGTTCGAAAGGAAGCAAGACGATGAACCTGAACAAGCTGAACGATCGCTCGAACGCCGCGAAGTGGGCCCATCCTGAGATCGAGGATATCTACGCGGGCGCGGAGGGCGTCAGCAACATGCGCGACACGACGCTCAACCCGAACATGAGCTTCGATGAGCGCAAGGCCTACAGCGACCAGATGATTGCCGGCCTGCAGGCGAATTTCCCGCCTGCCGACCCCAATGACCCCAGCGTGAAGTCCTATGATGCTCCCGGATGCCCCGAGGAGCCGGACACCCCGGTTCATGTGACGGTGTACTGGCCCACCGAGTCGAAGCGCCGTAAGCTTCCCTGCATCATCAACCTTGCGGGCGGCGGCCTTACCGCATGCATGGACTTCACGATCGATGGGCGCTCGCTCGCCGATCGCGTGGGCGCGGTCGTGGTCGTGCCGAAGTATCGTGCCATCTACAGCGACGGCGGGTACCCCGAGACGATCAACGACATTCACGCCGCCTTCAAGTGGATCATCGACAACGCCGAGGACCTGGGCGTCAACCCGGATAAGATCCTCCTCTACGGCGGAAGCACGGGCGGGCACCTCTCGCTTGCGGCTTGCCATCGTCTGAAGCGCTACGGATATCATGGCTTCGAGCCGCGCGGCTGCATCGTCACCATCCCGATTCCCGACGAGCGCACGATCTACCCGTCCTCAAAGCGCGAGCTCTCCTTCGCCGGTGAAGACCTGTACCTGAGCAGCATGCTGTGGCTGGGTCTGGACAAGGCCAACCCCGCATCGGTCACGCCTGAGATGTTTGCCAACCATGCGACCGTCGAGGATTGCGTGGGCCTTCCCCCGCACTTCATCCACACGGGTGAGAACGACGTGTCGGTGGACCCCGTTCTGCAGTATGTGTCGAAGCTGATTCAGGCGGGGGTCTACACCGATCTCCACGTGTGGGGCGGATCGGGCCACGCCGCCCTCAATTACGCCGAGCTTGCGCCTGATAAGTGCGATTACGCTCAGCTCTTCAGCGACTCGCTCGACAAGAACTTCCATGACGCGTTCACGTACGACCTGCGTCGTCAGTGGGTTGCTGAGGAAGTCAACGAGGAGTAGCGAGCCTACGCGCGCGTGACAGGAACCGCAGTCCCTCATTCCGCCCACGCCTTACGGCGTGGGCGGAATGCTGCGTGTTGCTGCGGTCGGCGCATGGTCCCCAAAAGTTCGCGGGCAAGCCGCGGCGTATGTGCACATCCAAAAATCTAATCCCCTCATGTGTTTTGCGCGCGGTTTGCGGGGAATACCAGACATACATGGTTTCGTGCGGCGATGGCGTGGTGATGGGCGTATATGGTAGTCGATGATCTGATGTGCTTGCCGCTTATGGCGGGCGCCCGCATAGTCGCAGGGGGTAGGGGACGCGATCGAGATGTCACGTGGTGCGTTCCTGACACGCATCTTCAGTTCGATAACTGGATCATGCCCGGGCTGCTCCTGCTGTACACGGGAAACGTCGAGATCTCCTCGTTTTGTGCCTATGTGCAACGCGTGCTGTCATACGAGCCGGCCGGTATCGTGATCTCTGCCCAGGGAAGCCCGCTTGATGAGGAGAGCATCGCGCTGTGCGACCGCGAGGGCCTGCCTGTCATTCAAATCCCCGGCAACCTGAACGTCATCAGCTTCTCAAAACGATTTGCCTCGGTGGTGGCTCGGAACTTCGATGAGTCCCAGCGCTCTGAGGAATGGCTGAGAACGGTGTGCTATTCCGACAGTTACGAGCCGTCGGTGACCATGGCGGAGATGTTTGGCTATCGGCCTGATTACCGCTACATCTGCCTGTTCGTATGTGATCGCAATCTTGAGACCAAAGATCCCCTGCAGGCTGAGATCGATGCGTCGACGATGCAGAGCCTTCTGAATCGCGAGCTGGCATATAAGGACGTTCCCTGTCTCGGCTTCTCTGAAAACGGCCTGTACACCGTATGCTTCGTTCCCGTTCGAAACGATGAGGAATGGCACGAGCTGCGCACGCGCGTGACGAAGACGGTCGCGTTGGTGCGCCGGCTCACGAATATTAAATGGATGGTGTGGGTTGGAACGCTCGCATCTGAGATACGGGATTTCTCTCGGAGCTTCTCCAATGCCGTCAAACTTGCGGAGCTCCTCACGACGCTTGAGGCGAACGAGCTCATTAGCTTCTACGATGACTGGTATGCGCACATATTGCTCCTCAGGCAGCCCAAAACGCATCTGCGTGAGCATATGGAGCATGTGCTCAAGCCCATACTCGATAAGCCGGAGCTCATCGATACGCTCGCTAATTACTTGGTGTTCGGGGAGAGCTTGAAGACGACCGCCGAGAAGATGTGCATTCATGTCAACACGCTCAAGTACCGCGTCAAGCGGATCTCCGAGCTTCTCGATGTGGACCTGGGGGATTCCACGGTGCGCTTTCGTCTGCGCATCGCCATCACGATTTGGCGCTATCTGCATGGTTCTCCCGTGCGGATAGAGGTGAAGTGGAGGGCCTCGCGCGGTAACGACGCGTAGGTGCTGGGATTGCCAGATGCCCGCAGGTGAAGGGTCCCCATGAGACACCGTGGCTCGATGGCCGGCAGGCCATGCGCGCTGTCGCCGCGATCACGCGCGGTGTGACCGGCAGACGAAGACCTCCATCGATTCTTAGTTGCCGCAGATGAGGAATTCGCGCGCGGACGCATGAATCATAAGGATGAAGGTACGATGCGGCGCAGAGAATGAGGTTGCAGATGGGGCCGAAGCTATCGGTTGTGATGCCAGCGTATAACGCTGAGCGGTATCTGGAGGAGAGCCTGGACAGCGCTCTTGGCCAGACGTTTGACGACTTCGAGCTCGTCGTTGTCGATGACGGTTCGACGGACAGCACGCCGGAGATCTTGGCGCGCTACGCTGCCGTTGATGCGCGCATGCGCGTGATTCGCCAAGAGAACGGCGGGTCGGGCAAGGCGATGAACACGGGAATCGACCATGCCATCGGCGATTACGTGGCGATTCTTGAGTCAGACGACCTGATGATGCCCGAGATGCTGGAGACGCTGTACCGTCGGGCATGCGAGACGGATGCCGACGTGGTCCGTGGTGATTACTGGACCTTCACGGGCGAGGGGGAGAGCCGTTCCTACACCTATATGCAGGCCTGTCCCGATCGGCGCTTCTACGGTCCGGTGCACGATTCCACGACGACGACCGCGCTGTATTATCCGATCCCCATGAACTGGCAGGGAATCTACCGCCGGTCGTTTTTGAACGAGCGAAGCATCAGGCATAGCGAGTCCCCCGGAGCGGCGTTTCAGGATAATGGCTTCTGGTTCCAGACGCTTGCGTGGGCCAAGCGCGTCGTCTACGTGCATCGCGCGCTGTACTGCTATCGCGTCGACAACCCCGGCGCCTCAACGAAGGCGACCGACCTCAAGCAGTTCTATGCGATGCGCGGCGAATACGACTTCATCCGTCGCTTCCTCGAGAGCAATCCCGAGCAGTACAAGCGCCTCTACATGACCTATCTGCACTTTCGTCTGGACAATCTGGTCGCGCGCTTCTTCGCCGCCGCGCCCGATGCAAGACCCGAGATGGCGCAGGTCATTCGTGACGAGCTGAGAGAGGCCATGAGGTATCGCGAGTTCTCATGGAACCGTTTCGGCACATCGCTGGCTCTGGATTTGAAGGCCATACTCAGAGACCCCGCCGACTTCGCCGCGCATCCCCTGTACAACATCAACGACCTATGCTGGAACGAGGTCGCCGAGCGCGTTCACCGGTCCGTCGACTACATCGATCCGAACTTGACGACGCCTGCGTGGCTCGTCGCCGAGTATCTCGACGCGCTGGACATTGAGGACGGAAAGCAGGATGAGGCGGCGGCTGACGCCGCGTCTGCGGAAGCGGCCTCGGGAACGTCTGACGGGGCGCGTGCCGACGATGAGCTGCAGGCATCGGCGGGTCTCCTGTCCTGTGGGCGACAGTTGTGTCGGGATGTGCTCACTCCGCAGATCGCCCGCTCGTGGGAGCTCGTGACCGCTCGCGACGTCTCGACCGCCGAGGTGGGCGAGCGCGCGATTTGCCGGGTTCTTGAGGAGACGAGCGGCGATCCAAGCAGCCGCCTGCTGCATGACCGTCATCACGCTCCCTACGTTGCGACCGTTTACGCGGATGGCACCTATGATGCGGATCTCTACTCGGAAGACGTGCTGATAAGCATTACCGATGAAGACGCCTACGCCTGCGCGCTCGCCGCGGTTCCCTCCGAGGGCTCCCGGCTTGCGGGCGTGGGAATCGACTTGGCCAATACGCGTGATTTCAGGCTTGACTGCGATTACGAGCGCTTCTACCGATTCCTCTTCACCGATAACGAGCTGCGCATGATCGAGCGCGTGCCGGAGGAGACCAGGCCTGTCCTGGCGACATCGTTGTTCTCGATCAAGGAGGCCGCGGTCAAAAGCGTGGCGCCGCTGGTTCGGCGCTATGAGGCGACCCATGCGACAGAGCGGATGCGTGCGCGCCTGCATGACTTGGAGGTCCTGTTCGACGGGGACGTACGCTCGCCTGGCGACTTCATTGCGGACGCCCATCGGGGAGAGGTGCGCTGCTTCGGATTGACGGGCGAGCACATGGAGCTGATCGGCATGAGCCGTATTCGCGTTGGGTTGGTACCGGGGAGACGCTATGTCTTCGCCGTCGCCATCTGCGAGGCGTCTTTATCGGTGGGTGAGCGAGGCGCGGCATCGTGTTGAGCGGAGATGTGTTCTGGGATGCGGTTCGCGACCGTCCCTCATGGCTGCTGCTGCCGCTTTTCGAGAAGGGGGTCTTCTCATGGTTGGGAGATGCCCCCTATCTCAAGCTTCAGTATTGGGCCTATTCTGGAAAGCGCCTGGACATCGCCCATCCCCGAGGCTTCAACGAAAAGATCGCCTGGATCAAGGTGAATGATCACCGCGACATCTACCGCCTGCTCGCCGACAAGTACGAGGCGCGCGATTTCGTGGCGCAGCACCTGGGCGCGGATTGGCTGATACCGCTGCTGGGGAGCTGGGACACCCCCGACCAGATAGATTTCAGCCGTCTGCCCGAGCGCTTCGTGCTCAAATGCACCAACGGCTATGGCGGGGCGGTTCTGTGTCGCGACGCGGCGGCGCTCGATCGAGACGCGGCGCGTCGCACGCTCGCCAAGACGCTCAAGACGAACTTCTACCGCCGCTCGCGTGAATGGGCGTACCGGTGCGAGCGCCCTCGCGTCATCTGCGAGGAGCTCATCGATGATGGCGGAGGCGCACGTCCCGCAGACTACAAGTTCATGTGCATGAACGGGCGGGTCGCGTACGTGTGCCTATCGCGCGGGCTGGGAGACTTCGATACCGGCGCCGTCTCGTTTTTCGACCGGGAGGGGAGACGCGCCCCCTTCAAGCGGCGGGACTACCCCGATGTGCCTGAGGACACGCGGATGCCGGACTCGTTTGCCTCGATGCGCCAGGCGGCCGAGCTCCTGGCTCGCGCAGCCGACGTTCCGTTCGTGCGGGTTGATTTCTACGAGGTTCAAGGCCATCCGTATTTCTCGGAGTTCACCTTCTACCCCTGTGGGGGCACGATGTTTTTGGAGCCCGAGCGCTACGACCGGGAGCTGGGAGATATGCTGCAGCTGCCCTGCGACGAGGCGTCAGCGGCCGACGCCCGCGGCACGATGGACGAGCGATGGTGACGGGCTGGCACAAGGCGGACCCGTCGGTCGCACAGCGCCTGAGTGACGAGGAGGCGGCGGATCTCCGGCTTGCCTTCATGCGCTGCGCCCAGTGGTTCCCTGATCTCGCGGGGCGCATCGAAGCCGGTGCGCTCGATGATCTTTGGCAGGACTTCGCGGCGACGCGGGGGCCGGCGCGCGTCGAGCCGATGGACTACCTCAAGTACCGCTTTTACGAGCAGGATGCCGCCGCGCGGAGCTCCTATGTCACGCGCGCGGAGTACGCCGCGCTCTGCCGGGCCTGCAACGATGCCGATTCGATGGCGCTCTTGCGGGATCGGGGGGCTTTCGCGCAGCGCTTCGCCTCGCTGCTCGGACGGCGGACGCTCGCCCCGAACCCAGACAACCGGGACGATCTCGAGCAGCTGCTTGAGCAGTGCTCCCGCGTGGTGGTCAAGCCCAGGCGCGGTGGCTATGGCTCCGGCATGGCGGTCGTTGACGTTGCCCGCTGTGATCGAGATGCGCTGCGCGCGCAGCTTCAGACGGGGGAGTACCTGGTCGAAGAGTACATCTTCCAAGACAGCGCACTGCGCTCACTGCATCCCGCCAGCGTCAACACGGTCCGCACCGTGCTCGCCGTATCCGCTGACGGCGCGGTGCGCATGGTCGCCGCCATCCTGCGCTGCGGCAGGGGCGATGCGATGAATGACAACGATTGGGGTCTGATGGCCGCCGTCGATGTGGATACGGGCATCGTGAACCGCCCTGCTACGACTCATTTCCACGAGGTGTTTCCCGCCCATCCGGATACGGGGGTTGCTTTCGAGGGGTTCCGCGTGCCCCGTTGGGAAGAGCTTCGTCGCGCAGCCCGTGCGGCGATGCGCCTCTTTCCGGGCATCAGGCTGGTCAACTGGGATTGGGCCCTTACGGACGACGGTCGTTGGATCGTCGTTGAGGGGAATCCCGATGGCGGCTTTGGCCCTGCTCAGGAAACGCTGGGAAAGGGGTTGAAGCGCGAGATAGAGGAGGCGGTGGGCACCACGTGCGCTGCCGCCTTGGACCGTGAAGGGGATAGCGAGGCGTCTGCCTCATGACGCCGATCAGCGTTATCGTGCCGGTGTACAACGCCGAGGATGCGGTCCCCGACATCGCGCGGATCCTCCGCGCGCAGACGGAGCGTCGTTTCGAGGCGCTGTTCGTGGATGACGGATCTACAGACGGCTCGTGGGACGCCTGTCGCGCAGCCGCTGACACCGATCAGCGCTTCCGTGCCGTGCGCATTCCGCACGGCGGGGTGTCGGCTGCGCGGAATGCGGGGCTCGCGCGCGCCTGCGGGCGATGGGTCGTCTTCTCCGATGTCGACGACCGTCCCGAGACCACCTGGCTCGCCTCGCTCTCCTCGCTCGCGGCGGCGGGCGCGCTGGGGGTATGCGGGTACCGCGTCGTGGATGAGACGGGCTCCTTCATGCACGGCACCGAGCACCTGGGCCATGACGTGCGGCGCATGACAGCGGAGTCGTTTCTGGTGAGCTTGTTCTCCAACGATCTCATGTACCAGGGGTACGTGTGGAACAAGGTCTTTGATCGGGAGCTCATCGAGCAGGGCGAGCCCCTGCGGTATCGCGATGGCATCGCGTTCAACGAGGATAGGCTCTTCGTCTTCTGGTATCTGCTGCGCTGCACGGGCGTGGTGTTTCGCGGGAGCCCCGCGGACTATGTCTACCGCGCGAAAACCGAAACGCCCTCGTTTAGCCGGGCGATGCTGAGTGAGCTCGACGCCTTCGATGAGATGTGCCGCGCGCTTGAGCGGACGGATTGCCCCGCCGCGTTGCGCTATGCGCAGAAGGATCGGTTTCGTGCGGCGGCGCAGCTGATCGGGCCTGCCCGATCGGCCGCCGATCGTCATCCGGCAAATCGCGCCCTTGCGGCCGACCTGGGGCGTCTGTGTCGGGAGGCGGTGCACTATGGATCGTATGCGTCGTGCTTTGGCGACTACCCCCCGGCGTTCCAAGCGGAGCTGGGCGAGGCGCTTGCGTATGCTCGGTCATATGGGGGCGGAAACGTGGGGCAATCAGGTTAAGCGACAGATTGGGGGGCCGTTTGTTGTCGATGCCCTCCATAGATTGCGTTTTTGAGCACGGTACCCTGAACGTGTCAGGCGCCTGAGCGCGCGTTCAGGTGTGAGTGGATTCAGGGTATCGGGAGTGTCATCATGCCGCTGCTTTCGGTTGTCGTAAACCTGTACAACGAGGAGCGCCTGCTCCCCCGGTGCGTCGAGAGCATCATGAGCCAGGATTTTGAGGATTGGGAGCTCGTGCTCGTGGATGATGGGTCGCAGGACTCGTCTGCGGCGCTCTGCGATGCATATGCCGCGCAGGATGCGCGCATCCGGGTGGTGCATCAGCAGAACAAGGGGTTTTCCGGCTCCCGCAACACGGGGCTTGCCCTTGCTCGGGGAACCTACGTCATGTTCGTCGATGCCGATGATTGGATCGAGCCGGGCACGTTTGCCGAGGCGGCGGACGAGATACAGCGCTACGGTCAGCCCGATTTGGTGATCGGCGGCCTCAACTGGTCAATTTACGACGGAGACGAGCGCATTGAGTGCTCTCCGGTCGCCCCGCCTGAAGATTATGCCTTCGAGACCAAGGATATGGACACGGCCGTGCCGTATTTGCTCGGGCTGTCGCCCTATGCCGGGCCGCTGCACTACTGCGTATGGGGGCGCTTCTATCGCAAGGCGGTTATCGATGCGTACGACCTGCGCTTCAACGAGAATCTGTTCGTCCAGGAGGACGTCACCTACATATACACGTTTTTGTTTTACGCCAAGCGCTGCGTGGCCTCGCACAAGGTGTTCTACAACTACTGCCGGCCCGTCGGGAAAGACGATCTCGCCGAGAAGCCCCAGATAAACCAATATCAGTGCGTCGAGGCGGCGCTCGACGTGGTGATCAAGACGAACTTTAAATACGGGTTCCCCCGTGACTATCAGATGCAGATCTACCGCCGGACCTATGACCACTACATCAAGCTGTCCGAGAAAATCTTTTTGGAGTCGACGGGGCTTTCTGAGGATGAGCAGTTTGCGTGGATGGTCCGCATGACCGAGGGGTTCGGCTTCCGGTTCTTCGCCAAGATCTTCCGCAATGAGGACCCGTTCTGGCATTCCCTCGGCGACATGCTCGATGCGGGCGATTACCGCGGCATTTTCAATGCGTGGCGCAAAAAGATCGGCGAGGGCGTCGCGCCGGCGGGGGAATAGCGCGTCGACGGGATCACCGTTCAAGGGTATCGGGGCGGTGCCGGTTTATGCCGGCCGGGTGCCGCTGTCATGTTGGAAGGAGACTGACTATGGCAATGGATCGAAAACAATTTCTCAAGGCGTCTGCGGCGACGTTCGCGGCCACGATGCTCGCAGGACCCCTGGCGGCCTGCACGACCGAGCAACCCGGATCGGGAAGCGGCTCGGGGTCTGCTTCGACCGATGGCGACACCACGCCTAAGATCGTCGCGATCCTCATCTCCTCCTCAAGCGAGGTGACGGCGGCGCAGGGTAATGCCATCCAGGCGTACGCCGATGAGCACGGCGCCGATTGCACGGTTCAGTATTACGATCAGGACGTGTCCACCGAGGCCAGCATGATCGAGAACGCGATCACCTCGGGTGCGAACATCTTGCTCATCCAGCCGCAGTCGGCCAGCGATTGCCAGACCGAGATTCAGAGCGCCTACGATGCCGGGCTCATCGTGCTGATTTACGGCACCAAGGTGGACGGTGCCGATTACACCTACTACTACGGCGAGGATGGGCATACGCTCGGCCGCCAGCTGGGCGCGGACGCGGCCGCATGGGCCCAGGAGCACATCGTCGATGCGGGCAACACGGTTGTCGCGGCCCTGGGCACCTATTCCATCTCGCCCGAGATTGCCGGCACGCGTTATGAGGGCGCCTATGAGGCGCTCCTCGAGGCCATACCCGATGCGGAGATCATCGATCCGCCCTTCGAGGCCGCGTATAAGGAGGAGGGCCTCGAGGCGGGCGAGAACCTGCTGCAATCACATCCGGACGTGAACCTCGTCATCGGTTGCAACGATCAGAGCACCATCGGCGTATACGAGGCCTTTGTCGCGGGCGGCAAGGACGATCCGGAGAGCATCGGCATGTTCGGGCTTGATGGAACGGCGGAGGCCATGGCGCTCATCGCCCAGGACACCATGTTCAAGGAGACCGTGGGCATCGACGCCTCGGCCGTCGGCCAGGAGATGGTCGCCGTGGGTATCGCGGAGCTCACCGGCGAGGGCGATCTTCCTGACGAGCAAGACACCTATTGGGAGGGTACGGCCATCACGGCCGATAACGTCGAGGACTACCGCGACCAGTGGGAGGACCTGGTCTAGTAGCCGTGGGGGCAGTGAACAGTGGCGCGATGCCGAGTCTGGAGCGACATCGCATGAGGAGGCTCGTAGATGGATAGCACCCAAGACGCTCCCGTCGTTGCGACCCGCGGCATCACGAAGGCGTTTGGTGGCGTGGCTGCCCTGCGGGGCGTCTCCATCGAATTTCGCGCCGGCGAGGTTCACGCGCTCGTGGGTGAGAACGGAGCGGGGAAATCCACGCTCGTCAAGCTCATCTCGGGGTGCGAGGCGCCCGATGCGGGGACGATCGAGGTGGGGGGTGAGGCGCATGGGCGCCTCACCCCGCGTGAAGCGCTCGACTTAGGGATCAGGGTCATCTACCAGGAGCCGGCGCTGGTGGACGACCTCACGGTTGGCGAGAACATCTGCCTCAGCGATCTGCCGCACAAGGGACCTTTGGTTGATCGGCGCGAGGTGGCGCGCCGGTCGGGGAAGATCCTGTCGGAGCTTGGGATAGACCTCGATCCCGCTACGTCGGTTTCGAGCCTCTCGCTTGCTCAGCGGCAATTCGTCGAGGTGGCGAAGGCGGTTTCCACGGAGACGCGCCTGGTCGTGTTCGACGAGCCCACGGCATCCCTGACCGCCGAGGACGCCGAGCGGCTCTTCTCGCTGATCGAGCGGCTGCGCGCATCGGGCGTTGCGATCGCCTACATCTCGCACCGTCTGTCCGAGATCTACCGTCTCGCCGACTGCATCACGGTGATGCGCGATGGCGCGACCGTGGGCACCTGCGCCGCCTCGGAGATGCCGCGCGATGAGCTCATCCGTTGCATGGTGGGTCGCAGCCTGTCGGAGGTGTATCCCACGCGGACCGTCCACCCGGGCAAGGTGGCGCTGCGTGCCGAGCATATCAGCACCGCGGCGATCCACGATGTCTCGCTCTTCGTCCGCGAGGGGGAGATCTTGGGTCTCGCGGGGCTTACGGGAGCGGGCCGCACGGAGGTGCTGCGTGCGCTGTTCGGCGCGGACCAGCTGCAGGCGGGCCGCATCTACGTCGGGGAGCGCGCAGTTCATCTCTCCTCGCCTGAGGATGCCATCGCCGAGGGCATCGGTTTGCTGCCCGAGGACCGCAAGCGCCAGGGGCTCCTCGTCGACCTGAGCATTCGCGACAACATATCGCTGTCGCTGCTCAAGCGCATCTCGCATCTGCTCGTGCTCAATCGCGGGCGCGAGGCCGAGATCGTTGACGAGCAGTATCGAAAGCTCGGTGTCAAAGCGGTGTCGACCGGTCAGGCGGTGCGTACCTTATCCGGTGGAAACCAACAGAAGGTCGTGGTGGGCAAATGGCTGGCGAGCACGGCGCGCATCTTGATGTTCGACGAGCCGACGCAGGGGATAGACGTGGGTGCTAAGCACGAGATCTATCGCTTGATGGGCGAGCTCACCGACCGGGGCTACGCCATCATCATGGTCTCGTCAGAGATGGAGGAGCTTTTGGGCATGTCGGATCGCATCATCGTGCTTGCCGAGGGCAGGGTTGCAGGGTCCCTCGACAGCCGTTCCGAGTTCTCGCAGGAGCGCGTCATGGAGTATGCGTCCCTATCGATGGAGGAGATGGTCGCCCATGAGTGAGAGGCTGCGTGAAGGCACGGTCACCTTGCTGCTCGTCGCCTTGATTGCGTTCTTTTGCGTTGCCGCGCCAGGGTTCGCCACGCTGACGAACATGTTCAACCTGCTGCGGCAAACCGCCACGCTGGGCATTATCTCAGCAGGCATGATGTTTGTGGTGATCTGCGGGCAGATCGACATCTCGGTCGGCTCGATCATCTCATTCGTCTCGTGCGCGGTCGCCATCCTCATCGTGCAGATGGACGTCGATCCGTTGCTGGCCTGCCTTGCAGGCATGCTTATGGGAGTTCTCGCGGGCGTGCTCAACGGAGCCATCGTGCTTGCGACCGGAATGCCGTCGATGCTTGCCACGCTGGCGATCAGCCAGGTCTACCAGGGGCTTGCCTACATCATCACGGGTTCTTCGCCCGTCTCGGGATTGCCCGAGGTGATGCGCATGGTGGGTCAAGGCTACCTGGGTCCCGTTCCCATTCCGGTGATCATCATGCTCGCGGTGTTCGTGGTGACCGCGCTCATTCTCAGGCGCACGTATCCGGGTCGCTACCTGTACGCCGTCGGCAGCAACGCGGAGGCTGCGCGCCTTTCGGGCGTCTCGGTGGGCAAGACCACCCTGCTCGCCTTCGGGGTCTGTGGGCTCACGGTGGGCATCGCCGCGATCGTGCTGCTCTCGCGTCTGTTCGGTGGGTTCCCAACGGCTGGCAGCGGTCTTGAGATGGACGTCATAACCGCTGTCGTGGTGGGCGGCGTGTCCTTTACGGGCGGCCGCGGCAAGGTTAGCGGCGTCGTGCAGGGCGTTCTGCTCATGGGCGTGCTCTCAAACGGCCTGGGCGTCCTGGGGACCGACACCAACACGCAGCTCGTGTGCAAGGGCATCGTGCTGGTCGTCGTCGTCGGCCTTGACTACCTGAGCCAGCGGCGCGCGACGCGTCGATCGACGGCGGTCGGCGCGACGCCATCTGCAGGCCCCGCGACCCCTCAGAAGGGTGACACATGATGGGTGCCCGGGACTATATAGCGGTATGGACTCAGATGATTCGCATCCGGGCGTTTGAAGAGGTGGTTCGTGATGCGTATCTGTCGGGTGAGATCCCGGGGTCCGGCCATTCCTATCTGGGCGAAGAGGCCATAGCGGCTGCGATGGGAGCCGTCCTCGATGAGCGCGATCGCGTGGTGAGCACGTATCGGGGCCATGGGCACAGCATCGCGCGGGGCGCGGATCTCAAGCGCCTGATGGCGGAGGTCCTTCTGCGCGGCGACGGATATCAGGACGGCCGCGGCGGCTCCATGCATGCGGCCGCCGTCGATCGCGGCGTGCTGGGCGCGACCGCGATCGTGGGGGCGGGTTCGCCGATCGCGGTGGGCGCCGCCTACGCCCAGCAGGCGCTGAAAACCGGCGGCGTCACGGCGGTCTTCTTCGGGGACGGGGCATCTGATCGGGGCACGCAGCATGAGGCCATGAATCTTGCGGCGCTTTGGCGGCTTCCGATCGTCTTCGTGGTGGAGAACAACGAGTTTGCGTTCTACACGAGCCGGGAGCGCCATCAGACGGTGCATGATATCGCGGAGCGCGCGGCGGCGTACCGCATACGCGGCATCGTCGCGGATGGCAACGACATGGTCGAGGCGGTGCGCGCCGCCCAGCAGGCAGTCGATGCGTGCCGCAGCGGCGCCGGCCCCGTCCTTCTCGAATACAAGACGTGGCGCCACATGGGTCACTACATAGATGACCCGGCTCCCTACAAGGACCCCGAGGAGCAGCGCCGCTGGCTTGATGAGCGCGATCCTGTGGTCAATGGACGGCTCTACCTCAAGGCGAACGGCGTTTCCGAGCGGGAGCTCGCGCGCATCGAGCACGCGGTGCGCTGTGAGGTCGATGAGGCCGCCGCGTTCGCGCGCGCCGCCGCGGCGCCAGACGCCTCCTCAGCTGCTAACGGCGTGTACGGCGACGCGGACGAGCATGTTGCCGATCCGTGGGTGCCGGCCGCCAGCGCGCCGGAGCGCGCGTGTCCTGTTGCCGACGGGCCTGCGGGTGGGCGCGAGATTCGCTTCGGCAAGGCGGTGCGCGAGGCGATCACGTCCGAGATGGAACGTGACAGCCGCGTGTTCATCGCCGGCGAGGATGTGACGTGGGGCGGCGTTGCCAAGCAGTACTGGGGGCTTGCCGAGCGGTTCCCCGAGCGCGTCCGCGATACTCCCATATCCGAGACGGCCATCGTCGGGTTGGGGCTGGGATCCGCCCTTTCGGGCATGCGTTCCGTGCTCGAATTCAACCTCATGGACTTCACGCTGGTCGCGATGGATGAGTTCGTGAACGAGATGGCCAAATGGCGCTATCTCTACGGTATGGGAGCCTCCGTGACCGCCGTCGCCGCGTGCGGTCTGGGCGAGGGGTCCGCGGCGCAGCACTCACAGAGCCTAGAGGCGCTGTTCTGCCACGTGCCGGGCCTCAAGGTGGTGTATCCATCCGATCCCCGAGACGCGAAGGGGCTCATGGCGTCCGCCATCCGCGACCCTGACCCGGTGCTGTTCCTCTATGACCTTCGTCTTCAGGATGTGCGGGGAGATGTCCCCGAGGAGTCGTTCGCGATACCGCTCGGACGCGCCCGCACGGTGCGTCACGGCCGCGACGTCACCCTCGTGGGGTATGGGTCGGCCGTCTTTGTCGCCGTCCAGGCGGCCGAGGAGCTTGCGCAGGAGGGCATCGAGGCGGAGGTGCTCGATTTGCGCAGCCTCGTTCCGCTTGATCTCGATGCCGTGCTTGCGTCCGTGCGGCGCACCGGGCGGGCACTGGTGGTGCACGGCGCCACGCGGTTCTGCGGCTTCGGAGCAGAGGTGGCTGCGCTGATCGCCGAGCGCGCGTTCGATGCCCTCAAGGCTCCGGTGGCGCGCCTCGGGGCGCCGTGGTGCCCTGTTCCCGCGGCGCCCGAGCTCAAGGCTTCCCATTGTGTCGGCGCGCATGATATCGAGGAGCGGGTTCGTGAGCTAGTTCGAGGGAGTTGGTCATGATTGAGACGGATGAGGCGAAGGCGGCGGTCGTGACGGGCGGCGCCGGCCTGATCGGGTCTGCGGTCGCGCGGCGGCTTGCCGCCGACGGCTACGCGGTCGCGATTCTTGATAGCAACGAGGAGGCCGCCGACTCCCTGGCACGGGAGCTCTCGTCGGGCGGCGCGCGCTCGTGCGCGATAGCCGTGGACGCATGCGACCGGCAGAGCGTGGGGGACGCGTTCGATCAGGTGGCATCGTGCGTGGGGCGGTATGACGTGATGGTGCATTGCGTCGGCACCCAGCAGCGTTGCTCGTGGCTGGACGACCCGATTGATGAGTGGGAGCGTTCAATCTCGCTCAACCTGGATTCTGCCTACCTGTGCGTGCAGCGTGCGGCCAACGATATGGTTGCGGGGACGGTGCCCGGCGAGATTATCTTCATACTGAGCGATCTTGCCTTCAATCAGGATCCTGATGCGATGTTCTCCTGTGCGGGCACGTGGGGTGCTCGCGGCCTGATGCGCAACGTGGCCCGCTCGCTTGCCAAATACGGGGTGCGCGTCAACGCCGTGTGCCCGGGGTTGGTCGAGGATCGCTCCGCATCCGAAGATGCGCGCGCCGCCCTGCGCGAGGCTGCGCGCGAGCGCTTTGCGCTGGGACGGCCGCAGACGCCGGAGGATGTGGCCGCGCTCGTCTCGTTCCTGGTGCGTGAGGGGCACAGCATCACGGGGCAGTCCCTGCCCGTCGCCGGAGGTGGCGCGTATGCGTGATCGTGTGGCGTGGTCGACGTGGCGTGAAAGGGGAGTGCGATGATGACGGATCGGCGCGTGGCGATCATTACCGGCGGCGGCGCCGGCATCGGCGAGGCAGTGTGCAAACGGCTCGCTGCCGATGGCATGGCGGTAGGAGTGGCCGACATCGACCGCGCGCGTGCCGAGGCGGTGGCACAGGGCATTCGCGACGACGGGGGCGAGGCGATCCCCATCGAGGCGGATGTGACCGACGAGGCATCGGTCAAGGCGATGTTCGATACCCTGCTCGATGCATACGGCAAGGTCAATTACGTCGGGGCGAACGCCGGCGTGTTCATCTACGGGGACTTCCTCACGTTTTCCTATGAAGACTGGAGGCGCATGCTCGACATCAACGTGACGGGCATGCTGCTCACCTGTCGCTACGGCGCGCGGCAGATGATTTCCCAGGGTCCTGCGCTGGGCCCCTATTCGATGATGCTCGGGCTTTCCCAGGGGTCGTTCATGCAGGATCCTCCGAGCACGTGCTACATAACGACCAAATGGGCCGCGCGCGGACTCATGCGCTCCATGGCATGCGATCTCGCACCCTATGACATCACGGTCAACGGCATCGGTCCGGGCAGCGTGCTCACCGATCTTCACCGCTACGTGAACGAGCAGATCGCGGCTCGCAAGGGCATGACGGTCGAGGAGGCCACCGCGATGATGGGGAACGGATACCCGCTCAAGGGCTATCAGTCCGCGGAGGAGATGGCCGCGATCTACCGCTTCGCCTTCTCGGACGAGGCGCGCAACATAACCGGCGTGACCATCATGGATAACGGCGGAAACGTCATGCTCTGATGAGGTATGGGCCGGCAGCGCAGGAAGCGTGGCCCTCGTGCACGGCACGCTTGAAGGAACCGACTGCTTCTGTTGAGGCGCCGCTGCGGATTTTTGGCCGCATAGATGATGGGAGGGGCGCGAATGCCCGCTTGCTACGACTTCACATCATTTCAGAACTACACGATCGGTTTTGGGGCGCGCCATGAGCTGAGGAGGCTCACGGCCGCCTATGGAGACCGCTACCTCGTGGTGCACGATCACCACCTGACCGACGAGCTCGAACAGGAGATCGCCCGCTCCATCGCGGTGTCGCCGGACGCCTTCCATATGCAGGCCTCGAACCCGCTGGGACGCAGCGCCGGCATCATGGACACGCTCGAGCGAACCGAGCCGCCGGCCGGTTCGTGCGCGTTCTATCAGGTTCCGAGGGGAGCCTGCACCTATGCCGCGATCGAGCAGGTTGGACGTGAGCTCGTGCGCCGCGCGCCGGAGATCATCGTTGTCGTCGGAGGCGCCAAGTGCATGGACCTGGCGCGCGCGGCGGCGCATTACCAGGGCCGCGATCGGGCGAAGATCGCATTGCTGCCGACCGTGGTCGCTTCCAACGCCACGGCGAACGGCATGTCGGTCATCTACAGCGATGATGGAACCCAGATGGTCGACTTTTGGAATCTCGAGGTCATGCCCGAGTGCCTGATCGTCGACACGGAGCTCATCGCGAGGACGCCCGCGCGCACGCTCGCGGCGGCGATCGGCGATCAGGTCGCTTCCAGCGTCGAGGCGATCCACACCCTGGAGGCGACGGGCTTCATAGCGGACTGCGACCCGTTCGCCGTCGCGCACCACCGTGATGTTCTCGACGTGCTCAACCGGTATGGGATCGCTGCGGTGCGTGCCCTGGAGCGCGGAGAGGTCACCCATGAGCTCGAATGGGTGCTCCACGCGGTCACGCGCTACACCGGACCGGAGCTCTCTGTTGCGACTTCGTATTTCTCCCACATTCTCGATGAGGCGTTGCTGGCGCTTCCGGGGGTGTCCTCGCGCATGCATGGAGAGATCGTCGGCTATGGCGTGCTACCTGAGTTTGTGTTTGCTGGCGAACCTGATCGACTGTATGACTGGGCCGATACATACCGAGCGATTGGTCTTCCGACAACCTTGCGAGAGCTCAGCGGTGCCACGTATACCTACCAGGATGTTCTGCGCTGCTGTGAGCAGGCATCGGACAAGATCATGGCGAGCCGGGCGATGACGCCGCAAGATCCCGCGCGCATGGCGCGGGCGGTCATGGAGTCCGATCAGCTGGTCAGACGCTACCTCGATCTTCCCGCCTAGCGCCTCTTCCATCGCACACATAACGAGAGAAAGGATACAGCGATGTCAAAGGTTTCCATCATCACGCCCTTCTGCAACAGCGAGGCCTGGATCGGCCGTGCCATCGAGAGCGTGCTCGCTCAGACGCATGACGACTGGCAGCTCATACTCATTGATGACGGATCGACTGACGGCGGCTCCGCGATCGCCGCCGAGTACGCCGATCGCGATGAGCGCATCGAGCTGCATCGGCAGGAGCGGCGCGGCGCGGGCGCCGCGCGCAATTGCGGCCTTGATCACGTTGAAGGCGAATGGGTCCTGTTTCTCGACGCCGATGACACGATCGATCCCCGCGCGCTCGAGGTCATGCTCACGGCGGCCGATCGCTACGACGTCGATCATGTGATCGGCGGCGACCATGTGGTCATGACCACCGATGAGACGCGAACCGAGATCGATTCGGAGCTCTTCGGCGCGCCCGAGCGGGACTACCTCTTTGCTGTGAGCGACTTCGAGGAGGCCAGCGAGTTTCTGGTGAACACCTGCGGGCCGCTCCTCTATTGCATTTGGGGACGCCTCTACAAGACGCAGATCATACGCGACTTCGATCTGCGCTTCACGGTCGACACCCCCATCATGGAGGATGTCAACTGGACGTGGTGCTACCTCTATTACTGCGATCGCTGCGTCTGCGTCAACGAATGCCTGTACAACTATTATCGCGAGGCCGACAAGGACGATGCCGGTTGCCACGATTACATTCCCCAGTTCCTCTGCTTCGACAAGCCGCTGCAGAGCTTCCAGCGCATGGTGTACAAGTTCGGGTTCTCAGATACGTGCCAGGCGACTATGTACGAGCGGCTGGCAACGCAATTTCTGAACTACACCTCGAAGCTCTTCAACGATAACGCCGGGATCGATGAGGATGAGCGTCGCCGCTACGTCCGCAACCTGACGGATACGTATGCCTGGCGCTGGTACTGTCATGTTCTTGCCGACGTGTCGCCGTTCTGGGCTGGCGAGCGCGCGCTGCTTGATTCGGGTTATGATGAGGCTGCCTATCAGATGCTCAAGCAGAAGATGGCGGAGGAGGGATTGCCGTTTACCGGCAAGGACAACATTCGCTGATAGCAGGAGGGGGTCGCGATGATTCCCGTTACGATCGATGAGGACGCCTGCATCGGCTGCGGGCTGTGCGAGTGGGACTGCCCGGGCTCTTGCGTCCGCGTCACGGACGGTACGGCGCATCCAGGGGAATCCGGTTGCATCGGGTGCGGGCACTGCTACGCCATCTGTCCGGTCGGCGCCATCACCCTGGATCACTACGCGTGCGCGGACGAGCCTGCCGTCCCCATGACCGAGATCGATGCCGACGTGCTGATCTCCGCCATGAGGAGCAGGAGGTCCGTGCGCCGCTTCGACGGAAGACCTGTTGAGGACGGGATGGTGCATGCCATCATCGAGGCGGGGCGCTACGCGCCGACGGGCGCGAACGCTCAGAACGTGGCCTTCAGGATCCTTGGCAGCAAGCAAGACGAAGCCGAGCGGATCTGCGTCAACCTGTTCCGCACTGGGAAGAAGCTCGGCTCGACCGTCTCGCGCTACCTGAAGCGAATCGACATTCCGGATGACTTTTTCTTCAAGGGAGCGCCTCTGGTGATCGTCGTTTCAAGCACGAGCGCCATCAACGCCGGACTCGCGAGCGCCTACATGGAGCTTGCGGCCGAGAGCCTCGGGCTCGGGGTTCTGTACAGCGGGTTTTTCGTGATATGCGCGAAGCTGAGTCGCAAGCTCCGCGCGCTCCTCGACCTCCCCAAGGGGCATGAGGTTGTCTCGTGCCTCGTCATCGGCCATGCTACGGACGACGTGAAGTACCGGCGCATCCCGCCGCGCAAGGAGGCGCAGCTCAAGGTGCTGTAGGCAGGGGAGCGCGCTGGATAAGGTCGTGGCGATGGGGCGCCGCTCGGCTGAACGCCGACGTTTGGATGAATCGCCCCGTCCCCCCGTCGCTCCGCCGCTCCTGAGCTGTGCGCCCGCGCGTCTGGCGCAGCCCTGTTCAGTGTGGCATGCTCGGGGGCACCCGAATCGCGCGCTGCCGTGTGAGGAGTCCCTGCGCCCCGATTGCGCTTAACGCCTTGCGCGCCCGCGCGGCTTTCACCGGACGGGGAGATCGATATCAGCGATTTTGAGGGCTATCTGACGCCGCGCACCAAGATGATCGGTCTGTGCAACCCGCGCAGTCCCTACGGGGCGGTGTGCGCAAGGCCAGCAAACCCCACAGCGGCAACACCGTGCAACTCGTGCAATCCCCACGGGGCGGTGTGCGGCAGGGCGTGGCTCGAGCGGCTCGTGGTGACATGCGAGCGACATGACCGGTACATCATGAACGACGGGATCTAGTCGGATATCGTCTGCTCGGACGCGCGGTTTACCAGCATGTACAATCTGAGCGACGAGCGATGCAAGCGGTGCTGAGCGTGTTCGGCTTCTCAAAGAGCTTCGCGCGCGCCGGCCTGCGCATCGGAGCGTGTACGGAGCTAATCAGGAGCTCTTCGAATACGTGATAGCGGCATCGGACGTCATGAGCACAGCGGGCGGTGCGGCACCTCTGTTCCAGATGGCGTGCGAGGCGGCCTCCGCAGCCGTTCCTGCCTTCTCAAGCAGGGGCTTCATCGATTGCCTCATCCCCGAGGGGTCCTCGCGATGGAGGCGGGAGATCGCGAGGAGCTCCTTGTGCAGAGGCGGTGGCTCATGGCAAGAAAGATTGAACGATACTTCAAGAGCTTATAGCGTATAAAGTTTACGTGTGCTTCAATCGGGCCGCATACGGGCCCATGGTCTAGGGGGGATACATGGCGAAGATCAAACTTCAAGACGTAAAGAAGGCTGTCGATACCGTCAAAGAGGTGGTGCCGCTTATCGAGCCCATCGTCAGGAAGCACGGTCCCAAAGTCGCCGACCAAGCTGGAAAAATGGCGCATCAAGCCGGAAACGCCGTCGACGGCGCGAGAAAATCGATCACGGTGAAAATCCAGCAGCGCGAGGATGGGAGAGAGCAAAAAAGGACGCTCGATGAGGGCAGGAAGAAAGCTGTCGCCAACTCGCTTCCGCCAATACCTGCCGACGAGTTCTTCGAAAACTTCGAGGCGAATGTTTCGGATGCTCGCGATCTGGACAATGGGTACCTGGCCATTTGCGGATGCTATGCAATCATCACCCTCAAGTCGGCGCGGGAAAAGGATCTGTCCGCATACAAGGACGTTTATGTCGGCTGCAGCAAGTCCGTCGGCCTTAGCGTATATTCGCATTTCAGGGGCCTTGGAAACGTCGACGTCTATGCCGACTTCAAATTCAAGGAGCCGATGCGAGTCCTCCTTTACCCGTGCGAGGAGGACGAAATGCTGAGCCGTTGCGCAGAACTTGCTGAAAGTCTCCAGGCCTTCGACTCGTACAACGAGCGCGATTTGGAGTCCTCGGGCGACGGGGAGTAGGAGGCCGAGATGAGCGAAAACGAGTTCGTGTCTGTCAGCATCGAGCCGATGGGGGCCAATGACGTTAAGAGCCTCTCTGCCATCTCGAAAATCGGCGGCGACGGTCGCATCGGCCCAATCGAAAGAGCGGACTCCCTTCTTGGATTGGCGTCAGAGATCCTTGAGGCAGCCGAAAGCTCCAAGCTGTTCAAGGTGGAGGTTCCCAGCGGCTACAGCCTAGACGATCTCGTCCTTTCCAAGAAGGGCGACGGATCAGTGAGGGCCGTGGTCCGCGACTCGAAAAATCATCTTAACGGCGATGTAAGCCTGAGGCCCAATGCATTGAATCCCGCGCGGCTCGCGAACGTCGGCCTCGCAGCAGCCGCCATGGTCGTCGGCCAAGCCTACATGACCGAAATCAGCGACAACCTCGAAAAGATCGACAAAAAGCTCGATGCGGTCGTCGCCATGATGCTAGACGACAAGAAGGCAGTGGTCACGAATGCCAGAGACATCGCTAGGCGCTACATGGAGAATTACGACGAGTACCAGCAGAAACCGCCGATGGCTCTCCAGGCGATGAGGAACGAGATGGAGAGTAGGTATAACGATGTTGGCCATGTTATCGACTGGTTCGCCGGCAGGCTCCCCCTAATCGAAGAAAAGGCAAGGGCCGCAAAACCGAAAGAAAAAGACCTTGTACCTTTGATCAAAGAACTCCACGCCTACGAGGAGCAGTTCATTCTATGCCTGCAGGCGCTTTCTGCGCTCGCAATGACGAGAATGTACTACGACGGCACGATGGACGAGAAGAGCGCTCTCTCTGAGCGTCAAGTCATTTTCGACAAGTCTCAGGCGTTCATGAAGGCGAGGCAATCTCTGGCGGGGGTCTTGGAGATCAAGATAGGCTCCCTTAAAGGCACCCCGATCTCAATTCCTCAAGGGTCGGACGAAAACGTCTTCAGAAGGATTTCCTCCCAGACGCCCAGGGCTGCTGCGAAAGAGCAGCTGCTTGAGACGAAAATTGCCATGCAGTCAGACCTGCGCAGCGCGAAGTCGAAGATCGAAGGCGATGCAATCGCCTGCCAAGACGGGATTACCAGAATCGCAGCCGCTGCGAAGTCATCTCGAACGATTCTGACCGATGGCTCGAATTGCTGGTTGATTGGAGACAGCGTAGGGGATTGAAAGGCTGTGTGCTAAGTGCGCGAAACTCATCCCCCGCATCCGCCGAGGCGCTTGCGTTGTCAGCGATGACGGAAGGGCGGTCTTCTTCGCGCAGGTGGACTCCCGTGCGCTCTGTGTCTACCTGCAGAAGCGCATCGACGAGTACGACCCTTGGAACGGGAAGGACCAAATTCATTTCCTATAGCCAACCATGCAGCTGATGCCTTAAACACGAGAGGCGAGTCGCCCGGGTGTATCTTCGACAATGCTAAAATATCTTCGTCAAATATAGCAGTTATGACGAAGATAAAATTGGAATGGCGGGACGCCATGGCGCAGTTCGAATATAGGAAGATACTCGATAGGCTGATGGTTCCGGGGGTGGTTTCGGCTCTTGGGGACATCCGTGAGCTCAAGGGGAGGACGGCGTCGTTTTCCGAGATCAGCCCTGAAACATTTTCTGCATTGGTCGAAGTGGCTAAGATCCAAAGTACGGGAGCCTCGAATCGAATCGAGAACATCTCTACTTCCGACAAGCGGCTGCGCGAGCTCATGCTCGACAAGGCGGAGCCGAGAAACCGTGACGAAAGAGAGATTGCCGGCTATCGGTATGTTCTGGATGAGATTCACGAGAGCCATGACGACATCCCCATCACACCGAACGTGATTCTTCAGCTCCACCGCGACCTATATCGCTTCTCGGACGATTCCCATGCTGGCAGGTGGAAGGATTCGGACAACGTGATCGCCGAGCGCACCGCCGAAGGCGAGCTGGTTGCACGATTCGTCCCTACTTCTGCCGCGGGGACTCCCGCCGCCGTCGAAAGGATCTGCTCCGAGTACGCAAAGCAGATAGGTGCCGGAGCGCACGACCCCTTGCTCGTGTCGCTCGTTTTCACCTTCGACTTCGTGAGCATCCATCCCTTCAACGACGGAAACGGCCGCATGAGCAGACTGCTCACGCTGCTGCTCATGTATCGAAGCGGATACGATGTGGGGAAATACATTTCAATCGAGCGGGAGATCGAGAGAACCAAGGAGACATATTACGAGGCGCTGGCGGCAAGCTCGTCGGGCTGGCGGGAAGGCGAGGGCGACTACGTCCCCTTCGTCACATACATGCTGGGCATAGTGGCCGCCTGCTACAGGGAGCTCGACAGCAGGTTCTCGATCGTGGCTTTGCCGACCGGGAACGAGGAGGCCATCAGGGCGTTCTTCGACAGGCTGGTCGGGTCGGCGACGAAGCGCGAGATCATGGACGCCAACCCCAGCATGAGCCAGCGCACCTTGGAGAGGATCCTTGCGAAGCTCCAGACGGAGGGCATTGTCGAGAAGGTCGGCGCCGCAAGGTCGACGGCGTACCGGCGAAGAGAATAAGGACGGATGCCTTGTCGATGGCGCTAGTTTCAGGATCTAGGAGCCCGATACGTGGGAGGCGTGCCGGAGTAGGCAAATTTAAAGGATTTGATGCACTTGGAATGGTGGTCATGGTTCCGCCGAGCCATGTCCATGTTCATCCGAGATCACACGATGCAAATGGCTTCAAAGTTCGGTCGACACGTAAGGATCAAATGATGGGCAGCTTGTCCACTTCGTACAGAAAGCCCCTTGATGCTCATATTGACACCCACGGGATGAACCGAATGCCACATTGGCTCACGTGCCAGCTATGTTCATTACCGTGCGCATCGGGGTCGTGCAGCCCTTTGTCATCTGCGGTGATTCATCCGAATCCGGCTGGCTTGTGATAGAAGAGCTTTTCTTGTGGGTAGACGACGATTGAGAGCTTTCCCTGTGGTAAAGCGCTCCATTTAGGCGTTTTAGACGAGCGCTCGATGCCCGTATGTCCCTGTCCCGTATAATACGAACCAACGGATTAGCTGGTTCGCATTCGAATACAAGAGGGCTTATGTATAGTATGGATGCCAAAGAGCGCATGCAGCATGAACTGCAGGGCTTTTGCGAACGAATGCAATGCGACGCCTACATTCTATACAAACAAGATATCGCCGCTGGATTCACCCCCGTTCTCTGGACATCCGCTCTGCATGACATTCAACCGCCATACCTTTCGTCGGCTTCAGATATCAGCGTCAGCCTGCGCACCAGTGGTCTGGTCAGCCTCCTCATGCAGGCCGACATGTTTCGCAGCGAGCTTATCAGAACAGGAAATGCCGACTTTGACTTAACCGAGCTGTTCGTCTTTCCTTTGAGCGTTCGTACGCCCGGAGACTATGTCCTCATCTTCGCTTCCGAGCTTCCGTTCCCGGCCAACGCCGGCTTCATTGCGGAGCAGGCGGTTGCTACGCTCACATCGCTTGTGAGGCAATTCACGCGTTCGGTTGAAGACCAAGTCAAAGTTATAGACCTGCATGACGAGCCACAGGCCCCCGGTTTTCAAGAGTCGGCCGATTTGAGCATTCTGCAGGTAGCTCTCAAGAAAGAATCCTATGGGTGCTTGATAGAGGCTATCGCCAGCCGTTTTGCACATGAAGGAGATATAGTTTTCGAAGATCGGTCGGGACACGTCATCGCATCATCGAGCCAGAATGCCGCCTCGCTCAAAGACCGCCTATGTTCTCTTACGTATCCCATCCTCCTTAATATGGCGAAGGGCACAAATTCTCCGATTGTGGTTTCAAATGCGCTGCTGCAAAGTCGATTCGATGTGTTGGCTACAGATGGGGCGTCCGATGGTGTAAATGAGGACGTATCCGCATCCTCCAGCTCAACGCTTGCCTCTAACGAAGGCGCCAGATGTCTCATCATCCCGCTTACCGGCGGAGACGAATTCCTAGGCCTGATCAGCATCTTCGATCTTCCGTACGACACGTTGAGCAATGAGCTGTGCAATGGAGGGCTTATCGCGGCGGTTCGCTTTGCAGCGACCTATCTGATGCGTAGCCATGAGGCATCGAGAAGCCATACGCTACAGCGCATTCTTTCCTCCATCGAAAACGAACGCCGAGGGATATCCATCGATCTCCATGATGAGACAAGCCAGGATCTTGTGGCGCTTACGGTTCGCCTGGCTACGGCTGAGCGGGTTCTGGAAAAGCAGCAGTATCAAGATGCGTCGCAGATCATCGAGGACTGCCTGTGTATCGCCGACGGAATCCTTACCGAGGTGAATCGCCTTTCGTCCGAGCTGCGTTCAAGCGAATTGACATATCTTGACTTGAGGACCGCGATAGAGGCAGAGGCCAGCCGCCGGTTTTCGAAGGCGGGCATCTCCTTTTCCTTGACCGGAAACGCTCTCGATCGACGGTTTGACGATTTTCAAGAGTCGATGCTTCTCAAAGGCGTTACCGAGGCTTTGAGCAATTGTGCGCGCCATGCCAGGGCATCCGATGTTGTCGTATCACTCGATGATGACGGCTCATGGTTCTCGATTGAGATTTCCGACAACGGTATAGGATTCGACAAGGACGCTGTGCGGCTGAATGGAGCGTCTAAGAGCTACGGCATGAAGACGATGCGAGATTGCGCCGACTCTCTGGGAGGCATCTTCTGGATCGGAGCCTATCCGGGAGGCGGCACAACTGTTCGATTCAGCATTCCGAATAACCTTCTGGAGGAGGCGTATGGATAACATCTCTATCGTTATCGTAGACGACCATGCACTCCTTAGATCCGGTCTCATTGCCATGCTGGCGTATGAAGAGGGTATTGAGGTCCTAGGAGAGGCATCAAACGGACGCGAGGCGCTGGAGGCGTATGAGCGCCTGGCTCCGGATATCCTGGTGATGGACGTGACGATGCCTGAGATGGGCGGCATAGAAGCATCTCGGAAACTGCTGGAAGTCCATCCCGATGCGCGCATCCTGTTCATGACGCAACACGAGGAGCGCCAGTTCATCGAGGCCATGCTGCAGGTCGACGTGGCGGGATGCATCGGCAAGAGAGCGGCCGGTACGGAGTTTGTCAATGCGCTGAGAACGGTCATGGCCGGGGAGTTCTATATCCATCCCGCCATGGCGCGCACGATCGTCCAGCACCAGCGCCGCCAATTCGTAAAACCCGAAGAGACGCTTACCCGGCGCGAAACCGAAGTCTTGAAAGAGATTGTCGCCGGCAAAATGAACAAGGAGATCGCCCGCTCCCTAGGATTGAGCATAAAGACGGTTGAGTGGCATCGGTCGAATCTCACGGCGAAGCTCGGCACGCGCGGCACCGCAGAGCTCGTTAAGTATGCCATCGATCACGGGCTCTCCCCAGGTGCACAGGCAGATTCCGTGCCTATCGATAGGCTCTAGTCCTTTTTTCAATGAATGGAAGGCTCACTCAGGGTAGAGCTTCCGCATGTTTTTCGAAAAGCAAGCACATGAATCGCCCTCACGGCAGCTCGTTTGCTGGGCTTAACGCGGTGTGCCGCATTCCTTCTCCGAGGCGTTACGCGCGCTTCACGTTGCCAAAACCGCTCCATACGGGCACGCCCGTGTATTCGAGCAGCGCTTCTTCACCGCTCAGAACGCGAAGCGCTGCCGCCGCGAGCGCCTCGCCTTCGAGCTCGCCAGGATATACGATGACCGGTGCGATCCAATCGACCATCTTGGTGATGTACGCTACTCCGTAATCGTCGTTCATGAGGGCGCCGGTGAGGATAATGGCGTCGACCTTTCCTTCGAGCGTCGTGGCCATATGGCCGATCCATCCCGCGCACTGGTAGAACAGGGCGTCGTACACGAGCTTTGCGTACTCGTCGCCGGCCTCGATCATCTTTTTGACTTCAAGCACATCGGATGTGCCCAGATGGCTCATGAAGCCGCCTTGTGAGAGGACGAGCTTCTCTTGGCCTGCAGGGTCCGTGTCGGCAATGAGCTTAAGGAACGAGGAAAGGCGAACGCTGCCCGGGCGGTTGGGGCTCATGGGGCCTTCCTGGTCGACACCATTTGTTCCGTCGATCACCATGCCGTGGCGGTGAGCGGCTATGGTGATGCCGCCGCCGATATGAGCCAATACGAGATTCAAGTCCTTGTACTTCCTGCCGATGCTCGCGGCATAGCGCAGGGCAACTTCTTTCGTGTTGAGCATGTGGACGCAGCAGATGCGCGGAGTCTCCTTGAAGCCCCCGACATGGGCAACTTCCTGATACTCCTCTGCGGATGCCATTCCTGCCGCCATGCCCTGCGCGCCGGCTGCGCGCGCGATCTCATCAGCGATGACGATACCGACATTGTTAGGGTGCACGGCATATTTGCCTTCGATGGCGTCGTTGAGCATCGGTTCGTTGATGGCGTAGGTGCCATAGGGCACGCCTGCCAGGCCAACGCCCCCGACCGCCACGACTGCATCGAGGTTGCCAGGCGAGAGGTTCGCTTCGCGCATCGCGAGAAAAATCGCATCGCGGCGATACGGACCTTGCTCGAATATGCTGTTGAACCGATCGAGCTCTTCGGGTGCATGCGCGATGTTCGTCTTCCAGATTTCCTTATCGTTGACGTACGCGCTCACCTTCGTGCTTGTCGACCCCGGGTTTATCGTAAGGATGTGATATTCCCTTGGCATGAGGCTCTCCCAGCATCGTGCGGCACTCGCAGCAGTGCTCATTACCATACCACCGACATCGGAATCGCGTGAAATCTCACCGAAGAGCTTGGCAATGGTGCGCATAAACTTGGCAATGGTGCGCATAAAACGTTGCGCATAAAACATGAGCGCGAGCAGACGCCGGCTGAAGGAAGCCGGGCGGCTGCTCGCGCATCATTTAGGAAGGTTGATTAGATATCAAGCTTCAGCAGGTCGATGGCGTTCTGGCGTGCAATGCGCTTGCGGTCATTGTAGCTGATGGGCACATTGTCGAACCAGATGCACGCCTCGTCGAGGCTCTCATAGGGCGTGTCAGCGCAGAAGAGCACGTGATGATGGTCGCATTCTTCGAGCGTGACCATGAACTGGCGCGTGTTGAAAGCACCAGAGGTGGTGACATAGAAGTTGTTCTCGAAGTAATACGGCAGCGGCTTCTTGTGCGTACCGCAGGGGTTCTGGTTGTTCAGGCGATGCTGAACGCGCGGAAGTGCAAAGGGAAGGCCCTCGCCGAGATGGCCAAGGATGACCTTCGCCGTCGGGAACTCATCGAAGAGGCTCGAGCACATGAGACGAAGGGCGTGCGTTGAGGTGCACTGGCCAAAGCCCCATGCCGAACCCAAGAGACCCTCATAGCCCTTATAGGGGCGCTGCTCGCTCAGCGCTGGGTCGCGCGGATGCAGGTACAGCGGGACATCGAGCTCGACGAGCTTCTTCCAAAACGGCGTGTTCTGGGGTTCATCGAGATACTCGACGTGGTCAAGGCTGCCCTTGTTGGTGTAGCCGTTCACGAGGGCGCCGACAAAACCGAGCTCTTTCACGCAGAACTCAAGCTCCTTGGCTGCTTCCTCGGGATCCTGCAGCGCGACGGCCGCAAAGGCGCGGAAGCGATCGGGATACTTCTGGATATAGTTCTCATATACCCAGAGGTTCATCTCGTGAGCGATCTTCACGGCTTCGTCCGTGTCCGTCACAAGCTGGACTCCGGGCTGCGTCAGGGACATGACCATGATCTCGACGCCGTTGCGATCCATGTCGGCAATGCGAATGTCGGCGCTCTTCAGGCGCTCCTTCACCGGCTTATAGTAATTGGGGTCGTTGCGCGAATCCTCGTCCTCAGGACGGCCGGTCGCATGCCACGTGGGGCTCTCGTAATGCTCCTCGAAAACGATCTTGCCTTGCTGGATCTCATTTCCGTAAGGATAGACGTAGTCTTCGACGTATTCAGTTCTAAACGTGAA
The DNA here is from genome assembly GCA_964624825.1 of uncultured Enorma sp. Lineage (GTDB taxonomy): Bacteria > Actinomycetota > Coriobacteriia > Coriobacteriales > Coriobacteriaceae > Enorma. Next base: position 16,680 of record CAZUYD010000013.1, on the reverse strand, counting down.
TCCGTCATCCCTAAATCCACCGCGCTCGTCCATGACTCCTCCTTTTGGTTGTCCTTGGCATCTTGCGTCAAGCAAGCCGCCGCGTTTCGCATCGTCTCGGTGAGGAGATGCGAAGCTTTACCTGCATGGAGAAGTCTAAAATCCGTAGGGTACGTATACCACCGGTCTTATGTGGGCAGGCACCCTAGGACTTTATTTGGGCAAGCACCCCAGGGCTTTACCTAGGGTTTCTTTCATACGTTTTTGTCCCGCATTCCCAGGCTCTGTTTCATGTGAAAGCAGGGCACCTATCGAAGGTGCCTTATCGTATCGCAAGGCGCTTCTGTTTCCAAGTATGCCGATGAAGTTGGCCGATGAATTGGTGCTTCGCGGGCAACCGGCGCGAAGCGCCGCACGGGCGCACGATTGCGCCATCGCGCATCGAGCCAGATAATGCAGGGGAATGATGGACGACGCGTCAGGCGCACGCTGCTGCCGAGCGGTGCGCCTGGCGCACGCTGCTGCCGAGCGATGCGCCGGCCAGAGCGAGGCCGCACGCTCGCTCGTGCATGCCTGCGCGCAGCTCGCCTTCTGCGTGGTGCCGTCGCGGCTTTCGCCCAGCATTTTGTTACCAACTTTTTTACAAATGAAAAAAGTCCTGTCCTATATGTAAAATCTTGTCATCCGAATGCCGCGAATCGAGGACGCGGCAGAGAGGAGAGCGATGGGGAAACCGGGGATGTCCGAAGACATGCGCGCCGATCGCGCGCCCTTCCGGGAGCATGCGGCCTTTGAGGCCATTCCGGTGGAGCGTGCGGGCATCGGTAGCTTGCAGCACAGCCTTACGCCTGCAGCTGTCGCGCAGGCGGGCTTCTCCTGTTTTTCCGGTGCCGAGATGGATTTCAAGACCGCTCCGAGCATCATCGAGCGCGCCGAGCGCTTGGCTGCCAGCGGGCTGTACGGCTTCACCCTGCCCAAGGACGGCTACAACGAGTCGATTGCGTGGTGGATGGCCCATGCGCGCGCGTGGGAGATCGACCCTTCCTGGATCGTGCCGGCGCAGGGCACGATCTTCGCCATCGCCACGGTGATTCGCATGGCAACCGACCCCGGTGACGCCATCATCACCCAGCCACCGGTCTACTACCGCTACGAGCAGGCGGCGGAGCGCCTGGGGCGCCGCACCTGCCACAATCGCCTGCGCCGCACGGGCGATCGCTACGAGATCGACTTCGATGACCTCGAGCGCCTCATGGCCGACCCCGCCAACAAAGTGCTCATCCTGTGCAACCCCCACAATCCGGTTGGGCGGGTATGGAGCGCCTCTGACCTCGAGCGCATCGGGGAGCTGGCCCGTCATACGAACACCCTGGTGGTGAGCGACGAGATTTTCGCCGAGATCACGTTCGACGGCGTGCGGACGGTGCCCTTTGTGAGCGTGCCGGGGTGCGCCGCGGTGGGAATCACCTTGACCTCGCTCGGCAAAGCCTTCGGCCTTACCGGTCTTAACTTCGCGAACGCCTTGATCGTGGACGACGAGCTGCGCGAGCGCTTTACCCGGCAGCGTACGGCCGATCACTTTGGCAGCATCGATCCGCTGGCCTACGCGTGTCTCAAAGGGGCCTATTGCGCCGATGGCTTGGCGTGGCTGCGTGGTATGCTCGCCTATGTTGCAGAGAACATCCAGACGGTTCGGACGACCTTCGACCGCGCCCTGGCACCCATGCGCATGCTTCAGGTGGAGGGAACCTTTGTGGGCTGGATCGATTGGGAGGGCCTGGGTCTCGCCGGTGCGGAGCTTGAGCGGTTTTTGGTTGACGAGGCGCTGCTCGCGCTCGAGCCGGGCGAAGATTTCGGTGCGGATTGGTCGGGGTTTTCGCGCATGAACCTTGCCAGCACCCACGAGCAGGTGGCTGCTGGCATGGAGCGTTTGGTTGCCGCCGTGCAACGGTACGAGGCGGCCGAATTGCGCTAGATGAGCACGGCGCGGGGTGCACGCCGCGGGGCTGGGCGGGTACCGGGCTTGCGTGAAGGGGGCGTACATGACAAGAGATGACCATGTGTGTTCGGGGGTGTCGCCTGAACACGGTGCGGACGAGAGCCAGCCCGTCTTTCTCGATCTTGCTTATGACGATGCCTTCGAGCTGCTCGACCGCATTGCACGGGGGATTGCGCACACGGTCGGGCCGGGCTGCGAGACGCTCGTGCAGCGCCTGGAGGGCGGTGCCCTGGTGGTCGCTTCCCTCTATAACGGGCACGTGTCAGGCCGCTGCCACGGCTCGACGCTCTCCATTTACGGCGGCGAGACCGGCACGGCGGAGCAGGTGGCCGTGCATGAGCAGGACGATTCCGTCGTGCATAATCCCTTTCCGGCCACTTGCGTGAACGCGCTGGTGACCATGCCGGACGGTCGGCGCATCAAGTCGTCGAGCTGGGGGGTGACCGGGCCGGGATACACGCTGTACCTGGGCATGAATATCGACATCACTTCCCTCGAGGCTGCTTCGTCCCTGTTGGCGGGCATGGCTTCAACCGGCGACGAGCTTCTGGAGCGGCTGGACGAGCCCGCCCCGGCTCAAGACGTCGAGGGGTTGTTCGACAGTCATCTGGCTCGGCTGGGCAAGCCGGTCGAGCTGCTTTCGCGCGCCGAGCGCATCAGCCTGGTGCACGAGCTGCGCGAAGCGGGGTTTTTCGAATACCAGCGCAGCGTTCCGCTCTGTGCGCGCAAACTGGGGGTATCCAAGGCGAGCATCTACAACTACCTGCGGTGTCCCGGCTGAGAGACGCCGCGCTTCGCATGGCCTGCAGGGCGCTTACGGTTTTGTTACGTATGGATAAACTGTCAAATTTGTTTCCAGATCGTCTAACTCCTGTCGTACCGTTAATCCATCGCTTGGGGCGGGCGGATGTTCGTGTCTTGGTCTTGCCGGTATGGGGGTGACTCTGATGGGGAAGTACATCGTCAAGCGCGTCCTGTTCGCGCTGCTCACGGTCTTCGTGGTTGCGACGCTGACGTTCTTCTTGATGAACCTGGTTCCGGGCGGCCCGTTTACCTCAGATAAGCTCTCCGCACGCGCCATCGAGCTTATCGAGCAGAAGTACGGCTTGGATCAGCCGGTGCTCACCCAGTACGTCAATTATTTGAAGCAGCTCGTGCAGGGGGATTTCGGCACGTCGATCGTGAACGTTGGCTATGAGGTGACCGACATCATCGCCGACAAGTTCCCGGTGTCGGCCAAGCTCGGCATCATCTCCGTCATCGTGTCGGTGGTTATCGGCATCCCCTTGGGGATTTTGGCCGCTCACAAACGCGGCACTCTGATCGATCGGGCCATCACCTCCTTCTCGAGCCTCTTCGCGTCGCTGCCCGGATTCGTGCTCGCGGTCCTTTTGCTCTACATCTTCGGCATGTGGGTGCGCCTGCTGCCCACGACGGGTCTTTCCAGCTGGCAGAACTACATCCTGCCGGTGACGGCGCTATCCATCGGTACGATCGCATCGATGGCGCGCATCACCCGCGCGTCGCTGCTCGACGTGCTCTCCCAGGATTTCACGCGCTTTTTGCGGGCGAAGGGCATGTCCACCAAGATCGTGCTGTTCAAGCACACCCTGCGCAACGCCGCCGTGCCCATCGTGACCGTGCTCGGCCCCATGACGGCGGGCATGCTCGTGGGCAACCTGGTGGTCGAGACGGTGTTCTCCATTCCCGGGCTCGGATCATATCTGGTGACCTGCATCAGTCAGCGCGACTATCCGGTCATCATGGGAACCACGATCTTCTACACCGCCTTCATCGTGTTCGTTTTGCTGATCGTCGACGTCGTGTATTGCGTCATCGATCCGCGCGTCAAGTTGGATGAGGAGTAGCCATGAGTTCTCTGAGTGCCCATCCGCGCGCCGATCAGACGGATGTCCTGACGTTTGCCGACACCGCCTGTCCGGGCATGACCTTCGAGCCGGGCGATTTCGATTCCGCTCCGCCGATCGACACCGAGAAGCTCGATGCCGAGAACGTGACTCTGAGCAAGCGCATCGCCGAGGTCTTCTTCTCCAACAAGCTGGCGGTGTTCGCCCTCATCGTGTTCATCGCGGTGATGATCTTCGGGTTCATCGGCCCCCTGTTCGTCGATGCCTCCTACGATCAGGTCTTCCGAGGCGAGGAGCGCCTGGCACCGTGCGCCACGCATATCTTCGGTACCGACCGCATGGGGCGCGACATGCTCGTGCGCTGCATGTATGCGGTGCGCATCTCGATGATCGTCGGCTTCATCACGGCCTTTGCGGTGCTGGTGATCGGCCTGCTCTACGGGTCGATCGCCGCGTGGTTCGGCGGCCGGGTCGATATGGTCATGATGCGCATCGTCGAGGTCATCGACAGCCTTCCCTTGCAGCTCGTGGTGCTGCTCATGGCGGTCTCGCTGAAAGAACCCATCACCGCGCTGTTCGACAGCCTGCCCGATAGCTTTATCACCGAGATGGGGTCGGGCATGGTGTGCATCCTGATCGCGCTGTCGCTGTTTGGCTGGACGGGCATGGCGCGCATGGTGCGCGGCACCATCCTGCAGCTGAAAAACGAGAGCTATGCGCTCGCTGCCCGTTCCATGGGAGCGTCGGGGAACAGCGTGGTGTGGAGCCACCTGATTCCCAACAGCATGGATATAATCATCGTGCAGACGGTCGGGGCGATCCGGGGCGGCATTTTCAGCGAGGCGTTCTTGAGCTTCATCGGCATGGGGGTCTCGGTGCCCATGGCTTCGCTCGGCACCCTCATCAACAGCGCCCGCACCGACATGATGCTCTATCCCTATCTCATGGTTGAGCCGGTGGTGCTCATCTTCCTCATCACCTGGTCGCTCTATGTAGTGAGCGATGCGCTTCAGGACGCCCTCGACCCGCGTATGCAGCAGCGCTAGGAGGTCGTATGGTTTCACCTGCACGTGCGGCGGCCGCACCCGCCGCGACGGTTCCCGCTTCGGGCGAGGCCTTTCTTAAGGTGCGCGATCTGGAGGTCATGATCGACGCCAAGAAGGGCTCGTATCCGGTGATCTCCGGCGTGAGCTTCGACGTGCGCCGGGGCGAGATCTTAGGCATCGTGGGAGAGTCGGGCTGCGGCAAATCGATGACCATGAGCGCGGTCATGCGCCTGCTGCCCTCGACGGCGCGCATCAGCGCGGGCACCATCACGCTCGACGACAGGGACGTGCTGAGCGCCACCACCGCTGAGCTCGAGGATCTGCGCGGCGGCACGATGGCCATGGTGTTTCAGGACCCCATGACGGCGCTCGACCCGCTTTACACGATCGGCAACCAGATGGATGAGGCCATTCGCAAGCACCGGGGTCTCAAGGGACGGGAGGCGCGCGCCGTTGCGATCGATTACCTGGGACGCGTGGGCCTGCCGGAGCCCGAAAAGCGCCTGAAGCAGTATCCCTTCGAGCTGTCGGGCGGCATGCGGCAGCGCGTGATCATCGCCATCGCCCTCAGCTGCCGTCCCGAGCTGCTCATCTGCGACGAGCCCACGACGGGGCTCGATGTGACCATCCAGGCGAAGACCTTGGATCTCATTCGCGATCTGCACGAGGAGCTGGGCGGGTCGGTGACCTTCATCAGCCACAACATGGGCGTGATCGCCAGCCTGTGCGACCGGGTGATCGTGATGTACGAGGGTCGGATCGTGGAGCGCGGCTCGGTCGACGACCTGTTTTACCGTACGGCCCATCCCTATACCGAGGGGCTGCTCCAGTGCATTCCCCAGCTCGATGGCGACCGGGGACAGGGGCTGACTCCCATCCCGGGTACGGTGGGCGATCCGCAGAGACGGCCGGCCGGCTGTCCGTTCGCTCGGCGCTGCCCGCGCGCGATGAACATCTGCCATCGTCTGCTGCCACCTGAGTTCGATCTGGGACGCGAGCACAGCTGTGCCTGCTGGCGCTGGGCCGATGCGGCTCCGGCGCATGTGAAGGAAAGCGGGGTGGTGAACCATGGCTGATGCAGCGGTGAAGGTGCGCCGCGATGTGTCCGCGGATGCGGAGAGCGCCGTGCCGCTCGTGCGCGTGCGCGACCTATGCCAGGCGTTCCCCATGAAGGTGGACGGCCGACGGCGTTCGGTGAACGTGGTCGAGAACGTATCGTTCGACATCGCGGCCGGCGAATCGCTCGGCCTGGTGGGAGAATCGGGCTGCGGCAAGACGACCGTCGGGCGCACCATTCTGCACCTCTACGAGCCCACGGCGGGCACCATCGAGCTGAACGGTCAGGCGATCACGACGAAAAACGCTCGCGCGGTGGCTCGCGACATGCAGATGGTCTTTCAGGATCCATACACCTCGCTCGACCCCCGCATGGTTATCGGCGACATCGTGGCCGAGCCCTTGCGCATCCATAAGGTCGGGGATGCCGCCGAGCGCCGCAGGCGCGTGCTCGAGGCGCTTGAGCTCGTGAGCCTGGGCTCGGAAGTGCTGCAGCGCTATCCCTTTGCTCTCTCGGGCGGTCAGCGCCAGCGCGTGGCCATCGCCCGGGCGCTCGTGTGCCATCCGAAGTTCATCGTGTGCGACGAGGCGGTTTCGGCGCTCGACGTGTCGGTGCAGGCGCAGGTGCTGAACATCCTGGTCGATTTGCAGAAGCGCCTGGGGATTTCCTACCTGTTCATCAGCCATGATCTTGCGGTCGTGCGCTATGTGTGCCGTCGCGTGGCCGTGATGTATCTCGGGCGCATCGTGGAGCTCGCCGAGGTGGACGAGTTGTTCGCCCATCCGCAGCACCCCTACACCGAGGCCCTGCTGTCGGCCATTCCCGTCCCCGACCCGCAGCGCGCCCGCGCTGCCGGGCGCATCCGCATCGATGGGGAGCTGCCGGGTCTCACCAACCTGCCGGCCGGCTGCGTTTTTTGCACGCGCTGCCCCTATGCGACCGATCGCTGCCGCACGGAACGTCCCGCGCTGGAAGAGGTCGCGCCGGGGCATTGGTGTGCCTGCGTGCGGCAGGGGGAGCTCACGTTCCAGGGCATTGCGCAGGGTTGAGGGGCGTCGCGCTCCGATTACCTGGCTGCTTGATTGGTTTCGGTTGCCATCATCGCCGGTGCGCCGGCGGAGGAAGAAAGAAAGGAAGGTACCTGATGAACCTCGATACCTTGAAGAACGCGCCGGTTAGTCGCCGGACGGTGCTCGGGGCGACCGCCGCTGCGGCCGCCGGCCTGGGTCTTGCCGCATGCAGCGACGACAGCTCCTCGACGGGCTCGAGCGATGCGACCAGCTCGAAGGAGCTGTCGCTCTACGTGGTGTCGTCGCTTGCCACGCTCGACCCGCAAAACGACGCGAACTCCGACGATGCCGACATCACGGGCCTGCTCGGCGAGGGATTGTTCCGCTATGACAGCGACGGCATCACGCTCGTGCCGGGCATGGCCGAGAGCTACACCATCTCGGACGATGGCTTCACCTACACCTTCACCCTGCGCGACGGTATGGTCTGGCAGGATGGCGAAGAGGTTACGGCCGATCAGTTCGTTTACGGCTACCAGCGCATCTTTGACCCGGCGACCGCGTCCGAGAACGCCGCGACCGGTTACATCGCGAACTCCGATGAGGTCTACAACGCTGAGGTTGACGTCTCCGAGCTTGCGGTCTCGGCTCCCGATGACAAGACCGTCGTGGTCACCTTCGGCGCCGCGCTGCCCGAAGCCGCCGCGGTGGGCTTCCTCTCGGGTTCCGCCATGTACCCCATGCGCGAGGACATGATCGAGGAGGGCGGCGACGGCTGGTCGGTCGATCCTGAGTACCACCTCTCCAACGGTCCGTACATGCTCGAGTCCTATTCCCCCGACGAGAACGTGGTGCTCGTGCGCAACGAGGCCTACACCGGCGACGCCCCGGCCGAAGCCGACCGCATCACGTTCCAGCTCTATGCAGATGCCTCGGCTGCCGAGGTCGCTATGAACAACGGCGAGGTCGATTTCTATAAGTACGCGAGCGACACCGTGATCGAGGAGGTGGGCGACGACGGCGTGGTCGAGAACTCCGAGATGTACGGCACGGGTCTGTTCCTCATGAACAACGCATCCGAGGGCCTCTCCGATGTGAACGTGCGCGAGGCGATCTACCGCGCCATCGATGCCGACTACGCCAACGAGACCCTGGAGTACGGCCGTGCGAACATCGCGAAGGGCTTCGTAGGCGACATCTACACCGACCCGACGGGCGAGGTCTTCCGCGAGGTGGGCGGAGATTTGATTCCCGACTTTTCCGACGAAGAGCTCGAGGCGGCGCGCGAGGCGCTGGTGGCGGCAGGCTATGCTGAGGACGGCTCCGACGTTCCCTCGTTCACCTTCATCACCATGGCCTCCACCAAGGGCACGAACATCGCTGAGTTCTATCAGGCGCTGCTCAGCGACAACCTGGGCATTTCCATCACCGTCGACCAGTACGACGTGCCCACCTACGTGAGCATGCTTTCCTCGGGAGACTTCGACCTGGCCTTCGCGAACATGTCGTTCACGCAGGATAACCCGCTCGAGGTGCTGCAGAGCTTCGTGACCGGCAACAACTACGGCGTGTCCATCGACGAGTACGACGAGCTGATCGAGCAGGCCACGACCGAGTCTGACCCCGAAGTGCAGTCGAGCCTGCTGCATGAGGCCGAGGAGGTGCTGCTCACGGGCAACTATGCGGTGCGCCCGGTGACCTACTCCTATGCGACCAACCTCATGGCGACGGATATCGACGGCTATGTGATTACGGGTGCGGGCAACGTCCTGTTCAACTACATGTCCAAGACGAGCTGGTAGGCGCAGGACACCGGCGCACTTAGATACGCGTTGTGTCGCGGGGCCGGCTCCTTCCTGCATGGGGAGGAGCCGGCCTGCGTGCATGGGCGATGGAGGATGTATGAGGGAGTTTGACGAGGAAGCGGCCTATCCTGCCCTCGGGGCCACGCTCGCGCACGGGGCGGATTTCGCCGAGGTGTTCTACGAGGACCGCAGCGAGCTGCACCTATCCAGCGACGGGACGCGCCTGACCGCGGCCTCCGAGACGCACATGCGCGGTGCCGGCCTGTACCTGATGAACGGGGCTGAGAGCCGTTACGCGTACACGAACGACACGACGCCGGCGGGCGTGGCGCAGCTCGCCGACGATGCAGGCACGCCGACCACCTGGGACTGCCCGGCTCCGGCACGCGCGGCATCACCCCTTACCGAGTGCGAGACGATGGCACAGCTCAGTCCCCTTGAGGAGGAGCCGGCATCGGCGCCTATGGAGGACAAAGCGGCCCTGATCGCCGATATCGCCCGCCGCGCGCGTGCCCACGACGCGCGCATCGCGAGCGCGCGAGCCGATTACCAGGAGCGCGAGCAGTGGGTGGCGGTGATGAACACCGAGGGTCTGTGGCGGCGCGAACGACGCGTGCTGTGCACCGTGCGGCTGTATGTGGGCGCCGCAGACGGCGGGCAGGCGAGCTCGAACTGGGGGAACTTCTCGTTCGCGGCGGGGCTTGAGTGCCTGCGCGATGAGGAGGCGCGCGCTGCCGTCGCCCAGCAGGTGTGCGACGGCGCCCTGCGCATGATGGAGGCTCGTTCGGTCGCGCCCGAGATGATGCCCGTGGTGGTCGACTCGGGTACCTTCGTGCACGAGGACTGCGGCCATCCGCTTGAGACGGCGAGCTTGGCGGGCGGAGCCTCGGTCTTTGCGGGGAAGTTCGGCGAGCAGGTCGCTTCGCCGCTCGTGACCGTTGTGGACGACGGCGCCCAGCCGGGTCGGTGCGGTACGAACGCCATGAGTGACGAGGGCGTGACCTCGGGTCCCAACGTGCTAATCAAAGACGGCATCCTCTGCGGCTGCATGGCCGATCGCGCCGGTGCGCGGGCCCTGGGCGTCGCGCACACGGCAGCGGGCAGACGGCAGGATTACCGCTTCGCCCCCGCCTCACGCATGACCAACACCTATCTCGCTGCGGGCACCACGCCAACGGAGCACATCATCCCGATGGTCTCGCGCGGCCTGTATGTGAGCGAAGTGGGAGGCGGCAACGTGAACCCGGCGACGGGCACCTTCAACTTCTTGGTGGCGAGCGGCTTTTTGATCGAGCACGGCGAACTGACCTATCCGGTTGCGAACATCAACCTGTCCGGGCACAGCATCGATGCCCTCAAGCGCATCGTCGCCGTGGGCGATTCGTACTTCCCCGATCCGGGGTCGCTGTGCGGGGCCTCGTCGGGTCTGGTGTATGTGACCGCGTACATGCCGCGCATCCTGATCGATGGCCTGATGGTGGGATAGGTGACACGATGTTCGAGGTGAAGCAGGCCCTGCACGAGCTGGCCACGGCAGCTGCGCGCTATCGCGCGGTGGTGGACGGGTTTGAACTGGATTACGAGACAAGCGCGCTCGTCGAGCGAACGCTTGCGGAAACGGGGGTCGACGAGACCTCATTTCGGCTGGCGCAGCGCCTCGTGCGCACGGCGGGGACGCATGTCGCCTACGTGCGCAGCGAGGATCCGGGCGAGTCGCTGAGCGATTTGTGCGCACGGGCGGCGGAGCTGGCGCGCGGCGTGGCGGCGGGCGTGCCCGCCGGGCTCGTGGCGCCTGGGGAAGGCTCGGATGACGATGCCGAAGCAGGCGCTTCGGCTGCCGTTCTGCCCGCTGTCGACCGTGCTGCGATGGATGCGGCCGCGCGCCAGGGTCTCGAGGCGCTCCGCGCGGCCGTTCCCGGGGCGTTGCAGCCACGCTGTACGGTGCGCTTTTATGCCGAGGGGCACACGGTGGTGAACTCCGCGGGGCTCGTTCGGAGCGGTGCTGCGGGTCGCTACCAGATGCGCCTGGGGTATATCGCGCGTGCCGGCGATGAGATGAACCCCGTCGAGTGCCGCGCCTATGCGGCGCATCCCACGGCGTTCGATGTTGCTGCTCTCGTCCGGCGCTGCACCCTGCTCGGCGAAGCGCCGCTGGGCAACATGCCCCTTACCAGCGGGGACTATCCGGTGGTCATTCCCGGCTATGTGCTGAGCCGCATGCTCATGGGGTTTTGGGGCATCTTCTCGGCGCAGAAGATTGCAGATGGGCAGAGCATGCTCGCGGGCAAGCAGGGCGCGCGCATCGCCTCGCCGCTCGTGACCATCGTGGATGATCCCGGGCTTGCAGGCGGAGGCCCCAAGCTTGCCTTTGATGTCGAGGGAGCACCGAAGCGGCATACCACGCTGGTAGATGCCGGTGTGTTTCGGGAGCCGCTTTCGAATCTGGCGGCGGCCCATCGCCTGGGCTGTGCGAAGAGTAGCGGGAATGCTGCCCGGCGCGATACGCTCGGCAGGATCGTTCCCAACGAGATCACTATCGCGCCCAGCAACATCGCGTTTGCGCCGGGGCGTGCCTCGCTCGACGACTTGTTGGCCCAGATGGGCGATGGGATTCTTCTCACCGAGGTGAACGACATCTATCACAGCTTTGCGTTCGCTTCCGGCGGTATCTCCACGCCGTGCGCCGGCGCGCTGGTGCGCGATGGAGCAATCGTCGGCGGGATCGCGGCGCTCACCCTCTCCGATAGTATCCAGCACCTGCTTGAGCGCATTGTGGCGCTGGGGTGCGAGCAGGCCTGGGTCGATTTGGAGGATTTGAACGCCTACTATGCCGGTGCCCCCGATGTGCTCGTCTCCTCCCTGCATTTCGTGGGCAGCGCATAAGGCAGAAGTTCGGGCGGCGCGGGCCTGCGATGGATATACGTGAGACGCCGCGCGGGGAAAGCGCCGGTTCGCGGGCGCGCATCCGCCCCGTTCACGAGATCGCGCGCCAGTACACTGATGGGAAAGGACATGCCATGAAGATCGTCGAGGAACAGGAGGCTCGCGAGCGCCTGGATATGAGCACCTGCATCCAGCTGATGCGCGAGGCGCTGATCGCGCTGGAAACAGGTGACGCCACGATGCCGGCGCGCAGCATCGATGTGCTGCCCGGGGGTACCAAGTTCGGCTTCATGCCGGCCTACCTGGGTCGTGCGGGACGATTCGGCGCCAAGGTGGTCGCAGCCGTTCCCGGTAACGCTGCTGCCGGCTATCCCTCGCACACGGGGTATGTGGTCATGTTCGATGCGGCGCACGGCGAGGTGGTCGGGCTGGCGGACTGCTCGGTGATTACCGAAGTGCGCACCGGTGCCGTCTCGGCGGTCGCGACCGACGTGCTCGCCCGTCCCGACGCGCACGTGCTCGCGCTGATCGGCGCAGGCGCACAGGCGCGCAGCCACCTCGAGGCCATGTTCGTGGTGCGCCCTGGCATCGACGATGTGCGCGTGTTCGACATCAATGCGGACGCCGCGCAGCGTTTCGCGGACGAGATGAAGGAACGGCTGGGCATCACGGTGCGCATCGCGCGCAGCGCCCAGGAGGCCGTGTGCGATGCGGATATCATCTGCACGCTCACGCCAAGCACCGATCCCTATCTCGAGCGTGCCTGGGTCAAGCCCGGCGCCCATGTGAACGCGGTCGGCACCTTCTCGCCGCAAACCCGCGAGGTGTGCTCGGACCTCATGGCTGCCGCGCGCCTGTATGCCGATGAGGTGGCGGCGCTGCAGCGCGAGTCGGGCGAGTATCTCATCCCGCTCGCGGAGGGCGTGATCGATGAGGGGCATGTGATCGGCAGCGTGGGCGGCGTGCTCACCGGCGCGGTGCCCGGGCGCACCGCAGCCGACCAGATCACGCTGTTCGATGCCTTGGGGCTCGCGGTTGAGGATGTGGCGTGCGGCAACTACCTCGTATCGGAGTGATTTCAAGCGCTCCCGTGCTGATTGCTGCATAGAGCTCGTTCAACCTGAGCTGCGATTGCCCTTCGCGTTCGTGTTCTGCTTATCTCCCGCCCTGTCGCTCGGTGCGCGTGCTTATCTTTGCGCCCTTCACCGATATCAGTTCGCTTTGGCCTCACCCGGCGGCTCCCATGACGGCGAACTTCAGCATCGTGCCCGTGGCAACCCTCGAGATGGAGGGCAACCGCGGCGTGATTCGAAGGCAGGCCCCATCGTCGTTCATACGTGCTACTCAGATTACCTGCATGATCGTTGCGGCTATCCAGCCGATTGCATCGATAGGAGGCTCATGAAGATTTTGGTGACGGGCTTCGAGCCTTTCGACGGCGCATTGCTCAATCCGGCGTGGGAGGCGGTCAGCCGTCTGTCGCAGGATATTGCCGGGGCTGAGGTGGTTCGCATGCAGATTCCTGTGGTCTTTGATAAGGATGCCGCTGCCGTTGCAGCAGCCATCGAGGTCGAGCAGCCCGATGCGGTGCTGTGCGTAGGGCAGGCCGGCGGGCGCAGCGTCATCACGCCCGAGTTCGTGGGCATCAACTACGCCAACGCGCGCATCCCCGACAATGAGGGCAATCAGCCGGTCGGACGGCTGGTGGAGGAGGGGCCGGACGCCTACTTCGCCACGCTGCCGGTCTTTGCGATGGTGGAGGCGGCGCGCGCGGCAGGCGTGCCGGTTGCGGTTTCCTACACGGCGGGTACGTTCTGCTGCAATGAGGTGCTCTACCGGCTGCTCCACCTGCTTGCGACGCGGTATCCGGGGGTGCGCGGCGGCTTCGTGCATGTTCCCTATGCGGCGGAGCAAGTAGTCGATCTGCCGTCCGGGACACCGTCCATGAGCGTTGAGATGATGGCAGCAGGTCTTACGGCCATGATCGAGGTCATCGCGACAGGGGAGGGCAGCGCTTCCGCCGCTGGTGCGGGCACCGAATGCTGACGCCTCTCAGAACGGGAGGGGCGCCTTGCCTCGCACGGGCGCCCGTGTTGGGCTGGCGGATGCGTGCAGATCGGCTCTCGTTCGAGCAAGGATGCCCGCAACCTAGACGGGGCACCGCTCCGGTCTGGCGCGGCGCCCCGTCCTCATGTCTGCGCGCGGTTCGTCTCGCAACTACTCGGCGAAGTAGAATCCGGTGAAGTCGTACTTGTACACGCGGTAGAGGTACTTCTCGGCCTCCATGGTGAAGGAGACGATGAGCTCGCCGTCCTCATCGTACTCGCCGAAGACCTCCGCCTGGCCGGAGTCCACGAGCACGTTATCGCCGAGCGGCTGGACGCTGCTCACATAGCCCGAGAACGGCACCTCGATCTCGTTCACCAGGGTGTAGGTGCGTTCGTTTTCGTCCACGAGGAACAGGCGGCAGTACGAGACGGTTCCGTCGGCGTATACCGTCGTCACGTCGTCGCCGAGCTCGCTCCAATCCATGTCGGGGTAGGATTCGGAGACGCCGAAGTTGTTGTCATACACGAGCAGGTAGTATTGGCCCTCATCGAGCGAGTCATCCTCGATGTAGGTCACGCTGTGCTGGCCTCCGTTGCTGGAGAACGTGCCGTCCTTCTCTAACAGCAGGTCCTCGTAGTCCGTACCCTCCCAGAAGGCTTCGGCGCCCAGCAGGTAGTCGATGGTCGCTGTTCCATATACGTCATCGATTTTGATGATGGTCGAAGTCTCCCGCGAGCTCACGATGATCGATCCGTCGCCCAGCCACTGCACGGTGTTCAGGTGGATCCAGTCAAGGTCGCCGTCCTCGGCCACCTCGGCCTGCTCCTTGATGTCGGGGAAGAGGTCGGCCATGTCGAGCACCTCCTCCGCCTCACCGGTCGTGACGTCGATACGGATGAGCTTGTCCTCGACGCTTTGCCCGCCGCCGCGCTCGTCGGTGTTCTCGGTGGCGGTGCCGTCGAGGTCGACCTCGGTGTCCGCGTCGCTTGCGAGCACGAGCAGGTTGCCGTCGTCATCAAAGACGTAATCGTGGTGCAGCTCGTAGTCGCCGGTGTCGTATACCGCGATGACCTGCCCCAAGCGATCGACCTTGGCGATCTTGGTCGTGGAAATGCTGTAGTACATACCTTCGTCGTCGAAGAGCAGCCGGTGCGCGCGATAGCCGATGATCGGCACCTCGCCGCGGATCTGCCCGTCGTTGTCGTAGTAGTACATGAAGTCGAGGGAGGAGGAGTCGTTGCCCAAGATCACGTAGAGACCGTCGGCAAGCTCGGCGGTGGAGGTGCCGGCTTGCGCTTCGAGCTGCTCTTCCTCGGTTCCCTGGAGCTCCGACACCGAACCGGTGAGCGTCACCTCGCGCGTGGCGCCTGACGCATCGGTCAAGGTGAGTACCACGGTGTTTTCGGTACCGGGGATGAGCCCGAGAATCTGGAACTCATGCTCGGTCGTGTAGGTGTCACTCCCCCCGTACGGGATGGCCGAGAAGTCCGCGATACCGGAGTCCTCATCGCCTTGGACGGTGTAGCTGACGCTCACGGCGTCATCGGTCGTGAAGTAGACATACCACGACAGGGTGTTCGTCCCGAAGGGGTTCTCCTCGACCAAGGGATTCTCCTCGGTGTAGTCGCCCTCGGCGATCGCGGCATCGAGGTCGGCGCGGATCTGCGCCGAGGCATCTACATCGTAGATCGTGCGTATCTCCTCAAGCGCGGCCTGGTAGGCGGCGTTCTCAGCTTCCTCTTCGGCGGTGGACGCTTCGGTCTCGTTCGCGTTTAGCTGGATCGCGGCGAGTACCGCCACGAGCGCGAGCACGAGCACGGCGCACAAGGCGATGACGAGCTTGCTGCGCCGTTTGCGCAGCTTTGGGCTATTCTGCTGATTCGGGCTGTCTTCCATAGGTCCTCCATTCCAGTGGGTTTGCCCGCAACGCGCTGCCGGTGTTGCGGGTGGGGCGTGACGTGAGGCGCATTCCCATACGTTAGCTCAATTATATCGTTTGACCTGCGGGAAGTGGTTTCTAGCGTCCTAGTTGACCGCTAACGAGCTGGAGAGGGGCCGCTCATCTTCGAGAGCGATGCTTCAGAAGGTGTGTTGCCAATGCGGCATGAGGAGGGCCGTACGCTTTCACCGATGGGCGGCAAGAAGGCGCTAGCATTGCGTGCGCACAGGGCAGCACGCGCGACGCTCCCCGGGCAATGCGGCGACGGGGGATTCTTCGGGAGGCCGGGGGCGAGTTTCTCCATCACCGCGACCGGACGGGCGCAGCCGTCCCGGAATAGCGTGGCAGCCTGGCCGATTGCCGGTTCATACGGCGCGATTCATTATCAGCCCCGATCCCCGGTTGCGCCTGAAGGCGATATGAAGTGGGGCTCACATCGCTCTGTCCACATCGTTTCAAAACATAACGTTTCGGCCTTGTGGCCAAAAAAGCACGATAGGTTGCACGCCCCCGCCCCGCGCCGCGGGTTCCGGGCGGGGTGGAGGCGCTCATCCGCGCCTCCCGGGGGCTCCTGAACCCCCAGATGCTGCGTTTCCGGCCGACCGGGACGCCGTGAAAGCCCGTTTTCGCCTTCTGGGAGTCTCCGCGGTCCCGATCGCTGCAACCTATCGCACCTTTTTGGCCACCGGCGCGGAAATTTGCACGAACGGGGGCGCCGCCCGCTCCCGGGCGGCGCCTCGAACCGGCGGCCTACGCTCCTTCCGGCCAAGCGCCTTGCGCCACCACGGTTCCGAGGTAATCGAACCCCAGCACCGGAATGCGGCCGCCCGCGGGGAAGAGCCTCCGTCACGCGGGTCCCTCGGCCGGCTCGGGCGCGTCCGCGGGCGCCAGCTCGACCGACCCGCTTTCAGGACAGGGCGTGCCGCCGCGGTGCATCAAGAACGACGCGGCCGGGAAGGCTTTTCCCGCTGTTGTACCGGAGGCGATACCTCATATTGCTTGCAGCAGCAGGCACAGTCCCGCCTGGGCCGCCGCCATGAGCGGG
>CAZUYD010000012.1:34834-55629 GCA_964624825.1 uncultured Enorma sp. | reverse complement strand
ATCATCGACCAGCTGCCGCCGGACACCTTGCGGTAGACGGCGTAGCCCGCGGCGCCCTCAACCTCACTCCACGACACCTTCGTACCCGAGCTTTGAGCGGTCGCTCCGGTCAGAGTGGGAGCCACCCATGTCTCGAACACCGGTCCGTTTGCAAACGCAATGCCCACCGAGCCGCTTATTCCGCTTACGGTTCCTGCAGAAGAAAGCTCCCAGTAGTCATACTCGTTGGAATATGAACATGTAGAAGAGCCGGCATCCGCGACCCACCGTGCATATTCATCAAAACCCAGATCGGTAAGATACTCGTTCCACCACGCAAGGCTTGCATACACGCCCGCCTCGTAACCGGAACCCTCGATGCAGCTGCAGAAGGCCTGAGCGATAGCTAGAAGCGCATTTTCATTGTTCGTGAGCTCGCCGGTAGACTCATTGAACCCGGACGGTGATCCATTCTCATCCTCGTTCTCCAAGTCGATGAAGATCGGCAGATCGAGGTCGGCAGGAGAAATGCCCGCTTCGTCAAGAATCGAAAGGACGTACTCCGCCTCGGCCGTAGCTGTGGCCGCATCGTAGGCATACGAGTAAAGGTAGATGCCAAAGGGGATGCCGTTATCCAAGCACCCCTGTACGTTGGCCTCAAACTGAGCGTCAGCCCCACCAGAACCATATGCGCACCGGATGATGGCGAAATCGACCCCGGCTGCCTTGACCTGTTCCCAGTCGATAGAACCCTGGTCGCTCGAGACCTCGATTCCCATAGCGGTCGCGCTTGTTACCGTCTCGCCGTTGCTGCCGGTATACGTACCATTGGATTCGGTCCAGGCGGTTAAGCCTTCCATCCCGCTCCAACTGTCGTTGAGCACGCCGCTGCTATAACGCCAGCTTGAACCGCGGAATTTCGCGTAGAATTCCGCGAGAGAAAACGTTTCGATCCCATCATCGGAACTATCGAGCTGATCCGATTCTGAGCCGAGCGCGTCGGCGGCCTCGTCATCTGCCGACGACTCAGAGGAATCAGCGGCTGAACCCGACCCCTCCCCGGCGACTCCCCCTGATTCAGCCGCGCCATCTTGCGCTGCCTGATCGTTAGAGGAGGAATCGGCCGTGGAATCGGTGATGATCACCCCATCGAGCGAATCTCCGCCCGAAGCATCATCTGCCCAAATCGAGATGCTCGGCAACAGCATAAAAAGACATAACGCCCCGATTACGATTGATTTGACTGAAGACGATCGATACATGATAACCCTTACGTATTGACCCAACAGACTTAAACTTCAATATATCACTTCTCATGTGGAAAGAAAGCCGCCGCCGCGCTGGCCTGAAGGCGTTTACGAGACACGTTCCCTTGGAACCTCCTGTTGCATCAGGACTCCAACCATGCACGCCAACCGATATGCTCGCCATGCACCATGCGCTCATCTTTGTCACATCAGACAGCCTTCACGTGCTTACAGGCTACAGATCACAGATTCACGATTCTCGTCGCTACGCGTTCTACGAGCGCAGGACTATGAGATACAAGGAGCAGCCCCATGCCGCGCGCCTCGGCGATCTTGATGAGCTCGCCCCACAGCTCGGCCTGGGTAACGGCATCGAGCATGGCCGTCATCTCGTCGCATAGCAGATAGCGCGGCTCGGCGAGCAGCGCGCGCACGATGCAGAAGCGCATGAGCTCCCCACCAGAAAGTTCATGCGGGAACCGCTCAAGCCATGGCTCACGGATTCCGAAGCGCTCGAGCAGCCCGCACTTCCGCACGTGCGCTAACCGTGCGGCGCCGCCACGGGAGGCGCGCACGGCCTGCGGCACCCCCTCGACGAGGCTTCGTCTCATGCGAACCAGCGGATCGAACGCTTGCTCTGGATGCTGCCAGATAAGCTGAACCGGACGTGCGCCCCGTCGGGGCAGCGGCGCATCATCCACCAGCACAGCCCCTGCCTGAGGCATGGAATACCCGGCCAGGACGCGGCAAAGCGTCGTCTTGCCGCGTCCCGAACGAGCGCAGAGCGCGACGCGCTCCCCGCGCTCGACGGTCAGCGAAACACGGTCGAGCACGGGCGTATGCCCGGGATAGGCGAACGACACGTCCTGCGCTTTGAGACTCATTGGCCCTCCCCGCCTGCGCGCGCTTCGCAGCAGTACGCGAAATCGTGCTCGGGCATCGCGTGCCACAGCGCACGGGAGAACGGATGTGCGAGGGACTCGGGCGCATCGAAGCTCGCGCACGCCGTCTCCTCCACCACCGTGCCCTCGTAAAAAACAGCCACGCGGTCGGCTGCCCGCAGCGCGAGCTCCAGATGGTGGGTAATGAGCATGACGCCGCCGCCTGTATTGGCAAACATGCGCAGGTCATCGATGGCGCGAAGCGCCAGATTCATATCAAGCCCGGGCGTGGGCTCGTCCGCCACGATGAGGACGGGGTCATCCATGAGCGCGCAGATGAGAAGAACGCGGCGCGCCATGCCACCCGACAACTCGTGGGGATAGCGCGCCGCGACCTCGGGTGGCAACCCGTACGCTGCGAGCAGCTCCCGCATGCGGTCGGTGCGCTGCGCGCGTTTTTCTCGCGCCGATCGGCCAACCCCGCAGGCGCCCACGATTTGATCGCCGATGCGCATGAGCGGATCGAGGCTCGTCACGCTCTGCGGCACGAGGGAGATGCCGCGGCCGCGCAGGCGAGCAAGGTCGGCGGCCTCAACCCGATCGCCGTTGAACCACATGGTTCCTTCGACTTGGACATTAGGCTCGTAGAGCCCCATGATCGCATCGGCCAGCAGGGTCTTGCCCGACCCGCTCGCGCCCACGATGGCCAATATCTCGCCCGTATGCACCGATACGGATAGGTCGTGGATGACCGGGGCGTCGATCTTGCGCGCGGCAAAAAAGGACTCCGTTTGATCGTACATGCGAAACGACACCGAAAACCCCTCGATGGAGAGCAGGTGCGCGCCGCCCGGATGCCGCGATCCGCACGCATGGCTGTGATGGTGATGAACCTCGGCGTCCTGATGCGCGCGCTGCTCATGCGATGCATCCGCCGTCATCATGCCTGCACCCCCTCGATCGACACCAACCGGCGCACCAGTGCGCCCACGCGATTAAACAGCAAGACGACGGCCAGCAGCGCCGCGCCGGGAACCACCGCGAGCCACCAAGCGCCCGAAGTCAGATATCCCATCGCCTCGGATAGGATCACGCCGATCGCCGGCTGTTCTGGCGATAGGCCGAACCCTAAAAAGGTGATCGACGCCTCATGCAGCACGGCGTGGGGAAAGAGCAGGATGAGGCCCACGAGAAACTGCGGGAGCACGTGCGGCAGCATGTGAACCAGCACCATGCGCACGCGCGAGACACCGAGCGCCTGAGAGCACGCGATATAGGGCTGGGCGCACACCTGCATGATCTCTGCGCGCAGCACGCGCGTGAGACTGGACCAATGGGTGATCGAGATGCCCACCATCACGCCCGCAGCACCGCGACCGAGCGCGTAGCCGATCAAGATGAGCAGCACCAGGTGCGGGATGCTCGTCACCACCTCGATAAGCCAATTCACCACGGTATCGGCACCGGAACCGCCCAGGGCAGCCACCGACGCCAGCACCAGCGCGATGAACGCCGAAGCCGCCGCCGCGAGCAGCCCCACGAGTATCGACGTCGAAAGCCCGGCGAGGGTACGGGCAAGCATATCGCGCCCCATCCAGTCCGTCCCGGCCGGGTGGTCGAGCGAGGGAGCCAGGTTCCGCGCGTCGAAATCGGTCGCCACGGCAGCATCCTCGAGCGCCCTTCCGGCGACAACGACGACCAGCAGCAAAAACAGGCAGGCGAGAGCGGCGACGAGCGCCGCCCGCCGCCCCGAAGCGCCGGCGCGCGATGCGGGCTCATGAAAGACGGTCGGTCGCTGCGCGGGCTCATCGGCATGGAGGACGGCGGCAGTCGCTGAAGGTGAGGAAAAAGCGGCATCGACTGGATCGACAGTGCCAAAACACGCGCAGAAGCGGTGCCGGCTCGTCTCGTCATGCTGCAGAGACATGGGACGCCTCCCCTCTCAGGCGCGGATCGATCACGCCATAGAGCAGGTTCGCCACCGCGTTGCCGGCAAAGACGAGCGCCGCCGTCGCCAGCGCGATGCCGACCAGCAGGGGCGCGTCGCCGCCGAGGCCCGCTGTAACGGCCGCCTGCCCCAAACCGGGATACGAAAACACCTGCTCGACCAAGATTGAACCTCCCACGAGCTCGCTGATCTGCGCGCATTGCAGCGTCAACGCGGGAATCACCAAATTGCGCAGGCCGTGCCGCCATGCGATGGAGCGGGTGTTCTCACCACGGGTACGGGCGAAGCGCACGTAATCGCTCCCCATCACATCGATCGTCTTCTCGCGCGTGTGGAGCGCCACGTTCGCGATGCCCGTCAGCGAAAGCACGAGAGCGGGCAGCGCTATATGATGCAAGCGCTCTAAGACGGACACCGCCCCCGTCGTTCCGATCGGCACCGAAAAGCCCAGAGGAAACCAGCCCAGGTAGACGGAGAAGACCATGAGGGCAACGAGCGCCAGCCAAAACGTCGGCGTTGCCGAAAGCAGGTAGCAGTACCCGCATACCGCGCGGTCGAGCATGCTCTTCTGGCGTACCCCGGCAAGAATGCCCAGAACAAGGCCGACGATACCCGAACAGACCCACGAGGCCGCCAGCAACAGCATCGAGCTTGCAAGGCGCTCACCCACCACCGCCACCACGGGCTCGTTGTATCGCAAGCTCTGACCCAGATCGCCGTGGAGGGCATCTTCGAGCCACGAGACGTAGCGCTCGACCACCGGCACGTCCGCATCCCAGCGCTCCGCGAGCTGCGCGCGGCGCTCCGCGCTCATGGTCGCATAGGCCGCCTGCCCGACGTTTGCCTGCACAGGATCGATGGGCGAGCTTCCCACCAGAACAAAGGTGAGAAAGCTCACCGCAAGCATCAGCGCTGCGAACCGCGCGACGGTAAAGGCGATACGTCGGAGCATGGCTTCCCTTCCGTTACCGACCGCTACCAAGCCATTGGGCAGGCATAGGGGCTACGCCCAGGACCACTGGTCGACGTTGTTGACCAGCGACCAGCCGTGCCCATGCGGATGCGGTTTCTGCTCTGCTACATCAAGGCCCTCGCGTTTGAAATACAGATGGTCGACGTTCGCCACCCATGCCCACGGAGCCGCCCCCTGCGGCGCGAAGCCATCCTCGCCGTCCCATGCGGCGAGCTGCCAGTGCGCATAGGAATCTTCGATATCGGGCTGCGCAAGCGCTTCATCAAGATGGGCGTCGATCGCAGCGCTCTCATAGCAGGCGTAATTGCCCCACGACGACGAATAGTTGAGCGCGTAGACCTCGAGCGGAGAGTTTGACCCCCAGCCCCACAAAACCGGCGCGCAGTATTGGTTGGGATAGATCTCGTCCCAGCTCGACCCATGCGGGGAGACCTCGATGCCCACTTCGGCGAGCTGGTCGGCGAGCTCGTACGCCATGGCCTGGCGCACCGAATCATCAGAGGAGTACCACAGCTCGAACGAGGCGCGCACCCCATCGCGCGCACGGATGCCATCTTCTCCCAGCTGCCAGCCCGCATCCTCGAGAAGATCTCTCGCCGCGTCCCGGTCGAGCTCGACGACCATGTCCTCGCTCGACCACGGCATGTCATCGCCCACGCTATAGGCAGGCTTGCCATACCCGTTCAGCACATGCTCGATCACCTGATCTCGATCGATGGCATAGTTAATGGCGCGGCGCACCGCGATGTCGCAGGTCACGTCGTTTCCCGCATCATAGACCATATCGTCCTCGACCACACGGGTCTCTCCCGCCGGTAGCGTCGGCAGGGAGATGCCACGCGAGTCCACCGAATCGTAGCGCACCAGCTCGTAACCATCGAACTGGTTCTGGGCGTGCGTTGCGTAGGTATAGGCGATATCGACCTCGTCAGCCTGCACGGCGGCAAGCGCCGCATCCTCATCCATGAAGACCACCACGACGCGCTCCATGATGGGTGTCTCACCATAGTAATTGGGGTTTGCTTTGAAGATGGCCTGCTGGCCGGAATCCCATCGCTCGAGCAGATACCGACCGGATCCGATGGGGTTCGCGCCGTAGTCGTCGCCGTAGACATGCTCGGGCACGATGCCCAGCACGGCAAGTGTGTACAGCAGCGCGTTATACGGCTTGTTAAGGTGCAGTTCCACCACGGTGTCACTCGTGGCAACAGCCTCATCGACCATGGAAAGATCCGCTTCCGCGGCGGCGCTCTCGATGGCGCTGTTCACCGTGAACGCCACGTCGCCTGCGGTGAGCTGTTCCCCATCGCTGAAGAAGACATCATCGCGAATGGAGAACGTCCAGGTCAGCCCGTCGTCCGAGCAGGCATAATCCGTTGCAAGGTCGTTGACGAACTCCATGTTCTCGTCGGTGGTGATGAGCGTGGACTGGATCAGCGGCTCGTGCACGTGCTCGCCGCATCCCCATGCGATGAGCGGGTCGAAGCCCGCGGCAGGCTCGCTGCCCGTATCCATCGCGACAATGACTTGGGTCTGATTCGAACCGCCGACCGACGAACCCGAACCTGAGCCCTTAGAGCCGCCTGCCGTCCCCGTGCATCCAGATAGGCCGAAAAGCCCGCCGGTAGCACCAGCAACCGCAATTGTCCCGCTGGCCGCGCAGAACGCTCGACGCGAGCATGTGCTCGAATTGCTATGCCGAACAGTTCGATTCATGCGCCCACCCCGCCCGAACTCTAGTGTTACGAAATAGGTAAAAAGTATTACGCAAGCGGTGGATCGCGTCAATTACTGGGTGCGACACGGCGGCGGCAATCTAGTACCCGTACCAGGTTGCCATCTGGGCCTAGGTAAGACGAAGATACGCGAGGAGCTCGCTGCGGTCGTTGCGCACCACACCGTCGACCGCTGCCTCGAGCGCGCGCTTGAGCAGCTCCCCTACGCGTGGTCCCGGCTTGATGCCGGCTGCAACGAGGTCGCCCCCGCTCAAATCGAGCGTCTGCAAGCTATACGCCTCGTGATTGACCAGAAGCTCGCGAACCATCGCGCGCATGCGCTCGATATCCTCGACATAATAGAAGCACTGCGGCGCCTTGCCCAAGGTGTCCGCACGCTTAAGGTCGAAAAACTCGTTCATAAGCCGCGGCGTATCCAAGCCCGACCCGGAGAAGAGCCCCATGACCCTCAGCAGATCCGCGCGCTCCGCGCGCATCGGGCGATCGTGATAGCGAATAAGCACATGCGCTTCGCGAATTAGCTCATGGGAGCACGAGAGGCGACGCATTACGTCGCGCGCCATCGTCGCGCCCAGCTCAGGGTGTCCGTAAAAATGCCCCTCGCCCGCGTCGTCGCGCGTAAAGGTCGAGGGTTTGGCGATGTCGTGCAGCAATGCTGCCCACAGCAGCGAGGCAGAGGGTACGGCACCCGAGTCGGCGGTGCCGGCTGCGGAGCGGGCAAGCTCACCCGCAACCGCCAGCACATGCGCTGTGTGGTCATACACATCGAAGATATGGTACCTGCTATGCTGGTCGAAGCCGCGACACGTTTCGAGCTCGGGAATCGCGACACACATGATCTCGGGATAGCGCAGCAGTGCATCTCCCCCGCGACTCGTTGCCAAGATGCCAGCGAGCTCCCAGCCCACGCGCTCGCACGCAACGGCACTAAGAAGCGGCGCGCACGATGCGAGCGCCGTCGCGGTTTGCGAATCCATATGAAAATCAAACCGGCAAGCAAAGCGAACGGCGCGGAGCATACGCAAGGCGTCTTCCTCAAAGCGCCGACGAGGCTCGCCCACGGCACGGATCACCCGGCGCTGTAAATCACCAACGCCGCCGTAGTGATCGAGCAGACCGCGCGTTGGATGCCATGCCATCGCATTGATGGTGAAGTCGCGGCGCGCCAGATCGTCCTCGATGCTCTCAGCGCGCCGGATGCTCTCTGGGTGACGCCCGTCGGTATAAAACCCGTCAAACCGATAGGACGTGACCTCAATGCGCTCGCACTCGCAAATTGCGGTGATGCCGCCGAATTTGATGCCCGATTCCACGACCTCGAGCCCGGCCGCCTCGAGCGCGGCCTTGCTTTCCTGCCAAGATCCTGAGCAGCAGATATCGACGTCGTGGCTCGGCACGCCGCGAAGCGCGTCGCGCACCCAGCCACCTACGATCCACGCTTCGAGCCCCGATGCCTCGAGCACCGCAAGAACCGTGCATGCCGCCGCCGACGGTCGAGCGCCGTTGAGAGCTTCTGGCCGGCTTGATGCCGCGCTCACCATGGCAGCAGGCGAGCTCGGCGCCGGGCATGCAGACCCCGACACATTATCTTGCGCATATCGTGCGCTCGAGCACGGCATCGCAGCCTTCGCCTCCCCCGCCCACAATAACTTGCGCCCCATCTACCGCCGCCAGCGCTCTCGATGAGCACGTCACCGCGCCCAACTCGCCAGCATGCTCCCGGCTAGCGCGCCAACGCGCCCATCGGATCCCATGGAGCAAGCACGATGGGATCGCTCTCATATGCCGCAAGCTCCTCGGGCGTCAGATACGCCTTATCGACGACAACCTGGTATACATACTCATCGAACCATGCATCGGATGCCACATCGTAGCCCTTTTTGCCGTGGTCGTCGCTCCAGCTGTTCTCGATGCGCCAACGCGTGGGTGCACCATCCGAATCAAGGTTGACGCCCTGGATGGTCATGGCGTGCGTCATGAGGGACTCACCGTAGTCGAGCCGGCCGGCCTTATCGAGCCCCCGCTCGATCGGCAGGCCGAAAAGCGTGTCAACATCGAGCGCGGCCGGGTCGAGCACGCCGTCGTCCCTCAGAAATCCCTGGTCGACATCAGAACCAAACCACACGGGCAAGCCGTCCTTGAGCTGCGCGATCGCCATGCGCTTAAGCGACTCGATGGGCAGGTTCACATACCGCACCGTGCCATCCTCGACCACATTGCCAAGATACTTCACCGTGTAAGCATGCCCGTAGGGCTTATCGGCCGTGGGGGCATTGATGATAGAGATGTAATCGTCGAGGTTCATATCCACGAACTCGGCGAAGAACTCCTGCGGTGTATAGGTACCGCTCGCCTTAAGATCGTTCTTCTCGTCTCGGATGCGCACATCGAACTGCCGCGGAGGCTCGCCAAGGCAGATGACCAGGATACGGTAGACGCCCTGCATCAGCTCTTTCTTGATGACGCGCGCCGCCCCCGGGGTTTCACCGGCAGCAAGGGCATCGCGCAGGCGCTTCGCCCCCGCACGGAGGTAGCGCGTGAGGTATTTGTTCATGTCGCTGGTATTGCTCGAAGAGGCCGTCTCGGGCATTGTTTCCTTGGGTACCACGCCGTACTTCTTCACGAGCGAGCGGAACATGTCCCACTGCCCGCCATCGCAAAGCGGGTCGGTAAGCAGATAGGCCACCTCGCGCGACGTAAGGTCCTTATCGGCCGTCGCAATGATGTTCTCGAAGAACCAGTTCGCGCGTTCGTACTTGTCCCAGAACAGCGGATAGGCCTGGCTCAGCTCGAACGTCTTGAGCCCCAGCTTCTTCATCACGCGATAGCGCATGGTGTTCAGGCTTGCAAACATCCAGCACCGACCCGTGCGCTTCTGGTTGGTGATCTCGCCCTGCTCGAGCTGAATGTCGAACGTGGTCGTCGCGAGCGCCGTCGCATGTGGATCGCGCGCCGCAGCGCGAACACCGGAGCTCGTCGTTGCATTGCGTGCGATCTGCGCCGAAGCATCTGCCGCGACCGCGTCATGAGCGGCCGCGCGATCATCGGCGGTTAGGGAAAGAAGCTGATCCATAGGTCACCCCTTTTTGTGACATGCCGGTATACACCGCATCGATATCCTGTGGCCTAGCATACCCCATACCCCCGCGCCGCAGACAGCAATTTGACACGGCGGTAACCTAACCCCCAGCGTTAGGTTACCGTCCTCGCGGCAGCGAACGCCGGGCGCAAGGTTGCCGTCTCACAAACTGAAAAAGCTGGCTTCGGAGGGACTCCGAAGCCAGCCCGTTAAGCTCTATCAGCCCTTTTCCCGGCTTACGCGCGCGGAAGCTTGCGCACGGTCACGCGCCTGCTGTACTCATCGACATGCGAGAAGTCGCCCAGGCCGACGCTCTCGGCGACGTTCGCGCCCGTCGCCATCGCGAGCTTCATGGCATCTTCAACGTTGTCGCGGTCGTGGTACCACTTAAGCAGGAACGCGGCGAGCGTGCAGTCGCCGGCGCAAACCGAGGACACGAGCTTGATGTTGAAATCGCGCTTCGCGTACCAGATGTCCTCGCCATTCGAGAAATAGGCGCTGCCGCGGCTGCCCATGGTGAGCAGCACGTTTTGAACGCCGGCTGCATGCGCGAGCGCCAACGCACGGCGCGCGTCATCGTCGGTGTCGATCTGCACACCGAAAATCTCGCGCATCTCATGATGGTTCGGCTTGATGAGCAGCGGGTGCTTGGCGCAGAGCGTCTTCAGCTTATCGCTCGAAAGGTCGAGCACCACGTCGGCGTTGCGCGCCTGGGCATGATCGACAACCTTATCGAGGAAGTCCTTCGAGGCCTTGCGCGGCAATGATCCCGAAATGATCAGGCACTCCAAGTCGCCCGTGGTGTCGAGGATCTGATAGAGCGCCTGCTCCCCCTGCGGCGTAAGCACCGGACCGGGGTTCAAAACGCCGAACTCGCTCTCGCCATCGTTGAAATACGAGTTGATGCGCGTCACGCCATCGATCCAGACCGGACGGCAGAGGCATCCGGAGTTCATGGTCTCATCGACCACGTACTTGCCCGTAAAGCCGGCAAAGAAGCCGAGCGCAACGGAATCGACGCCGAACTTCTTCAACGCGAACGACACGTCGAGCCCCTTCCCGTTCGCGGTATAGCTCGCCGACACCGAGCGCACGTTCTCGTTCGGAATCAGCGTGGGGCACGAAACGGTCATATCGACAGCGGGGTTAGCGGTCAGCGTATAGTACATAGACAGAACCGTCCTTTCACGCAACGCGGCATGGCGTGCGTATAGACACGCCATGCAGCAGATGCAAACAGCGGCGATGGAAGCCTTGCGGGCTCCGTGAAACCCGTAGGACCCGCGCAAATCGCGCAGCGGTTAGCGCGCGGCCTCCTCGAGCATCGCCTTAACCTCTTCAGCGGTCGTCAGCTTCATGACCTTCTCTTCCAGGACATCCGCATCGGCCTTCGTCCACTCAGAGATGGCCTTGCGGGTCTTGAGGACGCTCGGCGCGGAAACCGAGAATTCCTCCATGCCCCACGAGATCAGAAGCGGCGTGAGCAGCGGATCGGCCGCGGCCTCGCCGCACATACCGACCATGATGCCCTTCTCGACGCCGTTCACGATGATGTTCTTGATGGCGCGCAGCACCGCGGGGTAATACCAGCTATAGAGATAGGCGACCTTGTCGTTGCCGCGGTCGGATGCCATGGTGTAGCCGGTAAGGTCGTTCGTGCCGATGGAGAAGAACGCAGCCTCGTCGGCGAGCAGATCAGCAATGTTGGCGGCAGCGGCCGTCTCCATCATGACGCCGACCTCGATATCCTTGTTATACTCCTTGCCCTCGGCATCGAGCTCGGCCTTGCACTCCTCGACGAGCGCCTTCACCTGGCGAAGCTCCTCAACACAGGTAACGAGCGGCACCATGATCTTGATGTCGCCGAACGCGCTGGCGCGCAGCAGGGCACGCAGCTGAACCTTGTACTCGTCGGGGTTATCCAGGCAGTAGCGCACCGCGCGATAACCCATGAAGGGGTTGTCTTCCTTCTGCAGGTGCATGTAGGGGATATCCTTGTCGCCACCCACATCGAGCGTGCGGATGATCACCGACGCGCCCTTCATGGCAAGGGCGACCTGCTGGTATGCCTGGAACTGCTCGTCCTCGGAGGGCAGCGATGCAGCGTCCATGAAGAGGAACTCGGTGCGGAACAGGCCAATGGCCTCGCCGTCGTGCTCCAGCACCGCAGCGACATCGCCTGGACCACCGATGTTGCACGCAAGGACCTTCTCCTCGCCATCGGCCGTCACGGTCTTCTTACCGCGGAACGCCTCGAGCGCAGCCTTCGCCTCGGCCATCTCCTTCGCCTTGGCGGTGTACTCGGAAAGGGTCTTCTCATCGGGATCGAGGATAACCTGGCCGTGTGTGCCGTCAACGATCGCGGTGGCACCCGGGCGCATGGCGGCGCAGCTGTTCACCACGGAAAGAACCGCGGGGATCTCGAGGGCGCGCGCGATGATGGCTGAATGCGAGGTGCGCCCGCCAACCTCGGTCACAATGCCGGCGACGTTCTCCTTGTCGATCGTCGCCGTCATGGACGGGGTGAGGTCGTGCACCACGATGATGGAGCCTGCGGGAAGGCTTGACAGGTCGACGACCTCCTTGTCGAGTAGCTCGCAGAGAATGCCCGTGCGGATATCGGCGATGTCGGTCGCGCGCAGGCGGAACATCTCGTCATCCATAGCGAGGAACATGTTCTCGAACATGGTGCTCGCCTCGACCAGCGCCTGCTCGGCGCACACGCCGCCATCGATGAGGGTATTGATCTGGTCGGTGAGGCCGGGGTCTTTCGCCATGGTGATGTGGCCGGCCATGATCTCGGCCTCGTTCTCGCCCACGGCTTTCTTCATGTGCTCAACTTGAGCCTCGGTCTTCTTGCAGAACGCGCCAAGTGCGAACTGATAGCGCTCGCGCTCGGCGGCGGCATCCTCAACCGGGGTAGGCTCGAAGGACAGATCAGGCTCGACCGCCACGACAATGGTGCCGATACCGATACCCTCGGATGCATTAACTCCTTCGTACATTGCCGTATCCTCTCTCCGTGCTTGCCGCGAAACCGCAGCAACGAAAAGCGCAGGTGCCCGCATGAATCAGACACCTGCGCTCACCTATATCCTTAGTTGCGCCGAGTCACACGCATGGCAACAAGACTACTCGCCAAGACCGCTCTTGATGAGCTCGATGGCGGTGGTGAGAGCGTCGGCCTCGTCGGCACCGTCGCAACGAATCTCGACCTCAGTGCCACAAGGAATACCGGCAGCCATAAGCGCCATAGGGCTCTTGCCGTTGACTTCCTTCTCGGGAGTGACAACGGTCACGTCGCAGGCGAACTTGCCCATGGTGGACGCGAAGAGACCCGCGGGACGCATGTGAAGACCCTGGGGATTGACGAGAGTGACCTTCTCAGAAACCATAGCTGTCTCCTTTTTTTCCTGACTGCCCAAGCCTGCCCGAGCTGGCAAAACTCCTTGGGACATACAAACGACATTCCCTAGTTTAGCGCATCTCGCAGCCGCCAATGAGCAGAAACGACTACATTCGGCCTCATGGCCGCACAGCAGTGAAATTATATACACCCAATCCCACGCAATAACAGCCACGAAGTGAGCAAAACCACACGATTCGCGACCATTTGCATGCATTACCGGACAACCGAGGCCGAGCGGCACGCTCGATGCGCAGACAACCTGATATTTCTCCGCAGACGAGCCTGTGGCGCGGATGCATGTCGTATAATCTGCTGTGCTCTTTTGCGCCATTAGCTCAGCCGGATAGAGCAGGAGACTTCTAATCTCAAGGTCGAGGGTTCGAATCCCCCATGGCGCACCCAAAGATTTTGTAGCCCATCAGGGCTGTGCGACTTCTCAGAAAGTCGATATGCGGGCGGCAGCCGCGCTCGCGGTGCGATGCACGCGGCTGCACCCCGTAAGAGGAAGCTGCAGCCGCCTCGCGGAGCGCACCGTTGGCGAGACGCACAAGGTCTTATCGCCTCGCTCCATGCATGCCAAGCATGCCAAGAGAAACGCGGGCCCTCGCTCGGTGAGAGGCCAACCGAATCTTCAGCAAAGATTAATCCATCGAGTGTTTTACATGAAAGTACCGAGGCTGTTCAGCTGGAGAGCTAGCATACGCTTGCCGCAGCGCATGCACCGCTGCGGCAAGATGTATCCGCCTCTC
This sequence comes from uncultured Enorma sp., assembly GCA_964624825.1. GTDB lineage: Bacteria > Actinomycetota > Coriobacteriia > Coriobacteriales > Coriobacteriaceae > Enorma. The sequence continues at coordinate 41,628 of CAZUYD010000012.1, read as the reverse complement.
TAGAAGGGACCATGTAGCATATGCTGGAATCGAAGGCATCGGAGCGACTCGACCCGGGCGGCACGACACAAGCCGCGCAGAAGTTCTCGGTACTCCCCCTTGTTCTGCTCATGGCGGCTCAAATTGGCACGTCGGGAGATAACGGCACGCTCTCAATCGCTACCGGCTCCATCACCTCGGCGCTTGGAGCGACAACCTCCGAAATACAAATACTCAACACGGTCTATTCGCTCGTCGCGGGCGCATGCATGATTGTGGGCGGCATGATCGGAGACATCATCGGCTGGAAGCGCAACTTCCGCATTGGCGCATCGCTTGCCGCCATTGGCGAATTCGCGGCGGCGTTTGCACCCAACATGTTCGTCCTTACCTGGTGCGGCAGACTCCTTGTGGGTCTCGGGGCGAGCCTTCTCATCCCCTCGATGCTCGGCCTGGTACCCAAGATTTGGCACAACCCCCAGCATCGCGCCATCGCATACGGCGGCGTCTCTTCCGCCTCCGGAATCGCAATCATCTTTCCCATCTTCTTGAGCATCCTGCTTGACTTCACGGGCTTCCGCTTTACGTTCGGCGTGCTCGGTTGCTATTTCCTACTCGTGCTCATAGGATCGTTCAAGCTTCCTCACATTGACAATTCCGGCCAAAAATCGCGGTTCGACGGCATCGGCGCCGGCCTTGCCGCAAGCGGCCTGTTCTACTTTATTGTTGGCGTCTCGAATGTCACCAGCTGGGGGTTGTTGTCCGCTACGGACGCAGCGCCCTTCTCCATCGCAGGAATCTCGCCGGCTCTACTCTTTATCGGGCTCGGCATTGCGCTGCTGGTCACCCTGGTGCGCGCAGAGCGCGCCATCGAGCAGCGCAACGGACGCTGTCTGCTGCCGAGCGCGTTCCTTCGTGAACCGCAAGTACTCACCGGCCTGTGCGCCTGCACGGTGAGCTTCTTCTTCATGGGCATGAAGATCATCCTGTTCACCCCTTACATGCAAGTCGTGCTCGGTATGAGCGCCACGTTTACCAGCTTGGTTTCGCTGGCGTTCGGCTTTGCCATGTTCTTCGCCTCGCTTGGCATCGCGCGGCTGTTCCCCCGGGTTCGGCACCGCACGATCCTCCTGGTAGGCTATGCCATCGTGCTGCTGAGCGTTATCACAAGCGCGCTCTGCATCATTCCGAACGGCATCGATTTTCCGCTCCTCATCTTGAGCAACGTCCTTTCGGGCTTCGGCGCGGGCGCCGTGGCCTCGCAGGCCGGCCCCATCATCTCGCTCGCCCTCGACGAGCGCAATGCGGCGCAGTCGGGCGGCGTGCAGGCCACCTGCAGAAACACCGGTCAGGCCATTGCGGTTGCCCTGCTGGGAACCATCATGATCGCGTGGATCTCCGGCACGATGAACGCAAGCCTCGCCGCCATCGATGGCATCGACCAGCAAACCGCTGCGGCGATTTCCCAAGATCTGCAGATGGAGAGCAACGAGTCGTTCCAGGCGCGCCTCGAAGCGCAGGGCGTCACCGACGAGAGCGCCATCGAGCAGGCAACGGAGCTCTACGCGCAAGCGCGTGTGGATGGCATTCGCGTTTCGCTGGCCGTTACCTTTGTCCTGTGCCTTCTCGGATCGCTGAGTGCACGGATGATCCACATCGACCGAGACGGCGCGCGCAAGCCCGCAAAGGAGCCCACCGCCGAGTCTTCGCGGTAACAGCCCGCGCAATTCATGCAATCCATGCAATTCGTCGACCGAAAGGAGCTATCGTGAAGCTCTTCTATAACGCCGCCTTCATACCTATGACCGGTGAGGACGATCGATTTGACGCGCTCGTGGCCAACGATGCTGGAAAGATCGCCTACACCGGAACGCTTGAGGGCGCTCGCGCGTTCGCGCCGCACGCCGAGGCCATCGACCTGGACGGCGCCACCGTGCTCCCCGGATTTATCGATACCCACAGCCACTTCACCATGACCGCGCAAACCCTTGCATACATCCAACTCGGTGAGGTGCGAAGCATCTCAGAGCTGCTCGATGCGCTCCGTACAGGGATCGAGGCGCACCGCATTGGATCGGATGGCGTTGCCGTCGGCATGGGATATGACCACAACGCCCTAGCTGAGCTGCGGCATCCGCTTGCAAGCGAGCTCGACCAGGTATCGACCGAGATTCCCATCGTCATCACGCATGTCTCAGGGCATCTGGGATCGGCGAACGCGCGCGCATATGAGCTCGCGGGCATCGACCCCTTCGAGCCCGACCCCGCAGGCGGCCACTGGGTGCGCGATGCGCAAGGACGCATCGCAGGCCCCTGGGAGGAGCCGGCGGCGATGGCGCAGATCAGCGAACGCGTGATGAGCCCGCGCTTTGCCATCGACTACGACGCACTCACCGACGGCATGCAGGAGCAGTACCTTCGCTACGGCATCACCACCTGCCAAGACGGTGCCTCGGGTGGCGATTCGTTCGACGCGCTGGCGCGCTGGTCCAATGAGGCCGGCCGGCTCAAGCTCGATGTGGTCGCATACCCGGCAAGCTTTATGGACATGAACGCGCAGGTCCTGTGCGAACGGCACCCCGAGCTCGACGGCCTTGCCTATCGCGGGCGCGTGCGCATCGGCGGGCATAAGCTGATTCTCGACGGCTCTCCGCAAGGGCGCACCGCTTGGATGACGAAGCCCTATCTCGCCATCTCGCCCGACGATGATCCCGCATACTGCGGATACCCGGTAATGAATGACAACACAGTCTACACGCTTTGCCGCGGCGCGATCGACTCGAACCACCAGCTCCTCACCCATTGCAACGGCGATGCGGCAAGCGATCAATTGCTCCGGTGCTACCGTCAAGCGCTTGAGGACTCCCCTAACTCGCGCAAGCGCGCGCTGCGCCCCGTTATGGTTCATTGCCAGACCGCGCGCCGCGACCAGTATGCCCAGATGCGCGAACTCGGCATGATTCCCTCGATCTTCTCGAGCCATGTGTGGTACTGGGCCGACGTGCACCTGAAAAACTTCGGCCGGGAACGGGGCTCAAAGGTATCTGCCTGCGCCTGGGCTCTGGACGAAGGGTTGCCGTTCACGCTGCACAACGACACTCCCATTGTGCCGAACAACATGATGCTCTCTGTGTGGTGCGCCACGCAGCGCCGCACCAAAGCGGGCGAGGAACTCGATCAATCGCTCTGCGTTTCTACCTATGAGGCGCTGCGGGGCATTACGACAAACGCAGCCTATCAATATGGCGAAGAAGCCCGCAAGGGCACGCTTGAGGTGGGCAAGCTCGCCGACATGGCCGTCCTCGATAACGATCCGCTCGCGTGCGATCCCAAAGACGTGCGCGACATCCAGGTACTGCGCACCATCAAAGAGGCCGAGACCGTCTGGCAGGCCTAAGGCCGTACGCGAACATGGCAACAAGCTTTGCCGCGCTGAGCCGACATGCGTTCCAGCGCGGCAAACTGCCGGCTTGGCACGCCCCGCAACGATGCCCCAACAAAAAGGCGCTCGCCGCATATGCGAACGAACGCCTTACAAAGCTCTCAGACCCTTACACACTTGATAAAGCGCGTGGCGATCTAACACTGGCTCTAGACCGTTATCCTCCAACTAGAGCATATCGCCGTGCTCCTGTGCGCGCTTTGCCGATCGGATAAGGAACTCCTCGTTCGAGTTCGTCTGCTTGAGCCCCTTAACAAAGGCAGAGGCGCAGCGCTCGGTGTTCGACATGTTCGCCAGCACGCGACGGATGCCCCACACGAAGGGGCGCAGTTGCTCGGGAATGAGCAGGTCCTCGTTGCGCGTGCCCGAGGCGACCGGGTCGATAGCCGGGAAGATGCGGCGATCGGCCAGGTCGCGATCGAGCTTGAGCTCCATGTTGCCCGTTCCCTTAAACTCCTCGAAAATCACCTCGTCCATCTTGGAGCCGGTGTCGATGAGCGCCGATGCGAGGATGGTGAGCGAACCGCCGTTCTCGATGTTGCGCGCGGCACCCAGAAAGCGCTTGGGCGGGTAGAGCGCAGCCGAATCCACGCCACCGGAGAGGATGCGACCAGAGGCCGGCGCCGCCAGGTTGTAGGCGCGCGCGAGACGGGTGATGGAGTCGAGCACGACCACCACGTCGCCGCCCAGCTCCACGATGCGCTTGGCGCGCTCGATGACAAGCTCCGAGACGCGGGTGTGGTTGTCGGCGGGCATATCGAACGTCGAGGCGACCACATCGCCTTTGATGGAGCGCTGCATGTCGGTGACCTCTTCAGGACGCTCGTCCACCAGCAGGCAGATGAGGTGCACCTCGGGGTTGTTCGCGGCAATGGACTGGCAGATTTTCTTCAAGATGGTGGTTTTGCCCGCTTTGGGCGGCGAAACGATGAGCCCGCGCTGCCCCTTGCCGATAGGGCTCACGATGTCGATGGCGCGGCCGGTAATCGAGTCCTTTCCGTGCTCCATCTTGAGCTGCTCGTTGGGATAGATAGGCGTAAGATCGCTGAATTTGGGACGGGTGCGGATCTCCTCGGGATCGAGGCCGTTCACCGTCTTGATCTTTGCGAGCCCCGGGAACTTATCGCCGGGACGTGCGGGGCGGAGCGAACCTTCGATGAGGTCGCCTGCGCGCAGGCGGGCGGCACGGATGAGATTCGCCGGCACGAACGCGTCGTCGCGACTTGGCATGTACCCATGGGCGCGAATGTAGCCGAAGCCCTCGTTCGAAATGTCCAAGATGCCCGCGATGTCGCGAAAACCCTCCGCGCGCGCCGCGGCCGCGTAGACCTCTTCGACGAGCTCGGCCTTCTTCTTGCCCTTGACGTCGAGGTCGAGCTCCTTAGCCTTCTCACGGAGCTCGGCCACTTTCATGGCGGTCAGCTCTTCACGCGAGAGGCTCGGCTCGGACTGCGCATAGCGACTGTTACGGTTCTTACGGTTTTGCTGGCGATTGCGCCGGTTGGTGCGATCAGCGTTGCGATCGTTGGCGCGGTCGTTGATGGCGCGCGCGGCATTGGCGCGGTCGTCACGCTGTCCGTTGGCTCGCTGCGTGCTCGAGTGCTCGCGCCTCACACGGCCGTTCTTGCTCGTCGCGGAACTCTCAGTGTGCTCTTTTGCCGAGGCATCCGGCTCTTGCCCTGCGCCCGGTGCTTGCTGATCGCGCTGCGTTGCAGACGCATGCGCCTCGTGCGCGACCATAGCCGCATCACGCTGAGATGTGGTCGTTGCGGCATCTTCCCTCACGACATCAGATTCCGAGGATGCCGCGTCCCGTGCAGGCACGGAAGTGCCTTCATCCGCCGAAGCGCCTGCATGAGCTGCCGCGTTGGCAGCTGCAAGCGCCACGGCAGCAGCGCGCTCGGCCTCGACGTACGCCTTGGGCTTTCGCCCGCGTCGATGCGGGCGCAGCGAAGGATCGACCAACGGGATCGACGGGGCCGTATCCGAGGTCTCCCCCAGCAGAGCGGAGGCAGACGTCGGGTCGTCGCTCGTCTTTCGAGTGGATTTCTTGGGTGCAGCGGTCTTGGCGGACGCCTTGGCCTTGGTAGGCGCGGCGGCAGAAGCTTTGTCGGACACGACGGCAGAGGCCTTCGCGGATGTTTTAGCGGGCGCATGAGCAGAAGCTTTCGCGGGCGCCTTTGCCCTCCGTCCTCTTGTCGCGGGCTTCGCAGGCGCAGGTGCCGACTCCCCCGTCAGCGTATCGCTCGCCGTGTCGGGTGCCGCCAGCGCCTCCTCTGCGCGCGCTTCGGCGCGACGCTGTCTGCGGACGACCGACGCCTGCGAAACTTGCGCGAGCGCGCGAGCTTGGGCGATCTCGTCTGAGACCTCCGCCGCAGGCGCATCGCCCGCGGCATCCGCTTTCTTGCGCACGGTACGGCGCGCGCGTGTGACACGGCGCGGCGTATCGTGCGATACCTCCAGCTGCTCCCCCGAAGAACTATCCATTTGGCTCATCGTTGTATCTTCTGCCACGATGCCTGCTCAACCTTCTTCCAGTGCTTCATGAACATTTTCAAACCGAAGCCGCCCGCCAGGTACCGAGCGACGTTTCCAACGCATTGAATGAAACGGCTGTTTCGCGTCCTATAAACACCACCTAATCGACAACAATGAATCGGTGACGCCAGAGACGTCACTCCCACCTACCGGCACGCAAGCCCATCCCCGGCGACGGTGCCAAAAACCTTATCGCGGCCTCCCATCGTATGCCCGCACGTTGAACACCTGTCATCATCTGCATAAATCTAGCACCTAGATATATGCGTATTCGTTTCATTCATACGGCCGCATGGCCAGCCGGAACACGCTACAAGGCAAGATATAAACACGGTGTCGGCTATGGATTTGAATAAAGGTATAGACGCATTGCACGCGTCTCGGTTGCAGTTTAGCACAACACGCAGCATAAGATGCAAGAGGCTGCCGTGCGAAAACCGTGAAGGCCGACAAACCGCTCCGCCAACTTTGAACATTGTCCCGGTTTGGAAAAATCGAGCTTGGGGTCGAGAGGCCAGAGTCTCCTACACCATCGCATCGAGAGCTGCGAGATATGAAATGGGCCTGTGGTTCATTCGCTCCATGCCGTGCACGACACGAAGGGATTATTGCATGAATGCGCTTGGCCTCGATACGGCGCGCACACAGCGCCTGCACGACACGAGCGGATCATTGCATGAAATGCGCTTGGCCACCTGCCAGATGAACGAAGCTGGACCCGGTGAGCCCAGCCGCCGGTGACGACGATGGCATGGGATTCGGATGCGCTCTCCATACCGTCTCCTCAACGACCTCGCGCGCAGCATGCCGCGCATTCCTGCGCACGCGCTCCGGT
>CAZUYD010000012.1:0-34734 GCA_964624825.1 uncultured Enorma sp. | reverse complement strand
CTCCTCAACGACCTCGCGCGCAGCATGCCGCGCATTCCTGCGCACGCGCTCCGGTCAAGTCCTCGCGCACGATCACGATGGTGACGCAGCATGCTGCGCGTGCATGCGCACGCGCTCCGGTGCACCTATCGCCATTTTGTATGCTCGGCTCCATCTGGAGAGCCCGCCTGCTATGCCTGCTATAGTTCTATAAAGAAAAAGCAAACCCGGATGCTCGCCGAGCCGGAATGCATGAGAACCGACTCGAACGCCAGCCGCGTTGGGTACACAGAAGCCGATTTCGGCGCGCCGCGCGTCCGATGTTTTGCCCACAGCCCCCGTCCGTATCGAAACCCGTTAGAAAGAGCCGCTCATGTCTGCAACCACCATCCCTCCGTTTCGCGCCGACGTCGTGGGGAGCTTCCTGCGTCCCGATGTGCTCAAGCAAGCGCGCGCCGACTTTGCTGCCGGCGTGATCGATGCCGACCAACTCAAGACCGTCGAGGACACAGCCATTCGCGACCTGGTAGCCAAGCAAACCGCGCACGGCTTGCGCGTGGTAACCGATGGCGAGTTCCGTCGTTCGTACTGGCACCTCGACTTCATGTGGGGCCTGAACGGAATCGAACGGCGTACATCGCGCGAGGGATATCGGTTCCACGATGAGGAGACCACGGCCGATACCGCCGTGGTGGTGGGTCCCATCACCGGCGAGAACCATCCCTTCGTGGAGCACTTCAAGTTCGTTGCCGCGCTGGCCAGCGAAGGCCAGGTGGCTCGTCAAACCATACCCGCCCCTATCCAAACGTTCTCGGAAGTCACGCTCGATCGCTGCGACGGGCAGCAAGAGAGCCTTCGCGCCGTCTATGCCACCAACGAGGAGCTGGCCGAGGCGATCGCGGCCGCCTACCGCACGGTGATCGCCGACCTCTACGCCGCAGGATGCCGCAATATTCAGTTCGATGACTGCACCTGGGGCATCTATTGTGACGACGAGTTCCGCAAGAACACCGGCATGACCCCAGCGGACATCGAGCGCATCAGCCGCCTGGGTGTGGCCATCAACAACGCTGCGCTCGAGGGTATTCCCCATGACCTGGCGGTCAACACGCACGTATGTCGCGGTAACTACCACTCGACGTACGCGTTCTCGGGCGCCTACGACCCCATTGCACCCTACCTCTTCGCCGATGAAAAGGTGCGCGGCTTCTACCTTGAGTTCGACACGCCGCGCGCCGGCACATTCGAGCCGCTTCGATATGTGGCGGACGATGCCTATGTGGTGCTTGGCCTGGTGAGCTCCAAGGACGCTGCCTTGGAGGATGAGAACTCGCTGGTGCGCCGCATTGAAGAGGCGTCGCAGTACGTGCCGCTGGAACGGCTGTGCCTCTCCCCGCAGTGTGGCTTCGCCTCATGCGAGATCGGCAACAAGCTCACCGAGGATGACCAGTGGGCGAAAGTTGACCTAGTGCAACGCGTGGCGCGCCGCGTCTGGAGCAAGTGACGCGCAGCGCGCTGCGAAGCCTACGCATTGTACACTGCGAGGTCTACGCATCGCGCACGCCGGCGCCTTAAGAGGGGTGCGTGCTGCAAATCTGGTGAGTTAGGCTGCCGAGCGGTATGCCTATATGCGCGCCGTCAGACCGGGTGTAGGCATACCGCTCACCAAGGAGCGCCATGAGACATGCCGCGTGCCTGGTCGCGGCACATCAAGTCGCTACGTTCTGCATCTCGCGCACCATATGAGGCGAAATTCGCTCGCTAGAATTTGACGAACATGCGCTGGGCATGCGATGCAAGGAGTTAAATCCGAAGTGCGCGCAGAGCACCTCGGCTTGCTCGTCCACTGGATCCACTATCAGCGCACGCGAAGCAAACGTCTCCCCCGAAAACTCCTTCGCACTGCCGAGGATCATCGGGCTAGACCGCCCCGGAGCCGTGCAGTTCAGCCGACAGGGAGCCAACACGTTTCACGAGGGGTGGCTCGTCCCCGTAAGCGCCGCCAAAATTGCGCACAGGCTCTCGCAAAGCCGCGCCGGCGGCAATGGATGGATCACCGAGAACGAGCGTTAGAGCCTCGGCGGTCAACAGAACAAGATCGCGCTGAAGCTGGAGGACGGCCGTTGGTTCTCATGTAAGGGAGCAGCAGCCACCACCCACATCCTCAAGAGCGGCGTGAACGGACTCACGCACCAGGCACTGAACGAATACGTGTGCATGCGCCTAGCCTCAGAACTCGGCATCCCAACGGCGAAGGTCGAATACCGAGAATTCTTGGGCGAGCCTGCTATTGTCGTTGAACGCTATGATCGACGATCCGAGAACGGGACTGTCTCTCATTTGCACCAGGAAGATTTTTGCCAGGCTCTGGGGGTGCCTGCCAACCAATAAGTATGCCGCAGATGGCGGACCGTCCTGCACGAACGTCCTGGGGCTCCTTACGTCCACCGGCCCCACGGCGCAGGAGAACGCGGCGAAGTTCCTGCAGATGCTACTGTTCAACTACCTTAGCCGCAACCGACGCCCATGCGAAGAATTATTCTATCTTACTCGACGAGGGCGGCGCACACCGGCTCACACCGATGTGTGACGTCGCATCCATAGCGCCATACTTCGACCCTAGAATATGGTGGACGAGACCGCCGAAGCTCGCGATGTCTATCGGCGGCGAAAACCGCGCTGGGCACGTCTCGATAAACAATCTCCAAAAGATGGCGAACCAATGCGGCTTGGAACGAGTCGGTATTACAGCGGAAGGCTGCGCCGAATTGCTGGACACCTACGCAGACGCCATCCCCGAAAAACTTGCAAAGGTGTTCGACGGGCTTGAGCGCAGCGAATCCGCCGTGACGACCAGGGAACTGAGAGCACGCATGGAGGAGCCGGTCGCGCACCTCTGCAAGAAGGCGAGAAAAATGCTGCAGAACTGATATCGAGCACATCGAACAATAACTGTTGGACTGTACCGCCCACATCCAGAGTGAACACGAATTCTATCCCAAACCTTCAGACAAGCGAGCACCCATAAATCTTGCATGCGTAACAAGCCATCCGCGCCATACGATGCCGAAGGTGTGTTTGATAACGTCGCCCTTACGGAAATGAGCATGCCCGACTTTCGGGAATGAGCACGAAAGATTTTCGGAAAGGGGCACGCGTTTCTTTCGAGCTCGACCACGAAGCTTTTTCGGGTTTCGCCACGGGCGCGCCTCTATCTTCCTGACCTGCCCAGCATGAGCGACTCCTCGAGTCGGCGGCTCGGGTCGCCGAGCTCGACGAGCCTGCCGTGGTGGACGACGCGGCCCGCGATAGCCGCGGCGGGCTCGTCGCCCGCGAAGACCGTGCCCCACTCGGAGAACCCCACGTCGGCGGCGAGCACGATGCTCCTCCTCTCGCGCGAATCCGATATGACCCGGTGAAGCAGACGCGCCCCTCGGCATCCGGGGGCGTGAGCCGGGCGAGCCCGCGCAGCCCGCTCGACCGGTCCGAGGGCCCCTCGCCGGCGCGCGAGCGGCACCGCCATCCGCAAGCTCTACGCGGGCAACGAGGGACGCTTCTCGCTGGACCTCGACTTCGCGGTCGCGGAGGTCCGGCAGGACCGCGACGAGGCGGCGCTCTCCTTCGCCGCGGCGGTCAACGGGCTCAGAGTCGGTCCGTTCGGGTACGGCGTGCGGGAGCACAGGGGGAAGTGGTCGGAAACGTTCTCCAGCAGGTTCGTGGAGGAGCCGACGCTGGCGACCAAGTTCGACTTCTCGCCCGCTCCGATTCCTCGCGCTTGATTAGTTCGAAATGTTTCTGCATAATTCAAACCATACTCGAATTATGCAGAAAGAGGAAAGATGGCCTACCGGGACATGAAATATCTGAAAGACGCCCTCGGGTTCGACGCCGTGGCGGAGAAGTGGCGCGGCGCGGACTCGCTGCCGCTCTACCTGAAGTCCCAAGTAGAGGTCCTCGAGGTCGAGGCGAGCGGGGCGCGCTTCCTCCTCGCCCGGCCGGGCGAGGAGGCATCGCTCCCCGAGCTCAAGCGGCTACATGCCCAGCTATCGAAACGAGCCGGCGTGCCCGTCGCGGTGTCCGCCCCTGGCGCAAACGCCCGGCAGCGCAAGGCGCTCGTGTCGCAGGGCGTGCCCTTCGTCTGCGCGGGCCGGCAGGCGTCTCTCCCCTTCTTGGGGACGGCGAGCACCGAGTGGGGTAAGGGCAGGCTGGAGTCCAAGCGGGGTAAGAAGCTGTCCCCCAAGGCTCAGCAGGCTGCCATATGGGGAGCGCTCAAAGGCAAGAGCTACACCCTCTCCGAGCTGAGGGAGGCGACCGGCATGAGCGCCGGCCAGGCGAGCGACGCGGCAGGCGAGCTCGCCGACAGGGGGCTCGCGCAGCGCGCGAAGGACGGGCGCACGGTAACCGTCTCCCCCGCGGGGGCCGACGTCCTACTCGGGGATAGCATGGCGTTCCTCTCCTCCCCGGTCCTCAGAACCATGTTCGCGGTGAGGCAGCCGGCAACCGAGGCGCTCCCCGACGCCGGCGAGACCGCGCTGGCCGCGCGCGGCGCGCTCAACCCTCCCCCGGTCCCGCAGAAGGCGGCGTCGCGCGGCGAGGCGAAGGGGCTCGGACCCCTCGAGGTCGTAGACGGCGAGCTCCCCGACAGCGAAACCATGCAGGTCCAGGTGTGGAAGTACGGCCCTCTCTTCACCGGGTCCGACCGCATCGACGACATATCCCTCGCCCTGTCGCTCGCGAGCAGCGCCGACGAGAGGATAGAGGACGAAATCGCATCACTCTTCGGAAGGGAGCACCCATGGCAGCAAGCTCTGTAGAGGGGCTGGGCGAGTTCCGCAGGCACATGCAGGGGCTGGAGGGCTCATACGTGCTCATAGGCGGGATTGCCTGCGACATCCTGCTCTCGGAGGCCGACCTCCCCTTCCGGGCGACGCACGACTTCGACACCGTGCTGGTGGCGGATGCGAGACTTCCCCAGACCGCCCGAGCGATCTGGGCGCTCGTGCGCGACGGCGGCTACCAGTACGGGCGGGGAACCGGGAGCGGTATGTGCTTCTACCGGTTCTCGGACCCAACCTCGCCCGGCTACCCCCGCATGATCGAGATGTTCAGCAGGCGCCCCGTCTTCCTGGAAGAAGGGTCACAGGCTGCAATCACCCCGCTGCATATAGACGACGAGGTGAGCAGCCTCTCGGCAATCGTGCTCGACGACGCCTACTACGAGCTGCTCCTGCGGGAAGCGAGGACCATCGACGGGGTGTCGGTCCTCGGCGAATCGCACCTCATCCCCTTCAAGGCGAAGGCGTACCTCGACCTCAAGGCGCGCCGGGAAAGAGGCGAGCGAGTGGACTCGAGGAAAATCAAGAAGCACAAGCGGGACGCGCTGCGCCTGGCGCAGCTCCTCTCGGGAGACGAGACCGTGAGCCTCTCCGGCACCGTCGCCGCCGACATGGAGAAGCTCCTCGCTGATTGCGAGTCGAACCCGGTCAGCCTCAAGCAAATCGGCGTCGCAGGCGTCTCTATGAGCGACATCCTATCCGCGATGCGCGGCGTTTACCTTCAGGGGTGGCGAGCTCCTCGTACCTAACATGCCTGCAAGGGGAGGACGTGAGGGTTGGTATCATTGCGCACTACAGGCGGTATCGAGCGGCAATAATCATGGATTTACAAAGTGGTATCGAAGCGCAATATTGGCGGTATCAACAGCGACGATTACTCAGCATGCTCGTCTTGGTAGCGGTGTGCATGCAGAGGCCATAATGAATCGTATAGTGCACGGCACAGCGTGGGTTGAGATGGGTGAGCTTAACATGAGAAGAAAGCTCAGCGATCAGGTTGAATAACGTATAGAGAGCCGGACGTGCTCTCCGCGATGCAACGCCCAGCTCTCACTCGCAATATTGGTGGCTTCGCTTCGCAATAATCATTGGCTCTCCTGCGGGCAAATACTCAAAGGCCAGGGACGACGCGGGGTACTGGGACTGACGGCCCGGTACCGCCTTTAGCGAACCCCGGTATCGTCTTTCGTGGAGGGGCGGTACCGGGTACGTAGAACGGCGGTGCCAACTGCGTGTGCTACTCACTTTCGCTCTCTGATGTACTCCAACGCTCTACTAATGCTTCCTTAAATACACACACTTGCTCACATTTTTTACAACGGATACACAAAGCAGCATCGACGACCGGATAAAGATAACCTTCCTCATCGAATTCCATACTTATAGCATCTTTTGGGCAGACGGCCTCACAAGCCGTACAACCACAGCATTCAAAACGATTGCGGTAAAGCTCAGGTAACTCTCGTGCACTCATAGCAGGTGCAATCTTTTCATCCCAATTGCGAAATCTTGTTGAGATGTGTGGATGATAGCCAGGTGATGTATCGAGCAAAGAACCATCCCGATAACGATAAGGATGATTGTCTGGTGCTACAAACTCCGCACGAGCACTCTTAAACGTGCGTTTACTCATGCCTCTCATCTCCCCAGCAGACGTTTGATGCCTCGCTTTGCATGTGATGCCAAAAAACGCATAGGTGAGGCAAGAAAACGTTCATGACGCATAGCTGCAATCAGACCATTTTGATAGATACTCTCCCAAATTATCGAGCGTTTACCTTTATAAATTGATGGGCGTTCAAGCATGGGATTGCGGGAAAGGCAATCTTTTAGAGACGATCTTTGCAACTCCACATCTAAAGTCGACAATACAGCAAGGCTACATGAGCGGTTAACAAGAACCAGTGAGACACCAAGGCTATCCGAAAAGTCTGCGAGATCCGTATCTTCGATACCCCAAAAGTCCGCTATAGTGAAATCCCCTGGCCGGCCGTAGGAGATGGTGTAAGGACAGCGATAGCACGAAGGGCGCAAACAGCGATTATCATAAAAGAGCCTCTTCCAACCCTCAGCCCAGCGCGTTTTCTGCTCAGAATGATTATCCTCCCATGTCACACGTTCAAAATGTCCCCAGCCACAAGATTTTGGACGATGTTCATATCTTATGACCCTTTGGCCGCGCGCAAGTTCTAGCTGAGAAAGCCATGTTTGAAAAAGCGCAGGTGATGGTGTCCCATGACAGATGATATCAACTGTCATGAGATACCCCCCAGCAGTATTTCCACACACTGCACGAATGGCAGCTACCTGACAAGGTGTACCTGTAAATAATACTGTGCGACCTTCTTTAAGGTCATCTTGTACCATACGTATTGAGTCTCCCATATCACTTTGTGAGTACTTAGAACCCATACAGCGCTTGACATCAGTCATGGTTTCACAGCGGATGTGTACAGCTCGCAAATCTTTATCAAAAGCGCAGCCATAAACCACACCATCAAGATTGTCTATCACATGCGATGCAAGCGCATAAAACATCCCACCTGACGAACTCTCACGTCGTACGTTGTCATCGCGATTCTTCGCAGCAAAAACAACGGGATATTCACCACGCGCCTTAATCTCATCAAAATCAATCACAGGAAGATCCTTCCATATATCTAGAGCATCTTGTGAAAACGCAGTCTGCGAAACGCAATACTTCATGCAAGAAAGCAACGCTTTAAGAGCATCTTTTGTGCTACGCATAAATCCAAGTGCACCCACTGTCTTGCAGGCGATACCGTATCCATTTGAGTAGAGCTCCTGCCAAAACTGAGCTCGTGCCGTGCGTGATGTAGGTGGATGCAAAAGCATAGGCTGGTTTGGATTTGCAGCCTGTTCAGGAGTGGTCTTAAGTAATCTCACCAATTTCGAAATATCACAAATGAGCTCAAGTCCTGACAAATCATTTGCCATTACAAGTGAAGTACCCCAGCCATCCTCAAAAGCAGGAGCAACTAAATGAATACCCCAATAATCCCCAATTGTTATATTTCCAACTCGTTTAAGTGAGTGATAACCACGGCGATAGCAAGACCCTCGTGCACACAAACCAAAACGCACCCGCTGCCAGGAACGAATGTGGGTACCGCCGGCTTTTGTGCGACTATTCAAAAATACAACGCGCTCTTTCCCATTGACAGGAATACCGTGACCACGAAAGTCATAGCGCTTGATATAGTCACTAACACTATTTTTCAAGCATACCGAGGAATGACCGGAATACTTCCGGTGAAGGAGCTGAATGGCACACAAGATCTGCCGTATATAAAGTTCCACATTTAGCCATGCGAGCGCCTCTTTAAACCAAACAGGCGTGCAAGTCGCTCAATTAAGCCAGAGAGCTGTTCGGGAGCAAGCAGGCGACATAAGACGAAAAGAACAGCAATGCCCCAGGGCAAAAGAATAATTGCAGAAAGTACCCAATAAGCCCAAGAGCCACACGCAGGTGAAATCAGAACATAAGGCAGTGCCACCAAGGCTGCTTCAACACAACTAAGCATCATGAGTTTGAATGTCTCGGAAGGGGCGGTATGAGTAACCTCGCGCGGAATAAAAAACATGAGGTCAATATCTCGATAAAGATTAGAAAGGCAACACCCAATAAGAATGCCTGGAGTACCCCACAACAGTCCAAATACGATTGCGCCTACAAGCAGAATAATAGTCTGCAACGATGTTTGAAAACGTGTTTGCCGATAAAGCCCCGCCGACACCACAAGTAAGCCTTGTGGGGTTTTAAGGTGATACAGCAAAACATTAAAAATCGCTAAAAACCCTATGAGTGGATAGATGTAATTTACATCCGCCACATCAGCAACATAGAGTCGAACAAAAGGAACTATGAGAGCAAATGCTACACCACATAAAAGCCCTGTAGCGCCATATGAAGCAAGCTGAAACTCCCGAAATGAGCGCTTTAGCGTTGTCATGTCATTTCGAGCTATAACATCGCCAAAAGAAGCTTGCGTACCAGTGCTTACTGACGACACAGCAGTTTGAATACCATTTGCCACAAGTAAATAGACGGCCAACACGCTTACCATAGATAAGTCCCCCAACACAAAGGTTGCAACCACAGTAGGGGCACCAGTTTGTACAGCGCCGAGCACCTGAAGATAAAAAGCATCCCAACGCTGATCAAGCTTGACTTTATGTGTATCTGCCGAAAAATCAACTTCAGGATAGTTTCGGCGAACATAAATGATGAGGATGACCACTCGCACAATAATGGGGGCTATCGCCGCCACATAGATAGCTGCTACGGGCACACCTGATCCAGCAAGCGCCACAATCACTACGGTATAAAGAATTTTATAGACAATGGTTGCCAGTTGAATAACCCAGTTACGCTGTGTAGCAGTAAGCAAAACACGGTATTTAGCAAGGGTAAAAAAGTCCAGAAAAGCAGTGGCACCTAAAGCCAGAACCAATACAAAGATTTCTGGTCGAGATATATCACCTACATCTACAAAAAAAGGATAGATTGCAGCAAGTGCCAATATAATGGCTGTAAAAATGCCACCTGATTTGTAATAAAACCCCTTCGCCGCCGAAACGATACGACTCACTTCGCTTGTATCGCCCTTAGCAAGCGGAACATAAAGCTGAAATACAGCTGCAGCTGAAATTCCTGCCTCTACAAGCTGTACATAGGCCACCATCTGCGTGATAGACGTTACAAAACCGTTAGTAGCTGACCCGTAAGCCGCAATGAGCATGCGCGGAACAATAAATCCCACAATTACGATCACCAGCTGAAGCAGCAGCGATGATGTGAAATTACTCATAAAGGCCGCTGTGCGACCACCGCCGCGAGGACCCTTAGGCATTCGCAACACCTTCTCTTGGGCGTATAGTTTGGCGGCTTTGGACATACGCCGCATCTTTGCCCAAATTTAGTTCAGTCGCAGAAGCCTCTCGCGCGACCGTAAAAGCTACACCAAGCGACAGCAACCATGGCGCAAACACTTGGGCGTCATAGAGCGGGTTACCTGTAATGCAGTACATTACAAAAAAGAGCTGAATAGCAATAGAGCCTGCAAGCAATGCTCGCGCAGTATGCATGGCATCGTTTTTAGCATGGGCATAAGCTTTATTTAGAGAAAACAATGTACGAGTAGTAAAGACCAATGCGCTTATAAGCACTACCGCAAACAGAATAAAGCCTACAAGCCCCTCTTCTGCAAGAACTTGAAGATAAACGTTGTGTGCATCCATAGACGTAAAGCCATTCGCAATGTAGCGAAGACCCAATGACGTTTGATTAAAATGGGGCGTATAGCTCCCCCAGCCAAGACCAAAAATGGGATTTTTCCCAAACATCGAGAGGCATAGCTGGTAAAACTCACTGCGACCACCGAATGAATCATCGTCGGCTAAATTGCTAATGCGATCAAATACTTTCAAAATGGTCTCATTAAAAAGTGAGGCGACATACAGAGCGAACAATGCAGTAGCAGCAACAAGCAAGAACCTTCCGAAGGATCCCAGTTTCTTGCGAGAATTAAACGCGAGATACGCACAGCAAAATGCCAGAAGACCAAAGGCAAGATGTGCGCGTTTAGTCGTAAGAACCAAAGCGAAAAAACAAAAAATCGCTGCGACAATCCATCCTTTTTCCCGTTTGCTTTTCATAGCCAAAAAACCACAAGCAAGAAAACCTAAGGCAGTATACATACCGTTAGTTGAGTAATGAGTAGTAAGGCCAGCACGATAACCACTACCAATAATGGAGATTGCAGACGCACGGCCTAAAAGGTAAGGATAGACAACATCGTAGGCATTGGGAACCAACCAAAAAAAGATTGTTGCCAAAGAATAAAACAATCCAAAAGCTGCAATGAGGCGAAACGCTAAGGGAATCCAATGAGAACCCCGGCAAAACAACAACAGCCATAAGGCACAAAGAGTACCACCAAACTGCACTATCCAGCGAAAGCCCTTATTAGCCTGCAAGTCACAATTATTATTCACGAGTATAAATATAAAAAATAACGTGATTACCACTAAGAGAGCTGGAAAGCTTTCTCGATGTTTCAAGCTTCCACAACGAATGGATTGATTAAGCGCTGAAAAAAGAAGTAGTAATAGCGTCAAAAGCATTAGGGCACAAATGACCAGATTTGCATTTGGAAAAAACGTACTGAAAAAGGGAGGGACGAGAAGGAGTACGACAGCTAAAGATTCAAGACGAACTTCCAAGACCCCCTTTGGGTAAGTTTTACTACGCGACGACAGCGAGGTCATGAGATTACCTCTACCAACATTGACAGCGATTCAGCTCTGTATCCATCAAGAACTTTTGATGCGGACCCATAATCAATAACAGGTGGCATATTCGAAGATGAATTAACTTCGCGATTGGAAATAGGGAATTTCTTTAGTAGGTCTTCGATTCTGCTTGAGCGAGATTTAAGTTCAGCACTATCTGCATTACTTCTAAACCAGCAAAACTCCCGCTTAAAGATCACAGAAAAGCAGCAACCGTGAAACGATGGCGATATGACGAAACGAGCGTTACGAATCCAGCCTAAAAACTCTGCTGGTCCCGCATCACGTACGTTTACAGCACCGGGAATAGGAAGAGTGCCAAAGTGCAGCACCACCAGCTTGCAATCTAAATCCTTTGCCTGTTTGCGCGCCCAAGCAAGACAATCCTTTGGAGGTTTACCGAAGGTATAAACAAGCACGTAATCCTCTGAAACGGTAGGCTTGACGGCGACTTCGTTCCACTCCTCATAAGAAAGCAAAAATACGGGGTCACAGACAACAGCAGGTCTGCTTCCTAGAAGGCTTTCAAGATAATCTGCAGCAGTACTTTCTCGAACGGTGATTGCCTTGAAATTAGCTAAAAGATTGACCAGTTCAGATTCTTCTTCCTTGTTCCATGATTTCACTCCTATGCTTGCCGCATAAGATCGCCGCTTCTCCGAAGGAAGAAAGTCAAGAAAGTAAGTTTTATCCCCGCAGGTAAGGTCAGTGTTCCAAACCTGATCGCTCCCAACAATCACAGACGAGTAAGAGTTGCTGAAATCAGCTAAATTTTTACGGCTCACAGACTGACTTATCTTCACATTTTTGTGAAAAAAATCACGAAATGCTTCGTGTTTCCGCTTTAACGCTCCTAGTTTCAGAAGCCGGCCTATCCGCGACTTTAACGATGTCGGTGAGCCGTAATGAGCTTGATATATAGCAGGACACGAATAGTTCAGAACCTCTGTATGGTATCCCAGTTTTTCAATAGTCCTCTGCAATGCATGTGTCTGCAATGCGGCCCCGTAGTTTATAGCCTCATGAAATGTAAGAGTCGCGACACTGTTTCCTTCTTTTATTTCGCTTCCTCTGAACTCCTTAGAAAAAGGGCTGTCGATAAACTTAGTCACGCCCATCAAGAATCTCCCTATATAATTCGGTTATTCGCGCCATATATGCTTTTTTTTCAAAAACCGAGCTCAAAGCCCATTTTTGTCCGCAAGACGCTATGGCACGCGCCTCATTCGGATGCTCGATGCTCCATGCAATACACTTAGCAAGCGATTCCGAATCGCCAACACGGTAGAGCAATCCCGTTTCATTGTCGCAGACAAGTTCCGACGTAGCTTTAGCATTCGCTCCAACAACAAGGCACCCTGCCATCATGCCTTCAATAGTCACACGACCAAGCGCCTCAGACGTAGAACACATAAGCGCAATATCGCTCTCTGCCCTTAAGGTGTTTAAGTCGTCTTGGAATTCCAAAACCCTTATGGTGTTTGAGAGGTCATGCTGTGAGATGTAAGTCATGCATTCTTGGTAATATTCTTTACTACGTATAGTCCCAACAAGGGTCAAAGTCACATCGAATCCGTTATGCATAAGAAGCTCTGTAGCACAAATAGCATTCATCTGCCCCTTTCCAGGCGAAAATGCTCCTGCTAAAAGTAAACGACATGCTCTATTTTCAAATAGAGCTGAATGATTTGCCGAGTACAAAGATGAGCCTATTGAATCCCATAGAACAATTTGTCGAACACCTGGAACCCAAGGACCAAACTTCTTGGCGACAAATTCGGAAATGAAAACAATAGCGGACGCTTCGCGCAAAACATGCTTTACATTCCCTTCATCTATGAATTCCATGCCATGGTCTTCCTGAACCATATCTCTCACATGGCAAACATAGGGAATACCTGCTCCCTGCGCTGCACGAACACCGACAAGCGAGAGCATGCTATTGCTGTGAACCAGATCGAACTTGCCATTCCGAATAAACCTATTAACGCGTAGCTGCAAAAGAGGAGCGAGTAGTCGTTTTAGTGCGGTCTTAATCCGCAAAGACGACTTGACCTCCCCAACACTGTGCAAGACAGCGTATGGCACGCCCAGATTTCTGAGCTTATCTTCAAGGGGCCCATGCTTAGGAAGTAATACCGTTGGCTCCACCTGCTCACGGTCAAGCCCTGAAAGTAAATCGAGTAACGATCGAGAGGCACCCGTGAGATTTGCTTCATGAGCAGAATACAATACTCGTATTGGTTTACTGCTGCCCATTAGAAACCCCTAAATCCTGCTTAATTCGCGTCGTCGACACCTCGGGAGTTCTAGGTAAATAGACAACTTCGCAGCCCTCTTCTTGAAGAAAGTCAAACTTTCCTTTCCAGTCATCTCCTATGCAAAAAACATCAACGCAATAGTCATGCACATCTGATCGTTTCTGAACCCAAGATTCCTCAGGAATGACGAGGTCAACGTAGCGAATCGCCTCAAGAAGCTGCTTACGCTCTGAATAGGAAAAATAGCAACGTTTACCTTTTGATTTCCAATTAAATTCGTCAGTCGAAAGCGCCACGATAAGATAGTCGCCAAGCTCCCGAGCCCGTTTAAGTAAATTGATATGACCGTAGTGCAGGAGATCAAATGTTCCATAGGTGATAACGCGTCTCATGCGATTTCTTCTCCAAGTGAAATAATCGTCATGCGATGCTGTTCACCCCTTTGCTCCTCAGGAGGCAGAATCGTGTAATTTCCATACATCTGCGTAAGTACTTTGTCGTATTCAATGGGACATCGAATGCTTGTATCTTCAAAGGGAAGCTCTATCCCCTCCCCAAACCACGCCTTTGGAAACATCTCGCGAAACTTGTAGGCGCCGAACATATTTACGAACCAGCCCTCTTTCTCGTAAGAATACTTTCGTAAAGTTTGTTCGATATGGCACATGAGCTCATAGGTGTCCCATCCGGACCCAAACCCCGTTATCTCTCTAAACTTCATCAGAGCCCGCTCGTAAAACGGACGCCCATCACGATGCTGATGAACGTTTTCCTCATACATAGAGAATTGGATTTTCATGCGCTCATAGAGCAATCGATATTTGTGAATAGTCCTAAGCAAAACGTTTGTTGGCATAGCATCAAGAGGGAAAACGTCCAGCCAAACGCTTGTATCTTCGGTCTTTGTTGCATGATTGAGCTGTATCTTGGTTCGAGTGTCCTTGATAATGCAAATGAACATAGGGTGCTCGTCACCCTTTTCATCACGATAGGTCTTAGGGACCAGATAACTCGGAAGTTCGTCTTTCGCTATTTCAACAAAACGATCGTAGTCAGGTCGGGGTATAGCGATATCAATATCGTCATCCCACGGAATAAAACCCTTATGCCGAACCGCACCAAGCAGAGTCCCCCCTAAGGCAAAAAAAGGAATGTCGTAGCAATCACATACAAGAGCGACTTTCTTATACATATCGAGCTCAATTTTCTGAACGGGCGTAAGGCTTCCCATCTATAACGCCTCCTCAGTTTCATAAACGTGCGCATCAGCACGGCTAGCCTCGGAGAGGCCGTCGTTCACCTCGGTCGTCATGTCGCAGGTGGAGAGGGCATCAAGCTCCTCCCTGGTCACCCTGCCCTCCTCGTAATCCCGCACAATGGGGAGCTCGTGCATGTCGTAGGGATGCTTGGAGAAGAGCGCTTTGAGCCTGTGCGCCGCCACCCAGCAGGCCGGCTTCCAGATGTACTTGTGCATGGCGGGCGACACGCTGCCGATCATCCAGCAGTTGCGGTCGCAGTGCCACACCCTTTCGCGCACCGCCTCGGCCTCGGGGCTGGCCCACAGCTCGTCCCATGTCTGCTCGTTGAGGTTGCCCATGACCTCCTTGTCCTTGGTGCCGTTGCAGGGCATCACGTCGCCGTAGGGATCGATGAAGAATGTGTCGAACGCCATGTCGCAGGGCAGCAGGCGCTTCTGCCCGTAGATGTAGTTGATGAGGCCGTGGTTGAAGTAGGCCCGAAACCACTTCTTGGGGCTGTTCGAGCGTAGCAGCTCGTTCACCAGCGCCTCGAAGTTCCTCGCCACCATCGGCCTGTCATGGATGACGTTCTTGGACTCCACGAAGTAGAAGCTGTTGTGCAGGGATGCGGTTGCGAACTCCATACCGAGCTCGTCCGACAGCTTGTACAGGGGCACCAGATCTGGGGCGTTCCTGTCCTGCACCGTCATGCCGAAGCCGACGTCCGGGTGCTTGGCCTCCACGAGCCTCTTCAGGGTCTCATAGCCTCGGTTGAACCCGTCGGGCAGGCCGCGTATCTCGTCGTTGGTCTGCTGGAGCCCCTCGATGGAGATCCGGATGCCGACCTCGGGGAATTCCTCGCAGAGGTCCATGATGCGGTCGGTGAAGTAGCCGTTCGTGGAGATGACGATGCGGTCCGATTTCTTGTAGAGCTCCCGCACGATGCCCCTGAGATCCCTGCGGATGAAGGGCTCACCTCCCGTGATGTTGGTGAAGTACATCCGCGGAAGCTTCCTGATCGTCTCGAGCGAGAGCTCCTCCTCAGGGCGGGACGGCGCCTTGTAGCGGCTGCACATGGCGCAGCGCGCGTTGCACCTATACGTGACGATGACGGTGCCGTTGAGCTTTTTCCCAGTCATTCGGTCAAATTCCTTCCGCGTAAACTTCGAGGGTCCGGCAGACGACGGAGTCCCAGTCGTATTCGTTCTCGACGCGCCTTCGCGCGGCGGCGCCCAGCGCGGCGGCGCGGGCAGGGTCGGCAATCACGTGCGCAAGCGACTGGCGAAGTGCGACCGCGTCACCGCGCGGAAAGACCATGCCCGCGGGGCCCGTCACATCGGCGCACTCGGGCAGGTCGCTCGTGATGCAGCAGCACCCGTAGGACATGGCCTCCAGCAGGCTCATCGGCATGCCCTCCACGTCGGAGGGCAGCACGTAGCAATATGCGTTGGAGTAGAGCTCGGCGAGCGCCTCGCCCTCCACGAAGCCGGCCATGATGACGCGGGGGTCGCGCTCCGCGAGCGCCCTCACCTCGCCGTAGAACCCGAGGGTGTCCGACGCCCCGCCGGCTATGACGAGGCGCTTGCCGGTCTCAAGCCCGCGGAACGCCTCAAGCAGAAGCTCCGGGCGCTTCTCGGGCACGATGCGGCCGAGGAAGAGCACGTAGGAACCCTGCGCGAGCCCCCAGCGCTCCGCTATGAGCTGGGCGGGAACGGACCTGGGAGTGTCCACGCCGTTGGGGATGAGTCGGGCTTCGCGGCCGTACTCCTCGCGAAAGTACCCCCTCATCCCGCGCGAGAGGACGATGAGCTCGTCGGCGCAGCGGGCGGCGACGCTCTCCCCCAGCTTGATGTAGCGGCGGGCCAGGCCGCCCCACTTGGCCCGCCGCCAGTCGAGCCCGTGGATCGTCGCCACGGTGCGGGCGTCCGCGCGCGACGCCCACGCGAGCGGCACGCACGGCCCCTCGGCGTGGTAGTGGATGACGTCCGCGCCGTCACGCAGTGCCCGGCGCGTTGCCGCGAAGGAGGAGGTGAGCGCAGCGAGCCCCTTCCTGTTGATGGTGGGAACCGGCACCACACGCACGCCCCGGTACCCGTAGGGGTCCGTGGGCGTGGGTCCGCCGTTGACGTCGGTGCCGGAGCGGTCGTAGCAGGTCACCTCGTGGCCCAGCGCCGCCATGCGGGTGGCGAGCTCAGTCACTACGACCTCCACGCCGCCCTCGCGCGAGCCCGTCCTCTTCTGTCCGATCATCGCGATACGCATAGGTCAGTTCCCTTGCGCAGTAAGCACGCAGCCCACGGTCCGGGCGATCAGCTTCAAATCGGTCCACAGCCCGCACTCCCTGACGTAGCGCAGGTCCATCTCCACCCACTCGTCGAAGGGGACCGAGTCTCGTCCCGGCGTCACCTGCCAGAAGCACGTGACGCCGCCCTTGACGAGCAGGCGCTGCCGCTGGCGCGGGGTGTAGGCGGCGACCTCAGCGGGCAGCGCCGGGCGCGGCCCCACGACCGACATGTCGCCCCTGAGCACGTTCCAGAACTGCGGGAGCTCGTCGAGCGATGCGCGGCGCAGCAAGCGCCCAACATGCGTCACGCGCGGGTCGTCGCGCATCTTGAACACGGGGCCGTTCTTTTCGTTGAAAGCCCTCAGCTCCACGAGATGCTCCTCCGCGTCTGCGCACATGCTGCGAAACTTGTACATGGTGAATTCGCGGCCGTCCTTGGTGACCCGTCTCTGCCCGAAGAGAACCGGGCCCTTGGGGTCGTCCACCTTGACGGCAATTGCGATGATGGCAAGCAGCCAGCAGAAGCAGGCCAGGACCAGAAGGCTGAACGCTATGTCGAACACCCGCTTGACGAAGCGATAGGCACGGCGTCCGGAAAGGCGCTCGGCCGCCGCGACGACCTCGGGGTCGGCAGCCTCTTCATACGTCAAAGAAAGCCTCGCGTTAACCGGAGCCGACTTGCAAGCATCTCCCGCAAAAGCGGCTATGGGAAAGTCGGCAGCTGCGACGGCATCAGAAGCGGACTCGTACCTCTCAGCAACCTCAAGCGCAACGGCCTTCTTGCCTGCAACCACGCCTACGTCGACCGGTGCCACGCCGTCGCCCCTATCTTTTTCTAACAACCTCTGCACCTACCTTGATGAGCTTGGTGCGTCCGAGCAGCCGCACCTCCACGTAGGCAAGCCGTTTGTGCCGATCAATCTTCTTTATCTGTGTCTCGAACCCTTTGAGCGGCCCCTCAACGATGGCAACTTCATCGCCCTCCATGACGCCAAACGACGGCTCCACCACATGGCTCGGGCCAGCGAGACACGTCAACCACGTCTCGTCATCTGCACTTAAAGGGATGATCTTGCCGTCCTGCGTGAGCATCCGCGTAAACGCGGGAACCTGCCGAATTCGTTGCATAAGCTCATCGATGTCGAACATCGACGTTTTGATAAAGACATAGCCGGGCGCGAGCAGCTCTTCCACGAGCTTCCAAGCGCCTTTGATTTTCTTGTGATACTGATACCGTGGCGCGAAAAACGTTGCGTGAACGCTCGCGCCGAGCACGCGCTCGAGCAGGTCGATGGTGTGACCCTCCCTGCCCGTCAGCACTTGCATAACATACGTGCGCATGCCACCATCCCTGCCCCTCCCTTTTGACTTACATCCCCGAGCTTGGGCACGATAAGAACTGTCCAAGAGCTCAGAGACGATCCAATACGAGGCAGGTTCGCTCTGCCAGCAACGGGCTCACCTCTACACAGCTTGTTACGGCTGCGCGAACCTAAAGGCCGCCTCTAACAGCCGCGCGAACCTAAACGCAATACCTAACAGCTACGCAAACCTAAGCGCAGCATCACCATGCATGAGCCATCGCCATGCATTGGAAACCCGCGCGAGGCTGCAGACTCCTTCCCAGACGCCGCGGGCGTCCAACCCAGACGCCGCGGGCGTCCGACTTGCTGTCTGCGTCCACACCAGAACCCACACTGGCTACAAACGGTCTATTCATCCCCTTGAGGGCAGACGCAACGCGCACCAGGCGACGATTGCTTGCCTACAAGATATGTTTTGCACGTCCCTACATGCGTAGTTCCCTGCTGCGAATATGTACCCCCTCCGGCATTTTAATGAAGCCGACGATACCCGTTCGCAGGAGGAAACTCCCACGCAGCGCGCTACACCTTAAAATGCGCCCCTCTCACCGAGTATTCGCGCCGTGCGCGGGCGAGGTAGTCATAGTGCTTCACCCGATGCCCGTCGCTTGCTATGAAGCTATAGAGGTCCTCTTCGAACATGCGCTTGGCCGGCTTCTTTTCTCTGCCCAAGCGCCCGCCAGCAATAAAATCTGCCGAAGCCTGCAGCTTACAGCCCATCTTGACGAGTCGCTGCGCAATCCCGATGTCATCTTGAATTGCCCGATAGCGCTCCGGATGCGCGATGATCACGGTATATCCGCGCCCCTGAAGCTCAAAGATGGTGCGCTCATATTCATTGAACTGCAGCTTGTCGGCGCGGGTCGAGAGTTCGAGCAAAAACTCATCGCTCCCGTCGAAGGACAGGAAATCGACCCATTCCATACCTAAGTCCATGAGCTTTGCATGGTTCACCTCAAAGCCCATGGTGAGCGGAAACCCATCCGCATGGCTGCGTAGCAGCTCAAAGGCATCCCACATGGCATCGTAATCGAAATACGGGTCGCGGCAGTGCGGTGTGCACACGATGCTCGTCACGCCGACAGCCTTGGCGGACTCGAGCATGCGTAGGCTCTCGTCAAGATTGCGCGCGCCGTCGTCGACGCCGGGCAAAATATGGCAATGCATGTCGCGCAATGGTGCACCCCCACCTCGTTATCTACAGACAGGAACTCGTGCTCTCCCCGTTACAAATTGCCTAGCGAGAGAATCTGCTCTTCGTCGCCTGCTTCCCTTCGCGATGCGCCCGTACCGGCCGTACCGCACGGACCACGCTAGACGTCAGCGCGGCAGCCGTGAACTGCGCCGTCTCGGACGGTTTAGCGGCAGCCGTACGACGCTGCTTGCGAGCCTTGATGGAAACTGGCACGACAGAAGCCCCGCTGGCGGCAACCGGCTCCGATTCACCCAGCTCATCTTCGCGCTTCGCAGGTAACTGGGGGCCTTCAGATGCATGGTCCTCGCTTTTGCGAACGCGTTTACCATCCTTGTTGTAGTAGGCGTAGTAGTATTCGCTCGATTCCGACTCGCACATGTTCATAACGGTACCGATCACGTTAACATCGGCCTTCTTAAGCTGGTCGTAAGCATGTATAAGCTCGGCGCGCTTAACGAAGCGCTCGCGCACCACAAGCGCAACCGCGTCGACCAAAGTCGAGATGATCGCGGCATCGACGAACGTGCCGACCGGCGGCGTATCGATAACCACGAAGTCATAGGTCTCCTCCATAGTGGAAAGCAACGTGCGAAAACGCCGGGAAGACAAGATGTCTACCGGATTGGGAATATGCGGTTCGCTGTCGAGGAAATACAGGTTGTGATGAGGCGTCGACACCACGGCGCCCTCGAGGTCGACCTGGCCGGAAAGCACGCTGTAGATACCGTAGCGGGCGCGCACGCCAATCATATCTGCCTGCGAGCGGCGTCGCATATCGCACTCCACCAAAAGGGTGCGCTTGCCGCTCGAAGCGACCGCCTGCGCGAACCTATACGCCACGGTGCTTTTGCCCTCATTGGGAACCGACGAGGTGAGCACGATGGACTTAACCGGTGAATCGACGCTCGCGAAACGAACGTTGGCGAGAAGCGTTTTGGCGGCGTTTTGCACCACAAGCTCGTTGGTTGAGTTCTTCTTCTTGCGCGCCACGGCCTACTTGCCCCCCTTCAGCTCGGGGATGCGGCCAATCACGGGCAGCCCCAGCAGCTCTTCCACGTCTTCAGCGCTCCGCACGCGCGTGTCGACGATGTCCATAAGCACCACGATCGCCACCGCGACGAACAGCCCCGCCATACATGCGACCGCAACATAGAGCACGCGGTTGGGACCGCTCGGCTCCTCGGGTGCGGAAGCCTCATCGATCACGTTCACGCTCTCGACGTTCATGACCTCTTGCGCCACCTGTGAGACGTTGTCGGCGAGCGCATTGGCCACGTTTGCGGTGCCCACGGGATCGGAGCCGGTCACGGCAAGTATGATCACGCGGGTGGTGGTCTCGCTCGTTACGGTGATGTCATAGGCGTCGAGATTCTCCAACCCAATCTGATCGGCTGCGTCGCTCATCACGCGTTCGCTCTGAAGCAGCGTCGCAACGTCGTTCGTGAGCATCTGGCTTGCGGAGAGATCGGTCGAGAGCGCCGAGCTGGACGATTCCTCGCTCGAGGCAAGCACGTACATGTCGGTCTGCGCGGTATAGGTGTCGCTCATGGCAAGCACGCTTGCCAACGCCATCGCAACAGCGCAGACGACCGGCAGCAGCACCACCATTCTCAGGTGCTTGCGCAGCAGTTGCAGCAATTCCAGAAGTGTCATCGAGCGCCCTTCAAATCCTGTTCATTCGTCGACGTCAGCTACGTCGTCGGTGGTCATTGCGTTTTCTGCAAGCGCTTCGTAGTCGCTGGGTGCCGCGGAGTTTGACGCCGCGCCAAGCTCCTCGTTGTTCTGCTGCTCCTCGGGAATCTCTGCCGTCTCGCTATTGGGGTCGAGTCCGGCATCGGTGAGCTGCATCATGCGCCGCCACTCGTCGAACATCGTCGCTACGTAGCTCACGCCGTCTTGATTGAGCGTGTAGCTGGGACAGATGGCAGAGTACACGGTAAGATCCACGTCCAAGAACTCTTGGGCGTACGAGATGATCTGGGTAATGGAGAGGTCGGTCGAGATGCAATTGGCCAGCTGGGTGACTAAGCTGGGCAGCTCGACCGGCGAGGCGTCAAGCACCTGGCGCAAGATCGCCTCGACGACCTGACGCTGCGCCTGGGCACGGCCGAAGTCGCCGCCGGTAACGTTATAGCGCTCACGGACATAGGCAAGCGCCTGCTCGCCGGTCAGCAATTGCTCCCCGGCGCTGAAACTCATGCCGCCGTTACCGGCCGAGATATCCTCGGGGATATCAACCCATACGCCGCCGAGCATATCGACGACTTCCTCGAGCTCTTCGAAGTGCACGCGCACATAGTGCGAGATGGGCACGCCCGCGAACTCGGACACGCAGCGCACGGCCGCCGCAGCGCCACCAAACGCGTAGGCCGCGTTGATTTTCTGGGTCTCGCCGTTGATGGTCACCATCGTATCGCGCGGAATCGATATGAGACTCACCGTGCCGGCAGCAGGGTCGATGCGTGCGAGCATGATGACGTCGCTTCGGCTTTCCTCGTCGCTGTCGCGCGCGTCACTACCCAATATGAGCATGTAGAACGCATCGCTCTCGCTGCTTACCGGGGTGAGCTCTTCGACCAGCTCTTCATCGTCCTCGATGCTCATGGACGAGCCGAGTATGCCGAACCATGCCGCAATGATCGCGACGAACACGAGCACGAGCGCAAGCAGGCTGCCGCACCCGATCCCCGCATACTTGAGCGCGGTATGCTTCTTTTTCTTCACGCGGCGCAAAGGCTCCTGGGACGAATCCGCATCGGGCGCAGAAGAGTCCGAATGCTGCGAGGACGCTCCCGTGGCGGCAGGCTCTGCCCCTGAGGCGGCGCGAGCCGCATGCGAAGATGGCGATGCCTCCGATGCAGCCAGGCGCGCCGTAGACTCCGAGTCAGTCGAATCAGACGACGCCGAAGACGCGCCGGAATCGGCACTCCGAAAACGAGCGCCCTCAAGCGACTTATTCTTGTCAGCATCAGCCATGTTCGCCCCCAGGTTCCGCGTTAAACCGCTGGATAGTTGTTACGTTGCTGAGAGCTGAGTATACACAATTCAAATAATTTTGTCCCCCCTCCGTTATTTTTTAGACTTCCATACATTCCGTGCAATAGCGCCGGAGCGCGCCGCGGAATCGAAAGGTCGGAGCCTCGGACACAATAGAGCTGAGAACACCGGGCTTGAAGCGGCTTAGCGATGAAGGACGAGGCCACCGCAACGTGCCCTCACTTGTCCCTACGCCCACCCCCCGCAAAACCTCCCCGACTTCTTCACACTCACACAGCGATGCATCCGAGTACTATGGAAATGAGAATCTTCCCTGCGGTCCGCGCTGCCTTCGTATGCCGGCAAACCTATCTGCCAGGTCCTACGCCGCGCAAGCACTCGGAGCCAAGACCGCAGGCGCAATGGCACCACGTTAGGAGCTCGCATGCACACACCTGAACGCTTCGAACAGCACGCGAAGTACCTGAGCCTGCTCTCCGAGAAATTTCCCACCCAGCAGGCGGTCTTCACCGAGATCATCAACCTGCAAGCCATCCTCAACCTGCCGAAGGGCACCGAGCACTTCATGAGCGACGTGCACGGCGAGTACGAAGCGTTCATGCACATCTTGAACAACTGCTCCGGCGTGGTTCGCGAGCATGTGGACGAGATCTTCGGCGATACGCTCACCGAGCAGGAGAAGGGCGACCTCTGCACGCTCATCTACTATCCGCACGAGAAAATCGCCCTCGTACGCGACGAACGGCATGACTCCCCCACCTGGTACAAGACCATGCTCGACCAGCTCATCGTGGTGGCGCGGCGCCTCTCGAGCCGCTACACCCGCTCCAAGGTGCGCAAGAGCATCCCCCACGAATACGCTTACATCATCGACGAGCTGCTGCACACCCACCCCGACGAGAACAACTACCGCGTGCGCTACCACGAGCGCATCATAGACTCCATCCTCGAGACGGACTCGACCGAGGACTTTATCTCGTCGCTCGCCGAGCTCATCAAGCGCCTTGCCGTTGACCACATCCATTTGGTGGGCGACATCTTCGACCGCGGCGGCGGAGCGGCCAAGATCATGGATCGCCTGATGCGCTGCACCCATCAGCGCCTCGACATCCAATGGGGAAACCACGACCTGCTATGGATGGGCGCGGCGGCGGGTGAGCCGGCCTGCGTAATCTCGGTTCTGCGCAACAACCTGCGCTACGGCAACTACGAGATCTTGGAGAACCACTACGGCGTCTCGCTGCGCGGCCTCGTCTCGTTCGCCGAACGCACCTACTGCGCCGGAGAGCGCATCACACCGCTCATGAAGGCCATCAACGTGCTGCTCTTCAAACTTGAGGGGCAGATCATCCAGCGGCACCCCGAGTTCGATATGGAGGAGCGCCTACTGCTCCACAAAATCGATGTGACCGAGGGCACCGTTCAGGTAGAGGGCGCAACCCATACGCTGATGACGCGCGACTTCCCCACGCTGTGCGCTGAGCACCCCTACGAGCTCACCGACGAGGAGCAGCACATCGTGGACAAGCTTGTCTCTGAGTTCACCGGCTCCAATCGTCTGAGGGAGCATGTCGAGCTGCTGTATCGCCATGGCTCGATGTATTTGGTGCACAACAACAACCTGCTCTTCCACGGCTGCGTGCCCATGAACGAAGACGGCACCTTCGCCAGCATGAACTGCGAGGGCATATGGCGCAGCGGCCGCGATTACCTTGACTTCTGCGACCGAATCGCGCGGCGTGCATGGCGCAAGGGCGACGCCGAGGCGCTCGACTGGATGTGGTACCTGTGGATTGGGTACCGCTCTCCGGCGTCTGGCCGCTACGTCAAGACGTTTGAGCGCTCTTATATTGAGGACCAGGCCACGTGGCAGGAGCCCATGGATCCTTACTTCACGCTTACGCACGAGACGACCGCTTGCGACACCGTAATGCGCGAGTTTGGCCTGGCGTCGGAGCACGGACGCATCATCAACGGACACACTCCGGTAAAAACGACGAGCGGCGAGAAACCCATCCGCGCCGACGGCAAGCTGCTCGTGATAGACGGCGGCTTCTGCAGCGCCTATCACCCCACGACGGGCATCGCGGGCTATACGCTCATCTCGTCCTCGCGCGGCATGCGGCTCAAAGCGCACGAGGCGTTTAAGAGCGTGGAGGAGGCCATCACGCGAAATGCCGACATCCAAAGCGAAACGAACCATTTCGCCGCAGCGACCCGACGCATTATGGTGAGCGACACCGACACCGGCGACAAGATCCGCGAACAGATCAGCGACCTGCGCATGCTGCTCGATGCGTATCGCTCCGGCGCGCTGGAAGAACGCATCTAAGAGGTACTTCGACACCGCGTGTCAGATCACCATCTCTGCACGCGGAAAGTTTTTTGTTTCGGTGGAGATGCGCGCCCCGCTCTTACGCGTTGTTTACTGAATGGTTATAGTGGGTTTCCCACAGCTTCGTAGTTGGGAGTCTTCGTGCGCAACGCGCTTACGCGAGCAACAACAACTCAGTTCATCAAGTTCGCCATCGTTGGAATCATTTCGTTCGTGACCGACTGGCTGCTGCTTGTTGCGCTTACCGAGCTTCTCAATATCAACTATCTGGTAAGCACGACTATCTCGTTTGTGGTTTCCGTTGCCATCAACTACGCGCTCAGCCTGAAGTATGTGTTCCCCCACCGCAGCGATATGAGCCGCACGCGCGAGTTCACCATCTTCGCCATCCTTTCAGCGATTGGCTTAGGCTTGACCGACGTATGCATGTTCGTGGGTGTCACCATGCTGAACATCGCCTACCAGGCTATGAAGGTCATCGCGACATTTTGCGTAACCTGGTACAACTTCTTTACGCGCAAGAGGTTCCTGTCCGTAGCCAAATAGGCTGAAGGCGCACGGCGAATCGACTCCCAAAACCACAATTCACATGGCACTGCGCGCGCGGCGCGGGCGCTGCTTTGAGCCGCCAAAAGCCGGGCACGCGCCGAACATGCCTTTCGGGATTACCGTTAACGACGCATGGATTGCCCGCTCGAAGTGCCGCCCGCTCCCCCGGACGGCGGCTCGGGTCGCGCGGCTTTTCGCACCGGTGGCCAAAAACATCCGATAGGTTGCAGCGATTGGGGGCCACACGGCCAAAATCAAGGCGGAAAGGGGCCTCCTGCGGCGCCCCAGCGAGCCGGAAGCGGCGCCTGAGGCCTCTCGGGGCCTCTCGGGAGGCACGAACTCGCCCCGCGCGCCGCCCGGAACGCGATCCGCAGAGCAAACCGTGCAACCTATCGGATGTTTTTGGCCATGAGGCTGAAAAGTTATAACTCGGAGCGCAACAGCACGGGAATCGCCCGCACTCGGTAGAAGCCCTCCTTCGTTCAACTCTTACACGGCCTGCGCGCGACAATGCTTAAACGCATCACTCCCTCAAAATGAAGCAGACGCCTCGGTAACGCGCGCAAAGATACCCCTTAACCTTAACCTTAAAGGTGAAGTTGAAACTCCATCGTTTCTCAACGATTCGACAAACCTGCAGGTCGATGCGCATCCTAAACCTTCAACTTGAGCCTTAAGGATTGAATAGGGGGTCGTTATTTAAAAATTGGATACTATAATCAGGGAGCGTTTCAGGCAAGCAGAATGTCGAGGGACATACATGCATGACTCACATCGTTCGATTGCTCGCACAATCGCCCACCTGCCTATGCGCACCATCACGTGTGCGTCGCTGGCCGTGGCGCTTGCAACAACGTCTATTCTCCTCCCTGCGACGGCCTACGCCGTATCTGAGGAAACTCAGGAAGAGCTCGATTCAGCAAGCCAGCAGGTAGTGGACTCGGCTGCCGCGTATACCGAAGCGGTCGAAGCGCTTGAAGAGCTGCAAGAGCAGATCGACGAGAACAACGCCGCCATCGCAGAGCTCGAGGAGAGCATTCCCGAGAAGCAGGAAGCGGCGAGCGCCGCGATGCGAGAACTGTATAAGTATCAGCAGGGATCGAATCCGCTGGTGAATCTTGTCGTTGGGTCGGACAGCCTCAACGAGTTCATTACGACCTGCGTCTATATGAACCAGATTCAGTCCTCCAACATCGAGGCAATCGAAGAGCTCAATGCCGCCCAGGAAGAGCTCGAGCAGCGGAAAGCCGAGCTCGAAGCACAGCAGCAAAAGCTTGAGGAAGAACAGCAGGCTGCCGCTGATGCGCTGGCGGAGGCTCAGCAGCTGCGCCAGCAGGCACAAGAGGCGGCTGAGGCCGAGGCGGCCGCTGAGCTTGCCGCGCAAGCCGAAGCTGATGAGACTGAGACGACCACCGAGGGCACGGGAAGCAGTGATAACCCGTACAACACCGCGACCAGTACGGGACAGACCGCTGAGGTGGAAGTCGACAGCAGCGTCGACTGGTCAAGCAGCTCGCGCCAGGAATTCATCGATGAGTGGGCTGAGCGCATCGACAGCTATCTTGCAGGCTCCCCTCTGGCGGGCTACGGCGAGACATTCGCGGCGGCCGCATGGGATTACGGTGTTGACCCGCGCTGGTCTCCCGCAATCGCCTGCATCGAGAGCTCGAAGGGTCGCTACTGCGCGGGCACATACAATGCCTGGGGATGGACGGCGTCTGGCGGTGGATTCCGCTCCTTCAGCAGCTGGGAGGAAGCCATCTACGCGCATGTGAAGTACCTCCGCTCGATGTATGGAACCACCTTGACGCCCGAGGCAGCCAAGACATACTGCCCGCCCACGTGGCAAGATTGGTACAACAAGGTCGGAAGCGAGATGAACAAGATCTAGCGGGGTTGCGTCTGCGCGGTTCTGGCTAGGTTCTGGCTATCTGCCTGCGCGAACATCCGCCTTGCCTGCGTGAGCCAATCTCGTCTGCCGGTCTCGCCTGCCGCGGGCTCGCAATGATCTCTCAACCTCTCGACGAACGCGGGGCAACAGCTCGACTCGCTGCTGCCCCGTTCCTTGTTGACTCGTTTTCTGTTGATCGGCCTAATCGCCCGGTGCATGTGCCGCGCGCACGTGGCGCGCACGCATCGCTGCGTGCGCCTTATGCGCCATTTGCCCGCATCATCGCCGCCTATGCCACCGCGCGCGGCTTCGGACGGATAGCGCCGCGGTCGCAGCGATTGCCCCACGAATCGATCAGATCCTTGTCGCGATAGACGCACACGATCTCGCAATGGTTGGCGCAATGTCCGCACACCACCTCGCGCGTGCGGAACTCGAAATCGTCGATATCGAACTTGAACGGTTCTCTCCGCAGCTGCGGGGCGTCGGCGGCGAGCAGCGCCGCGCCGAACGCGCCCATCAGGTGGCCGTCTGGATCCACCAGCACCTTCATGCCGAGTGCGTCCTCGAATGCGCGCACCACGCCCACATTTTTTGACACGCCGCCCTGAAACACCACCGGTGCCTCGATCTTCTTGCCCTTACCGACGTTGTTCAGGTAGTTCGTTGCCACCGCGCGGCAAAGCCCCGCGATAACGTCCTTCTTCTCGTAGCCAACCTGCAGCTTGTGCACCAAGTCGCTTTCGGCAAAGACGGTGCAGCGCGCCGCGATGTTCGCGGGCTTCTCGGACGTGAGCGCGATCTCGCCGAACTCCTCGACCTCAACGCCCAAGCGGTGCGCCTGGCTCGACAAAAATGAGCCGGTGCCTGCAGCGCACAGGGTGTTCATGGCGTAGTCCACCGCAATGCCGTTCTCGATGCAGATGATCTTGGAGTCCTGCCCGCCGATCTCGAGGATGGTGCGCACGTCTGGATGCAGAAACGTGGTACCCACGGCGTGCGCGGTAATCTCGTTTTTCACCACCTGCGCCTCGAGCATGGCCCCCACCAAACGACGCGCCGACCCCGTGGTGCCAATGGACATGACATGCACCCCGTCGAGATCGACCTGTCCTTTGAGCTCGTCGACCACCCGGCGCACCGCACTCGACGGGTCGCCCTCCGTCCAGAGATAGCTGCGCGCGATGATCTTCTTATCATCATCGATGATGACGCCTTTGGTAGAGATCGAACCGGTATCGATACCGAGATATGCCTTCATGGATGAACCCTTCCTCATAGACGGGAACCGGCCGGCCACGACCGGCCCCGTTCAAGCACGCTCGGGGCAAGAAACGCCCCGCAAGCCGACCCATCGTTACGAGCGAACCTTCCGCATGGCGATCATGTCGTAGAACGCCTCGAGGCGCGTGTCGAGCCCCGCGTCCGAGGTCTGCGTGTCGAACGTCAGGAACAGCACGGGCACGCGATAGTCGCGCGAGAGGCGCTGCAGCACAGGCATGACGTCAATCTCGGGCGTGCATCCAGCCGATTTGATATGGATGATGCCGTCGTAGCCCTGCTCGGCATAGCGTTTCGCCGACGCGATGTTGAAGCTCGATGTGGGCCCCATGTTGAAGGTGGCGTACTCCGCGATGCTCGCGCGCGCCGCCCGCTCGTTGTAATGCAGGTTGAAGTTGGTGATCGACATGCAGTTGTTGACCTCGACACCCATGTTCAGCAGCTTCTGCTCGACGTTGAGGTTGCTGTTGGGGTCTTGCGCGGTGTAGTACTCGCCCAGAATGCCCACGCGAACCGGATGCTGCGGCTTGTCCGTAGGCAGCGCATCGAGCGCGGCCGCCGCGCGGTGATAGCGCTCCTCGACCTCGCCGAGCGTCGTCGCGCTCGTCATGTCTGCAATGAACTGCTTGCGCACCCGATCGAAGGAGCCCTGCTCGACCTCGAACCCCGCGTTGGCGAGGTATGCGTCGCGAAACGAATCGATGTGCTCGATCATGCGATACACCGCGAGCAGCTGCTTCACGCCATGGGGAACCGAGAGGTTGGGGTTCACGACCTTCTTGCAATACGCCACGTAATCGCGGAGTTTGCCCGTTCCCACATCGGAGAAGTTGAGCATGTCGAAATCCTTATAGCCCGTATCGCGCAAGATCATCTGCGCCAGCTCGCCGTAATAGTTGAGACGGCAAAACCCGGTGAGCTGCACGAGCACGTCCGCACCGCGCTCGAGCGCCTCGACGTAATCGCCCATGATGTGCTTGAACGGCGTGCATACGTAGTCTGAGCTCAGCTCCTCGCCGATCGCGATGGTGCGACGCGTCGGCTGCGACGCGGGAACGAAGTCCGCATTGAGTACCTGCTCGACGAAGTACTTGAATGCGGGATCGTAGTTGCGAAAATGGAAGAACGCCACCTTGCGGCGCGAATGGCGATCGCGTTTGGGAGACTTGCCGGTGAAGAACAGCGGCCGGGGCACGCCTGGCTTCAGCACGATGCGTCCGCGCTCCTCATCTGGCGTGCGCACGCGGGGCTCGCCGGCGCCCTGTTCGGGCTTTGAGGCGATGTTACGCATTGAGGTACCCGCCTTTCTTCTGGTACGAAAGAATGTCTACGAAGCTCTCCACGCGGGTCTCCACGCCGGCGGTGCCCGCCTGCGCGTCGATGGTGAGCGTGAGGATGGGCTTGCCCTTGATGCAGCGCTCGATGGCGTCGTCGCACATGGAATCGGGACCGCATGGGTAGGCGCTCATGAGCACGATGCCGTCGACATGTTCGTGAAGCATGAGAATCGAACCGATGAGCTCGCGGTTCACGATCCACGGGATGGAGTGCGAGAACTCGTAGCTCTTCTTGAGCGAGCGCGCGCGATCGGTCTCGTCGGCGAAGAGCACGCAGGCTCCCTGTTCGCGCAGGGCATCCTCGACCACCCTGCCCACGAAGGGATCGTGGCTCACATATGGGTGCGCCGCGACGAGAATGGTGAGCGGACGCTCTGCCGCCGGCAGCTTGGAAAGGCTCTTCACGAGCTTCTCCTGCTCGCGCGCCATGGCACCGTCATAGTCGCGCTGCGCGGCGGCAGCGGCTTTGTACGCGCGCCTGGCCTCCTTGCGGCTGGCGCCGAACCGCTGCGCGACGCCCTGGAAGGCGTCTTCTTCAGTTTCGCCGTTGCGCTCGTCGATGCGGAAAGACACCACGCGCACCTGCTTGCCGGCGACGGCGAGCGCGTTCACCGCAAGATCGGGCAGTGCCTGGAACTTCGTGCAGAAGGTATCGAAGCGCCCGTAGCCCATGAGGCTGGGGACGAACACGGCATCGACATCTTGCTCGAGCAAGGCGCAGATGTGCCCCAAGAAGAGCTTCGATGCAAGGCAGCATTCATCGACCGAGAGTCGATCGCCCACTTCGAGCGCACCGCGGTCGGATGGCGCATCGATGACGACCTCGCGTCCGAGCTCCTCGAAAAACGTGCGCCACATGATGCCGTACCGGTAGTACAACAATGCACGCGGAATGCCGATACGCCGAATGTCGGCGTAGTCATCCCGCAGACCAAAATCCACTGGCATATTCACTCTCCAATTTCAATAAAAAAATATTGTGTTGCTTTCGAGGGCGCAGGTCAAGGGCTGCGTCGGGACGTCATAGCAGGCGCATACAACGGCGGGCTCGGCGAAATGGACTTGGTTGGCGCGGCATGGACGCCTGACGGCGTGAAATTGGCGGTATGGCGCGAGTATCTGACGGACACGGCATCCCAGCTCATCCAGCATGTTATGACGATCCTCGACCGGCTCGCGCGCGGCCATGTCGGCGCGCAGCTCAACCGCCGCGCTGTGGCAGCCGCCAAACCTACTCGACGCCCGTTACGAGCATCGCAACGCAGAGGACCAAAAACGCACACAGCAGGTAGATGACGAGCGCGAGCGCATCCTTCAGGCGTGTCCGCGTGCCGAGAAACGGAACCAATTTCACCAGCGGCCTGCGATCGAGCATGAGAAACAGGCTGCCCATGACTAGAGGCAACGAGATACCCCAATTGATCGCGATCGTGAACCACATTGGCTTTTCAGACAAGTCGCCCGTTGGCTCGAACGTGGTTACCGCGGACACACAGAAAAAGAGCACCGCAGTGATGCAAATCAGCACGTCCCACACAATCCCAACGGTTCTGCTCACCCTGTGCAAGGTGTCTGCCATCCTATGCAGGAACGTGCTCGCCCGTCTATACGGCGACGTATTCGTCGGTGATCGATACGAGAACACATCGGGCGGGAGATCGGGTTCGATATGCGGCTGCGCATGCGATGGCCTGCCCGCGGTTGCATCTTCGGGCGTGCCTCCGGCTCCCGCCGTGGCCGAGGCGAAGCCCCCGGCCCCATTCGCAGTCTCGGACGCATCTCCGAGTGCATCTCCAGCCGCGTCTCCGGGCGCATCTCCAACCGCGTCTCCGGGCGCATTCGTGGCCTTAACCTCGTGCCCAACCTCATCCGTGGTTGGAGCGGAACCCGGATCGTGCGGGCGATCTACCGAAGGGACCCCCGCCAGCCCGAACGCTTCCGACCCCATTGCGCACACAACCGCCCGCTGCAGCTCGCGCGCGCTGCCGAAGCGCTCCGCCGGGTCAAACGCCGTGGCGCGCAGCACGATGCGGGCAAGCGACTCGCGTATGCCCGCCGCCTCCAAAGACTCCCGCGTTGGCTGCACGGCGGCATCGGCACCCGTCAAGCAGAAGAGCAACACCATGCCGAGCGCATACACATCGCTCCGCACGCTCGTTTGACCGAACCCGTACTGCTCCGGCGGCGCATAGAGGCGCGTGCCGAAATGCGTGGTGTCGGCCGAGGCATCGGCTCGGTAGCGCCGCGCGATACCGAAGTCGATCAACGTGGCCCTATAGCTGGTACCGGTGTCCGTAACGATAACGTTCGCGGGTTTTAGGTCGCGGTGCACGATAGGAGGGTCAAACCCTTCGTGCAGCTCCATCACCGCATCGCATACCGCCGGAAACACGCGGCCGGCGAATTCTTCCGACCCACCGCAGCGTGCACGCAGCGCCTCGAGCGTCTCCCCCACTACATACTCGGATATCACCACGAGCTCTGTTGCCGTTTTATAGCACTCGATGATATGGGGCAGATGCGCGAAGCGCATCCCCGCGCGCTGGGCGGAAAAGAGCTCTTCGTAGACAGACCCAATCCCCAAGGCACGGTCAATGCGCTTGCGGACGAACGGGCCGAGCGCCGAGCCGTTTGCGCCCGCGAACTCAACAAGCTCGGTCACCATATCCGAGCCATCGCCCTGGGCGTGCTCCGAGGTAAGTCCGCGCACCACGTGATAGCAATCGGCACGCTCGAGTGCGTCGAGATAGCGCATGAGCTCGTCGTCGTTATCCGGTCGCTTTGGCTCCATCGGCAGTCCTGTAATCAGAGGCGGGCAGGCACCACCAAGCCTACCACGTTATGCGCACACGGCATTACGGACGGCCTGCCACAGTTTCGGGGCGTCTACGTGTCGCACCCACGCGTCGCAATCAGGTATCGTGCGCGCACAGCGCATCAACCCCTATTTGGTCAGCGTCTCCTCGCCGAAACGATACAGCTCTTCATCGATGCGCTGCAGCGAATAATCGTGGTCGATGCAAAAGATGATGATGGCGTCGCGGCGATCCTTGCAATAGAGCTCGTTGGCACCAGCTGCTTTGAGCAGGCGGTTTGTCTCGATTAGATCGCAGCCCATGGCAGATGCAAGCTGCAGCACCTTGTCGCGCGACGGGCTGCGCTGCCCCTTGAAAATCTGGTACCCGAAGGTCTCGTTAATACCCGCGGCGCGCACCACGTCAACGCGGCGCAGGCCCTTCTCGTCAAGAAGTTGGTTAAGGTAGGCAGCGAGCGTGCGATGACCAATCGCATATGTGGTGATAAAGTCTGAGGGACTCGGTGAGGAAAGCAGCTCGTGTAGCAGCTCCTCGGTAAGCGGCTCTTTTCCTAAGGTAGCTTTTGCGACTGAGACGGACGCTGCCCTCTGCGATGAATCTTGTAAAGGATCGCCGGCTCCACAGATGCGCCTAAACGTCACAAAACTCACTCCCTTTGCTACTGTCGTGCCTTCTTCACCAGCGCGGTATCGCCCGCCGCTTGCAAACCTCTGTGCGCCCAACCTTTGACAGGCAAATCGGGCACGCGTAACGCATGCCCGACTATTCTCTCATGTTTCAAAGCCTGTTCGAGACAGATCAAGCATCCATGCTATTACAGGTTCTCGATTGCGTAGGCCGCTTCATCTTCGGTGAACTGCTCTCCGTACTCAGAGATGAGCTGATCGTAGATAGCACTCGGCGACATGTCCATGCTCTCCTGATAATCACGTGCTTTCGCAAGCGCGTTGGCGTACCAGTCTGCATCCACGTTATCTACTGCATATTGCGCCTCATCTTCGGTGAACTGCTCGCCATATTCAGAGATAAGCTGGTCGTAGATTCCCTGCTTCGACATGTGCAACGTGTCGCTGTAGTCTTCTGCCTTGGCCAACGCGTTGGCGTACCAGTCTGCATCCACATTATCAATCGCGTACTGAGCTGCCTCTTCGGTAAACTGCCCACCATATTCTGAAACGAGCTGGTCGTAGATTCCCTGCTTCGACATGTGCAACGCGTCGCTATACGACTGAGCTTGATTCAGCGCTGAGATATACTCCCGAGGCACATCCGAATCAGACTCAGCAGTATCGTCAGCGGTGGTCGTAACCGATGCGCTTCCCGTTACGCCCTGGTCATCGCTCTGCCCGCCCAGTGACCCCATAGCGCTGATCAGCACAAT
The DNA here is from genome assembly GCA_964624825.1 of uncultured Enorma sp. Classification (GTDB taxonomy): domain Bacteria; phylum Actinomycetota; class Coriobacteriia; order Coriobacteriales; family Coriobacteriaceae; genus Enorma. Next base: position 676 of record CAZUYD010000012.1, on the reverse strand, counting down.
TGCTATTACGACAATGAGGATGATTTTCCCTTTGCCCTTTTTCTTCATCATGCCCTCTTTCTCTTTTCAATCCACCAATCTGGATGTGTCCCAAACGCTTCAGCCTGCCCTGTTGGCTTCATCGTCCTCCCGCACCACACGACCGACAATGTGGTAGAAGCGCCTGAATCACACTTAGATGAGGCCCTTTTCCTCATTGCCTTTTACACCTGCTTGCTTCTCGGAGCGCCTCGAACGTGTATTTATTCTATGGAGTCGCATCGTGTTTTTCATTAGCTGCGAGCTAATGACCCAAGGCGTTGTTGAACTCGAAAGGAACAATAAATACGCAGGTAAATGATGATGTTTCCCTTGATTTCCTTTCAGCGGGTTGTTGCCTGGTACAAATCTGGTACGAATCGTTCTTGGGGTTATTCGGAGGCGCTTTCCGGGACGCTCTCTGCGCGCTCACGAGGTGAGCTTACGAGGGTGAGCCAACGCCCCATGCGGCAGGCTCGAACAGGTGATTACCTCTCCCCGGAACCTTGCCGAAGGGCGCGAAAGCGGGTAAGATGCAAATCGATGGGCCCGGGATGACCGCTGCTTGCATGTCACCGGGCCTGAATCATGTCTATAGGAGGCGTTCGATGGCCGAGGCGCCCGAGCAATCTCTTCCGAACGACAACACAAGAGAATG
>CAZUYD010000011.1:0-60334 GCA_964624825.1 uncultured Enorma sp. | reverse complement strand
TTTGATCGAACGCGTGAGCGCACGCGAAAAGTCAAGGTTATCGTCATTGGGGAGTAGGCAAGCTCCTAGAATAATAATGACCAGGGGTGTCGAAAACGAGAGGGCATCCCACGCATTGAAAGGGGATTTCAATGAAGAAGATTCTATTGGCTTGCGGATCTGGCATATGCACATCCACCGCAGCGCGCAAGAAGATCGAGGAGATGCTCGACGCAAACGGGTATCGCGGGCAATATGAAATCACTCAATGCACCGTCTCCGAAGCAACTCCCAAATCGGTAAACTTCGACATGCTTATCGCTACGACCATGGCTCCCAAGGGATTGCAGTGCCCCTACGTGAACGGTGTGTGCTACCTAACGGGTGTCGGCATGGATAAGGCTAACGAGCAAATTCTCGAACTCATGAAGCAGTAAGGCAATACGGCGCGCGTTGCATCGCCCGCGCAGAGATGTTCGTCCAGAAGGCGAACGAATGATCCATCGACGACTATTCTCGTGAGCGAATAGAGGAAAGGGGCGAAATAAAAGATGGAAGTAATCCTTGATGTTTTTAATTTTATTTCCGGCCTTGGCGTTTCGGTTGTAATGCCGATAGTCATCACTATTCTCGGCTGCGCGCTCGGTGCTGGTTTTGGCAAGAGCCTCCGCGCCGGCCTTACCGTCGGCATTGGCTTCATTGGTCTGAACCTCGTTGTCAACAGCCTGCTTGGCACGACACTTGCTCCTGCTGTTCAGGAAATGATCGACCGCTTCGGCTTCAACCTCTCTGTTATCGACGTAGGTTGGGCCGCCTGCTCGGCCATTGCGATGGCTTCAACCGTGGGCGTGCTCATCATCCCGATCGGCCTCATCGTGAACATCGTGATGTTGCTTACCAACACCACCCAGACTGTTGACGTTGATATTTGGGACTACTGGCACTTTGCCTTCACCGGCGCGCTCGTCACCATCGTGACCGACAGCGTTCCCATGGGCATCATCGCCGCCATTTTGAACATGGTTATCATCATGGTTCTTGGCGACTACACCGCCCCGCAGGTTGAGAAGTCGCTCGGCATGCCCGGCGTGTCTCTGCCCCATGGTTTCACTGCTGCTTATGCGCCTATAGCCATGCTCTTCAACTGGATCTTCGACAAGATCCCCGGCGTGCGCAACATTGATGTCGATATCGAAGACCTGCAGCGCAAGTTCGGTGTTTTCGGTGAGCCCATGATCATCGGCAGCGTTCTCGGTCTTGTTATCGGTGCGCTTGCATACTGGGATGGCACCGACGTCACCGGTTCGATCACCACTATTCTTACCACCGCCGTTTCTTTGGGCGCCGTGCTCGTTCTCATCCCCAAGATGGCCGCACTGCTCATGGAGGGTCTCATTCCCATCAGCGACTCTGCTTCCGAGTTCGTCCAGAAGCGCTTCCAGAACCGTGGCAAGATCTACATCGGTCTTGACTCCGCCGTCGGCGTTGGTCACCCCGTCACCCTGACCATTGCCTATATTCTGGTTCCGCTCGTGATTTTGCTCGCGGTCATCCTCCCCGGCAACCGCACCCTGCCTTTTGGCGACCTCGCCGTCATTCCCTGGATGTTCGTGCTCATCACGCCGGTCGTAAACAACAATGGTTTCCGCGGTATCATCATCGGCGTCATCGTGCTTGCCGTTGGCCTGTATATCGCGACCGACCTCGCGCCGCTTATGACTCAGGCAGCTCTTGATGCAGGCTTCGACATTGCAGGTGCAACGGGTGCCGCAGATACGATCATTACTTCCATCTGCGACGGCGCAAACCCGCTTACCTGGATCATCACGCGTCTCAATGACTGGTTTGGCATCCTCGGCACCGGCATCGTAGCCGTCGTGTCTGTTGCCCTGGCCCTCTGGAACCGTGCGCGTATCCTCAAGGAGGCCAAGGAGATGCGGACCAGCGAGGCGTAAGCAGTAACTCTAAGATGCGATGGATTTATCTGTGGCGATGCAGCGCACAGTAAGGATATAGATGGCCTGGTGGTTGCGCGCCGCCAGGCCATTTTAGGAAGGCAGCTATGACCTACACCTACTTGCGAAAGTATTTCATTATCGAAGTGGTGATTACCGGTTTTATTTCAATCGGGGCGCTGGTTCTGTGCACGATCTGGGCAATTCAAGGAACCTATCCAGCGCTCATGCTCCTCATTGATGTAGCTGCGTTTTATCAGGCGTGGAATACATTTGTGGCGATTGCGAACCCCGAGACCGTAACGCTGACCGATGAAGAGCTATCTTTCTCATGCTGGGGCAGAACGGACACATATCGAATCGATGAGCTTACAGAATTTCGCGTGCGCGAGTTTCCAACAGCGGGAAAGATGTATCTGCGCGTCAACAAGCATAACTTGTTTAAAGGTCGCTACTGGCTTCAGACCAAGCAGATGTCCAACGGCGCGGAGCTGTTTCGCCGCATACAAGATTTAGAGTATCAGATTCATCCGGAAACGCTCAAAGCGCGGGCGCGTCGCGTGAATACGGCTTATCTTGAATCGGAGCAAAAAGCGAAGAAGGAGACGAAAGACACCGGGCGCCGCCGCCGTGCACGTCGCCGGTAGAGGCGCCATCCATAACGCGTCAACCAGGGCGGTATGGTGCCGTTGGTTTATGCAGCAAGCGAATTGCCGCGCCGCGCCCGTGTCCTGTTCGATGGTCGTTTTTCGATGTCTGGCAAACGCGAATAGGGGAAGGACTTGCGCTATATGTACGAGGAAAAGAAACAAGCTGTTCTCGATGCGGCGAAAACGCTCGACCGTTACGGCTTGATTGCGCTTTCAGGCGGTAACGTGAGTTGGCGCGTATCGGAAAACGAGGTGTTGGTGACACCCTCGGGCATGATTTACGATGATATGGTCGCCGATGACGTGCTTGTCGTTGATATGCAGGGAAATATCGTCGAGGGTACGCGCAAGGCATCCGTCGATACCGCGGCGCTGCTCTACATCTTTGACAAGATGCCTCATGTGAAGTCGGTCATTCATACGCATCAGCCCTACGCGACCGGTCTTGGCTTGGTAATGGATGAAATCCCCTGTAACCTATCTACCATGGCTAATGCAACCGAAGGCCCCGTCGCGGTGGCTTCTTACGGCGATCCCGGTAGCCTCTCGATGGGCGTGCAGGCCGTTGAGGCGATCGGTGATCGTCTTGCTGTCGTTCTTAAGCATCACGGGGTGATCGCGGTCGGGCGCGACCTGCGCCAGGCGCTCTTCTCGTGCGTGTATCTAGAGGAGGCGGCAAAGACGGTTGCTGTCGCAATGGCGACGGGGCGTGAAATGGCGACTATGACTCAAGAACAGATCGATGAGGCCGTTGCGGTGTTCCATCGTTATGGCCAGAATCCAATCGATGAGGAGCGCTAACACCGCTTTGTCCCCAGCGATTCTTTGAACTACGTGTTCGCTGCACTCAACATAGAGGAGTGCTAGCACCGTTTTGTTCCCAGCGGCTCTACGATGAGCCTGTATTAAACGATCAAAATCTGCGAAAGGGATGTGACTATGCTTATCAACCTGCGTGACATCTGTGCGATTGCCGAACAGAACAACATGGGAATCGGGCAGTTCAACGCGCCGAGTTTTGAGGCGGTACGCGCTGTGATCGATGTAGCCGAGCAGACCGGCTACCCGGTGATTCTTGCGCATGCCGAAGCCCATGAGGGCATCATGCCGCTCGACAAGATCGGACCTGCCATGGTGGCGCTCGCCGAGCGTTCGAGTGCGCAGGTTTGCGTCCACCTCGACCATTGCGAGCATCTCTCGTATATGCATCGCGCGCTCGAAATGGGGTTCAACGGCGTCATGTACGATGGCTCCATGGAATCCTATGAGGCAAATGTCGAGAATTCTGCGCGCGCGGCCGACATGTGCGCTCCCTATGGCGCCGGGCTAGAATGCGAGCTGGGCTCCATGGGTTCGCGCGAGGGAGGCGAGCGTCCTGAGGGCGGCACGGCCGAAGAGGCCGGCGCGGTCTATACCGACCCAGATCAAGCCCGCGATTTTGTGGAGGCAACCGGCCTGGACATCCTGGCGTGCTCGTTCGGAACGGTTCACGGCTTGTATAAGGGCGAGCCGCATCTTTCCTTCGACGTGCTTACCAACATTCGCGACCGGGTGAAAGTGCCGCTTGTTATGCATGGCGGGTCTGGCGTGTCCAACGATGACTACCACAAGGCTATCGATGCCGGCATCCGCAAGATCAACTACTACACCTATGGCGCGAAGTTTGCCGGCGAAGCGGCGTGCACGGTAATAGATGACGCGCGCGCCAAAGATGCTGATGCGGTGGTGTATTGGCACGATCTGACCACCGTCGCCTATGACCGCTTGGTCGAGGACTTCTCAAGCGTCGTTGAGGTGTTTGCAAACGGCGCCGCTCCGCTTGCGTAACCGACGCCGGAAGTTTTCCAAGGCAGTTGACATGATGCGCATGTTGCAGCCACGAGCTGTAAGACGCTGAGACCTACGAAAGATATGAGGTACGAGACATGGCAAATGTGGACATCGATCTCTTCAAGCCGGAGCTGGTGTTCTTCGACTTCGAGGCTACCGACCGCTTCGATCTGTTCAAGAAGCTCGAGCAGAATCTCGACGCGCAGGGTTACATAAAGGATACCTGGTACGAGGGCATCACGACGCGCGAGAAGAACTACCCGACCGGCCTTGCGTTCGAAACCATTTCAGTGGCGCTTCCCCACGTCGATCCCGAGCATTTGAAAAAGCCCTACATCGCGGTGATCAAGCCCAAGGAGCCCGTCATGTTCGAGGGAATGGCGGGTCTTGGCGGCGATGTGCCGGCGCAGCTCATTGTGAACCTCGGTCTGACCGCGCATGAAGAGGGCCAGGTCGCGGTGCTCCAGGCGTTGATGAACGTCTTTCTGGATGCCGATGCCGTGGCCGAGATTATGGCGCAAACCACACCTGAAGGCATGGTCGCCACGATGCAAAAACTCTGCTCGTAGAGTCTCCAGACAGTATGCGGTTGGCATCTAGCACCAGGCGTTAGACGCCAACCGCACGATTCTGCTATCAGGGCGAAAGCGGATGAAGACAACAGCAACGGCACCCTGCGGCCATTGCTGGCGGTATATGTTCTGATGCAGCAACCGTGCCCGCAGGAGGGGGGCCGAGGATGCCAAGCGATGGGGTAACGAACAGTCTCCCGACATTCCTTGGCATTGCATACGAAGCTTCGGAAATATCGCTGCTCATGGATATTGGAAGATGGATCGTGGGACAATAGAGCTCATCGCCTGCGATGGCATTCCATCTCCGCAGATTCCCTGAAGTCATATCTTGATAATCGGGCAAGGTAAGCTAAGCGGCTGCAGCAAAGCGGGGTTAGTTGCAGGTTCGACTTTCTACTCTAGGTTGGTAGTCGGGCATCAGGTGTTAAGCGGCGCACGCCGCGCTGAAGACCTCCGTGGGTGCTCATGAAATCGCGTTTCGCCTGTTTCATGGAGCGAGATTTCAAGTTTGGCGACACATTTGGGGACTTTCGCGAGTACACTAGCCATCGACGCAAAAGAATCCCCAGGTACATGGATCGGCACTTCTTTGTCTACTTCTGAAGGCGGTGAAAAACGTCGCCAAACTTGAAAAGTGGATGCAACCACCCCGTGAAACAAGCTGCGAAGAGCATGAAACAGCTCCCATTATCAAAAACATTTTCGACAATGACGAAATAGACGCGCGCGTTCGCAACACGCACGCCTTCGGGCTCGGAGGGCACACGCAGGCGCGTCTTGACATGCTAGCTAAGGTCGTACGCTTACAGTTCTGTCTCACATCTCGGTATCAGCGTTATATACTGTCTTGCTTGGGCGCAGGCCGTGCGCCCGCTGTCGCCGTGTTAGAAAGAGTGAGCTTATGAGCGCCTCCGCTGCCCGCGCATCGCATGCACCCACCATGTTTCGGCGCTTTCTTGCGTATTACAAGCCGCAGGCGCATCTGCTCATCGCGGACACCGTCTGCGCGCTCGTGATTGCCGGCATCGACCTAGCGTTTCCCGTGATCTTGCGAACTCTTGTGAACGGGCTCTTCACAGAGGGTTCGCATGCCATCATGTCGTCGCTTGCGATGATCGCCACGGGGTTCGTCATCATGTACGGCGTCCGCTGCGCCTGCCGTTACTTCGTCTCGGCGCAAGGACACATTATGGGCGCGCGCATGGAAGCGAAGATGCGCCAAGACCTGTTCGATCAGTACGAGCGGTTCAGTTTCGCGTACTTCGATCGCGTGAATTCCGGCGACATGATGAGCCGCGTGGTCAACGACCTCTTCGACATCTGCGAGGCGGCGCATCACGTGCCGGAATGGCTTATTACCTGCGGCATCGAGATTATTGGCGCGTTTGTGATCTTGCTTGCCATATCGCCCGAGCTCACCGGGGCGATGGCGGCGGTGACCGCGCTGTTCGTCGCGCTCATGGTGCGCCAAAACCTGCGCATGCGTGCGGTGTACACCGACAATCGGCTTAAGATCTCCGAGGTGAACTCGCAGCTGCAGGACTCGCTTGCGGGCATGCGGGTGGTGAAGTCGTTCGCGAACGAGGATACCGAGCGCGTCAAGTTCCGCCGTTCCAACGACCGCTATCTCGACTCAAAGGCCTCCATGTACCACGTCATGGGTTCATATCAAGCGACGAGCGCCTGCATGACGGGCGCGCTCTTCACCATCGTGGTCGTGTTCGGCGGCTACCTCGTTGCGCAGGGCAAGCTGAGCGCACTCGATATGGGTACCTTCGCGCTCTACATCTCGCTGTTCACCACGCCTATCGAAACGCTCGTGAACTCGACCGAGACGTTTCAGAAGGCTATCGCGGGTTTCCGGCGCATGGATGAGGTGCTTATGAGCGAACCAGACATCGTTGACGCGCCGGGCGCACGTGAACTAGTCGTGCAAAAGGGTGCAATCGAGTATCGCGACGTCTGCTTCAGCTATGACGGCCGCGCGTTGGGCGACCATATGGAACGGCCGGTTATCGACCATCTCGACCTTTCTATACGTCCGGGCGAAACCATCGCGCTCGTTGGCCCATCGGGCGGCGGCAAGACCACGACGTGCTCGCTGTTGCCGCGCTTCTACGATGTGCAGGCAGGCTCCATCACCATCGACGGGCAGGATGTGCGCACGGTGACGCAGCAGAGCCTGCGCGAGGCGATCGGCCTGGTGCAGCAAGACGTCTACCTCTTCGACGGCACCATCGGCGAGAACATCGCGTATGGCCGCCCGGGTGCCACGCAGGAGGCGATTGTCGAGGCGGCGCGTCGGGCGAACATCCATGGATTCATCGAGAGCCTGCCCCAGGGTTACGAAACCGTTGTCGGTGAACGCGGCAGCCGGCTCTCGGGAGGTCAGAAGCAGCGCGTGGCCATCGCGCGCGTGTTCCTCAAGGATCCGGCGATTCTCATCCTCGACGAAGCGACCTCGGCGCTGGACAACGAAAGCGAGGAAGCGGTGCAGGAGTCGCTTGAGCTGCTTGCGCGCGACCGCACGACCACCATCATCGCGCACCGGCTTTCGACAATTAAGAACGCCGACGAAATCGCCACCGTCGAGCATGGCCGTGTTGTGGAGCGCGGCGCGCATGACGAGCTTCTCGCACACAACGGCACCTATGCCCGTTACTATCGAATGCAGTTTGAGGGTGCACGCGCCGCGGTGCCGAGCGCTTCGACGCAGCGGTGACGCGCACGCGCGCCCCGACGGCGAATATATGACAGGAACGGCATGGCTAAGAAACCACAACCCACGCCCGAGGAAGTAACCGAGCTCTTCTCCGAGCTCGATTCGTCTGGTGTCGTAGATCCCGCGCGCGTCAAGGCTCGCAAGAGGCGCCATGTGCCGCAGCGCTCGAAGCGCTCGTTAGCGAATGAGGGCGCGGTGCCGAGTGAGGGCGCGGGGTCGCGCGCGGATGATGCACCGCGTGCGGGCGAGCTTGTTGACGGGTTTGCGGCCGATGAAGAGGGCGCCGGCAAGAAAGCGCTCCTGCCTGAGGAAGACGGCCGTTCGCGCCGGGAAGCCACCGTAGACCCGCTCTCCGATGAAGACCCGTCGGGTTCCAAGGTTGGCAACACCATCTCGCGCTTCGGCGTCGCCTTCATCGTGGGCATCATCGCGCTGGTGGTGGGCCTGCAGATCGGCTATGGTGTCATGCGGCGCCTGAACACCGCGAATCTCTCCGACACGGTCAATGCGGAAACCGTGGCGCGCGCGCTCGAAGGCGGCGTTGAGTGGGGGAACGGCTTCACGCAGTTTCCGGATGAATTCACCATCGACGAGGCCGACGAGAGCACGGGCGTCGTTGAGGTGAGCGTCGTGTCTACCGATGCGGAAAACGAGCTGGAGCTCTTTTCAAACAGCCAGATCGAAGCAGCCGCGCTCGCAACAAACGCCCTGCTGAACGACAATATCAACCGCGTGGTCTACAACGTGTCCGCCGTGGTCGATGACGACGGCAACATCGTGAGCGAGGGTTTTCTTTCGGGAGATGTCCTGGATCGCGGTGAGGTGCAGCAGATTTTCTCGTTCATCTGGACGAAGAACAAATCCGAGGCGTCGAGCAACATCGACTGGCAGTTGCGGATTGTCGGCATGGACGAAGAGATCGCCGCGCAAATTCAGGAGCAGGTGAACTCGGTGTCGTCGCTCATCGGAACACCGAGCGTTGACGAGGCCGACCTTGAAGCCCAGGATGAGGAGCGCTCGTTCGGACAGGCTCTCAAGGGCGAGGAGCTGTACCTGGGGACGGACGGCGGGGAGACGCTGAGCGATGCGCTGAGCGCGGCAACCCAGGGTGACGGCGACGACGATGATGAGGCGACGGACTCAAGCGGCGCCGCGGATGCGGGCGCAGATGCAAGTTCGGATGCCGCCGACGAGGCAAGCGAAGCAAGCTGACCGGCCAGCCCGCAATGCTCGACCGGCCAGCGCCGAGCGGCAGACGCCCGCTTGCAAGATGCTCGCGGAGGGGCGCCTGCCGCGCGCCCCGCGTATTACCCGAGCAGCGCCGACACCCGGCCCAACAGCGGCTCGAAGCTGACGCCGCGGTCTTTGAACTGGGGCTGCTGTGACGAGACGAGCATCGCGTCGTGCACGAGGTTGCCGGCGAAGCGAACCGCCTCCTGCATGGTGTGCCCTGCCATAACGGCGGCAAGAAGGCAGGAGCAGTAGAGGTCTCCCGTGCCGTGGAGCATGTAGGGAAGCAGCTCGTTGCTGACTTCGAAGAAGGAGCCGTCGTGCGACCCGACGAAGTTGCGGATGAGCCCGTCGCCGCGCTGGATTCCCTTGAGCACCACCGTCTTGGCGCCCTTGGCCAGCAGTCCGTCAACCAGTGCGCGCGCCTCGTCATTCGAGATGTTTTCACCCGCCCATGCGCTTCCAATGGGCTGGTCGAGGATGATCGCCGCCTCCGTGAGGTTGGGCGTCAAGATGTCAGCCCCCTCGGCGAGTTCGGCCATCGCACGGCAGAGCTCCGGCGTATAGGTTGCATAGACCGTACCGTGGTCTGCCATGACGGGGTCAACAACGCGCAGCGCGTCGGGGTACATGATATAGAGCTCGCGGATGCGATCGACCTGCTCGGGCGCTCCTAAGAAGCCGGAATACACCGCATCGATCTCGACGCCGATGGTCTTCCAGGCAGCGAGGTAGTCGGACAGGATATCGGTGGTGTCGTGCATGTACCACCCGGGAAATGCGGTATGGCTCGAGAATATCCCCGTGGGCACGGGGCACACGTCGCAGCCGGCGGCGGAGAGCACCGGAATGGCGACGCCGAGGGAGCATTTTCCATAGCCGCACAGGTCGTGAACGGCGGCAACGCGCGGGATATACGACCCGTCGCGGCGGTAGAGCGTAGATGCGGTGCTGGGGGTTTCGTGAGACATGGTGCCTTCTTTCTTCCGCGGACTTATGGACCAGCGTAAGGCACCAGCATACTATGTTCGGCGCGCCATGGTAGAAAAAACATCGCAGAACTCAATGCTCCTCACGATGATGATATATGGCGAGGGATTGGGTGCGATCCTGCCCGTTTTGCCGCACGTGCGGCTGCGCGGTCGATTCGCGCACGATCAGCTCGGTCTCAAGCGTCATGGATCGTGCCATGCCGCCGCCCATCAAGCGCTCAAGGAGCAGGCTGCACGCCGTGTAGCCCATGCGGTAACGGGGCTGGCTCACTGTGGTGAGCGACGGGCTGATCATCGTCGCTAAATCGACGTTATCAAATCCCACCACCATAAGGTCGTCGGGGACGGTAAGCCCCGCCTTCTTCGCCGCGCGCACGGCCGCCGCGCCATAGGTGTCTGAGCAGCAGAAGATCCCATCGGGGATGTTCTCCGATTCGAGCAGGTGGCAGACGGCGGAGTAGGCGAGGGCATAGTTGTTGTCTGGCACCTGTAAGATCCAGCTGGGATTGACCGCGAGCTCGTGCGCGCGCACGACGTCTAAGAACCCGGCCGTGCGGTCACGGGAATACTTGTATTCGCGCGGGCCGCTCACGATCGACAGGCGCGTGCACCCGCACGAGACGAGGTGCTCCACGGCGGTCTGCGCGGCCGCGACGTCATCGATCGTTACATACGGAATGCCCGATTCAGGGTTGCTCTCGCAGCACTGCACCGCGGGAAGCGTCGCGTCGATGCGGGCGAGCACCTCGGTTGTGAGCGGGCAGAGCGTGATGATGCCGCTCGCGTTGCACCGCCTGAGCATCGCGCAGTACTCGTCTGCGTTCGCGTGCTGCGGCACATCCCAGGAAACGAGCACGTCGTAGCCGGCGATACGCGCCGCAACGCGGATGCCGCGGACAATCTCACTGTAAAACGGGTTATCGAGCCAGGGCAGGTTCACCACAATGGGGCGGTGGCCGGCATCCTTGGCGTCTGCGCCTTTCGCTTCCCGGTCGCGATACTGGTCGATGAGGCTCGAATAACCGAGCTCCTGAATGCTCGCGTTAACCCGATCGATGGTTTTGGCACTCACCAAATCGGGGTGGTTGATAACACGCGAAACGGTTGCGGGCGAAACGCCCGCATGCTGCGCAACCTGCTCTATGGTTACCTTGTTTGCCATGGTATCCGCTCGTTTCTGCGACGGGGCGCACGGGATGCGCCGCAGGATGTCCTCGTGCTGTCTTCTATACTAATGAAAACTTTTCATTAGTAATAGCAGGATTAGAAAAAACCATTCACCCAGCGAAAAAGGCCGTTCACAGAATGGAAACAGTAAGAAAAAAGCAGGATATATATCATCGGTTATGAAAGAACTGCTCATTATATGAAAATTTCTTTCATATAATGGCGTGCTGGTTCGGGGTGCGGCTGCGTTGCATCGCGCTCGCGCGTCGCACGCATTTTCAGCAGGCGCAGATGAGGAGGGCCATATGGTACGCATCGGTGTTATCGGGTGTGGGAAGATCGCGCAGGTTCGGCATCTGCCAGAGTACGAGGCGAACGAATGCGCGCAGATTACCGGTTTATACGATGTGAACTATCAGCGCGCCTGCGCGCTTGCCGAGCGGTATGGTGCCACCGCGTATGAGACCCTCGACGCGCTGCTTGCTGCAGAGGACATCGACGCGGTGAGCGTATGCACCTCGAACGCCACGCACGCGGAGATTACCATCAAGGCGCTGAATGCCGGCAAGCACGTGCTGTGCGAAAAGCCGATGGCCATAACCCTCGATGAGTGCGAGCAGATGGTCACCGCAGCCGAGGCAGCGGGCAAAAAGCTCATGATTGACCAGAACCAGCGGTTCGCAAAGGCGCATATTCGCGCGAAGGAGCTGCTCGACGCGGGGCGCATCGGCACCGTGCTGACGTTTCGCACCACATTTGGGCATGGCGGTCCCGAAACCTGGAGCATCGACCCCGGCACGGGCAGCTGGTTTTTCGACTCCAAGCGCGCATCCATGGGCGCTATGGCAGATCTGGGCGTGCACAAGACCGATTTGATCCAGTGGCTCATCGGCCAGACGGTGGTGGCGACGACCGCCTTGGTGAGCACGCTCGACAAGCGCGACCCCGATGGGAACCCGGTCGGGGTGGATGACAACGCGCTCTGCATCTATCAGATGAGCGGGGGCGCCATGGGAACCATGACCGCCAGCTGGACGTATTACGGCCCAGAAGACAACTCCACCATCATCTACGGCACCGAGGGCGTCATGCGCATCTACGACGATCCAGCTCATTCCATCGTGGTTGACCGCCGCGACGGCGAGCGCGAGCTCTATGACGTTGAGGCGATTCAGACCAATGACAACCAGACCGCTTCAGGCGTTATCGACGCGTTCATCGATTGCATCGAGCGCGATGTGGAACCCGCGGTTACCGCTGCGAGCGTACTGCCGGCCATGAAAGCGGTGTTCGCAAGCATCGCATCGAGCAAGACGGGCGCGCGCGTCGAAATCGCATAGCGTGACACAAGCTGCTGCGCGGCGCGCGGGCGCGGCCGCAAGCCGGCGCGTGCGATGGCCGCCGTGCGGCGCCGCGGCAGGCGACGGACAGAAACCCGGCATGTTTTCGGAAGGAGCACGCTATGAAGATGGGATTCATCACCTCGCTACTCGATGGATGGACATACGAGGAGATGGTGGACGAGGTGGCGCGTCTGGGCATTGCGTGCCTCGAGGTTGCATGCTGGCCTCAGGGTAAGGCGGAGCGGAAATATGCAGGCGTGTCCCACATCGATACCGAGCGCGTGCTCGAGGACGATGCCTATGCCCAGCATATCGTGGACTATGCGCGCGATAAGGGCGTGGACATCTGCGCGCTTGCGTACTACCCCAACAACCTCGATCCCGACCTCGCGCGCCGCAAGGCATTCAACGATCATCTGGTCGCGACGATTCATGCGGCGGCGAAGCTTGGCGTTCCCAAGGTGACCACCTTCATCGGGCGCGTAACCGACAAGACGTTCGAGGAGAACCTCGAGATTCTTCCCGAGGTGTGGAATCCGATCCTCGAGGTCGCGGAGCAAGAGAGCATTCGTATCTGCATTGAAAACTGCCCCATGCTCTTCGACGCATCCAACTGGCCGGGCGGTCAGAACATCATGACCTCGCCGGCGAACTGGGAGCGCGTGTTTGAGGTGCTGCCGACCGAGAACCTGGGGCTGGCGCTCGACCCGAGCCACTTCGTGTGGCAGATGATCGACGGCGCCGCGGCGATTCGTGAATTCAAAGATCGCATCTACCACGTGCACCTGAAGGATATCAAGCTCAAGTCCGAGGAGCTGGCGCGCCGCGGCACCATGGCCTACCCGCTCGACATCATGGATCCCAAGATTCCGGGATGGGGAGACGTTGATTGGTCTGATTTCATCTCGCAGCTCACGATGATTGGCTACGACGGTGATTGCTGCCTCGAGATCGAGGATCGCTTCTTCGAGGATAGCCGCGAGCACCTGGTGCAGAGCATCGAGCTTTCCAAGCGATACATGGAGCAGTTCATCGTGTAGGGCATCGCCTCGTCTGCATAGGGGCGCAGGCGAGTCAAGGTAAGTAATGCGGTCAAACAGGAAGGAAGGAACGCATTATGGCAAACATCACACGTCGTTCGTTCGTAGTAGGTTCAGGCGCGACCGCCCTGGTTGCCGCCCTTGCTGGCTGCTCGAGTGGCGATGACAGCTCAGCGGGTTCCGGGTCCGCCAGCTCAGGTTCCGCTACGGGGGGCCACATCTACGTGCTGACCGCGTCGCCCGATCATGGCTGGACCGGCCAGGTTGGCGTCTTCGCGCAGGAGAAGGTTGACGAGATCAACGATGCCGGCGTCTACACCGCCGAGCTCCAGACCGCTGCCGCCGCGGCCGACCAGATCGCCCAGGTCGAAGACATTCTTGCCGGCGATCTTGATGATGTCTCGGGCATCGTCATTCAACCGCTCGACGACACCCTGCAGTCTGCCATCCAGTCCATCGTTGATGCGGGCGTGCCCTATGTCGCGTTCGACCGCATCATCGATGCCGTCGAGGATACCGCGGTTTCGAACGTCAAGGGCGACAACGAGGGCATCGGCGCCGGTTCCGCGGCATACTTCGTTGAGAACGGCATGCAGCCGGGCGACAACGTCTACATCTACCAGGGCGACACCTCTTCGGTAACCACCCTGCGCGACCAGGGCTTCACCGAGTACCTGCTCGGCAACCTCGAGTTCGACGGCGCGACGGTGCCCGAGGATCAGATGTGGACGCAAGACCAGATCGACTCCGCCATAGTTACGTCTGGCGCCATGAACTGGAGCCGCTCCGACACGAAGGCCGCCTATGAGGCGCTGCTCGGCGACGAGTCCAACGCCGAGATCAAGTGGTGGTATGCCGAGGACGACGAGCTTGCCATGGGCATCCTCGAGGCGCTCAACGGTGGCGGCATCTCCGATTCCACCAAGGAGATCGTCTTTGAGACCCAGCCGTTCATCACCGGCTGCGGCGGCTTGGACGAGTACTATGCGGTTTTGCGCGGCGAGACCTACGAGGATATCGCTTCGCAGCTGGGCGGCCTTATGTCGGTCACCTATTCACCGAGCATGATTCAGACGGCCATCCAGGACATGGTCGATTATCTCGACGGCGAGGAAGTCACGCAGGATCACGTGATTGCATGCGAGAACGTTACGTCTGAGAACGTCGACGAGTACGTGGGCTTCGAGTAAGAGGTTTCGGTGCCCGCCCGCCTGCAGCGCGCGGGCGGGCGCCTGCCTTGCGGGGGAATGGGGCCTTTCGCCATGGCGTTGCCACCGCGGTGACGGTATGTGTTTGCCAAGGGGTGCTGCACTTGGCGAGGGCATATCGCGGTGCGGTGGAACGGGGCACACCCGTTCGCTGTTTCATGCATTTGGTATTGAGGGGAGCGCTATGAGTTTTCTCACCATGAGCGGCATCCGCAAGGCGTTCAGTGGTGTCCCCGTACTGCATGGCGTCGATCTGCATGTTGCGCGTGGAGAAATCCACGCGCTGCTGGGCGAGAACGGCGCCGGCAAGTCGACGCTCATGAACATCTTAACTGGGTCGTACACCGCCGATGCCGGCACGGTCACCTTCGATGGGCACGATATCACGGGCTCCTCGATCAAGGCGGTCGAAAAAGCGGGAATCGCCTTCGTGCACCAGGAGCTTAACCTGTTCAACGACCTGTTGGCCTACGAGAACATCTTTCTTGGCCAGGAAGAGACCGGTCCGGTGTTCTCGCTGAAGAAGCGGAGCATGATTGCCAAGGCGCGCGACCTGTTTGAGCGCCTGGGCGTGGGCATCGATCCCATGGCGCAAGTCTCCGACCTCAAGCAGAGTCAAAAGCAGCTGCTCGAGATTAGTCGGGCGCTCTTCTTCAACGCCAAGCTGCTCATTCTGGACGAGCCCACCACCGCGCTGAACACGGCCGAGGTGAAGCATCTGTTCGGAATCATACGAAACCTGCGCGACCAGGGCACCTCGTTCATTTTCATCTCGCACAAGATGCCCGAGATTTTTGCCCTGTGCGATACCTACACGGTGCTACGCAACGGCTCGTTCGTGGGAGAGGGGGCGATCGCGGACACCACCCCGCGCGACGTGACGAGCATGATGGTGGGCGCAGCGCTCTCTGAGCGGGGCTCCTACGAGCCGCGCGCGACAGGCGACGTGGTGCTTGCGCTCGACGCCTATTCGGGGCCAGGGTTCTCGGACATCTCGCTCGAGGTGTCGCGCGGGCAGGTTATCGGCCTCACCGGTCTCATGGGCTGCGGCAGCACGGAGCTCATGCAGTGCCTGTTCGGGGTGAGCCGTGCGTACGGGGGCTCGGCCACGGTGATGGGAAAGCGGCTTCATGGCGGTTCCATTCACGAGGCGATGAAAGCCGGCGTTGCCATGTTGCCGTCCGATCGCAAGGAAAACTCCGTGGTGCCCGATATGTCGCTGCTCGAGAACATGTACCTCTCTGAGCACGTGCTCTCCGCCAAGGACTTCGTGATCGACTGCGGCAAGGAGCAGAAGCGCTTTGAGCGCTATAAGGAGCTGTTGAGCATCAAGGCGAACGACAGTTCTGACAGCGTGCTTTCGCTTTCGGGCGGCAACCAGCAAAAGGTGTTCATGGCGCGTTGGCTGAGCACCGATGCCGAGCTGCTGCTGCTCGACAACCCTACGCAGGGCATCGACGTGGGTGCGAAGGCCGAGATATACCACCTAATCCTTAGCCTTGCGAAACAGGGCAAGACGGTGCTCATCAACACGCTCGAGATTCCCGAACTGCGAGAGGTGGCCGACGTGTGCTACGTGCTCTATGAGGGGCGCATCGTCAAGCGGCTTGAGCACGACGAGATTGACGAGCAGACGGTCATGCTCTATTCGACCAATTCCATTAGCGACGACCCTGCGGTCGAGATGAACGAGCGAGGTGCAGAACAGTGAGCGATAACACGGTTTCGAAGGCGTCGGGTCTTGCGAACGTGCTTGGCCTGGTCAAAAAGTACAGTTTCGTGCTCGTCTTTCTCGCCATCTTTGTGGTGTATGCCGTGGCGAACGGCGGCCTTACGCTGAACGCGACCATGAACGTGCTGCGTCACAGTGCGGTGATCGGGACGATTTCCATCGGCATGGGCGTTGTGTGCCTTACCGGCGAGATCGACCTTTCGGTGGGCTCGATGCTGGCGCTGGTGGCGGGCTTCTCGGTCGTGGTGTTCAACATGACGGGATCGATTCCAGCCACGTTGATATTCGCGTTGCTGTTTGGTGCCGCACTCGGGCTGATCAACGGCTTTTTGGTGGGCGTGGTGCAAATGCCGGCATTCATCGTGACGTTGGCGACGATGCTCATCTACCGGTCGGTTGCCCAGTACGCGTGCCAGCACCTGCCGCGCGCGCTTATCGGCAACGGCAGCTCGGTGTACCGCATGTCCAGCGACCTCGATGCGTACAGCGCGCTCTACTCCTTTGGTAACGCGCGCGTGGCGGGCGTGCCCATCGTCGGGTTGGTCATGGTGCTCACGGTGGTGGTCTTCGTGTATGTCTGCACGTCGACCAAGTTCGGCAAGAAGATCTACGCGGTGGGTTCGAACGCCAAGGCGGCGCATCTGGCCGGTATTAGCGTGCCGGTCATGAAGACGCTCGTGTTTGTGATCGCCGGCGCGCTCGTTGGCCTCGCGGCCTTCCTGTGGATCGCGATGAACGCCTCTGCCGACCCCGCGACGACCGGGTCGAGCTACGAGATGTACGCCATCGCGTCGGTGGTGCTGGGCGGCATCAGCATGAGCGGCGGTCATGGGCGCATGCTCGGCGTGCTGTTCGGCGCCTTGTCGTACGATGTCATCGATAAGATCATCATCGCGCTCAAGATGGATGCGCTCATCAACAACACCATCAAGGGCATCATCCTCATCATCGTTATCATGATCCAGGTTGCAGGGCCGCAGCTCAAGGAGTTCTTCAGCAGCCGTAGGGGAGGCGCGCGCGATACCGTAGCGAAGTAGCCTGCGTTGCGGGCGGCGTGGCGTGTGTGCCGTGCATCGCGGCCGCCCGCGACGTCCGCTTTGCCATATCCGGTGCGCGTGGGCGTACGGTGACCTCGGTGCCGTTTCATACAGGTCAGGCGAGAGCAGATATGGCCGGTGCGCGTGGACGTGCGGTGACCTCGGCGCAAGGCGCACCAACAATAAGTACGAGCCCTTCCTTTCTGACCCCGGGCATCCGCTCGGGGTCTTTGCATGGGTGGTGCTCGTCGCGCTATCGGTGCGATGCCTCGTGCCTGCTCGTTTGACAATCGCGTGTTGAGCGCCCCTTATAATGTATAAAAAACTGAATATATTTAGTTAAAACACACCAATCTATGAATATAGATGATTCAAGCTTGCAGCAAAATGCGCGAAGCGACTACAATACGCACAGCTTGTTGACCTTTAATCCGGTACCGAGAGACCGGGAAGGAGTGACCATGGCAGATATGCCTCAGGCGGGCGCATGTCCCCGCACTCCGCGCGAAGACCAAGCGCGTCGTCGCGCCCAGCTGAGCGGGTTGGCTCAGCGCATGCTTTCGAACACGAGCAAACAATCAAGCGCACCGGCGATTCTGTTGCTGGCAGATGGAACCGTGTTCCACGGTCGGTCGTGCGGTGCGGCGGGCACGGCGGTCGGCGAGGTGTGCTTCAACACATCGCTCGAAGGGTATTTCGAGGTGCTGACCGATCCGAGCTACGCGGGACAGATCGTCACCATGACGTATCCGCAGATCGGTAACTACGGCATCGACCCGGCCGATGTCCAGGGGGCGCTTCCCAGCTCCGGGGTGGAAACGCCGGCTTTGCGCGGCATGGTGGTGCACGATATGTGCACTACGCCCTCGAACTGGCGCTCCGCGCAATCGGTACCCGCGTATCTGTCTGAGCGCCAGGTCGTCGCCATCGAAGGGGTCGATACGCGGGCGCTCGTGCGTCACTTGCGCGATTTCGGCGCCCAGAAGGGCATCATCTCAACCGAGGTCTTCGACCTCGAAGAGCTCATGGCGCGCCTCGATGCCGCGCCCGACCTGGTGGGAACGAACCTGGTGCAGACGGTGAGCTGTACGGCTCCCCAAGCCTACGGAGCGCACAACCTGCCCACCGAGCACGCCTTTGCAAGCGCCGAGCCCGCACCGGCACGGCACCGTGTGGTTGCCTACGATTGCGGTATCAAGCGCGGCATCCTCGAAGGGCTGGTGCGCGCGGGCTGCGATGTGGAGCTCGTCCCGTGGAATACTCCGGCCGATGACGTGCTCGCGCTCAATCCCGACGGCGTGTTTCTTTCAAACGGGCCGGGCGACCCCGATGCGGTGAGCGAGACCTACGCGCAGGTGCAGCAGCTGATCGGCAAGATGCCGGTGTTCGGCATCTGCTTGGGGCATCAGATGATCTCGCTCGCATGCGGCGCCCAGATGGAAAAGCTCAAGTTTGGCCATCGCGGCGGGAACCAACCGGTTATGAATCTGCTCACGCACCGTGTGGAGATCACGGCGCAAAACCACGGCTTCGGCTTGATATTCCCCAGCTTGGGCGCGCTGGTGCCCGAGCAATCTGGCGGTGTAACCGAGCATCCGTGCGGCTCGGATGGCACGCCTGCGACCGGCGATCTGCGTTTTTGGGTCGAGCAAGGCGTGGCGCCGGTTGTCATGAACGAGCGATTCGGCCGCATTCGCCTGACGCACGTGAACCTCAACGATGGAACGGCCGAGGGAATCCAGCTGCTCGATGTCCCCGCGTTCTCGGTGCAATACCATCCCGAGGCATCGCCCGGGCCAACCGATGCCCACTATCTGTTCACGGCATTCGTGCGTCTTATGGACGGCGATGAGGACTATCTCAGCATCGATATCGCGGCCGACCGCCTGGCTGGCTGGAGGTTCGCTGCCGCCTGATGGGCTCTGAGAGCCGCCTGCGGGAGCGCCTGCGTGCGGTGCCGGGACGTCGCGACGGCGCTGAGGTGCGGATGCAGCGCAGACTCAAGGTGGATGCGGCGCCCCAGCGCGCCCCAGCCGTGGCATACGCGCCGGGAGCGCGCCGCGGATGCGGCACGGATACGTTTCATAACGAGCGTCGAGCATGTTGCGAGGGAGATTATATAGATGCCAAAGCGTGAAGACATCAAGCGCATCCTGGTCATCGGTTCGGGACCGATCGTCATCGGCCAGGCCTGCGAGTTCGATTATTCCGGTGCCCAAGCCTGCAAGGTGCTTAAAGAGGATGGGTACGAGGTCGTCCTGGTTAACTCCAACCCGGCGACCATCATGACCGACCCGGGGCTTGCTGACCGCACCTACGTGGAACCGGTCACGCCCGAGTTCATCGAGAAGGTCATCGTTCGGGAGCGTCCGGACGCGCTGCTCCCCACGCTCGGCGGACAGACCGGTTTGAATGCCGCCGTCGAGCTGGCGAAAAACGGTACGCTCGACAAGTATGGCGTCGAGATGATCGGCTGCGATCTGGCCGCTATCGAGCGCGGTGAGGACCGCAAGCTGTTCAACGAGGCCATGGCCGAGATCGGGCTTGAGGTGGCGCGCTCGGGGTACGCCTATTCCATTGACGACGCCCTCGCCATCGTGGAGCGCGTGGGGTACCCGTGCGTGCTGCGTC
This sequence comes from uncultured Enorma sp., assembly GCA_964624825.1. Taxonomy (GTDB): domain Bacteria; phylum Actinomycetota; class Coriobacteriia; order Coriobacteriales; family Coriobacteriaceae; genus Enorma. The sequence continues at coordinate 40,243 of CAZUYD010000011.1, read as the reverse complement.
CGAGCTTCACGCTGGGCGGTGCCGGCGGCGGCATCGCCCACGACGAGCGGGAGCTTCGCGAGATCGTGCGGCAGGGGCTGGAGCTCAGCCCCGCGGACGAGGTGCTCGTGGAGGAATCCATCGAGGGCTGGAAAGAGTACGAGATGGAGGTCATGCGCGACCGCGCGGGCAACGGCATCATCGTCTGCTCCATCGAGAACCTCGATCCCATGGGCGTGCACACGGGCGACTCCATCACCGTGGCGCCGGCGCAGACCCTCTCCGATTTGGAATACCAGCGCATGCGCGTGGCGTCGCTCGCTATTCTGGAAAAGGTGGGCGTGGAGACGGGCGGCTCGAACGTGCAGTTCGCGGTGAACCCCCAAACCGGCCGGATCATCGTGATCGAGATGAACCCGCGCGTGAGCCGTTCGTCCGCGCTGGCCTCGAAGGCCACCGGGTTCCCCATCGCGAAGGCCGCCGCGCGCCTGGCCGTGGGCTACACCCTCGACGAGATCGTGAACGACATCACCAAGGCGACCCCCGCCTGCTTCGAGCCGTCGATAGACTACTGCGTGGTCAAGGTGCCGCGCTTTGCGTTCGAGAAGTTCAAGGGTGCCGACACCACGCTCTCCACGCGCATGAAGGCGGTGGGCGAGATCATGGCCATCGGCCGCACGTTCGAAGAGGCCTTCGGCAAGGCCATGCGGTCGCTTGAAGACGGTCACGCGGGGCTCTCCGCGGGCGGGGACGGCTTGAGCGACATCGACGAGGACGAGCTTGCCGCATACGTCGCCGCGCCCACCGAAGACCGCATCTTCTCCGTGGCCGAGGCGCTTCGTCGCGGCTGGACGCAAGCGCGCGTGCACGAGCTCACGCGCATCGACCCGTGGTTCATCGGCCGCATCGCCGACATGGTCGCCGTGCAGGAAAGCGTGCGGGGGCTTCGCGTGGAGGACATCGACGCCGACGCGATGCGCCTGCTCAAGCAGTACGGCACGAGCGATGCCGAAATCGCCGCGCTCACCGGGAGCGACGAGCGCTTTGTGCGCGCGTATCGCAAGGGCTTGGGCGTGGTGCCGTGCATGAAGACGGTCGATACCTGCGCGGCCGAGTTCGCGAGCGCGACCGAGTATCACTACAAGACCTATGAGGGGCTGATGCGCGAGACGCCTACGTCGAAGAAGGCCATCGCCCCGAACGAGGTCTCGCCGTCTGCGAAGCCCAAGGCGATGATCTTGGGCGCGGGGCCGAACCGCATTGGCCAGGGTATCGAGTTCGACTATTGCTGCGTGCACGCGAGCTATGCGCTCGCGAGCCGTGGGTACGAGACGATCATGGTGAACTGCAACCCCGAGACGGTCTCGACCGATTACGACACGAGCGACCGGTTGTACTTCGAGCCGCTTACCTACGAGGACGTCATGGACATCGTCGATGTCGAGCGCCCCGACGGCGTGGTGGTTACGCTGGGTGGACAGACGCCGCTCAAGCTTGCCCGCGCGCTCGCCGATGCGGGCGTGACTATCATGGGGACGCAGCCCGACGCCATCGATCTGGCCGAAGACCGCGAGCGCTTCAGCGCGGTGCTCGATCGTTTGGGGATCATGTATCCCCCCGCGGGCGAGGCGCGCAGCTTCGAAGAGGCCGAGCAGGTCGCGGCGCGCATCGGGTTTCCGCTGCTCGTCCGCCCCAGCTATGTGCTGGGCGGACGCGGCATGATGATTGCCTACGATGCCGACCATCTGCGCGAATACATGGCCGAGGCCACGCGCGTCTCACCGGATTACCCGGTGTACCTCGATCGCTTCTTGGAAGGCGCGAGCGAGTGCGATGTCGACGCGCTCTGCGATGGCGACGAGGTGTACATCGGTGGCATCTTGGAACATATCGAGGAGGCAGGCATCCATTCGGGTGACTCGGCCACGTGCATCCCGCCGTTCTCGTTTTCCGACGCGCTGGTGAGAAGGCTTCGCGACATCACGAAGCGCATCGCGCGCGAGCTGGGGGTTCGCGGCTTGGTCAACGTGCAGTACGCGATTCAGGGCGAGCAGGTGTATGTGATCGAGGCGAACCCGCGCGCAAGCCGCACCGTGCCGTTCATCTCGAAGGCGACGGGCGTTCCGCTCGCCAAGTGCGCCGCCTGCATTATGGCGGGCGAGCGCATCGCCGACCTGCATCTGCCAGCCGATGACCGCCAGCTCGAGTGGTTCTGCATGAAGGAAGCCGTCATGCCGTGGGGACGCTTCCCCGGCGCCGACGTGGTGCTCGGACCCGAGATGAAGTCGACCGGCGAGGTGATGGGCATCGCGAAGAGCTACCCCGAGGCGTATGCGAAGTCGCAGCTCGCCATCAGCTACAAGTTGCCGACGCCCGCAAGCGGCAAGGTATTCATCAGCGTGAACGACCGCGACAAGCGAAACATCCTGTCGCTCGCGCGCATCCTGCGCTACCTGGGCTTCGAGATCTGCTCGACCGAAGGCACGGCGCGCGTGCTGACCGGTGGCAACGTGAAGTGCACGGTGGTGCGCAAGTTCTCCGAGGCGCACCCGAACATTGGCGACATGGTGGCAAACGGCGAGATTGCGCTCATGATCAACACGCCGTTTGGCCAGGAAGCGCGCGGTGACGGGTATCAGCTCCGCACCGAGGCGATCCGGCGCGGCGTGACCTGCATCACGGCGCTCTCGGCGGCAAACGCCTTCGTGGCCGCCGTTGAGGCCGTGCAGTCCGCGGCGTGCGAGAGCGGGGACAGCATGGACGTCATCGCCCTGCAGGATCTGCCTCAGTACGAGATATAGGCGGTTGAGCCGCGCTCGCGATGCGCGGCTCTTGCGATATGGTCGCAGGCGCGCCGCCGCGGGGTCATGTCGCCGGGCGGCGTGATTGCGGCAGCGGTGCTGCTGCGGCGTGGTTGCGCCGCACGGGATTGCTCCGCACGGGGTCGCGCCGCGGCTACCGCGCGATGCGGTCGGATTCCGTGATGGGCCGAAGCGCTCGGCATGGATTGCCGAGGGCGATCGTATGCGGAGGGACGTCGCGTGTGACCACGCTTCCCGCGCCGATGACCACGCCGTCGCCGATGGTAACGCCGGGCAGCACGGTAACGTTTCCGCCGAGCCATACCCCATCGCCCAGGCGCACGCCCTTCGCCTGCTCAAGGCCACCTCGGCGCTCGTCATCAACGAGCGGGTGAAGCGCGGTGTAGATGTTGCAGCCGGGACCTATAAAGCAGCACGTGCCGATTTCGATGCCGCCGCCATCCATGAGGTAGGCATCGTGGTTTATGAAGGTGCCTGCGCCAACGGTGATGCGGTCGCCGTAATCGCATAAGAAGGGCGAGAGGATGGTGACGTCGGCGCCGCGGCGGGGGATGAGCTGGTCGAGAATCGCCTCGCGCCGGGCTGTATCGCTTGGTCGCGCCTGGTTGAGGTCGTAGCAGAGGTCTTTTGCAGCAAGCATGAGCGCGCAGAGTTCTTCGTCGCGTGCGGCGTCGTACCACATGCCGGCATCGCGCTTATCCTTTTCGGTCATAGGCGAGTCCTTTCCAGCCATAGACATCCTTTCGAGCTGTGGGCAAACCTCCTCGGCGAGGACGCATTCAAACATGCGAAGCGCATGTAGGGTCGTGGTAGTTTGCCGATATCATAGCCCACGGTGTGCTTTGGCGAGCGAAGAGCGTATAGTCAGAGCCGGGCGCGCTCGCGCAGGCGAGGCGAAGGCCTTGGTTGACAAGGTCTAGATTGTGCCAGGCGGGATCAGAGTCGTCCTCGATCAGATTCAGTGGGGCGCCGGGTTAAACCATGGGTGTGCCGGGTTAGATCAAAGATACGGAAGGCAGGGCCATGCCTGCGATCGTGCCAAACCAAGAGCGAGACGGCGTGAGCGAGCAGCACGAGGGCTTTACCATGGCGCGCGAACCGGACAAGCCGGAGGCGGCAACCGCCCGGGCGACACACCCCGAGGACGTCCGGCGTGCCGCAGCCGAGATGCTCGCGGCGGGCGCCGGTAGGCGCGCCATCGCGCGCGATCTCAACATTCCCGAAGACACCGCACGCCAATGGGCGCGTGCCTATGCCGCGGGCGGCGTCGAGGCGGTGCTCAACGCCGGGGCGCGTCGTGCGGTGTATGACAAAGAGCTCAAGCTCAAGGTGGCCAAGGATCATCTTGAGCGGGGCAAAACCATTCGCGAGGTGATGGTTGCCCATAAGGTTTACAGCGAGTCGGCGGTTAAATCGTGGTGCAGGGCATATCGAGAAGGCGGGGCGAAGGCATTGGATTCAAAGCCACGCGGACGCCCCGCCGCATCGTAGCGGGCATGCTTCGCGCACCTGCGTGCTGTCGTGCTATCATGCACCGCAGTCACACGACGCAATTGCTTTACAGCAGAAAGGAGAGCCATGCTCAACGCAATCGAGATATCTCCGAAGGTATGGTGGGTTGGCGGGCTCGATTGGAACGAGCGCCTGTTCCACGGGTACACCACGGAGCGCGGCATTACCTACAACGCCTATCTCATCTTAGACGAGAAGGTTACGCTCATCGATAACGCGAAGGCGACGTTTACCGACGAGTTCATTCAGCGCATCTCCCAGGTGGTCGACCCTTCGAAAATCGAAGTGGTGGTCACCAATCATGTGGAGATGGACCATTCGGGCAGCCTGCCGAAGATTTACGAGCTCGCGCCCCAGGCAACCATCTATGCGAGCGCGCCGGCGGGCGTGAACGAGATCCGCGCCCATTTCGGCATCGAGGTCGAGGGCGTCAAGACAGGCGACAGCGTGTGCATCGGCGAGCGCACGCTTCATTTCGTGCAGACGCCTATGGTGCATTGGCCAGACAACATGGTTACCTGGTGTCCCGAGGACGGCATCCTTTATTCGAACGATGCCTTCGGCCAGCATTTCACCACCACGAAGCGCTTCGATGACGAGAACGACTTGTGCGAGGTGTTCAAGCAGGCAAAGAAGTACTACGCGAACATCGTGTGGCCGTATGGCGCACAGGCGCAGAAGGCGTTGAAGGCGCTCGATGGGCTCGACATCCGGCTTATCGCGCCCAGCCACGGGGTGATCTGGCGTAGCCACATCCCCGAGATCCTTGAGAGGTATCAGGCGTGGAGCACCTACCAGACCGAAGAGAAGGCCATCGTGGTCTTTGACTCCATGTGGCACTCCACCGAGTCCATGGCGCGCGAGATCTGCGACGCGTTCATACGCGAGGACATCACCGCGCAGCTTATCGACGTCAAGAACGCGCATATTTCTGACATCATGCTGTATGCCTGCGATGCGCGGTATGTAGCTATCGGTTCGCCGACGCTCAACTCGAACATGCTGCCCACGGTCGCGAGCTTCCTGACCTACTTCCGCGGCCTCTCGCCCAAGAACAGCCAGCGCATCGGCATCGCGTTTGGCAGCTACGGATGGGCGCCGGCAGGTCCCAAGCAGGTTGAATCGGCGATGCAGGAGCTGGGATTCGAGATGCCGGAGCCGGTGATCACCCAACAGTGGATTCCGAGCCAAGAGCGGCTTGATGAGATTCAAGACACGGTGGTCAAGATCATCGAGGATGCCCGCGCATAGCCCCCACCTCCGAGCGGTAAGGCCACCCTCATGGGCATCGCGCTTGTTCGCGGCGCCATGCATTCGAAGAAGCCATCTGCGCGGCGATTCCGGCGCAACGGAGCGTCTCGTATGAACCAGGGCCCTTATGCCAGCGTGATGTTGTTCAGCGTGTAGCGAGTCCCTACGTTGCGCGAGACGGAGTATTCAAACGGCTCGCCGCTGTCTAAAAAGCCGATCTGCTCGAACTCAAGAAGCGGATCGCCGGGAGAGATGTCCAGCCGCGCCGCCTCCTCGTCAGTGGCGGCGACGGCTCGGATGGCGCGATGAAAGCTTGCGATGGCGAGCCCGAGCTCGTCGCGAATATACGAATAGATTGAACCGTTGACGTGGCGCTGCTTGAGCCCGGGGATTAGGTCGAGGGGCATATACGTGTACTCGATCGTGATAGGGACGTCGTTGAGCAGACGCACACGGCACACGTAGTAGGTAAAATCCTCATCTTGGATATCCAGCCGCCGGGCGATTTCGTGACCTGGGTTCACGATTTTAAAGTCGTACACCGCCGAGGCCACGGTTTCATCGGGATTCGCGTGCTCGGCTGTAAAGCCCCGAGCTCGGTCGCTTACGCCCACGACCAGCGAATCGTCGTGAATGGCCGAGGGGCTTTTCACATAGGTTCCCGATCCGCGCCTGCTTGCCACCAGACCGAGTTCCGTGAGGCGCATGATGGCGTGACGTACCGTAATCTTGCTGGCATCGTACAGCTCGCAGAGCTCGACCACCGTAGGCAGCTTTTCATTGGGTTGGAGCGAGCCCGATTCGATGCTGCTCCGGATGTCTTCTGCGATGGCTTCATATTTCAGCACGGTACCCCTCCTCGTTCTTGCTAAAACGCATGCTCGACCATATCTGAAAATCGTTCTTTTCAAGTATAAGGGTACATTCCCGCTTGCCCTAAATGCTAAGCTCTAATTTAGGAAATACTGCTTTACATATAAAATTAGAGCGCTATAATCTAATAAAAATTATGATATATATTTACTTGTAAACTGAGATGGAGAAGTGCATGACGGAATACACGCTGCCTCAAGAATTCTTCTTTGGCGCCGCTATGTCCGGACCGCAGACCGAGGGCGGCTGGAATACGGGTGGAAAGCTCGAGAATTTGTGGGATACCTGGTCAAACGAGGACATTTCGGCGTTTCACAACCGTGTTGGGTCGTACGTGGGCAACGATTTCATGCATCGCTATCGGGAGGATCTGCAGATTCTCAAAGACCTAGGGCTTACCAGCTACCGCACGTCCATTCAATGGAGCCGTTTGCTCGACCAAGACGGTGCCATTAATCCCGAGGGCGCCCGGTGGTATCATGAGCTCTTCCGCGCATCGCGTGAAGCGGGGCTCGAGGTCTTTGTGAACCTCTACCATTTCGATATGCCGAGCTACCTGTTCCGCCGCGGCGGGTGGGAGAACCGTGAGGTCTGCGAGGCGTATGCCAATTACGTCGAGCAGGCGCTGCGTGAGTTTGGTCGAGAGGTGCGCTGCTGGTTCACCTTTAACGAGCCCATCGTGGAGCCCGAGAACCGCTATTGGCATCCGATATGGTATCCACAGCATCATAGCTTCCAAGAAGCATGTACGGTTCAGTACAACATTTCGGTCGCGCATTGCCTAGGCGTGGCGCGGTATCGCAGCTTGTTTGAGGAGGGCGCGCTGCGCAAAGACGCGCGCATCGGCATGATTTGCAACTTCAGCCCCTCCTATACGAGGGCCAACCCGAGCGATGCCGACCTTGAGGCCCTGCGCATGAGCGATGGCCTTACCAATCGGTGGTGGCTTGACCTGGTGACCAAGGGCGAGCTTCCCGCCGACGTGCTAGATACGCTCGCCGGCCTTGGCGTCCAGGTTCCTATGCGATCCGGCGATGACGCCGTGCTCGCCTCCGGCGTGGTCGATTGGATCGGGTGCAACTACTATCAGCCCAATCGCGTGCAGGCGCCGAGCGCCCAGCACGACGAATGGGGCAATCCACTGTTTGCCGATCCGTATATCTGGCCCGAGCGCGTGATGAACGAGAGCCGTGGCTGGGAAATCTATCCCCAGGGCATCTACGACTTCGGTATGAAGTGCAAGAAGGAATATCCCGATCTTGAATGGTTTGTATCCGAGAACGGCATCGGCATCGAGCGTGAATACCTCAGCAAAAACGAGGACGGACAGGTCCAAGACGACTATCGCATCGAATTCGTGCGCGACCACCTGATATGGATTGCGCGCGCTATCGCGGATGGTGCCACCTGCGCAGGCTATCACTACTGGGGCCTCATCGATAACTGGTCATGGTCGAATGCCTTTAAGAACCGTTACGGATTTGTGGAGGTCGACCTATCTGAGGGCTATGCACGTCGACTCAAGAAATCAGCCGCATGGCTCAGGGATGTCGCGACATCACGCACCATCAAGTAAGTTTCGGACGATTATGGCTTCAAGCGATGAGGGACCCGCTATCGGCTCCGTGCATCGAAAAGCGAACGGGGGGTGCGTAAGGGGAGCGCACCCAACACGGCATGTTTTACGCAAGGAGGAGACACATGGCCAACGGATCGAACTTTCTCGACAAGTTTGCGGAAGTATCCGCCAAGATCGGCAATCAGGTGCACCTGCGCTCGCTGCGCGACGGCTTTGCCACCATCATGCCGGTCTTCATTCTTGCTGGTATTGCGGCGCTGCTTAACAACGTCGTCTTTACCTGGCTGTGGGGCGACGGCGGGCTTATGCCTAGCGCCGACGTTCTTTCGGCTGCTCAGTATTGGGGCAGCGCGCTGTCCCAGGGCGCGTTGAGCATCTCCGCCATCCTGCTGTGCGGCATGGTGGGCTACAGCCTCGCCTCAAACAAGCGCTTTGACAACCCCATTTCCTGCGTGGTCGTCTCGCTTGCGGTGTTCTTCATTATGATGCCGCAGACGGTGAGTGCCTCGCTGGCGTCGACTTCCGAGTTCATCTCCGACACCGTGACCGCAACCGATGTGACGAGCGCGTTTACCACGAGCTATACCGGCACGAACGGCATGTTTACCGCCATTATCGTGGGCCTGTTCGCGCCGACGCTCTTCATCAAGGTTTCCGGTGTCGAGAGACTGCGCATCAAGATGCCCGAAGGCGTGCCCCCTGCGGTCGAGAAGTCTTTTAACGTGCTGGTCCCGATGCTGCTCACGTTCGGCGCCTTCGGCATGCTGGCGATGATTCTGTACGTGGGCTTCGCTACCGATATCACCGCACTCATCAACACCTGGATTCAGACTCCGCTCCGCGCGCTCACGACCAACCCGATCGGCCTGGTAGTTATCTACTCGCTCGGTGTTTTTCTCTTCACCTTGGGCATCCATCAGTCCACGATCAGCGGCGTACTGGTCGAGCCGATTCTCACCATCGTGCTCGTCGAGGCCATGGAGGTCTACAACGCGGGCGGTATCGAGGCTGTTATCGCTCGCTCCGACCTGTATCTCAACATGAACGTTATCAACGTGTACGCGCTCATGGGCGGTTCCGGCTGCACCTTGGCGCTGCTGCTCGCCACGTTCATCTGGGGCAAGTGGAAGCCCTCGAAGGAGATAGCCAAGCTCGGCGTCCTGCCCAGCATTTTCAATATCAACGAGCCGGTTATCTACGGATATCCGATCGTATTCAACATCCCGCTCATGATTCCGTTCGTGCTCAACACGGCGCTCGGCATTGTGATTCCGTATTTCGCAACGGTTCTGGGTCTCGTGAACCCCACGTGCATCCAGGTGCCATGGACCACACCCATCGTTGCCTCGGGCTTCCTGTCCACAGGCGGCGACGTTCGCGCCGCCATCCTGCAGGTGCTCCTGCTCGCGCTCTACACCATAGTTTACCTTCCCTTCATGAAGGCCAGCGAGTCGATGCAGCGCAAGCAGTTCGAGATGACGGACGTTTCGTAGCACTTGCGCACGCAGGCGCCCGCGCATCGGCCGCTGTTTGACGTCGCGTGCCGACGAGCGCGTTTCTACTGGTTGAGATGCGTGGAATGTAACCGTGTGAAACCCGTGTGAGAAAGGGGCATATCATGAAGATCATGCTGTGCTGCAACGCTGGCATGTCCACGAGCCTGCTCGTCCAGAAGATGGAGAAGGAGGTCGCCGCCCGCGGCGAGGACATTACCATCGAGGCTCGCCCGATGAACGAGGCCATGGACCATATCGACGAGGCCGATATCATCGTGCTCGGACCCCAGATCGGCTACGCCAAAGGTGATTTTGAGAAGGCTGTCGAGGGCCGTTGCCCGGTTACCGTCATTCCGATGGCGGACTACGGTCGTATGAACGCTGCCAAGATCCTCGATGACGCGAAGGCGGCACTCGCCTAGCGCTGCCGACCTCCGGCGCCGCATGCGCCGGAGGGGACCGGGTTCGGAGACGGGCCGAAGCGCATGCGGAGTCGCGCAGCCCGCTGCGTAGCAATCGTTATGCAGCGCGGCGGCGCAACGCCACCTCCCGCTGCGTTCTTCTCGTGCAATAGGAGGCACGCGACATGGACGAAGACATGAACGAGCTGCAGATGACCTGCTTCGAGATCATCAGCTATGTGGGCACGGCGAAGTCGTGCTACGTCAACGCGATTGGCAAAGCCAAGGAGGGCGCGTTCGACGCGGCCGAGGCGCTCGTCAGAGAGGGAGACGCGGCATACAACGGGGGACACGACGTCCACATGAGGCTTCTCCAAGCCGATGCCGCCGGTGAGCGCAACGGCGAGGCCCCGCTCATTTTGCTGCACGCCGAGGACCAGATGGCCAGTGCCGAGACCTGCAAGCTGATGGCCGTCAACTTCATCGACGCCTACCAAGAGCTGCTGGCGCTCAGGGCCAAAGTTGCAGAGGGCTAGCGGACTCTCTTGAGGCTTGCTTGGGTCCGTTGCCCGTCTGGGTCGTCCCATCTCGAGCCGATGCTGGTCTTGTCGGCCGCGGGTGCCTTGGGTGTGGCGGGTGCAGACGGGTCATCGGACCAGACAACACCCGGGCGGCTTTATTCGAGTCGCCTCATCCCAGCGTAGCATGCCGTTCCTTGTGCGCGGGTTGGCAGGTGAACTGAAGAGCACAGCACGTGAAGGGCATCGCCGGAGACGACGATGCCCTTTTCAACATGGAGCGGGCGTGGCACCACGATAGATCGGAGACGTCATGGACCCTATGAAGAGCCCCATCAAGATCGCCACAATCGGAGGCGGGTCAAGCTATACCCCCGAGCTGGTGGAGGGGTTTATCAAGCGGTATGATGAGCTGCCGATACGTGAGCTGTGGTTGGTTGACGTTCCCGAGGGCGAGGAGAAGCTCGACATCGTGGGCGGCCTTGCGCAGCGCATGGTCGAGGCGGCGGGCGTGCCCATGAGGGTTCGCCTTACGCTCGATCGTCGCGCGGCGCTGGAAGGAGCCGATTTCGTAACGACGCAATTTCGCGTGGGCCAGCTCAGCGCGCGCATCGCCGACGAGCGCATTGCCCTCAAGCACGGGCTGATCGGTCAGGAGACCAATGGGGTGGGCGGGATGTTCAAGGCGCTCCGCACCATCCCCGTCATGTTCGACATCATCCGCGATATGGAAGAGCTATGCCCCGATGCATGGCTCGTGAACTTCACCAATCCGGTCGGCATCGTGACCGAGGCAGTGTTGCGCTATACCGCTTGGGATAAGGTCATCGGGCTTTGCAACTGTCCCATTTCCATGCGATTCGGCATCGCCTCATGGATGGGTGTCACTCCTGAGCGCGTGCGCATGGAGCTTTCGGGACTCAACCATCACTTCTTCGTGACCGACGTGTTCATCGACGGCAGAAGCTGTTTCGATGAGGTGCTCGCGCGCTATTGCGAGCTCACGGTCGAGGAACTCGGTACCATGAAGAATATCATGGCCATTCCGTGGTCAAGCCGGCTGATTCGCGGGTTGCAGGCCATTCCCGTCTCATACCTCAACTATTATTTCTCGACGCGCGAGGAGCTGGAGCAGCTGACCCGCGACTACGAGGTTCACGGTGTGCGCGCCGAGGTGGTCAAGCAGGTCGAAGCCGAGCTCTTTGAGCTGTATCGCGATCAGAGCCTGTGCGTGAAACCCAGGCAGCTCGAGGAGCGCGGCGGTGCGCATTACTCGGATGCGGCCTGCAGCGTGATCGATTCCATCTGCAACGACCGCGGCGACGTCCAATATGTGGACGTGCGCAACGGCGGGGCCGTGTCGAACCTACCGGCAGAAAGCGCTATCGAATGCGCGGCCATCATTACGGCAGATGGACCCAAGCCACTGGCCGTCGGCGAGCTCAAGCCGAGCATCAACGGGACCATCCAGATGATTAAGACCTTCGAGCGGATGGTTGCCGAGGCGGCGGTGACAGGCAACAAGGACCTCGCTATCGCAGCGCTTGTCGCGAACCAGCTATGCGATTCAGATGCGGTGGCAAACGAAGTGTTCGACGAGCTTTGTGAAGTGCATAAGGCATACCTGCCGGAGTTCTAGCACACCGATGCGCGCGCATAGTCTGCGGAGCGGGCGCAGGAGATCGTAGCGGTCTGTGGCTGCTTCGGGTATACGCAGCAGTTGTAGACGCATATGCTCGGGCCGTTGCTTTGGCGCAGGCTTGCGTCGTGCAAGGATTCGACGTGAGCCTGCGTCACGGCCCAAGCATGGTAGCGATGTCCGGGCGGGGCGTGCGGTCCCGATATGACGGCATTGCGGTCGTGGCGGCATGCCGCACCGTGACGGATGGACCGGCGGAGCCGTGCAAAACGGGACTGTGTACCATCCCGATTTTCTGCCACATGCGTCTGATTTGGTACAATAATGAATGTTTTGGTGCGTTTTGCCGGCACCATAAAGCGTCTCATCAGGTTGTTTGATCGAGGGGGAGGCTATGGGTCTCATCGCGGCGCTTGTCGTCGTTCCGCTTGTTGCGGCGATACTGCTCATGTTGTTCCGAAGCGAATCCCAGCGCACTGCCATCACGATTGCGGCTGCTGTTGGTACCGGCGTCGCCTCGGTGGTGTTTGCCGTCCAGTATCTGCTGGCAGGGCATGTTGTGTTCGAGATGCCGCAAGAGGCGAGCTATGTGGCCACATGGGCGTTCACGGTCATCGATATCGTGCTCTGCGCGGTCATTCTCTGGCATGCCATACGCTATAGGAACCGTGTCGCCTTGGTACTGGGCTTCGTCCAGACCATCGGCGTTATCGCCTTTGCCAATATGACGCTTTCCGAAGGTGCCGGGCACATGCTTGCCACGCCGCTCTACAGCGACGAGCTCTCGGTCATCATGGTGCTCATTGTCGGCCTCGTGGGCAGCGCGATCTGCATCTACGCCCTTGGCTATATGCACGATTTCCAGCATCATGAGCCCGCCGATGCTCCCGATCGCCGCCACTTCTTCAGCGCGCTCATGTTCGTCTTCTTGGCGGCGATGTTCGTGATCGTGCTTTCCGATAATCTTGAGTGGCTCTTTACCGGTTGGGAGATCACCACGGTCTGCTCGTTCCTCATGATCGGCTACACCCGCACGGACGAGGCCATAAAGAACTCCTTCCGCCAGATTAATCTCAACATGATCGGCGGATTGGCCTTTTTGGCGGCGCTCATCTGGCTACATCTGAGCGGGGTGGAGCTGTCGCTGGCCGTCTTTATCGAGACGGCGGGCGACGCACGGGCGTCGCTGCTTATCTTCCCGATTCTGCTGCTTTCGGTCGCAGGCCTCACCAAGGCCGCGCAGATGCCGTTCAATAGTTGGCTCCTGGGCGCTATGGTCGCCCCGACTCCCACGAGCGCACTCCTCCACTCTTCGACTATGGTCAAAGCCGGCGTCTTCCTGCTGGTCAAACTCGCACCCGCCTATGCGGTCTTCCCCGCGGCTTCCATCATGGTCGTCACCGTGGGCGGCATCACCTTTACCCTCTGCTCGTTCATGGCCATCAGCCAGAGCAACGCTAAGCGCGTTCTTGCGTATTCGACCATCGCGAACCTCGGCCTCATTTCAGCTTGTGCCGGCGTGGGCATCGCCGAGGCTGCATGGGCGGCGATCTTTTTGATCATCTTCCACACGGTGTCCAAGTCGATCCTCTTCCTGTGCGTCGGCACGGTGGAGCACCGTATCGGTAGTCGCAACATCGAGGACATGGACGGCCTGTTCAGCCGCCTACCGCGCCTGACGCGCTTCATGATGCTCGGCATCTTGGGCATGTTCGTGGCACCCTTCGGCATGCTGATCTCTAAGTGGGCCACGCTCGTGTCGTTTGCCGAGACGGGCAACATCATCTTCATCATCCTGCTTGCCTTCGGCTCGGCCGCCACCTTCTTCTTCTGGGCCAAGTGGCTCGGCAAGCTCGCGGGCGTCGCGCAAAAGGCCGAGAACGTCGAGTCGGGCGTCCATGCGAGCGAGTGGTTCGCCATCGGTTTTATCGCTGTTCTCATGCTCGGCTGCTGCCTGGGCCTGCCGGTCATCTCGCTCGGCGTGGTATCGCCGTATCTTGAGGCGACTTTTGGCAGCAATCCACAGTTCTTGGGTATCGACAACATGCTCATCATGGTCGTCATCGTGGCATTCATCGCCATCGTGCTCCTGACGCCATGGGGCAAGGCGAGCAAAAAGCGCCGTGTCGAGGTCTATCTGGGTGGCACCTGCACCGATCCGGACAGCCGCCGCTTCCACGGCGCGATGGGCCGCACGATGGTCTCTACCAAGCGCAACTGGTATCTGGAGGACATCTTTCCCGAGCGGATCGTCACTAACGCGGGCCTCGTTGTCTGCGGCGCTATCATACTTATCGCGTTCGCTGCGAGCGTTATCTTCGCCGCCGATGTGATGACCGGCGGCACCTTCTACGTTGAGCGCATGCCGCAGCTCGTGGGACCGGGCCTGCCGGGACTTCTTCTCGGCACGCTGGCGTTTGCCGTTTGCGCCCCGGTCGCGGGATGCTTGCTCGACGGCCTTGACCGCAAGGTGAGCGCGCGCATGCAGGGCCGCGTGGGGCCGCGTCTGCTGCAGCCGTATTACGACGTGCGCAAGCTGCTCGCTAAGGAGCAGGCGAGCGTGAACGCGGTCGATGAGGCCTACATCACCTGTGCCATCATCTTCTGCTTGCTGGCGGGCGGCATGTTCGTTTCGGGTTCCAACCTGCTTATGTGCGTCTTCTTAGTGACGCTCGCCACGCTTTTCGTGATCATCGCCGCGTACTCCGCGCGCAGCCCCTTTGCCGATACCGGCGCCGACCGCGAGTGTTTGCAGGTCATGAGCTACGAGCCCATGCTTCTTATCATGACGGTGGGCTTCTTCAGCGCCACGCAGTCGTTCGATACGGCGATCCTCTGGACGCTTGACGTGCCCATAATCATCTACCTCATTCCCATCTTCTTAGGACTGCTCTTCATCCTGACCATCAAGCTCCGCAAGAGCCCGTTTGACTATTCCTACAGTCATCACGCGCATCAGGAGCTGGTGAAGGGCATCACCACCGAGATGGAAGGTCGTACCCTGGCGAAGGTCGAGATCATGCATTGGTGCGAGAGCGTGCTCTTTCTCATGTGGGTCGGAATGTTCTTTATCTGGGATAGCCCGGTCTCACTGCTCCTGGCCGCGGTGGTCGTGGTGCTGACATGGTTCTTCGAGGTGTTCATCGACAACAACAGCGCGCGCACCAAATGGCAGTTCGGCCTCGGGTACGCATGGATTGTGGCACTGATCGCAGGCATCGTGAACCTGTTCTACATGCTTATCACGCCGTTCATCTAGGGAGCGAATATGGGATATGCATCAAAATCGCCGTGGCTGATTCATTACGACGGGTCGAGCTGCAACGGCTGCGACATCGAAGTGCTCGACTCGCTCACCCCGCTCTACGACATCGAGCGCTTCGGCATCATCAACACGGGAAACCCCAAGCATGCCGACATCTTCTTGGTCACCGGTTCGGTCAATCACCAGAACATCAACGTGGTGAAGCACATCTACGAGCAGATGATGGAGCCGAAAGTGGTGGTGGCGTGCGGTATCTGCGCATGCACCGGCGGCGTGTTCCGCGATTGCTACAACATCATCGGCGGCGTGGACAAAGCGATTCCGGTGGACGTGTACGCGCCTGGCTGCGCGGTTCGTCCCGAGACGATCATCGACGCGGTGCTCAAGGCCGTCGATATTCTAGATGAGCGCGCGGCCAGGCTCGCTGCTGGCGAGAGCTTAGAGCAGCGTCCGGTTGCCGCCCTGCAGACGAACGAATAGGGGATGCGGATGTATACGACCGAGTACGAGACCATTCCGCTGGGGGAATTGCTGGGGCGGGTGCAGACATTCAAGCACCAGGGTATGCGATTCATCCAGCTTGCGGCCGAGACCACAGATGCCGGCATCGATCTGTTCTATACGTTCTATGACGAGACGGCCGACCGCGCGCTGACCCTCAACATCTATGACATCGATGAGTCGAGCGAGGTTCCTTCGATCCAGGGGCTGTATTTCGCTTCGTTCAGCTATGAGAACGAAACGCACGACCTGTTCGGCGTGCATTTCATCAATATGGACATGGACTTCGGCGGGCACTTCTTCAACCTGCAGATCGATACGCCCATGACGGTAATCTCGCCCGAGCAGAAGGCCGCGCGCGAGCGCGCGGCCAAGGTTGCGGCGGCGAAGGCGGCGAAGGCGCGCAAGGCCGCCGAGGACCGCTCTGCCGCCGAGGCCGATGCCGCCGCGGGCGCAAAGGTTGCTGCGGCTGAGGCGGGGAAGAACGCTGCGAGCGTGGGCGATGCGGCAGATCCTGCTGCTGACGCCGCGCCGGGCACCGCGAAGGGCGTGAAGCCCGCCGCCGCGCCTGCTCCCAAACCGAGCACCGCAGAAGATGGCGCCGTGCCCACAACGGACGCCGCTCCTACGGACGCTGCAGCTGCGTCCGCTGCCGATGACCGCGCGGCGAAGATGGAGGCTAAGCTCACCGCGATGGATCCCGAGAAGGCGGCGAAGGTGCGCGCCGCGCTCGCCGCGCGCGCCGCAAAGGAAGGCAAGTAAGCTATGGCAACTCGTTCAGTCATTCCCTTCGGCCCCCAGCACCCGGTGCTTCCGGAGCCGATTCACCTAGACTTGGTCGTCGATGACGAGCGCGTGATCGAGGCCATCCCGCAGATCGGCTTCGTGCATCGCGGTCTTGAGAAACTCGTTCAGAAGCGCGACTTCAACCAGTTCGTCTATGTGGCGGAGCGTGTCTGCGGCATCTGCAGCTTCGGCCATGGATATGGTTACGCCAGCGCGACCGAGAAGCTGCTTGGCATCGAGGTGCCGCGCCGCGCGGAATACCTGCGCGCCATCCTCGAGGAGCTCTCTCGCTGCCACTCGCACCTGCTCTGGCTGGGGCTTCTTGCCGACGCCTTCGGTTTCGAGGCGCTCTTTAACCACTGCTGGCGTCTGCGCGAGACCATCCTCGACATCTTCCAAGAAACGTGCGGGGCGCGCATCATCCTCTCCATCGTTATCGTAGGTGGCATGGCACACGACATCGACGATGGCACGCTGGAGCGCGTATGCGAGAAGCTTGAGGACCTGAAGCGCGAGTACCGTGTGGTCGTTGACACCATGATGAACGACGTTACGGTGCGCAATCGCCTGTGCGGCACGGGCGTCATCTCGTTTGAAGATGCGCTCGAGCTTTCCATGGTGGGGCCGTTCGCCAAGGGGAGCGGCGTTGAGCACGATATGCGCACCACGGGCTATGGCGCGTATGGTGACCTGGAGCACTTTGAGCCGATCATCTCGAATGAATGCGATTGCTACGCGCGGTGCAAGGTGCGTTGCGAAGAGGTCTACCAGTCCATTGACATCATAGAGGAGCTGGTGAAGAAGATTCCGCACGATGGTATTGGCGGAAAGCCGAAGGCGAAGGTCGTGCCCGAGGGGCAGTCCATCTCGCTCATCGAGCAGCCGCGCGGCGAGGCGTTCTATTACGTGCGCGGCAACGGCACGAAGAACCTCGACCGCTTCCGCTTGCGTACGCCGACCTCGCAGAACCTCGGCGGGTTGGTGCGCGCGCTCCAAGGCGTCGATCTGGCGGACGTGCCTATGATCATCCTGACCATCGACCCGTGCATCAGCTGTACAGAGAGGTAGAGCAATGAGGTCTTTCAATCTGAGCAAGCTGACGCTGCGCTCGCTGTTCCGCAAGCCGGCGACCGTGCGGTACCCTTATGTGAAGCGCGACCTAGAAACGCTCTTTCCCAACATGCGCGGCCACGTGGTGAACGATATCGATACGTGCATCTTTTGCGGCATGTGCCAGCGCGCCTGTCCGGTCGATGCGATTGCCGTCGACCGCAAGGCGGGCGACTGGACGATAGACCCCTATCGCTGCGTGCAATGCGCGTCGTGCGTGCGCGAGTGCCCTAAAGACTGCCTGTCGATGGACGTGTTTCCCACCGAGCCGACCACGAAGCTCACGACCATCACCATGCATAAGGACATGCCGGCTAAAAAACCGGCAAAGAGGCCTGCAGCGAAGACGGCTGAGAAGGCGGCTGCGCAGGAGTAGGTGCAGGCGCGCGGTGCTTGACCCTCTTGTATGTGCGAGCGCATAGTCTCCGGCCTTTACAGTGAAAGCGCACCTGCATCGCTGCGAAGGCCGCCGTTTTCGGCGCTGTCTGCAGCATGCGCTGTGTTTCAGCTGTTTCATGTGACCGCTTTTCAAGTTTGGCGACACTTTTTAGGGTTTCAGAAGTATGCGCGAAAACAGCAAGCTCTGTACCTGCGGTTTTTTCTACATCGGTGCCGGGGATACACAGCGGATTCGCGTAAAGTGTCGCCAAACTTGAAAAGTGGATGAAATAGCTCTGTGAAACACGCTGCGAGGCGCGACGATTCACAGCCGTTTCAGCTTGATTGGGGCGGATGCACCGCGGAAGTAGGCGTTTTGTTGCGCCGGGGCACGCCTTTTATAAGCTGAGGCACCGCGAAGGCGCCAGGACGCATCGCCAAGTTCTCTCTTCAGGACGCAGTTTGCGGGACGGGCTGATCTCCACCTAAGTGTGGGGGAAGGGCAGGAGCGTTGTCCAGCGCTCGGCCTAAGACCCTGGTTATCTCGCTGGCTAGATTGCTGCTGAGGCTACGCTTCATCTCGTTGCGCGAGCGTTTGTATGAGAAGCGGGCCGTCTCCCTCATACGGTTCTGAGCCGTTCGCGCGTTTCATGGCGCGTTCGTGCCCCTTGCCGGTAACGACGAGCACACACGGGCGTGTCGTCTCGAGCGCTGCGGTGCGGATGGCCTGTGGACGGTCCGTGACGATCTTCCAGTTATGATTGCCCTGTGCCTCGATATGCTCCGCGATGGTTCGGCAGATGTCTTCCACCGCCTCGGGGCCGGGGTCATCTTCGGTGATGATGATGCGATCGGCGAGTTTACCGGCGGCTCTGCCCATGTCGGTGCGGCGGTCGAGTCCCTTGCCGCCCGTCGCACCAAAGACGACGGCGAGCTCGCGCGTGGGATAGCTCTCGCGCAAGCTCGTGAGCAGGGCTTCGAGGCTCATGCCGTTGTGCGCGTAATCGACCACGCCAATGATATCGCCTGTTCTCGAGGGATAGACCTCCATGCGCCCGGGCACCCGTGCCTCGGCAAGCCCACCCACGATGCTCTCCTGATGCGCTCCGAGCGCCACGGCGCAGGCGATCGCGGCCAGCGCGTTCTCAACGTTGAACCGTGCCGGGGTGGGGATGGTGATGTTTGTTGCACATTGCGGAGTGCGCACATGCAGACGAATCCCCTGGTCAACATGGACGATGTCGCTCGCATATATATCGGCCGATGCGTCAAGCGAGGAATAGGTGAGCACGCGCGGGCAGATGCACGCCGCCTCGAGCACCTGGGGAGCGCAATCCATGTCCGCATTGACCACGGCGCACGCGCTTTGGGAAAAGATTTTGAGCTTGCTCTGAAAATAATCTTCAAGGGTGGGGTGCTCGATGGGCGAGATGTGGTCTTCGCCGAAGTTGGTGAAGGCTCCTACCGCGAAGTCCATGCATGCGGTTCGGTCGTACTTCAGCGCTTGGCTGGATGCCTCCATGACCACATGTGAGGCGCCAGCGCTCACCGCGTGGGCGATATGGCGCTCAAGCTCAAAGGATTCAGGCGTGGTGAGCTGCGATGGCATATGCTCAACGCCGTCATCGACCTCAACGCCCGTAATCAAGGCAGCAGGATGCGAAGCGGTGCGCGCCGCCTCGGCATCGAGGATGCTCTTCAGGTAATAGGCCGTTGTGGTCTTGCCCTTCGTGCCGGTCAGCGCACAGATATCGATACGCCCGGACGGGTGCCCATACGCGGTGTCGGCGAGCACCGCAAGCGCACGGCGGATATTCGTAACGAGGATGCATGGAATGCTGACCGCGTAATCGGTTTCCGAGACATAGACAACCGCTCCGGCATCGATGGCGCTCAGAAGATATTCGCGTTTAAAGGTGGCACCCTTGCATGTGAACAGGGTTCCTGGTTGGGCGAGGCGGGAATCATCCGTTGCGTAGGCGATCGGCGTGGTGCGGTCGAGGCGCATGGCGCCATCGGGGCGTGCCAGTATGTTGGCATCGCCCAGCGCGTCGATATACGCGCCCAGCGCTTGCGCAAGCTGGAAGGATCGTGTCATCATGCGCTCCTTTACCTCGATGTCCCGCGCTGCGTTCGTCACCGCAGCCACGCCGTTTTGGCATTGGCCCGCGACGCTACCGCCCTGCAACGCTACCGCCCCGCGACGCTACCCGACGTTCGTCGTTCCCGGGGTGATGTTCGGGTTCGTCTCGTTCGCCGCGCTCTGCAACGTCTTGGTATAGAAGCCGTCGCCGTGGTCGAAGAGCTTCAGATATTGCATCTTCGCCAGGTCTTCGCGCGCCTTCGTGGCCGCGGCGGCCGCGTCGGACATCGATTCGGTGCTTTGCGACGCAGACTCTGAGAGCAGCCAGGTGCCCGTGCTGTCCTGATACCCAACGACGTTGATCGCCGGCATCACGTCGCGGAGCGAAAGCTGCGCCTTCTGGTAGTCAGAGAGCGGCGCGCCGATCAGATCGAGCAGATATGCGCCGAGGAAGTTGGACGAGATATCGACCGTCTCGCTCTCTTGCGTGCGCCCCGCGACGTCATAATTCGCCCAGATGAAGTACTCGGTGTGGTAAAGGCGCTCGGTGTGGGTGGCATCGTCTTCGTCGGTGAACCATTCGTCGTTGTAATCGGAGGGGAAGTAGGGCTGGTGGTCGCCGAAGAACACCACCACGACCGGGCGATCAAGGTCGCGCAGCGCGCTGATGAACTCCTGCAGCGCCTCGTCGGACTGCTCGATTAGAGCCAGGTATTCATTGACCTCGGAATCGTAGACGCCGTCGATGAGATAGTCCGTGCGCAGCTCATCGGGGATGAGCCCCGTGTCGTAGCCGGAATGGTTCTGCATGGTCACGTTGAAGATGAATTGCGGATTGTCGTCCTCCTCGAGCAGCTCAAGAATCTTGTCGTAGGTCGCTGCATCCGTCACCATGCCGCGCAGGGTATCGGCATCCTCGAAATCCTCAATGGAGAGGAATTGGTCGAAGCCGAAGTCGCTGTAGACGTTCTCGCGGTTCCAGTTCGTAGCATGGTTGGGGTGCATCGCGGTAGTGGTGTACCCGAGGTCGCTGAACTGCTGGGCGAGGTTTTCCGCATTCGTGAGGTTGTAGATGGTGTACGGATAAACGCCATTGCCCAGGTACGCCATGGAATAGCCGGTCAGGAACTCAAATTCGGTGTTGCACGTGCCGCCGCCATAGGCCGAGACATAGAGGTCGCCGCGCACCAGCGCATCCGAAATGCTGTTGAAGTACTCCGGGCCCTCGTAATCGGCGTGAAGCTCCTGATAGATGGAGAGGTCGGAGAAGGTCTCGTTCATGATCACGATGACGGTGGGCTGCACCTCGTCGAACTGCTCGCTTGCCGCGACGCGCTCTTCGGTCGAGCCCTCGTTCTCGTCATAGTCGGCCGCATAGGACTCGATGAGGTCTTCGGCGTCGTCTTTGGTGTAGCCGCTGGGCTTTTGGGGCTGGATGGTCTGCGCGCTCGAGATGAAGCAGGGGATGAATCCCTGGCGATAGTAGCTATCGAGCGGTCGCCAGGTGTAGACCTGGATGTTCAGCGTGTTGTAATAGTCGAAGAACAGCATGTGTGCCGCGATGCCGCCAAGGCAGAGGATGCCGATGAGGATGTTGATGCCCAGCATGCGGCGCGTGCGACGGGCGCGCTCGGGACGTAGCAGCGCGACGTAGGCGGTCACGGTGAGCGAAAACGCGAAGGCGACGAGGCCGTACAGGCAGTACGACGTGAGCTCGAACACGTACCCGCCGCCGACGGCGGCGGCCGTGGTGATGGCGGTGATGTCTCCCGGCTGGATGGGCATTGATTTAAACAAGATCACGAAGTACTCGGCGATGCCGATGGCGAAGAAGAGAGTCTGGACGATTGCCGGTGCCGCCGTGCGACGCTGGAACAAGTAGTAGCAGCCGGCGATGAGCGCGGTGACCAGGGCGACTTCGAGCAGCAGGCACAGCGGGTACATGCGCCAGATCGCATGGTTGCTGGGAATCTCGAGCGCAAGGGTCGTAAGGATGCCGGCGACGATCAGCGCGATGACGGTTGCGATCTGCGGGTGCGGCCAGCGTCCCTCGGGACTCACGAATGCGCATACGCGCGATTTGAGCCGCGGCCGTGCGATGATGAGGTATGAGCAGCCGATGAGCGCCGCATTCATTATGGTGGGGGCGACCGCTTCGTTTTGCACGAGGCCGGCGGCTCCCCATGCACCGATGAATATCTGGAGGAAGAGCAGGACGGCCGCCAAGCCAATGCTACCGCGCAGGTAGGGGATGCGCTCTGTGCCAAAGAGGGCGCGCGTGCGCTTGACCTCGCGGGCGCACAGGTAGATATTTGCCGCCGCGGCGACAAACGAGATGGCTGCAACAATCATGCATGGCTCCTTTACCGGCACGTTTTGTCGGTTGGCCTGACGCGGCCGTGCCGTGTTCTTTACAAAGCGCTAACAGCACGGCAAGAGCCTATAGTACTCCGCGAATGTCAAGATTCTATCGACAACCTGCGGAATTACGCGCTTCTGCTGAAACTTAAGTATCTGCGCACGGGATGCGCGGCATGCAGGATGTGCGGCGCACGGGACGCACGGCGTGCAGGGCATGCGCACGCGCGCCTACCGCTGGCCCGGGCGCTCGTCGGGCGAGATGCGCACCATCTTGTTCACGCTCTTGAACTTGGTGAAGAGAGGCACATACTCAACGAACACGCTCGAGTTCTCGAGCCCGTACCATTGCGCCGGCGAGCCCGCGACGGCGCGAATCGCATATTTGAGCGCGATGGCGACCCGGTCGAGGCTATCGATGTCGCTTTCCGGCGCAAGGGTTTTGCGCAGCATGCAGAACCGGAACGAACCGATGGGGCTTGGGTGCTTGTATACCGAGTACGAGCGCGTTTGAGGGGGCAGCTCACCCGATGCCGAAAGGTCCTGCACCACTTGGCGCAGATATGCGTTGACGCGCTGGTTCACCTTGTAGCCCAAGAACAGGTGCACGCGGAACACGTAGTCCGTCCCGAAGTTTTCGACCGAGTACGCAAAGGTATGGGGGTCGTCCATGACCTCGACGTTCAAAAACCACCAGGCGCGGGCGCGCTTGGGATGCTTGTCGAGAATGGAGTAAAGGATGTCGCGGTCGAGGTAGTCGGTGTTGGTGCCGTTGGTGAGATAGACCAGGTTATCGCAGAGCGGGTCGTAGGTGGTGTCGTCGCGTAGCCGCTTAAGCTGCTCGAGGTATTTGCGCACGGGGAGCAGCGTTGCCTGCCTGCGCTCCACCGCGGTGCCGGCGTGCCAGCAAAGCATGACGCTCATGATGAGCGCAGCGAGCAGAATGGTGAAGTAGCCGCCGTGGAAGAACTTGGTGAGCGAGGAGCCAAAGAAGAAACCCTCGATCAGTATGAAGAACGCCACGAACAGATATGGGAGCACCCTGACCCTGCGCACGCGATGTAGGTAGATGAAGAGCAGGATCGTCGTGCAAATCATGGTGATGGTGATGGCCAGGCCGTATGCCGCCTCCATATGCGCAGAAGACTGGAAGATCAGCACGACGATGATGCAGCCCACCCACATCACCTTGTTGACGAGCGGAATATAGAGCTGACCTTTGGTCTCGGCCGGGTAGAACACCTGCAGATGCGGTAACAAATCCAGGCGGCTTGCTTCCGAGACCAGCGAGAACGCGCCGGTGATGAGTGCCTGCGATGCGATGATCGCGGCGAGCGTGGAAAGTATCACGCCAAAGGGGCGGATCATACTGGGAAGCATCTGGAAGAAGGGGTTCAAGTCTGTGGTGCCTGCGAGCTCGGCGTTGCCCTGGTTGGCAAGAAGCCATGCGCCCTGCCCGAGGTAGTTGAGAACGAGGCAGGCTTTCACGAACGGCCAGGTGGCGTAGATGTTGCCTTTGCCCACATGTCCCATGTCTGAATAGAGCGCCTCGGCACCCGTGGTAGCGAGAAAGCAGCTGCCCAGAATCATGATGCCGGCGTGGTTGTTTGCCGAGCATAGAAATCGGATTCCGTAGACGGGGTTGATGGCGTGAAGCACCTGCGGTGCGCTGCACACGAAGACGAGCCCGACGCCGCCCAAAAAGAGGAACCAAAACGCCATGACCGGCCCGAATGCGCGGCCGATCTTCGAGGTGCCGGCGCGCTGCACCGCGAACAGGACGCACACGATGACCAGCGTGATGATGACCACGTTGAGCTGGCTGTCCCCCATGAGCGCATGCATCTCGGAGATGGTGCGCAGGCCCTCGATGGCGGTGGTGATGGTCACGGCGGGGGTGAGCACGCCGTCGGCGAGCAGCGCCGAGCCGCCCAGCATCGCGGGGATGATGAGCCAGCGTCCGAAGCGCCGCACGATGCTGTAAAGGGCGAAGATGCCGCCTTCGCCGTGGTTGTCGGCCTTGAGCGAGATGATTACGTATTTCACCGTGGTGAGCAGCGTGACCGTCCAGATAACGAGTGAGAGCGCGCCAAGCACGAACTCCTCGGTGACGCTCATGATGCCGCCGTTGCCCGAGAGCAGCGCTTTTGTTACGTACATCGGCGAGGTGCCGATATCGCCGTACACCACGCCGATCGTCACGAGCATTGCCGCCGCGCTTACCGGGATGGTGTGCGCGGCGGGGTGCTCAGCGCCCTTGATGGTTTTGGGCGGGCGCACCGGGCGGCGCGTGCTGCGGCTTTTTGCGGTGCGAGACCGCATATTGCGCTTGAGGGTGAGGAAAGTGGCCGAATGGGGCGGCGGGGCGGCCTCGTCGGATTCGGCAGGGTTGCTCTGCTTCCGGTTGCGGCCAATGCGAAAACGCGCCATCGAATAATCTCCTCAGCAGGTATCTAGATAGTGCCCGGGGCGTCCGCGAGCGGCGACGGGCGTGCAGCATATACTGCAAGACGCCATTTCTGAGGTGTCGCGGATGGTGCGGCACGCGTCGAGCCCGTGCAGAATATGCTGCAAGACGCCATTATAGTGATAGCATGAAGCAGATACTATAGGGGATGACCTGCGCGAACGCGTTTTGACGCTTCATTGGATCCTGGGTGTAGCGGACGTTTTCATCGCCGGATGCGCTGGGGCAAACGTGGTTTTTGGCGTTAGCTTTTGGCGCCGATCGAGGTAGCCCTCTGGCCGAATACCGCGCATCGAGGGGCTCTGCGCCGACTTCGGTGGCTCGATGCCTGTTTTCTGCGCACGCGAGCGTTAGGCGACGGCGTGCCCTCCCCTGTAGGCGAGTGGTTCAATGCCCGTTTTTTGCGCACGCGAGCGTTGGCCGCGCACATCCCGGAGCGGCCGGATGATTGCCCTCATGGATCCGCGGGCAGAGCGCTTGATCCAGTTCAAGATGCTTCGCGGTTCCCGACGCTGATGCCCGCTTGCGCAAAAACGGGCACAAGGCACAGTGCCTTCCCGTGCCTTCGGCTTAGATGTTGCAGATCGCGCGGGTTGCTGCGCGCGCCTCGTCCAAGTGCTGTCGGCTCATGCGCGTCCTGCCCAGACCCAGCCCGCTGGCTCGCCTATGCGCGACGAGCGAGATAGCAGTGGTGGATGCGCTGGTTGCGCTGGAAATCCTCGGGGATGGTCTGCGCGGTGATGTCTTCGAGCGAGACCCCTGCGCCCTTGAGCGCGGAGATGTCGGGCTTGAAGCTGCGGAGGTTGCACGAGAAGATGGCCACGCCGCTCGGGGCAAGCAGCTGTGTCACCGCTTCCAGCAGCTCGACATGGTCGCGTTGCACATCGAAGGTGCGCGCGCCCATGCGCGATGAATTGGAAAACGTGGGCGGATCGCAGAAGATCAAATCCCAGCGCTCGCGGCGATAGCGCGCGTCATCGATCCAGGTGAGGACGTCATCGCGCACGAACCGATGCCCGCGGTCGGTGAAGCCGTTGAGCTCCATGTTATAGGCCGCCCAGTCGAGATAGGTGTTCGAAAGGTCGACGGTGGTGGTCTCATGCGCCCCGCCATCGGCGGCATAGCAGGTCGCGGTACCCGTATAGGCAAACAGATTGAGGAAGTTGCGCGCATGGCAGGCCTGCTTGCGCACCAGGCCGCGCGTTATCCGATGATCGAGGAAGATGCCGGTGTCAAGCCGTTCGCCGAACTCGACGGCGAACGTAAGGCCGCCTTCTTGGATGTAGACGGGCTGTTCCGTCTGGTCGGCGCTTCTATTCGCGCGCCGGGTGCCCGCGCCGCGCGCGCCATACTGCGACCCGCCGCGCGATCGCATGCGCGTTTTGGCGTGCACGTGGTCGAGAGGGACATCGAGCACGCGCGGTGCGATGGCCAGGATGTCCATCATGCGGTTTTGCGCCAGGACGGGGTCGACGGTCTTGGGCGCGGCGTACTCGGCGATGACGAGCCAGCGCCCGGGAGTTCGGTCGTCGCCAACGTACAGGTCGATGGCCGCTGAGTAGTCGGGGAGGTCGGCGTCGTACACGCGGTAGCAAGTCACGCCGGCGCGCTTTGCCCAGCGGCGGCGTTGACGCGCGACCTTGATGAGGCGATGGGCGAACTGCTCGGATTCGGGGACGATCAGCGGGATTGGCTTGCCCGAGCCCACGTCAACGGTGGGTGTGCGCGGTGTCTTGGTTGAGCTGGCCGAGACACCGCGCGGTGCGGCAGCGGCGGCGTCTCGTGGCGCGTCTCCGCTCGCCGCGCTGACGGGCGCGGCGTTGCGTGGTGCTTCCGCGGCATCCTCGTATGCCGCGCTGGATGACGCAGGGTCGTGCGGCTCCTTCACGGTATCCTCGCGCGCGGCGCCGTTTCGGGCGGCGCCGGACGTTTCCCGCGCGCTGTGCTCTGTGGGTTCGGGCGGGCGCGCTGCCTGCCTGTTCGCTGGAGCGTCCGGGCTTGTGGAACCCTCGATCACGCGCTCGTCCTTGGTTTGCACGGGCGTCTCGTGTATCGGCTCGCTTGTTGCGTCCTTCTTCCCGGCAGGGTCGAACGCCGCGAGCGTCAGTTCGTCGTTGCCAAGCGCGACCGTTTGGGTGTGCGTGACGGGGTGCCCCGGCACATGCGGTACAACACCTGCGCGACCAAGGCTCGCGGCGGGCAGAGCAGCGAGCCCGTCGTGCGTGCACGCATCGGCGAAGAACCGCATCCCTATGGGGAGGATGCTGGTGTTCATGGGGCTCAGGTCGGCGATAACAGATCCGTGCAGAGGGAGCGTCCCAGCGCCGCCCTTCAAGCTTTCATGCCGGCGAGAAGCATGCGGCGCCCGCGCAGCGACCGCGGCGTCAAGTGCCGCGACGTCTGCCTCACAGAAGGTAACCTGCGAATCGATGCCCGCGGCCATAGCGATGCGCTTTGCTGCTTCGATGGCTTGGGGGTCGATGTCGGTCGCGATAATGTGTCCGCGGCATGCGGCGCCCTCCTCGGCGCGCTGGCGCGCCTCGGCAAGCTCGGCGCGCCAAGCTGATGCATCGTGAGCGCCCCAGGCATGAAACCCCCAGCGCGGACGAGTCATTCCAGGCGCGCGGTCGTGCATCCAGAGCGTGGCCTCCAGCAGAACGCCGCCTTCGCCGCAGGCGGCATCCACCAGCAGGGGAGCCGTCCCTGTCGCGCGTGCCTCGCGGCACTGTTCTGGCCAATGGGCGGCGGCGAGGAGCAGGGCAGCATGATCTGGCCGCAGAATATCGACGCCCGCGGGGGCATGGCTGAGAACCCCGCGCGCGAGCCGTTTGAAGAGCGCCTCGCCGCTCAAATCGAAAGAGATGCTCGCTCGATTTCCGCGAATGCTCAGCAACAGGCGCGCATCGGGCGCATGGGCATCTATCGCAGGGCGCGTACCGGTTTCGTCGAGCAGGCGGTCAACGATGGCGTCTTTTGCGCGCAGCATGCTGAAGCGCGTGTTGCGCAGCGTGTCGTTGGTGCCGCGCGCGCTGATGGCAATGCTCGATCCGGGTCGAAGAATGCTCTGCCATGGAAGCTCGTAGGTCGCATGGTAAAGCGCGTCTGCCGTGTCGCAGGGGACGCGCCCGAGCACCACATAGATGCGGCTCGCAAGATGCGACCACAAGCAGGCGCGGTAGGCATCACGCGGCCCTCCTTCGAAAGCGACGCGTCCCTTGAGCGGACGCACGCGCTGGAGTCCCAGGTCGCGCAGCTCAACGGCGAGCGGCTGCTCGAACGCGGCCGGACAGCTTGCGTAGAACTCCATGCGCGACATCCCTTCCGAAGACGGTACTCTAACACCAGGTGTTAGAGTACCACGCCCGAAATGCAAAAGGGCCAGGGAGGCGTCGCGGGCGAGCAGACGAAGGGCGTGCAGCGATAGCGCCCTTCGCTCGGATGTCGTTCGGATGTTGTTTCGGCCTGGCAGGGCATTATCGGCCAATAGGCTCGCCGCCGCCCGCGCGAGGCCTACGGAGCCGAAAGGGCTGCATCGAGCCACATCCCGATGCAGCTCAAAGCCTGAAGATCATATGACGCTGATTGCTGTTGTGAAGGCGATGCATAAAAGGTTCTAACCTGCGGACAATATATAATTAAACATGCAGGTTATTCTCGCATGTTGGCGTTTGAGCAAGCGCTACGACGTTCCACAGTCTGTTCCCGAGGGGAGAACATATCAAAGTGCCCGGACCTTTAGATGACTCTTCAATTGCTCCGTACTACATTCAGATTGTTGGCAACATCCGCCATGATATCGATACGGGGAAGCTTCGCGAAGGCGACCTGCTTCCGAGCGAAAAACAGCTATGCGATTTGTATCATGTGAGCCGCGTCACAGTGCGTCGTGCTCTCGACGAGCTTGCCAAGGCTGGCTATTTGGAGAAGCGGCGCGGTAAGGGTACCTACGTCAAGAGCGCGAGAGAGATGCTGCTCACGCATCCAAAAGTTGATCTTGATGTCATTAGTTTCTCCGAGGCCTGCCGGCGCGAGGGCTTGGAGCCCGGCTCCATCGAACTCGGCGTGACGCATGTGCCCCCTGCTGATGATGCCGAGTGCTCGTTTTTCGGCGTTTCAGCAGATGCCGAGCTTCTGTGTCTGCGTCGCGTTCGTACGGCGGACGGCGTCATTATTATGTTTGAAGAGAATCATTTCGCGCCCGAGGGCTTTGAATTCCTAGAGGACTCAAATCTCGATAACAAATCGCTCTATCATCTTATCGAGGAAAGGACAGGCAGGGTACCTCATATGGTGGGTGAGTGCATACTCACCTCAAGCCGAGCTGCGGGAGATATGACCTCTTACTTGCAGGTTCCTGCGGGCGAGCCACTATTTGTTCTCGAGGCGAGCTACACCGATGCGGCGGGTGCTCCCATGTACGTTGGCAAGCAGGCTATCATTGGGGCGCGGTACTCGTTCGCGCTGTAGGTTCAGGTTTCCGGTTCCTGCGCGGAGGCGAAGATAGCGATTTCGACGAGTGAGAGCCAAAACAAATTCGCACCGCAACGCATGGCCGAGGCAAATTGCCGCTCATGGGAAAAAAGTTGCACTCTTTTCACATCTGTAGCATATTTAAGGCAGCTAGAACATGTATTGCAATGTCTTATCGGTATTGTTTCATGTTAGTAACTACAAGGCGTATTGGCCGCAATGAAACAGCAACGCAACAGGCTCGCAGTACTGTGTTCCTGCACTTGGCTCTCTATCAAAGGGGAAATTATGGCGGAATCCAACATTGTGCTGGCTCGGATTGACAACCGTCTTGTCCATGGCCAGGTGGGCAACTCCTGGGTCGGCGCCTCGCAAGCGAACGTCATCATTGTCGCTGATGATGACGTTGAGCATGACGACGTGCAGAAACAACTCATGAGGATGACCGTTTCGGTCAATCCCAATTTGCGCATTCTGTTCTGGTCGCTTGATCGTACGATCGAGAAGATCTCGACCGCAAAGCCCAACCAGCGCATTTTCATCGTCGTTCGCAACCCGCAAAATATGCGCAAACTCATTGACGGTAAAGTGCCCATCAAGGAGGTCAATATCGGCAACATGCATGTGGGTGAGGGCAAGCGCGTCTTCCATGAGCAGCATGTATACGTTGACGATAACGATATCGCAGATTTTGATGCCATGAAGGCCAAGGGGGTCAAGGTTTACGTTCAGATCGCGCCGGGTGATAAGAAATACGATGTATAAGGGAGGTATCACGAAACATCTCGCGCGTCCGAAGGGAAAGAGGCTCGCTACAAGGAGGTTTACTGCGTAAGATCGGTTTCTGCGGATACGCATTGGAGGGAAAATGGAAATCACGCTTATCCAAGGCCTTCTCCTGCTCGTCGTGGGCTTTATCTGCGGCGTAGATCAGTGCTGGGAGGCTTTCTACTGGTTCCGTCCCATGGTTGTGGCGTTCTTTGCCGGCATCGTTCTCGGTGACATTCAACTTGGTGTCGCGTGCGGCGCCGTTGCAGAGCTTTCGTATCTTGGCTTGTTGACGGTTGGTGGTACCGTTCCGCCCGATCCGCTTATGGCAGGCATGATGACCGTCGTTATCGCATACACCACCGGGCAGTCGCCTGATGCAGCCGTTGGCCTATCTCTGCCGTTTGCGTTGCTTGCCCAGTGGCTCGGGATTATGTGGAACACCGTGTTCGTCGCGCTAGCGCATCGCGGTGACGACTTGGCCAAGAAGGCCGATACCGGTGGCTTCCGTGCCACCGTGTACTTCGGCCTGTTTGTCAAGGCTGCCACGACCGGCGTCGTGGTGTTCCTTTGTTCCTACGCGCTCCAAACCCCAATTCAGCTGTTCGTTAATTCTTTCCCGACCTGGCTCATTCATGGCTTCGAGGTTGCTGGCAACATCCTTCCCGCTGTGGGCTTCGGCCTTCTGCTCGGGGTTATGCTCAGAACCCAAAACGTCGCTTATCTGTTCCTTGGCTTTGTGATGGCCACCTTCCTTGAGATGCCCAATGTGCTTCCCATCGCCATTGTGGGCGCCGCGCTCGCGTACATCAACTTCTCGCATGAAAAGAAGGCTGATGGTGTAGCGGCTCTCATAAGGTCCGGCGCTGTGGCCGCGAATGGAGATGACGACAATGAGCTCTAACGAGAAAACTGCTCTCACCAAGACCGGTCAGTCGGTCAAGAAGCTCAGCAAGGCCGATCTCGACAAGATGTCGCTTTATTCGATCATTGAGCAGTCGGCCTTCAGCTTCGAGCGTATGCAAGCACTCGGCTTTACCGAGTCTATGCTTCCCGCCTTCAAGAAGATGTACGGTGATTCAAAGGAAGACATCTCCGAGTTCATGACCTACAACATGGAGTTCATGAATACCGAGCCCCATATGGCCACCTTCTTGATGGGTCTTATCCTTTCTTTGGAGGAAAAAGGCGAGGATCGCAAGGTAATCGAAGGCATTCGTAATGGCCTTTTCGGTCCCCTTGCTGGCGTGGGTGACACCATCTTTTGGTTTACCCTTCTGCCTATTTCGGCTGCGATTTGCTGCTCGCTTGCCCAGAATGGCTCCGTGCTCGGCCCGATTCTGTATATAATCATCTGGTTCCTCGCGGCCATTTCACGCATCTTGTTCGGTCGTTTGGGCTTCACGCTCGGCACCAAACTGGTCACCACAATGTCTGAGTACACCAAGTACCTCACCGAAGCTGCCGGTATCCTCGGTGTGATGGTTATCGGTGGTTTGATTCCGTCTTATGTCTCTATCGCATTCAGCGACAGCCTTGCCTTCGGCATGGAGGGTACGACGGTTCAGAGCGTGTTTGACAATGTGATTCCGAACCTGCTGCCGTTGTGCGCAGTGATCTTAATTTACTGGCTGTTCAAAAAGAGAGTTAACGTTCTGGTTATTATCGTCGGCATCATCGCCGTGAGCATTCTGTTCTCCTTCCTTGGTTGGATGTAGCGTTCAGACGCGGTAGCACATGTGAAAAGGAGCCCCTGTACCGGGGCTCCTCCATTCTGCGGGCTGTCCAAACACCCCGGTCTTTCTTCGACTGCACTTTTCGATACTTGCATCAACGTCAGCGAAGCTGTAGCGGGAGCGTGGCCGATTGGAGACAACTGTGGATATGGTAACGTTTGATGAGGCGGCGTTGGTTGCCCAAGGAGAGTATATCTATCGTCATCGGTCTGAACTTGAGGCGATCGCTGACGCCGTTTGTGATAAAGAGTTTGCAAACATCCTGCTTTCCTCGTCGGGAGGGTCTCAGGCGCTGCTCGATCCTTTTGCTGTCTTCATCGATCAGATGAGTGATATCCCGGTGTTTTCGGTACTCTCCGGTGTGCTGACGCTTACTGGTCACAATCAGATTTCAGATAAGACTGTTTGCTTCATGTCAAGCAAGTCAGGAGATACGAAGGAGACCGTTGCCGCTGCGAAATGGCTGTGCGAGCGAGGCGTCACCATCGTATCGGTGGCGGGCAAGTCGTCCTCACCGCTGGAAGAGCTGAGTGGCCACTGCTTCGTGTATGGTGACGGGCGACCGCAGGAGCTTGCGCTCTACCTTATCATTGGCAAGATCCTTGCCAACAGAGGGCATTTCGATGATTATGACGCTTTCGCTGACGAGCTCGAGAACTTACCGGCCGCGCTCGTTTCGGTGCGGAAGCAGTTTGACGCGCGTGCAATCGATTACTGCAGACTCACGTGTGGCGATCCGTACAATATTTGGATTGCTTCTGGTGAGTTATGGCCGGTGTGCTATGCCTACGCTATGTGCGTGCTCGAGGAGAGCCAGTGGATCCGCACCAAATCCGTTTCAAGTTCGGATTTCTTTCATGGCACGTTTGAACTGGTGGAGTGGGACACGAGCGTCACCTTGCTGGTAAGTGAGGGCTCCACGCGCCCGCTTGACCTGCGCGTGAAGAAATTCATTGAGCGGTACACCACCAAAGCGACGGTTATCGATATGCATGATTTCGAACTGCCGGGTATCTCCGATAAATATCGCACGCTTTTAGGCCCGGTAGTCGCTAATGCCGCCTTGCAGCGCATCTCTAAGAACATGGAGCACCTGACGGGTCATTCGCTCGACATCCGCCGGTATTACAGGACGGTCGAGTACTGATGAGGGTGCTAGGGCTCGGGGACAACGTCTTCGACGTTTACGAGAATCAGAAGGTTGCATATCCAGGCGGAAACGCGGTAAACGTGGCAGTGAACGCCGCACGGCTCGGAGCCAAGGCTGCGTATCTAGGCAACATCGCAGACGATACCGCGGGAGAGCTCATGGTGGCGGTTCTCGAGAAGGAGCGCGTCGATCTCACTCGATGCCAACGACCAGCGGGATCGACGACCAAGTGTTGCATCGAGAGCGTCATCAATGGTGAACGCCATTGGAAGCGCAACGAACTTGGCGATCGATGGGCGGGTCCGCTCGTGCTTACTGAAAATCTTGTCACGTATGCGGCATTGTTTGATGCGGTGTTCACCAGTTGCAACGCCAAGATACCGAGGGAGATTGCGAAGCTCGAAGGCATTCCGGGGGTTGTGGTATTCGATTTCGGAGAGAAGGAGAAATACCGCGCTCCTGAGTATCTCGGCAAGGTGCTCGCCGCCGTGGACATAGCTCAATTCTCAATGAGCGGGCTTGCACGTGATCGGGTGCTTGAGGAAGTGGCTCGCATGGGAATTGGTTGCATCGTGCTCATCACACGTGGCTCCGAACCTCCGTTGCTTATTGCGGGTGATGAAATCTATGAGGGCATGCGTAACGAGGGCACCATAGTAGATACGATGGGGGCAGGCGATGCCTTTGTCACAGCGCTCGTCATCGAACTGCTTGGAAGCGGGTGGCATAAGGGGGCGACGCTCGAGGCGGATGTTGCGCATCGAGCGCTCGATGCTGCTGCCAGGCATGCGCGTGAGGCATGCTCTCATACGGGCGCCTTTGGTCATCCTTGCCGGATTGTGGGCGGAAGGTTCGAAAAGGTTTCATAGTGACGAGCATGGCGAGAGACGAGAAGGCCATCTAACTTGTCATGTAATGTATCATGTAGCAATACACTTCGTACGGAGGAGGAGCTATGGCAGAAACAACCCCTACGATGCTTACCTGTATCGAGGAGACTCCGGCGCAGCTCAAGCTCAATGTCGAGCGCGCTGACGAGCTCACTGCGAAACTCGTCGACCTGTATGTTAAAACGGCCTGTCGATCCATCTGGATTGTTGCCTGTGGTTCCAGCCTAAACGGCACTCTATGCGCGCGGTATTTTATGATGAAGTATCTCAAATGTGAGGTTAAGGTCGTGACGCCGGCAACGTTTATCTATCGCGAGCATGACGTGCATGGGGATGACTTCGTGTTCGTGATTTCCCAGAGCGGCTGCTCCACCAACTCCATCGAGGCTCTTGATAAACTCCGCAAGCTCGGTGTTACCGCCATCGGCCTTACCGGCAACGTCGAGAGTGATTTCAAGGATCATGCCGATCTTGTAATCGATTACGGCGTGGGAGAAGAGACGGTGAGCTATGTCACCAAGGGCGTTGTTGCTCTTGCTCAGTTCTTGATGCTCTTCGCCATCGAGGCTGGCTGCAAAATCGGCACGGTTGCTGCGGAGCAGCGTGCGGCTCTGATTGAGGAGATGGCCGATGCCCCTCGCCGCCACGAGATTGTCCAGCAGGAGACGTGGGATCTCTACAGGCGTCGCAAGGCGGATTTCACGTCGATGACCGTTGTCAACCACTGTGGGTTCCTTCAGGGGTACGGTATCGTCTCCGAGGGCGCGCTCAAGTTCAGTGAGACCATTCAGGTTCCCAGTTTTGCCTATGAGGGCGAGGAATGGATTCACGGGCCCAATTTGCAGCTTACACCCAATTACACGGTGATTTGCGTCGATCACCTTACCGAGGGCTCCGATCGCCTGGTCGATATCTACCTTGCTGCTCGCACAGTGACCGACCGTGCCTTCATCGTCACGAACTCCAGTCGAGTGGATGATGACCATGCCATTCGCCTGCCGTTTGACATCGACGAGCCGCTCATGATGCCACTTTATGTGCTGCCCTTCTACCAGATCGTTGCACATCAGGTTACGACCGATTTGCACCGCTGGGAAAAACACCCCTTATTTGAAGAGTGCTTTCATAAGGCGATTAGCGCAAAGACCGAGCGCATCGACAAGATTATGCCTAACTAGGCGATGGTCGGGCACGCGCATGTTTCGCCGCGCGGTATCATTCGTCCATGCTTGATTGAGAGGGGCGAGATGTCTGTCGCCTGCTACTTCTATTGATCGTCTTCCGCCAGGTGAGGAGAAGCAAGTGTTTACGCTCGACACGTCCAGCTCTCTGTTGTGGAGCGAGATTCATGAGCAGGCCGATTGTATAGAGGCATGCTTGCAGGAAAACCGCCCTAAATTGGAGGAGGTGGCGCGGCTGGTGCGCGAACGCGGTGTCAGAACCGTGATGTTCGCGGCTCGTGGTAGCAGCGAGCATGCTGCCCAGGTCGGCCGTTATCTCTTTGAGGCTTACACCGGTATGCTCTCGACCATTGCCCTTCCCTCGACGGTGACTTGTTATGGCGCTGGGGCAGACCTTTCCGAGACTCTCGTGGTGGGCATCAGCCAATCTGGTGGCGCGCAAGACTGCTATGCGGTCATGCGCAAGTGTGTCGCCGACGGTGGCACGTGTGTGTCGATTACCAACGAACCAGGCAGTCTCATGGCCAGTATTGGCGATATTCGCATGAATAACGCTTGCGGTCCGGAGCTCTCGATTACTGCTGCTAAATCTTATATGACTCAGCTTGCGCTTGTGGTGGGTCTCGCGGCTTATATCTCGGACAATCGCGAGCTGCACGATGCGCTCAACGACGCGGCACGTGTGGTGCGCGCCTCGTATGGACTTGAGGATCAGGTTCGTTCGGTAATTCCTGTCTACCGCAACAGCTCACATATGCTTGTGCTCGGCCGTGGGCTGCTTTATGGTCTCGCTACCGAGACCGAGCTCAAGGTGCAGGAGACGAGCTACTTCGATGCGCGCGCCTATGCCGCGAGCGACTACCAGCACGGCCCTATTGCCACAGCTGAGCGCTTTGTCCCAATGCTCTTTTTCATTGCCGACAAGCAGACCAACGAGAGCGTTGTGGAGCTGCTCGATCGCTTGCATGCGGAACACAAGATCTTCGCCACCGTAGTGTCGAACGATCCTGCCATCGCTGAAAGGGGAGAGCAGCAGATTATCGTTCCTGGCGAGTTCGACGGGATTCGCGCGGTGTTTTGCTGCGCGGTCATCTCCCAGATGTTTGCCTGTCTGCTTTCCCTTTCGCGGGGTTATGACCCTGACCATCCGGAAGGTGTCTCCAAGCACACTGTCACAGTCTAGCCGTGCTGATGCGAATATACGTAGGAACACGCGAAGCGGGATGGGGGAGCCTATGACTAAGATCTCCATGCGTGACTGCATCGAAATGACGCCTCAAGTGGTGCGCGCTCAGATGGAGAGCTTTCGCGCCCTTACCGGCGGTCTTGTCAATGCTCTGATATCCAAGCCATGGCGGCGGGTGGTCATCGTGGCATCTGGTTCGAGCTACACTGCCTCCCAGTGCGTACGGCAGTATCTTGTCTCCGCCTTGGGCGTTCCCGTTCAGGTGATGTTCCCCTACACCTTTACCAATTACGAGCAGGAAACGCTCACCGAGAACGATTTCGTTCTCGTGGTGTCGCAATCTGGCGGAAGCGCTAACTGTGTCGATGCCCTTGCTGCAACGTCGGGGCGTCAGGTGGTAGCGCGGTTGCTCACCACGCAACCTGCGTGCGGTTGCGCGCGCGTTGCCGATGAAGTTTACGACTGGGGTGTAGGCGAGGAGGCTGTGGGTTACGTTACTTTCGGGCCGATATCTCTCGCGACCTATCTCTTGCAGGTTGGAGCCTTGGTTCAAGATAAGCGCGCAGATATGGACGGAAACGTCACCGGCGCCTATGATGCCTGCGCCGATGCTATTGCTCGCGCCATGGAGCACCATTCCGAGCTGCTCGCCCGCACCGACGCCTTCGTTGCTGCCCGGTATCGCGAGCTCATGCAGATGGATCGAGTCTACGTGCTCGGCTGTGGGTCAAACTACGGTACGGCGCTCGAGGGAGCGCTAAAAATCGGTGAGACGGTGAAGACGCTCGCCGTGGGCTATGAGCAGGACGAGTTTCTGCACGGCCCAGCTTTGCAGCTCAATCCACGCTATACCGTTTTCGTTATCGATGGGGGCGATGTCACTACCGAACATGCGCGCCGGGTGTTCCAGGCCGTCGACAGGGTGACGGCGAACGTATATCTCATCAAACCTGAGACACTCTGCTCAGCTGATGAAGCTGCCGATTCGCGGGTGATGGCGCTGCCTGGTGCGGCGGATGGTTGCGAAGCGTACTCTTTCCTCTACGCTCTGCCGGTTTTCCAGGTCATAGCATCAACACTTTCCCATGATTTGGATAGCTTGCGGTCACATCCGCTCTACTATGAGATGAATAGGATGATTGACTTTCGCACCGAAGAGTTCAGAATCAATCATCCCGCAGACGACGATTAGCAAGGCGCGAAGGCTGCCATCTTCGAAATTGCCGCGACTCCATCTGACTTACCTACTGCGGCCAGATGTATCTAGCAACCATAATGGAGTTGCAACAACCAGTGAACGGGTGCAGAACCACAGATGCCGACTGAAGAGGTCTTTTATGTACGAAGCAGCACGTAAACGTCAGAATATAATCGTGCTTGTCATGGTGTTGCTGCTCGCAGCGCTGCTTTTTGGCGGATATCGCTTGATTGATGCTTACGCTAACGGCAGCCCGGTCGGCGTTGCGGGCATCTTCATTGCGCTTACCGGCGTCACCTATGTGGGCATTCGGGGGGTTACGCGGCATACCGAAGCGATTATGGTTCATTCAATGGTTGCTGCCGGCAAGATTGCCCTTGCGCGCGTGGATCAGGTGAGACCCTTGCGTGATGTGCGCGATTTCTGCCTACGCAAGCATCATCTATACACGTTCGTTCTTACCGTATTTACTGTAGATGGTCTAGAGCTCGTTAAGGAGGTGGTTGAGGACATCGTCGAGGGTGTCGATTGTCCGGCGCCGGGCTCGTTCTTCTACGTGACTTTCGACGAGGGGGGTGAGCGTATGGGAATTGTTCCGACCATCAACATCTATGTTTCGCCGCAGCTGAAGGACAAGATTCGCGCGCTCGAAAAGCACTGTAAGCCGCGCTACGTCGAGGTGGTTCGCTCGAACGGCCTTATCTTTCGACCTTTCAGACGCCGCGGTGAAGATGGCGCCAGCACAAAAGCATGAGGTTGTTCACGCGATCCGATATGTTGGGTGGGAGCGCTCCTGCATTCGCGGCCTAGATTCCTCGCACGATATCTGACATAAGGAGGGGCGCCGCACAAGGGTGTCGCGTCCAGCGATACGAAAGGGAAAAGCGGATGCTCATCGGCAAACAAGCATTCATATTCGATATGGATGGGGTGCTCGTGGATAGCGAGCGCGTCTATCAGGACATGATCAAGGCGTTTTTTACCCGGCAGGGCATACCGGTCACAGATGACGAATACAATGCGGTTGCCGGAGCCTCGGACAAGGACAGCCAGCGCATGTTTGCATCGTGGTGGGAACGTGCCTGCGGCGAGTGCCGCAGTGGCGAGGAGCTCAACCACGAGATATTCAAGGAGTCCGAGATCGAGGGTCTCGATTATGCGATGATCATGAACTCGGGCGTGCCCGAGACGCTCTCGGCGCTTAAGAGCGCTGGCTTCAGGCTCGCCCTTGCGTCATCCTCGCCGAAGGACAACATCAAGCAGGTGTTACGCCAGTGCGGTATCTCTGAGCGCTTCGAGCTGCTGGTGAGCGGGGAGGATTTCCATCAAAGCAAACCGAATCCAGCTATTTACCTGCATGCAATTGATGCCCTAGGGCTGCCTGCCGAGGCGTGCGTGGCGGTTGAGGACTCCGATTACGGCATCACGGCCGCGAAGGGGGCAGGCCTCACGGTGGTGGCCAAGCGTGAGGAGCGTTTTCACTTCACGCAGGAGGGCGCGGACTACGTTGTCGACCAGATCCCCGACATTTTGAAGCTGATTGCCTAAAAGGTACAGCCGAATAGTATGCGGCACAGTGGCATCATGACAAAGCTTCGGCATGGGTCGGCCACGTGGCTACGTGCAGCGAATGCGATATGCGGCAAGCCTCATCTGAGCGCACCGCTCATCATTTGTCGCGACCATCTGGAAGCTCATGTGCAGGCTGAATTATGAGAGCGTGTTGATGGTGCACCACGTGGCGGCGATGGTTCAGGCACCACGTTGCTGTGGCGATGAGATGCTCGGCCATATGGATGGCACGCATTGGGGTATCTGCTGCATCGCGGCCTGCCTCCCCAGGCAGACGGGAGAATTAACAGGCATGCTGAGGCCGCGATCGTCAACACGACCAGAATTTAAAAGCCATGCTGCCGCAGTTTCGACGGGTGCGTAAGTTTCCATGCGGAATCGCCCGCGTTTCGATCGTTCGAAGCGTCATGCGCTTTGTTTCATGGGGCTTCCGTGCTCACTTTTCAAGTTTGGCGACACTTTTCGGGGCTTAGCAAACTAGCTACAAACATATCGACCTCTGTACCTGCGGCTTTTCTGGAGCTGATGCGCGCGATACTTGACGTGTCTGCAAAAAGTGTCGCCAAACTTGAAAAGTGGGCGCATGAAACAGATGAAACGCGATCGGTCTACCGTATCGTTCATGCGTGAGATGGTCGCGCGCCCGAAAAGGATGCCAAATTGGGGCGGCGCCTTTCGAGCTCATTGCCATAGGTCTGCGCGGTGCAGAGATGCGCGCCGTCCACGAAGCCTCGGCGATGGTTCCGCAATTTCTGCGCGTTGCAATTGCAGAGGATGCTGCGCATCTCTTCTTGTGCGGTTCGGCTGTAGCTCCAGCGCATTGTGAGCCCGTGCATATTTCATGCCGATTTAGCCATTTCATGTGATGTTCTACGCGCCGCCTTTAGCGGTATTGCGCTCTTGAACTCGATAAATGCATCCCTTGAGTTTTTCTACCAGGTTTGGGTCAGTTTTGTGCCAGCGTCGGGGCAGCAGCTGGCCAGCCCTCTATGGTCTTCTTGCAGGGAAGTCTTATGCAGGGGGGTTGTCATGAGGGTGCTTTATGGATGGTCGGCGCTCGCGTGGTGGAGCACG
>CAZUYD010000010.1:62699-67266 GCA_964624825.1 uncultured Enorma sp. | reverse complement strand
ACGCCTACCGCGCGACGCGCGCGGGGCGCTAGCGCCCTCCCCCCAGAAACCGGACACCGGGGCCCGGCGGCCGCTCAGCCGCCGGGCCCTTTTGCGTACAACGTACGATTATCCCTTCCGGTGCCGGTTCACAACGGAATGCACCGAGTTTCGTCGAGCTGGTATTCTGGTTTGTGCTGAGCCCGTGATGCGCAGCAGGGTATGCCAACGCGCCGGGCAATCGCACATGCAGGTAAGCTTGCGGTGGGGGAGGGCACCATGAAGCACCAATGCAAGGTGACGGTTCTCGACAAGAAGTGCTTTACGGATCTGCAAGAGGCGTATTTGGCAGACCCGCAAAGCGGGGCATGCCCGTGTTTCGAGGTCGGGCAGACGTACCTGTTCGAACGCGAGGACGGCAAGGACGATTTCTGGCACTTTGGTGCGGATCTCTCGCCGCGCTTTCCATGCGCGGAGGCGTGGGATTGCATCAGCCGCTACATCTACACCGCCCTGCAAGGCGGATCCATCATGCACGGTTGGACGAACGATGAGCGCATGATGATCGCCTGCTGTAATGACGGCACCCGCCCGGTGGTGTTTAAGATCGAGCGCATCGATGTCCCTGAGACCGATGACGAGCGCGATTGGCTTGCGCGTCAGGACTTCTCAAACTCCGCGGAGCATGCATATACGGGCGCATAACGGGTGCACAGCGGATCGCTTGGGCGGCGCGGCGCTTGCTGTGCTTATTCGCTTGGGGCGCGCGGCGCTTGCTGCGCCTATTGCCACGGTGGCAGGCTCCACCCGGGCGCTAAGATGCTCGGATGTGCGGCTCACGTTCGCTACGTTGTTGTTTTCTGCTTGAATCCTTGGGTTCACCTAACCGGTATTGTGGTAGAAAAGGCATGAAAACCATGCGTGCGCATGCGTGGACGCGAACGACGCCCGCGTTGCACGTCGCGCTAGAGGAGCGATACCGATGTTGCAAGATTCAGCGAAAAAGATGGGTGCGGGCAAGACCGCGCTCGTGCTCGAGGGCGGTAGCTTTCGCGGGCAGTTTACGGCGGGCGTGCTCGACGTGTTGCTTGAGCACGCGGTGGCGTTCGACGCCTGCTACGGGGTTTCCGCCGGCACGATGAACGGGCTGAATTTCAAATCGCGCCAGATCGGCCGCGTGAACCGGATCAACCTGACCTTTTGCGATGACCAGCGCTATATTGGGGCGCGCTCCCTCGCGCGCACGGGCAGCATCGTGGGATACGATTTTCTGCTGAACGACGTGCAGGATCGGCTTGACCCGTTCGACAACGGATCCTACCTGGAGAACCCTTTGCGCCTCTTTGCGACGGTGGCCAACGTTACGTTTGGCTCGGCGGAGTATCTCGAGGTGCGCGATGCCACGCTCGACATCGACGCCGTTCGCGCGTCGATGTCGCTGCCGCTGGTGGCGCAGCCGGTCGAGATCGCGGGGAGCCTCTATCTCGACGGGGGCGTGGCCGATTCCGTGCCGGTGGAGCACGTGCTCGAGGATGAGGGGTTCGACCGTGCGGTGGTGGTGCTCACGCAGCATCGCGGTTTTAAGAAGAAACCCTATGAGCTCATGAGGGCGGCGCGCGCCCGCTACGCGGGATACCCGTATCTGCTCGATGCGCTTGAAACGCGGCACGTGCGCTACAACGAGCAGCGCGAGCACATTTGGGAATACGAGCGGACGGGCAAGGTACTGGTTGTGGTGCCGCCGCACCCGGTCGAGGTCGGCCAGGTTGAACGCGACGCCTCGAAGCTGCTCGAGCTCTATATTGCGGGGCGCCAGGAGGCAATGCGCATGCTCGGGCAAATCGAGGAGTTTATATAAGCGGCGGGGCGTCTGCGGCAGCGTGCCGTATCTGCAACAAACGTGTCCAAGCCGTAAACACGCCCACCGTTGCCGTCATACGTGCTACGCTTTCAACCTATTGCATATCGGGTTTATAACATGCACCTTTCTGCATGATAGGGAGCGGCGTCATGTCTTATTCGGTGGGTATTGTCGGAGCAGCGGGATACGCGGGCGTGGAGCTCGTGCGCCTGCTTATCAACCACCCCGATTTCGATATCTCGGTTATAACGTCAAACGCGGACGCGGGTCAACGCTTGGCAAGCGTGTACCCAGCGTTTACGGGCGTCAGTGACTTGGCGTTCACCACGCACGATGACCCGGCGCTTTTCGAATGCGATCTGGTGTTTCTCGCTGTGCCGCATACGGGTGCGCTTGCCGTGGCGCCAGATCTTTTGGACGCGGGCGTATCGGTCATCGACCTTTCGGCGGACTATCGTCTCGACGACCCCGCGGTGTACGAGGCGTGGTATGGCGTGGCGCACACCTCGCCCGAGTTGCTGGCGACGCGTGCGTTCGGCTTGCCCGAGCTTTATACCGACGACCTCGCCTCTCTCGCCGACCGCCGCGCCGCAGGGGGTGCGGTGCTCGTGGCGTGTGCGGGGTGCTTCCCCACGGCGACGTCGCTCGCAGTGGCTCCGGCGGTGCGCATGGGATGGGTTGCGGACGCGGGCGCAGTGGTAGTGAATGCCGTCTCGGGCGTAACGGGCGCGGGCAAGACTCCCAGTGCGCGCACGCATTATTGCGGCGCAGACGAGAACGTCGAGGCGTATAACGTGTGCCGTCACCGGCATACGCCCGAGATCGCGCAGGTTCTCGGTATGCCGGGGCGCGTGGTGTTTACACCGCACCTGGCTCCACTCAAGCGCGGCCTGTTCTCTACCGTCACGCTTCCGCTTGCGCCGGCTACCGCGCCGCGCGTGGCTGAGGATGCCGTAGCGGCGTATCGCGAATTCTACGAGGGTAGGCCGTTCGCGCGCGTGCTCGATGCCGGCATGGTGCCCAAGACCGCATCGGTTGCCGGGAGCAACGTTTGCCAGATCGGTCTTGCGATCAATCAGGAGGCGGGGGTGCTCGTGGCGATGGGCGCCATCGACAACCTCTGCAAGGGCGCGGCCGGCCAGGCGGTGCAATGTGCGAACATCGTCTGCGGGCTGGACGAGCGACGAGGGCTCCCCACGATGGCGCTACCCGTGTAGGGCGGCCATCGAGGGGTTAAATGCGGTGCGACGGCAGCGGAAGGAATAGGTTGCCAGAGCGCCGGTGCCCATGGTGTTGCCTGGCCGTTGTTGCGCATGCAGCGGCTCGGTGCACCGAATCTGGTTCTCTCGTCTTGACTCGTAAGGGATGCTTTTATGGATATCGATATGTTTGACGCGACGATTCGCGCCGTTCCTGCAGGTGGCGTTACCAGCGCGCGGGGGTTTTCTGCGGCAGGCGTCCACGCAGGGTTTCGCGATGACCCCGCGCGCGCCGACCTTGCGCTGCTCGTGGCCGACGAGCCGTGCTCGGCGGCAGGCGTGTTCACCACGAATCGGTTTTGCGCGGCGCCCGTGACGGTGTGCCGTGAG
This sequence comes from uncultured Enorma sp., assembly GCA_964624825.1. Classification (GTDB taxonomy): domain Bacteria; phylum Actinomycetota; class Coriobacteriia; order Coriobacteriales; family Coriobacteriaceae; genus Enorma. The sequence goes on along the minus strand of CAZUYD010000010.1, from coordinate 63,837 downwards.
CATTTGGGCGATGCCGGGTGCGGCACGGCGCGCGCCGTCGTGGTGAATTCTGGCAACGCGAACGCAGCGACGGGTGAACCCGGCCGCGCGCTTGCGCGCAACACCTGCGACATTGCCTCCCAGCTGCTTGGATGCGAGCCGCGTCAGGTTTTGGTCGCGTCTACAGGCGTCATCGGCTTGCCGCTCGATATCGCGCCGTTTGAGACGGGTATCCCTGCGGCGCTCGACGCGCTCGATACCGCCGGCGGTGCCGCGGCGGCGCGGGCGATCATGACCACCGACACCCGTCCGAAGGAATACGCCGTCGCGTACGAGAGCCAAGTGCTCGAGTACCTGGGTTCCACGTTCACCGTCGGTGGGTGCGCGAAGGGCTCGGGCATGATCATGCCCGACATGGCGACTATGATCGCGCTGATTACCACCGATGCGCCCGTTGCGCCCAAGACGCTCCACACGCTGCTGGCAGATGCCGTGCGCCGGACGTTCAATAAGGTGACGGTCGATTCCGACACCTCCACCAACGACACGTGCATCATGCTCGCCTCGGGCGCTTCCGCTTTGGGCGCCACGCCCATCGCCGAGGGCACCGAGGCATACCTCGAACTTGAACGAGCGGTCTATGTGGTGTGCGAGGCGCTTGCGCGCAGCATCGCGGCCGATGGCGAGGGGGCGTCGAAGCTCGTTACGGTGACGGTCGCAGGCGCGGCAACGCCTGAGGAGGCGGATATCGCGGCGCGCGCCGTAGCCAACTCGCCGCTCGTCAAGACGGCGGTTGCTGGCCACGACTGCAATTGGGGGCGCGTGGCGATGGCGCTCGGCAAGTGCGGCGTCGCCTTCAACCAGGAGGACGTCGACATTGACATCATGGACATTCCCGTCTGCCGCGCAGGGCTCACCGTGCCCTTCGATGAGGATGAGGCGCGGCGACGATTCGAGGCGCCGGAGATCGTCATCTGGGCCAACTTGGGCGCGGGCGATGCGTCGGCGACCGTGTGGACGTGCGACCTCACGCATGAGTACATCTCCATCAACGCCGATTACCGCTCGTAGCGCGGTCGTGCATATGCGCTGCGGGCACAGGCGGAGAGCCGTGAGGGGCTGCATGCCGCCGGCTTCCGCATGGGCGAGCGTCCGAGCG
>CAZUYD010000010.1:4945-62599 GCA_964624825.1 uncultured Enorma sp. | reverse complement strand
GAGAGCCGTGAGGGGCTGCATGCCGCCGGCTTCCGCATGGGCGAGCGTCCGAGCGAACGTGCGCCCAAGCCCGCAGACATCTGCACGCGGAAGCGCTCAAATTTGCACTGCGAGCGCCAAAGTTCGCATCGCGAATGCCCAAGACTGCGCCTCGAGCGCCCAAAACCCGTGAGCATTCGAGTCCTTCACCCCATTCAACCAGGAGGTTTTCATGAAATATGCACGTGACGAAGCGCCCCTGCTCAGCAACGAGAAGATAGGCCAGCAGCTCTACGAAACGCTGCCGTGGGTCAAAAACATCACCGGAAAGACCGTCGTCATAAAATATGGCGGAGCGGCGATGGTAGACGACGATCTTCGGCAGAAGGTCATGGGCGATATCCTGCTGCTCAAGATCATCGGCGCGCGCGTGGTGATCGTTCACGGCGGCGGGCACGCCATCAACGAGGCGCTGTCCCATTACGACCTGCCGGTCGCGTTCAAAAACGGTCAGCGGGTGACGACGCCCGAGACCATGGAGATCGTGCGCGAGGTGCTTGCGGGCAAGGTAAACCAGGAGCTGGTGGCGGCGCTCAACTGCCACGGCGCGGTGGCCGTGGGCGTGTCGGGCGGCGACGCGGGCACCATCGTGGCGCGCCAGCTCGACCCCGACCTGGGGCGCGTGGGCGAGATCACCACCATCAACACCGATTACCTCGAGACGCTGCTCGACAACGAGTACATTCCCGTAATCGCCACGGTGGCGCAGGGCGAGGACGGCGGGTTCTACAACATCAACGCCGACGTGGCCGCGGGGCGCATCGCGCAGGCGGTGCACGCGCATAAGGTGATCTTTCTAACCGATGTCGATGGTCTGTACGAGGACTTCTCCGATAAGACGTCGCTCATCTCGAATCTCACACTCGACGAGACCGAGCGGATCATCGAGGCCGGCGAGGTGTCCACCGGCATGATTCCCAAGCTGCAGGCGTGCGTGCAGGCGCTGCGCGGCGGCGTGTATCGCGCTCACATCATCAACGGAACCGTGCCGCATTCGCTGCTGCTCGAGCTCTTTACCTCGACCGGCGTGGGCACGGTGATGCATTCGACGCTCGAGTCCTATGAGTACGACTGGCATCCGCACCCGGTGGGGGCGTTTGCCTCGCGCCTGGTCGAGACCGAGGACATCGAGGAATAAAGCGACGCCGCCAAGTGGCGCGATATGAGGAGAGACCATGTCACTAGAACAGCAAAAAGCACTTGATACACAGTATGTGATGCCTACCTATGGACGGCTGCCGGTGGAATTCGTCGGCGGGGAGGGCATGACGCTTGTTGACGGCGAGGGGCACGAGTACCTCGATTTCTTGGCGGGCATCGGCGTGTGCTGCCTCGGCCATAGTCATCCAGCGCTATCGCGTGCCATCGAGAGCCAGGCCGAAGCGCTTCTACAGGTTTCGAATTATTTCTACACGGAGCATCGTGGCGAAGTTGCGGCGCTTTTATCGAAGCTTGCAAACGACGACCAAACAGGTGCCCGCGCCCTTGCCGATGCGATTGCAAACGGGGACGAAGCCGCTGTTGCCGCAGCTGCCGCGCCTGCTGCTGGCGAGCAGCGGTGGCAGACGTTCTTTGCGAACTCGGGCGCCGAGGCGAACGAGTGCTCGCTCAAGCTCGCGCGCCTCTATGCCAAGCGCCAGGGCAACGGGGGCAACACCGTCGTCTGCCTGCGCGGGGGCTTTCATGGGCGCACGCTCGAGACGCTTGCCGCCACCATGCAAGACCGCCTGCAAGATGCGTTCCGCCCCTTGCCCGAGGGATTCGTGGCGTGCACGCCGAACGATGTGGGCGAGCTGCGCGGCATCTTCGAGCAGATGGGGAGCGAGATCTGCGCGATTCTGGTCGAACCCATCCAGGGCGAGCGCGGCGTGCACCCCTTGAGCGACGAGTTTGTCCGCACGGCGGCAGACCTGGTGCACGGCGTGGGCGGCGTGCTCATCTCGGACGAGGTGCAGGCGGGTATCTTCCGCTGCGGCAAACCGTTCGCCATCCAACGGTACGGCGTTATGCCGGACATCATGAGCTTGGCCAAGGGCATCGCGGGAGGCGTGCCCATGGGTGCGAGCGTCGCGCGGGCAGAGATCGCGGCTGCGTTCAAACCGGGCGAGCACGGTTCGACCTTCGGAGGCAACTGCCTTGCGGTCGCCGCGGCCAAGGCGGTGCTTTGCGAGTTGGTTCGCGGGAATTTCGCGTCGCATGTAGAAGCGGTCGGCGCCTATCTGTCTGAGCGCCTGAGCATGCTGCCCCACGTGGTCGAGGTGCGCGGCGCCGGGCTCATGTGTGGGTTCGACCTGGACGATGCGGCGGGCGATGCGCACGACGTCGTTGCTGCGGCGCTCGCGGCCGGGGCGGTCATTAATGCGACCGGCGCGCGCACGGTGCGCCTGCTGCCGCCGCTCATTTGCACGGAAGCCGATGTCGATGCGCTGATGACGGTGCTTGCCGACGTGATCGGGTAACGAAGCACCGTCCTGCCGACGAAGGCTGCGCCATCCCGCTGTTTGCCGCCGGGGCGGTATCTGACGCCAGGTGTTAGATACCGATCTTTAGGGCTAAGCTCTATAGCTCGCCCTTTGCGGGGAGCTCGGAACGCAAAGGGCTCCGCCGCCGCGGAGCCCTTTCGATTCTTTGGTGGGCGATGAGGGATTCGAACCCCCAGCCTTGTGCGTGTAAAGCACCTGCGCTAACCGTTGCGCCAATCGCCCGCAGGTGTTGAGTATAGCCGATAACGCCCGCGGCGGCTATCCCGCGGTGCGCTGCCCACTTTTTTCGCAAGTGAGTGCTAACTTGGCATCATCTCAAGTAGTTCAAATTTTCACACGCGCTCTACCAGCGGTTTCTTTTTCGAGAAGCTCCGTGATACTTCGGATATCCCGAACGTAACACTCACTTGCGTAAAAAGTGAGCATCCGAGTCTCCGGATGGTTGTCATATGAGCGCTTTCAGGCTCTGCCGCATCCATCCGTATGCTCCGCTCTCTCGCTCGAGCTACGGGTGGAGATATAGCATCTGGCGGCAAATCACCATCTTCGGGGTGCGCCATCCGGTTATGATAGGGGCTGTTATGCCCGCATGCGTGTTATCGCTCATGGTGGAGGATTCATGTCGATACCCTATCTGCCTCAGGTTCCTTCGGGTGCATTGCGCGATCGTCTAGCTCGTATTCGCTATGTGTTCACCGATCTCGATGGCACGATGATGGGCCCGGGGTCAACCGTTCTGGCAAATGCGGCGGGCGAGCCCAGCTTGGCGTTCGTCGAGACGCTTCTCGCCCTGCGTCAGATGGGCGTAGAAGTCATCTTATGCTCTGGTCGCAGCCGCGCCATGATGCACGAGGACTCGCGGCTGCTTGGCGTTGGCGCCTACATCGCCGAGATGGGCGGCATCATCATGACCGACCGCGCGCATGATATATGGGAGTACTTCACGGCGGATATGGACTATGACCCCGCGTGTGGGCTCAACCCGCACCAGATTATCGAGCAGACGGGGGTATGCGAGCAGTTCGTGGAGCGCTACCCGGGCTTGCTCGAGTTCCACAACGACATGTCAACAGGTTTTCGGCGCCGTGAAGTGACGATCGGCTTGCGCGGCGAGATCCCAGACGAAGAAGCCCGTGCCTTGATCGAGGAGATCGACATGGAGCTCGATTGGGCGGACAACGGCTTTTTGAACTACATCTCGGCACCGACGACGCTCAGCCTGCCCGATGGGGTGTGCGGCCGCGCCTTTAACATCATGCCGAAGGGGCTCAACAAGGGGCGCGCCATCGAGCGGTTCTGCGCGCTTCGCGGCATCGACCGCACCGAAACGCTCGCCGTGGGCGATTCTGCCTCCGATTTCCTCATGGCCGATTACACCGAGCTGTTCATAATGGTCGAAAACGGCCTGGCAGACCCGAGTGCTGAGATCTTCCTCGCCTCGCATGCCAACGCGTATGTGGCGCCCGGGCGCATTGTGGACGCATGGGTGGCGGGCATGCAATCGCTGCTTGCGGCAAAGGCAGGATAAGCGCATGTCTTGCATCACGGAGCCTGTACCGAGCATATCGGTCGATAAAAGACCCATCGGCGTGTTCGATTCGGGTCTCGGCGGCCTCACGGTGGCGCGTTCCATCGCCATGGCGCTGCCGCATGAGTCGATTTACTACCTGGGCGACACGAAGCGCTGCCCTTATGGCTTGCGGAGCGAGGCCGAGGTGCGCTCGTATGCGTCGCAGGCTGGCCGCTGGCTTGCGGCTCATGATGTCAAGATCATCGTCATCGCGTGCAACACCGCGACGGCGGCTGCGTTGCCCCTGATGCAGAAGACGCTCGATGTGCCGGTTATCGGCGTGATCGCCCCGGGTGCCCGTGCGGCGATCAACACGACGCGCACACGCAAGGTCGGCGTGCTAGCGACGAGCCTCACCGTGCAGTCGGGCGCCTACACGCGCGCTATCCAGGAGCTCGATGCAGGCGTTACCGTGTGCGGGTGCCCTGCCTCGCGTTTTGTCGAGATTGTCGAGCAAGAGCTCGCGACGGGCGCGCACCTACAGGAGCGGTGGCTCGAGGATAGCGATGTGTTCGACACGCCCGAGGTGTGCGATGAGGTCGCGCGCACCCTGGCGCCGCTGCGGGGCACGGAGGTGGACACCGTCGTGCTTGGCTGCACACATTTCCCCCTGCTCGTGGGGCCGATTCGTCGCGCTTTGGGAGCAGGTGTTCGGGTGGTGTCCTCGGCCGAGGAGACCACGCGTGAGCTGACCGACATCTTGCAGCGCAGAGGACAGCTTGCGGGCGATGACGCTGAGCCCGAGCATCGGTTTGCCACGACGTCCGACAACATCGCCGAGTTCGCAGCAGCAGGGAGCTTCATCTTCGGCCAGCCGCTGCGGAGCATCGAACATGTGGGAACCGACGAGCTGGGCTCGCTGCATCGATGATGCCCGCCGCATAACGATGCCGGAGGCGCTAAAAAACTAAAGGACATGGCACAAGGAGCAACGATGAATTACATGGAGATCGATCGCGCAGGGAGCCGCGCGGTGGACGAGATGCGTTCCGTTGAGCTTACGAGGGGCGTGCTCAAACATGCGCTCGGCTCGTGCTTGGTGGAGTTCGGCGATACGCGCGTGCTCTGCGCCGCGACGATTGAGGAGGGCGTTCCGGGCTGGCGGCGTTCGAGCCGTGCCGGCTGGGTGACGGCCGAATATGCGATGCTGCCGGCGTCGACGGGACGCCGCACGTCGCGGGAACGGGCAAATCGCAAGGGGCGCTCCATGGAGATCGAGCGCCTCATCGGGCGCAGCCTGCGTGCGGTGACGAACATGCGCATGCTCGGCGAGTACACGGTGACGGTCGACTGCGATGTGATCCAAGCCGACGGCGGCACGCGCACCGCCTCGGTGACAGGTGCCTGGGTGGCGCTGCACGACGCGCTCATGGCGTGGATTGAGGCGGGAAAGATCGCGCGCTTGCCCCTAACGGGACAGGTCGCGGCGGTATCGATGGGCGTCGTCGATGGGTGCGAGCTGCTCGACCTCGACTACCGTGAGGATTCCCGGGCAGAGATTGACATGAACCTGGTCATGACCGATACGAGGGAGATCGTGGAGATCCAAGGCACCGGCGAGCGCACGCCTTTCGACCGCGCCCGCTTGAGCCGCCTGCTCGATTTGGGCGAGCTGGGCATACAGAAGCTTCTTGCGCTGCAAAACGAGATCACGGCGTTTCACGACGAGGAGTAACGCACCTAACGGTATGCAAGATGGCGCGTCCCGGGCTCATCGCAGGGCGGGCGGGAATTGGCAGAAGGGCGATCTTTAAGAGGGACGGTTTTCACATGGCATTAGAACAGGTTGACGCGTCGGCGCTCGACCCTGAGCGGACGGTGGTCGTGGCGACGGGAAATGCGCACAAGCTCGTAGAGATCGAGACGATCCTCGGGCAGGCGCTGCCCGGTGTGCGCTTCGTGGCCATCGCGCAGCTGGGAGATTTCGATGACCCCGAGGAAACCGGCACGACCTTTGCCGAAAACGCCATCATCAAGGCAGAGGCTGCCGTCGCCGAAACAGGGTTCGCTGCCGTCGCCGACGATTCCGGCCTCATGGTCGACGCGCTCGACGGCGAGCCGGGCGTCTACTCCGCCCGCTATGCCGGCGCGCACGGCGACGACGCCGCCAACAACGCCAAGCTGCTATCGAAGCTTGCGGGCGTATCGGATGAGCGCCGTACGGCGCGCTTCGTGAGCTCCATAGCGTTCATTGCGGCAAACGGGTTGGTTACGATGGGCGAGGGGTATTGCGAGGGAATCGTCGGCCACGAGGAGCGCGGTACCTATGGGTTTGGCTACGACCCGCTCTTCTTGCCCGACGACACGCCTGGCAAAACCATGGCAGAGCTCACGCCTGAAGAGAAGAACGCCATCAGTCACCGATTCCACGCGCTGCAAGATCTGTGCGCCAAGCTTGATGGCGCGTCGGGAGCCGCCGCGCAGCCTGGCAGCGCGGCAACGCCCGCCCCGCTGCCGAACGATGGGGAGGCATAGATGCGCGCCGTCATTCAGCGCGTGCGCGAGGCGCACGTGGATATCGCGGGTGAATGCGTCGCACAGATCGGCGTGGGATACCTCATCTTGCTTGGTGTGGGTAGTGCGGATACCGCCGCGGAGGCGGAGCGGCTGTGGGATAAGATCTTCAAGCTGCGCATCATGGACGATGAGGATGGGAAAACGAACCGGTCGCTGGCAGACGTGGGAGGCTCGGTGCTCGTGGTGTCGCAGTTCACGCTCTATGCCGACTGCCGGCACGGGCGGCGCCCCTCGTTCACGGCGGCCGGCGACCCGGCCCATGCGAACGAGCTGTACGAGCACTTCGTCCAATGCGCGCGTCGCGATATCGCGCGCGTCAAGACCGGTGTGTTCGCGGCGAATATGCAGGTGGGGCTTACCAACGATGGGCCGTTCACCATCGTGCTCGATACCGATACCCTGTAGCCTGGATTCGTTTGGCCAGATATTCGCCGGCGGCTGGACGTCGGCTCGACAGCGATGCCCGTCGCGCGCGGCTCGCTCAACGCATGTTCTTGGTAGGCTGAATTGCAAGATGCTCGGCGTGCTCGCTTGCGGAAGACCTGTGCAATCGAGGCACGACACGTACGGTGCGCGTCGAAGGTTGCTATAATCAATTCGTTTGACTATTTTAGGGGAATGCTGCCTATTTTCGGTACGCTTCAGGAGGCATTTGATGGACGAGCTCGGAGTCAACCACGTCGAAGAGATTCAAGAGAAGCTGGGACAGATGGTTGGCCAGCGCGTAAAAGTCAAGGCGAACATGGGGCGCACGCGTGTGATCGAGCGCATGGGTACCATCAAGACCGTTCACCCGGCTGTGTTCATCGTCGAGGTCAACGAGCGTCGCGGCCGCACCTCGCGACAGAGCTACCAATACGTGGATATCCTGACAGGAACGGTGGAGCTATTCGGTCCCGAGACGGGCGAGCGCATCTTCCCGCTCGTGAACGTGAAGAGCGATGAGCACTAGTGCTGCGGGCGCCATCACCATCGTCGCGCCCGCCAAGATCAATCTATACCTCGGGGTTCATAGCGAGAAGGATGAACGGGGCTATCATCGGGTTGATTCGGTGATGACGGCGTTGGAGTTGGCGGATATCGTGCGCATCGCTCCTGCGTCCGAGTTCTCTGTCCGCATGGTTCCCGCTATAGACGTGCCCGTGGCGCATAACACCGCGTATCGCGCCGCTCAAGCGCTGGCCGAGGCCTTTGGTCGCGTGCCGTCCGTGTCGATTGAGATCGAGAAGCATATTCCGGTGCAGGCGGGGCTGGGCGGTCCGTCCACCGATGCCGCGGCAACGCTGGTCGGGCTATGCCATCTGTGGGGCATCGATCCTGCGGATGGACGCGTAGAGGCGGTTGCGCGCAGCATTGGCGCAGACGTGCCGTTTTTCCTGGCGAGCGTGCTTGCGTACTGCGCTGGTGCGGGAGACGTGGTGCACGAGGAGTTCGAGCCCTTCGCGGGTTTTCCCGTTGTGCTGGTGAAGCCCGAGAGCGTGGGCGTATCGGCTGCTGGTGCGTATAAGCGTTTTGATGAGTGTCCGCATGGTGTCGCGCCGCTCGATCCGTTGCTGAGCGCGTTGCGCGCGCACGACATCTCGTGCGTTGCGGCACGCATCGCGAACAATCTCACTCCTGCAGCGTATGCGCTGGCTCCCGCTGTCGAGCAGGTGGTTTTGTGGCTGCGCGCGCAGTCGGATACCCTGGCTGCGCAGGTGACCGGTTCGGGGGCGTGCGTCTTTGCGATATGCGCGACCCAGGCGGTGGCCGAGCGCATTGCGCGCACGGCACGCGAGGCGCATGGATGGTGGGCGTGTGCGACAACCATGGCTAAGTCGGGAGTAGTTGTGCAGTGAGCTAGCATTGCCGCGCATCATTTGCTACAATACCTTCCGCAAACGGGTTGTGGCTCAGTTTGGTAGAGCACCGCGTTCGGGACGCGGGGGTCGCTGGTTCAAATCCAGTCAACCCGACCATTGCAAAGATGCAGGCCGGCGAGGCGTTCTCGTCGGCCTGTTTTGCTGTCACGTGTCGCACGGCAGACGGAAGCGAAGCGCGAGCAGGTTATCGAGCTCGATCCATGCGGCGATGTTTATCTATTCGCTGGGCGGCCGCCTGCGCCGTAATCACGTCCGCACCTGAGCGGCCGCCTGCGCCGTAATCACGTCCGTACCGTACTAAACCCTTACATTCGAGACCTTCGTTCAGAGCATGAGCATTCGCTGCATAATGCGGTGCATCTCGGCACGAATTGGCCACATGCCCAGCATTGCAGAACGATTGCTAAGACACGGTGAAAATATGGCTAAGATTGTTTGATGTGCATGTGCGCGCTATACTTGAGCGTGTTTGTTCGGAGGACATCTGGAGGAATATATGCTCCCAAAAGGTTTTGAGTGGATCGTTATCCTGGTCGTGGTTCTGATCATCTTTGGCCCCAAGAGCCTTCCGAAGCTCGGCCAGTCGCTCGGTGCGACGGTTAAGAGCCTGCGCGAGGGCATGGCCGATGACAGCGATTCCTCTTCGCCCGTGTCCGAGGAGAGCGATGAGGATCGCGAGATTCGCGAACTCGAGGCGAAGCTCGCCGAGGCGAAGGCGAAGAAAGAAAGCAAGGAGAGCGGCGATAGCGACAGCCCCATCTCCGAGTAGCTTTGTTCTTCCTATAGAACACCTGCGGCCGACCTCCCCTGGTTGGATGGTCGGCCATTATCATGAAGCACAATGATGTGGGTTTGCGTCGAGGCAAGGAGTCTCCTGCATGGAAACGAATGAGATTGTACTGACTGCCGAGGGTCGCCAGAAGCTCGTTGACGAGCTTGCCTGGCGCGAGGGCGAGCTGTCCCGCGAGATCGTCGAGCGCATCAAGGCTGCGCGCGACTTCGGTGACCTTTCAGAGAACTCCGAGTACGACGATGCCAAGGAGGAGCAGGCCAAGAACGCGGCGCGCATCGCCGAGATTCAGGCCATCCTTGCCAACGCGAAGGATGTTGAGTCCGTTGACCACACGCTGACCGTCTCCATCGGCTGCACCGTCTCGCTGGTCGATGCTGATGGCGAGATCGTCGAGGTCACCCTTGTGGGCACCACGGAGACCAACTCGCTGGAGCACAAGATTTCCAACGAGTCGCCCATCGGTCGCGCCATCATCGGTCATGCCGAGGGCGAGACCGTTGAGGTTGTGACGCCGTCTGGCAAGTCGCGCATCTACACCATTACCAGCATCTCGCGCTAGACCCCGGGTCGAGCGCATGGGTGGCAGCTTCTCGGGGTCAGCCGGCCTCGGGGAGCTTTTTGTTTGAGTAAGAAACGCTTGGGTACGGCATAGGCGATCGGGCACCGGGCTGGCCGACGCGATTCGTGCGCACGGCACGGATCAGGTGATATGCGCAGGATGGTCAGGATGTGCGGCGCGGTGCGTGGCGCGTGCAGAGCGCGATACGAGCGGGTCGCATCGCATATGGAACGTGTCGCCCGAGCTCGGCATGCAGGTATCGTCCACGCCCGGCATCGGGCGGTGCGAGGGGCTGCGCGTTTTCGCACGATGCCCGTGACAAGGAGGGGACATGTCCCAGAATCAGGCTGAGGAGCCTCAGAACGCATCAACGTTGAACGATGAGCGTGCGCACCGCTTGGAGAAGCGCGCCGCGGTTCTCGCGGCGGGCGGCGTGGCGTATCCCGAGCATTCCGATGTAACCGATTGCGTGGCGAACATCGAGGCGAAGTACGCCGATTTGGCAGCCGGCGAGGACACCACCGATATGGTGAGCATCGGCGGGCGCGTCATGGCGAAGCGCGGGCAGGGCAAGATCGCCTTCGTGGTGGTGCGTGACACGACGGCCGAGATCCAGCTCTTCTGCCGCATCAACGACATGAACGAAGCCGATTGGGCGCTGCTCGGCGAGCTCGATCTGGGTGATATCGTGGGCGTGACGGGCGCGGTGGTGCGCACGAAGCGCGGCCAGCTCTCCATTGCTCCCACCAAGCTCACCCTGCTCAGCAAAGCCGTGAGGCCGCTTCCCGAGAAGTTCCACGGGCTCTCCGATAAGGAGACCCGCTATCGCCAGCGCTACGTGGACCTCATCATGAACGACGGGGTGCGCGAGACGTTCCGCAAGCGGTCGGCCATCATCTCCGCCTTCCGCCGCTACATGGAGGACAACGCGTACATGGAGGTGGAGACGCCCATCCTGCAGACCATCCAAGGCGGTGCCACCGCGAAGCCGTTCATCACGCATTTCAATGCACTCAATCAGGAGTGCTACCTGCGTATTGCAACCGAGCTGCATCTCAAGCGGCTGCTTGTGGGCGGGTACGAGCGCGTGTTCGAGATCGGCCGCATCTTCCGCAACGAGGGCATGGACCAAACGCACAATCCCGAGTTCACCACCATGGAGGCCTATCGCGCCTACAGCGACCTCGAGGGCATGAAGGAACTTGCCGAGGGCGTCATCAAGGCGGCGAACGCCGCGGTCGGCAACGGCGAGGTCATTGCATACCAAGGTGAGACCATCGACCTTTCGGGTTCCTGGCCGAGCCGGCCCATGACCGAGGTCGTCTCTGAGGTTATGGGACGCGAGCTCACCCTCGATACGCCGATCGACGAGCTCCGCGCTGCCGCGCGCGAGTGCGGCATCGAGGTCAAGCCGGAGTGGGGCGCCGGCAAGCTCATCGCCGAGATCTACGACGAGCGTGGGGAGGGTTCCATCGTGGATCCCACGTTCGTCGTGGACTACCCGGTCGAGGTGTCGCCGCTCGCCAAGCGCCACGAGGACGATCCACGCCTCACCCATCGCTTCGAACTCGTCATTGCGGGGCACGAGTACGCGAATGCCTTCTCCGAGCTGAACGACCCGGTCGACCAGGCCGAGCGCTTCGCCCGCCAGATGGAGGAGAAGGCCGGCGGCGACGACGAGGCCATGGAGTATGACGAGGATTACGTGCGCGCGCTGGAGTACGGCATGCCGCCGGCGGGCGGCATCGGTATCGGCATCGACCGCGTGGTTATGCTGCTTACCGATTCCGCAAGCATCCGAGACGTGCTGCTCTTTCCGCACATGCGCCCCGAGAAGGGGGCTGTGTCGAGCGCGGCCGCTGCGAAGGCGCAGCAGGCGACCGAGGCTGCCCGCGTTGCCGGTGCGGACGAGGCGGACGATGTCGAGGCTGCCGGGGTTGCCGCGACCGATGGTACTCGCCTGCAGCCCATCGCGCCAAACAGGGTGCCAACGGCCGATATGTTCCAGGTGAAGATCGAGCCGCTCTTCGAGGAATTCGTTGACTTCGACACCTTCAGCCGCTCGGACTTCCGCGTCGTGAAGGTGAAGGCGTGCGAGGCGGTTCCAAAGAGCAAGAAACTGCTCAAGTTCACCCTCGATGACGGCTCGGGTGCAGACCGCGTGATCCTTTCGGGCATCAGCAGGTACTATGAGCCCGAGGATCTGGTGGGCAAGACCTGCATCGCTATCACGAACCTACCGCCGCGCAAGATGATGGGCATCGACTCGTGCGGCATGCTCATCAGCGCTGTGCACGAGGAGGCGGGCGAGGAGCGCCTGAACCTGCTCATGGTGGACGACGGCATTCCGGCGGGCGCTAAGCTGTATTAGCCGTTCGAACGCGGTCGTTTGCGCCGTGCCGTGCTTCTGTTTTTTACGATTCGCCGCGCTTGGGGGCACAGACCTATGTCCCCAAGCGCGGCGTTCTTCTGGCGAGCTGAAGGCCAAGGTACATGCACTGCGATGCACCCTGTGGCCGTGTCTGTCGCAGCCCCTATCGCGCGCTGCGGCACGCCGCAGCGCGGTGCGACAACGGCACGTGAGGTTCGAGCTGTTATTTCTTTCCGCCAAGCGCCGAGACGACGCCCAAAACGATGCATGCGATACCGCCCAGGATATACAGCCAGGCGCCCAGTTGGAAGCTGACGGAGATATAGCTACCTATATACTCGTTTGCGATTCCGGACACGGCGAAGACCAGGATGACCGCGAGCGCGCCACCGATGATGGCAAGGATGTCGCCCGCCTTGCCCTTGAGCACGAACGTGCCGACGAGCGTCAAGATGCCCGGCAAGATGAAGAGCGCGTTTTCAATCGATCCGTCGACATGGCTGCCGAATACGTCGATGCCGAAGGTCATCTGCAGGGCACTGACATTCAAGCTTATCTGCACGACGCTGACATTGCTCGTGAGTCCGTAGAGCGGCAAGAAGAAGCAGGCGAGGAGTATGATGCCCGCAACGATTCTTGCGATGCGAAACGGATTGGAGGTAGCCGCGGTGCTGACGGCTGAAGCCGCGCCGTAGGTTGGCGCGGAGCCAGCCGGCGTTGCGCTGGTGGGCGCGGCCGCGCCCTGAGCCACCTGCTGCACTTGGGCGCCGCACCCTGCGCAGAACTTGGCGTCGCTGGAAAGCGCGGCGCCGCATTTGGGACAAAACATAGCAGTATCCTTTCAATCCGAATGAGCACGTTAAGCACGATGATAGTTGAACGGATGCAACCGCGGTCATCATTATGCCGAGAAATGACGGCGCTGCGGGTGAATTCACAGTAGTATGTAGGCGAGGGCTGCGTGCGACGGGAGCCATGCAGATGGCGAGCATGCATGATGAAGGCCTCTGCATGCTATGGCGCAGGCATGCAGAGGGTCAGGGCGCATGCAGGACGCATGCATGCTGAAAACCGTGGCGCGTATGCGGGCTTTGCATAAAACGTCTCCAGCACGTGAAGAGTTCTCGCGCTCCGCCGCCATGCACGCATGCTGCCGTACAATAATACGGTTCGATAGTGCTGCACGTTCTCGGACGGTTTGGCACGCCGACAGAAGAGGGGCGAACGAATGGCACAAGATCGCGACATGTTCGATGACATCATCGATATTACCAAGAGCTTGAGTGGCCTCACCGAACCCTTGAGCGACCTCACCGACGCCTTTTTGGGCAATCCCGAGGCAGAGGAGAAGGAGTGGAATCCGGCGAACTATAAGGATCGGCCGCGCGCGAACGCCTTGCCATGCTTGGCGTGCAAGTCGTCGAAGAGCACCTGCCGCGCGTGCGTGAAGGTCTGCCCGGTCAACGCGATCGAGGTTGAGGACGGCGGTATCGATATCCTCGATTCATGTCGTAAGTGCGGGCTCTGCGCTCCGGTGTGCCCCACCGAGGCCATCTCGGTCCAGCGGTATCGTCCTAAGAAGATCTACGATGCGATCGCCGCCGCTGCGGAGGCCTATGAAACGGCGTACGTCACGTGCACCCGTGCGCTCAAGCGCATCCCGCGCGAGAACGAGGTCGTGCTCGCCTGCGTGGGCGAGGTTACGACCGAGACCTGGTTCTCAATCCTCATGGATTACCCCAACGTGAGCGTCTATTTGCCGCTTGATATTTGCACCGCGTGTCGCAACGCCCAGGGGGAGGAACTTTTGGGCGACGCGATCGCCACAGCCGAGGAGTGGTCTGGTCGCGGCATGGGTCTCGAGGTCGATGCCGCAGCGCTCACCTGTACCAAGCGCCGAGAGTTCGAGCGCAAGGAATACATGGATAAGATCATGAAGACCACCGGTCTTGCGGTCTCGAAGCTGAACCCCGCTACAGCGGCAGTCACGACGGTCACGCAGCGCATCAAGAACCATACCAAGAAGCTTTCCGCGCTCGAGCGGACGCTCGCCGCGGCTACGGGCACCACGTCTCAGCACCGTCGTCGGCAGCTCACCCAGAGCCGGCAGCTGCTGCTCTCGACGCTTCAGAGCCACCCCGAGCTTGCGCCACGTGTGCGGGTCAGCACCCCGCAATGCGATTTCACGGCGTGCACCGTGTGCGGCGATTGCGCAACCTCGTGTCCGCTGCACGCCTGCGACCTGATCGATTCCGGGCGCTTTTCGGTCGAGGCAACGTATTGCGTGGGGTGCGGGCTTTGCGCGGAGGTGTGCCCCGCGGGCGCGCTGACCATGGTGGAGCACGATGCGGCGGAGCTCGTGTTGCCCGACCCCGATGCGGAGAAGAAGGCGGCCGATGCCGCGCGCACCAAGGTGGAGGCGGAGAAGCTGAAGGCGGAGGCTAAGAAAACGCTCAGCGCCGCGCTCGATCGCGTGGAGAAGCTTGCCGACTAGCTTGCCAGCTCGCGCTTTGGGGAAGGCATGACGAGCGCGCATGCATCTCGTACAATAGACGAGTTGAATCGCAACGCGCTCGCTCGGACGAGCGCTTCATGAGAGGAAGTGCCACGTGGCTCTGTCCATCGGTATTGTCGGCCTGCCCAACGTGGGCAAGTCAACGCTGTTCACCGCGCTCACCAAAAAGGGTGGCCTTGCGGCGAATTACCCCTTCGCGACGATCGACCCCAATGTGGGCGTCGTCGATGTGCCAGACGATCGCTTGCAAGCGCTTGCGGACATCGTGCATCCCGGGCGCATCGTGCCGGCGACGGTCGAGTTTGTTGACATCGCCGGGTTGGTAAAGGGTGCAAACGAGGGCGAGGGCCTGGGAAACCAGTTTCTGGCGAACATCCGCGAGACCGATGCCATCTGCGAGGTCGTGCGCTACTTCAAAGACCCCAACGTCATGCGCGAGGTGGGGCGCGCCGGGGCGTTCGTCGATCCCGAGGGCGATGCCGAGACCATCATGACCGAGCTCATCCTGGCCGACATCCAAACGCTTGAAAAGCAGCTGTCGAAGCTCGAGAAGGAAGCGAGGCGCGACAAGGAGCTGCGGGCCAAGCTTGAAGTGGCAAGACGACTGCTCGAGTGGCTGAACGAGGGGAATCGTGCTGCAGCGCTCGACATGACCGACGATGAGCGCGCCGCCGCGAAGGAGCTGTTCCTGCTCACCATGAAGCCCATGCTGTACGTGGCGAACGTTGACGAAGACATGCTCGGCGAGGCGCTCGAGCCCATCGACGGCGCGGAGCCGATACCCATCTGCGCAAAAGTCGAGGCCGAGCTCTCGGAGCTCGAGCCCGAAGAGGCTGCGGAGTACCTGGAGACCCTGGGGCTTGAGCGACCTGGTTTGGACGTGCTGGCACAGGAGGCGTACAAGCTTCTGGGGCTGCAGTCGTTTTTCACCGCGGGCGAGATGGAAGTCAAGGCGTGGACGGTTCGCCACGGGGCGACGGCGCCGCAGGCGGCGGGCGTCATCCATTCCGACTTCGAGCGCGGATTCATCAAGGCTGAGGTCATCAGCTACGATGACTACGTCGCGCTCGGGGGCGAACAAGGTGCCCGGGCTGCGGGCAAGCTGCGCATGGAAGGCAAGGACTACCATATGGCCGATGGCGACGTGGTGCACTTCAGGTTTAACGTATAGCTTGGGCAGACGTATAGCCTGGGGCTGTCAGGACGTTTGGTAGCGGGATGTTCGTGTCGACCACCTTATGCGGGCGGTGCTTTTGCTCGCGCTGTTGGTCGCAGACAAGACAGATAGGCGGAGCTCATATGTTTCAGTTCGGACGGATGAACGGGTACCTTACGATCCTGCTCATCGTGCTCGGCATCACCCCGTTGATCATGGCGCTCATCGCAATTCCCCAGATGCCCGAAACGGTTGCCATGGCGTTCAACTCGTCCGGCGAGGCGACGCGCTACGCCAGCCGCTACCAGCTCTTCCTGGTGCCGGCCATCGCACTCCTTTTGAGCATCGCGACCTGCGTCATGACGCGCCGGCAAGCGGCGGAGCGACAGGAATCGCAGGCGGTCGTTGAGCTTGCGTACCGCCGGGCGATTCGAAGCGGCGTGGTGTTTGCGGTGCTATTTAACGCCTGCACGGTCTACATACTCTTTACGGCATATACGGGGACGGGCTTCAGCGTGCCGTTCTAACTCCAAATGCCCGGTTGGGCTCGGCGCGTTACCCCTCGTTAGCCTGCCGCCTTGTCGGCAGCATGGCTCCATGGCGTTCGGTGGGCGCGACGCCGCGCATCGGCTGCTTCAGATCAAGGCTGCTGTCGCGCCATCATGCGATGTCGTGCGCTGTGCTGTGACGTGCTCAAGTGCGTGCGCGAGCCCGCCGTCGTTTCGCGCGGGGAACACGGCATCGGCGATGGCCTCGCAGGTCTCGCCCGCGCCTTTTAGGGAGCAGACGCATTCCGCTTCAAATGCGCAGGGCGCGTCTTGCGGGCACGACGCGATGACGGTTACCGCATGAGACGGAATCCTGAATTTCGTGCAGATGCGCGCGAGCTCGTCTACAGGACTGTCCGATGCGCCAGAGGTTTCGCTGCCATGCGCGCTCGGGATGACGATGATGGGGACGGCGGCATGCTGTTCTGGGCGTT
This sequence comes from uncultured Enorma sp., assembly GCA_964624825.1. Taxonomy (GTDB): domain Bacteria; phylum Actinomycetota; class Coriobacteriia; order Coriobacteriales; family Coriobacteriaceae; genus Enorma. The sequence continues at coordinate 45,752 of CAZUYD010000010.1, read as the reverse complement.
GCACCGCTGCCGCGTATGCCGGCGACGGGCTTGCAGGGGACTTTTCAGGAATTGTTGCCTGAGGGCTCGGGCAATGCGAATCTGGCACGCACGCCGGCAATGAGCTCGCATCGAGCTCGGCGGGAAATGCGTCAGGCCGATACGCGGTTATAGCTGCGACGAGGAACCCTGCGTTGCGCGCCGCCCGCAGCGCGCGGAGCTCTGCACCCGAGATGCGCGCACCTCCCGATGCGGGGTCGTCAAGATCCATTACGAGCAGCTGCGGTACCGGTGTTGGCATCGTATCGTCCACGGTTCTTTGAACACGGCGCCCCGTCATCGTCTCCCCCTCGACTCACATGTGCTTTGCATATGCAAAAAGCGTCAAGCACATAGAAAACGTAAACTATAGTTTACAACCTTGCCTCTGTGGTTTTGCACACTCGTTTTATGAGCGAGACCATTGAACAGAGAGTTGGTCGCAATGTGCGGGCGCTTCGAGAGGATCAGGGCCTCTCGAAGGTTGAGTTTTGCTTGATGGCCGGGATAAGCAGGCCGTATCTGAACCACATCGAGTCGGGCAAGGCGAACGTCACGGTAAAGCAGCTCGACCGGCTTGCGAAAAGCCTCGGGGTCTTACCGAGCGCTCTGCTTGAGTAGGCCGCGTCAGCGTTCAGGACGATGTCGGGCGGGCGCTGCGCAAAGCGGTGCGCAGGACGGTGCGCGTGCGCGCCGATCTATCCGGTGTAGTCCGGTGCGCGGTCGTGGTTGACCGGGCGGTAGAACAGCCGCTCAAGCTCGCGCGGGTCGCGCGTCTGCCCGAGTGCCCACATCATCTTCGCTACAATCGCCTCGGTGGTCATATCTCCACCGCGCAGAATGCCTGGATGCTCGGCATAGGCGCGGCCGACCTCGTAGATGCCAAGGTCAAGCCCCTCTTCGGGTACTTGGGTGGTAAGGACGATGCTTCTTCCCGAGGCGACCCAGTCGAAGATGGCCCGCTTGAACGAGGGCGCTCCCTCGCCGTAGTCGGGGATGCCGCCAAGACCGTAGATCTCTAAGATGAGGGCGTCGTATGCAGGGGTGAGCGCTTCGAAGAGGCCGGGGTTGAGCCCGGGAGTGAGCTTAAGGACGGCGACGCGGTCGTTGATGATGCGGTACCAGGTCGGGGCTTCCGCTGCCGGGGCGTGCTCCTTGCCTGCATCGCTTCCGGCCACGGCTTGCTCGGCCATGCGGTTTCCGGTCACATCGATCTTTGTCGCCTTCGTCTCGGCTGCGTCGGCTTTTGCCGCGCCATCTTCGGCAACGCTTTCGCCGCCTGCGGGTGTTTCGCACCCTCGCTGGTCGAGGGCGCCCGGTGCGTGCATAAGCGCGCCTGCGCGCACGATGCGGTCGTTTCGGATGTAGGCGAGCGGCGGGTAGTTCACGCTGGTGAACGCATTCGAGCTCATGGTGCGCTGCTTGCGGGCGCGCGTGCCTGCGATGACGATGCCGCCAAACACGATGCACACGTCGCGCGCGTGCCTATCAAGCGTGTAGAGCAGGCTTTGGTATATGTTGAGCTTCGCATCGGTGAACGAACTCGTCATCGGTTGCTGTGAGCCGGTGATCACGATGGGCTTCTCGCTTTGGGGGATAAGGTAGGAGAGCGCGGCGGCGGTGTACGCCATCGTATCGGTGCCGTGCAGGATGAGAAAGCCGTCGTATGCGGCGTAATTCTCGGCGATCGCGCGGCAGATGCGCAGCCAGTCTGCGGGGCGCATGTTGGTGCTATCGATGTTCATGAGCTGCAGGACTTCGAGATGGCAGAGGTCGTTGATCTCTGGGACGCACGCGGCGAGCTCGGCGCCGCTCAAAGCCGGGGATAGCCCGCGCCCATCTTCGGCAGAGGCGATGGTGCCTCCCGTGGCGATAAGGAGGATGCGCTTCATACGGTACCCGCTTTCAATTGGCCAACCCGTTCATTGTACCGGTAGCGGCGGCGCCGCAGAAGCGGGCGCGCGCAGGCGGCGCGCATATTGCGCCTAGTCTGCAAGGTTGCACTTGGTGCTGCAGTGAGTATGGAAAGTTAGGTGCTGCGACGTTGGGCAAATTAGATGCGTCTGTGCCTATTCCGTTTCAAGATGTCGCATCGTATGGCGCAGTTCGGTGAGACAATGAATACTGATTCGCAGGCGGCTGTCGCCAAGCCGCCGGCGCACACCGCGATTCGCTACGATGTGAGGGGTGTTTATGGAACGCTATCTGGGGGAGAGTATTCCCAAACTCGGCTTTGGCCTCATGCGCTTGCCCAAAACGGCGGACGGCTCGATTGACATCGACGAGACCAGCCGCATGGTCGATGCCTTCATGGATGCCGGGCTCACCTATTTCGACACTGCTTACGTGTACGATGACGGGGCATCCGAGTGCGCGGCCAAGGCCGCCCTCGTCGACCGTTATCCGCGTGAGCGCTTTCAACTGGCAACCAAGGCGAACGCATGGCTCGGCAAGCCGACGGAAGAGGAGGTCAAGCATCAGATCGAGGTAAGCCTTGAACGCACGGGAGCCGGCTATTTCGATTTCTACCTGCTGCATGCCGTTCAGACCAGCAACATCGCCGTCTACAACGACTACGGCCTGTGGGATTATGCGCGCGAGCTCAAAGAGCGCGGGCTGGTGCGTCATTGGGGCTTCTCGTTCCATGCGGGGCCGGAGCTTCTCGATGAGCTGCTCACCACGCATCCCGACGTCGAATTCGTGCAGCTGCAGCTCAATTACGCAGATTGGGAGAGCCCCACGGTGACCTCGCGCGCAAACTACGAGGTCGCTCGCGCCCATGGGGTGCCCATCGTGGTGATGGAACCCGTCAAGGGCGGCGTGCTTGCGACCCCGCCCGAGTCGGTTGCGGCACCGCTGCTGGCACACAGCCCGCAGGCGTCGCTCGCGTCGTGGGCGATCCGCTACGCGGCCTCGCTCGACGGCATCATCACGGTGCTCTCGGGCATGTCCACCATGGAGCAGACCGAGGACAACATATCGTATATGACAGACTTCCAGCCGCTCGACGATAGTGAGCGAGCAGCCATCGCCGCTGCACAGGAGGCGCTCGGCAAGGTACGCTCCGTTCCGTGCACCGCGTGCCATTACTGCACGTCGGGGTGTCCCGTGAGCATTCCTATTCCAGACATCTTCTCGGCGCATAATCGCAAGCTCGTTTGGGGTGACGACGTCCGCTCCAAGCGCGATTATCTCGAAGCTGTCGGCAAGGACGGCGCCGGCAAGGCCTCCGATTGCATTGCGTGCGGCCAGTGCGAAGGTGCCTGCCCGCAGAGCATTCCCATCATCGGTTGGCTCGAGGAGTGCGTTGCGGCGTACGAGGCGTAAAGCTTGCGGCAGCCACCATCGCCGACTTCCGGCAACATTCGCGTCCGCAACACAGCTGTTCAGGAGGTGCCATGCACGCGCTCGTCGTCTATTGCCATCCGTACGAGGGGAGCTTTAACCACGCCGTGCTCGACGCGCTCTGCGAGCGCTATGACCGCGAGGGCAAGGCGTACCAGGTCATCGATCTATACAAAGATGGCTTCGATCCCGCGCTCTCGCCGGCGGAGCTCAAGGTGTACAACGAAGGCGGGGTGATCGACCCGCTCGTGTCGCGCTACCAGGAGCTCGTTGCTGCCTGCGACAAGCTCGTGCTGGTGTTTCCCATCTGGTGGAACGACATGCCGGCCATGCTGCGCGGCTGGTTCGACAAGGTGATGCTCACCGGCTTCTCATGGGTCACGACGGAAAAAGGTCTCACGGGCACCCTCACCCACATCACGTCCGCGGAGGTCTACACCAGCTCGTCCAATCCCACCGAGTTCATCCGCGAGCACACGGGCGACGGCATCCAGCGCACGCTCATCGACGGAACCCTTTGGCAGCTCGGCATCGAGCGCGGCACGTGGACGAATTTCGGCGGCATGGACGTCTCCACCCCTGAGGAGCGCATGGCGTATCTCGACGAGATCGCAGGTCGGTAGGGAATGCGCACGCCGCCATCCTGCATTTAGGTGGATGGTGTGCGCAACCTCAAGAGTGTTGACGTCGACATTCCGTGCCCCGATTGCGGCGGCTCTCGGTATAAGTGCGGAGGCATATCATACCAAGCGGCCGGTGAAACACGTCCCGAGGGAGCACGGGGCCTGGGCGCAGAGCATTACCGGTCGTTACATCGCCGAGGAGCTGCAAGCTATAGCGCTGGCGTGCTGCGGGTCGCATCATTGACGAGCTGCGGGCTGCATAATCGTTAGGGCTGCATGCTAGCGCGCCGATGAGCCGTAAGGCTTTCCCGGCGCGCCCGCGTCTATCGCGGTGCCGTTAGCGGGCATGGCGCCATCCGCAGCATTTCCGGGCAATTGCTTTTCGGCGCATATTCACTCGTACCGGTTTATTCCATACCGGTACGTTGTTCAGCGGTTTCCAGGGAGGGGACATATAAATCCGATTCGCGTCCATTTCAACAGCTCATTGCGCTACCGTTGGCATTATGAATACCGTGCTCTGCGACATAACGGCGTTTCAAGCGTATCGCATACCGCCGTGCGTGGCCTCGCTCATTCACGAGCCTATTGATCTGCCCACCCGACAGGGCCGCCGTGCTCTCGGCGACCGGAAAGAATATTTCGGGTTCTTGGATGTGCCGCTTCACGTTCTTGTTCAGGATCGGGCTGCGCGGCATCGTGCCGATGGGATTATTCAGCGACTTTGGTGCGACGAGCTTCCGCCCGGCGCCATTTGTGATACGGGGCTATCATTCAAGATGACGTCTCCGGCATTTACGCTGCTGCTTATGGCAAACCATTTGAGCAAGTACCAGCTCGTCATGGTGATGTATGAGATGTGCGGGACCTTCACCGTATTCAAGCTTGACTCCCATCAACGAAGCCTAGTAGAGCAGTACCTCGCCACACGTCCCCTCATGGAGGCCGATACATGGAGACCTATTCGCGATGGCCGCGGAAACATTACAGATTTGTGGTCGCGTCCGCCGCTGGTGACTTTAGATGAGCTTTATGCCATGGCGCGAGCCAGTGTCGGCATGCGAGGGCATAAAGCGTTCATGCGGGCGCTCGAAGAGGTGCGTGGCATCGCGGCATCTCCGCTTGAAGTTCGCGCTGCGATGCGCTTATGCGGGAGCCGCTCCTTTGGGGGAGAGGGTTTTGGCCCCGTCGAGATGAATCATCGCGTGAATCTCTCGCAGGCTGCCCGCGACGTCTCCAGCCGGCTGTTCGCTGTAGTCGATTTGTTCTTCCCTGCGACAGACAGGCACGGGAATGTAGGCGTGGAATGTCAGGGGCGTGTGGCGCACGGACGCGGCGGCGTGACCGACGCGGACGCGAATCGCCTTGTTGCGCTGCAGCTTATGGGTATCGATGCCTCATTACTGACCCATGAGCAGCTGCGTGACCAGGCAAGGTTCCACCACGTGCGAAAGCTGCTGGCGAAGAAGCTTGGCCGGAGATACCGGGAGAAGACGCCCACATTCTTGGCAAGGGAAGCCGAACTCATGCGCGATTTATTTATCGATTGGAGCGATTTGGGACGCCCGCACTGCTAAATTTCAAGCATCGAGGTGGAGCGATGCTCACTTTTTACGCAAGTGAGTGTTAGTTTGGCATCATCCCAAGTAGTCCATATTCGTGCATGCAGTCTACCTGCGGCTTCCTTTTCAGGAAGTCCTGTGATACTTCGGATGTCCCGAAAGTAACACTCACTTGCGCAAAAAGTGAGCATTGGGGTCAGAGATGCGCCTTCGTGTGGATTGGAAATAACCCCCGCAGTGCTCGTTTGGTGCTTTCGGGAGATGTTTCCTAGCACTACCCGGTTCGTTGCCGAGACAACTTGAACGGATGCGATGGCATGAGACCGCAAAACCCATCAACCTAACAACTCTGAGACGACGCTGGTCACGAGCGTGCGGGGAAGCAGCACATCGAGCCCCGATTCCTTGCGGGCGATTGAGCGCATCTTAAGGGAGAACCCCATGCAGTCGAGACAGAGAAACGCGCAGTTTGATCCGCGGAGCGAGCGAGCTGCACGTGCGATGTCGTTGATGTCTCTATAGGGGGAAGCCTGTACTACCGTTATATCCACGCCGGTATCTCCCCACCATTCGTGAGCCTGTTCTGCCTGCTCTTTTTCAGGAACCATGACGGCAATGCGCCGGCCGTATGCGAGTGCTCGCGCCACGCTGTGGAACAATGGTTGGGGATACACCAGCGGGACGCGGTGACGCAGGTGGGGAAAGCTGCCGGTGCACAGTAAAATGATGGCGTCTGCTCCTGCTGCTTCGGCATCGCCGATACGCTGCTGCACGAGGGGCAGCACACGTGCGCCCGAGAACATCACCTGCTGGCCGTCACGCATACGGCTTACAAGCACCTCCTCGCCTGCACGGGGCGCCAGCTTGCGTTCGACCTCCTCAGGCGTCATGTTGTCGAGTGCGCCATATTCCACGAGCTGCAGATTGGGCGCCAAGCGGGCGCGGAGGTCATCGGTCATATCGGTGCGAGGAGCCTGGCCTACGGTGATGCCTGCGACGGTTCTCACGATCGCTCCAATCTGTTCGAGCCTTGCACCGTGTACGGCTTCTGCGTCTAGAGACCATGGTTAGCCGCCGCGCCGCATCACCACGGGAGCCGCACATGGTGTTGCGCATGGTATCGCGCGGAATGCTATGCAGGGCACCGCGCATTGTGTTGCACAGGGCACCGCGCATGCAAATGAGGGCTCGCAGCGCGAGCCCTCAGGCTGCGGCAACCTACTTTGTTCCGTTGCCCATAGTCTGGAAGCGCTCTTGGGTGCCATAAAGCGCTACGAGGTGCTCCCACTCCGTTTCGTTATAGAACGTGCAGGTGCCGGCGCCGTACACCTTGGCAACCTCGAGCGCGAAGCGCGCGGCCTCCTCCACGTCGGTGCCGTGGGTGGCGCCGGTTGCGCACCCAGCGACCATCTGCTCGGTGGCGATGGCTACACCTACCACGGGCGCGCTCGTGGCCGTGGTAGGTTGCAGGATGCTGTTGAGGTGGTAGAGGTCGTTGCCATACGGAGTGATGTCCTGCTGGGAGAGGGCGAATACCTGCGGCATCTTGCCCGTCACACGGGTCATGACATCCATGAGGTCGTTCGAGACAGGCAGGATGTACCCATCTTTCGTGGTGGGCGAGATAGCGATTCCGTTCTGGTTGATGATGCGATTGCCCTTGGTGGTGTCGATGGAGACGATGGCATCCATACGTTCATCGACCTCCATGCGGTTCATGGTCGTCATGTCGATGGGGGAGTCCATGAAGGGCACCGGGTCGTGCGGAAGGGTTGGCGCGTCGGGACAGATATGCGTGGCCACAATCACATCTCCTGGGAGCACGTCTCCTGCGGTGTGCATCTCGACAAGCTTGAGCGCACAGGTGAGCGCTGCAAGAGCGCCATCGCCGTCGGAGACCGCGCCGATGAGCTCCGGGCGCGCACCCAAGCCGCCCAAGCGTCCAATAATTCCCAGGGTGGGGGCGTCGCCTCCTTGGGTCTTGCCATGCGAGCCGGGAATGACGACCTTAATGCAATCGGTCGAGCCGCGGTCACCGCCGACGGTGGTGACGGTGACATCTTCAGCGCCGCGCTCGCGGAGCAATGCGGCGACTTCTTCGCCGTTGGCCTGGGGCTTATCGACGAGGTCGTAGATTTCGAGCATCTGGCGGATGAGCACGGTTTCTCCTCTCAAGGACATGGGTGCGGTGCAAGCCGGGTCGTACAATGCCGGCGCATGCAATGCCAATACGTGAGCTACTGGCGCATGCAATGCCGGTACGGCGTCAGGCCGTTGCGTGGCGAAACGGCGTTAACCAAAAATGACTGGTGCCGTGCGCACACGTCGGCATATAGCTTGCGGCCGTGCAAAGAAGTACAAAACCGATGGTACACCATGCATTGACTTCATTCGTACCGTATGCGGCAAAGTGTTACCAAAGCGTGAAAACCGAATCTGCATCAAACGCAGGTAGATCTATATGTTTATGCTGTCTACCACTGCGCGGCATGCACTCAGTCGCATTTCCGCTCCAAGGCTTATGCGTGAAAGCATAAGTAGGCCTGTTGACTTGCGTACCGGTATCTATCGACAGGGTTCAGAGAGGGGTTGTCTTGGCAGGAGCAGAGAATGTCGTTCCTGGGAGCTCAGTAGATACGGCATACATCAATGAATGCACCGAACGATTTTCCCAGAGCCGCGCCAACCGTATCGCGCGTAACGCCGTAACGTCTATGGGAATTGCGAGCGCCGCACGTGACCAGCGAGCGGCACGTGCGTATCGTGAGACGTTCGGCGTATCGCTTCCCTGTGCGAAAACGGTGACGCATCAGGACAAGTCGGGGCGTTGCTGGATGTTTTCCACGCTCAATGTGCTGCGTGCCAAGACCATGCACATCCTCGACGTCGACGACTTCGAGTTTTCTCAGGCATACGTAACGTTTTACGAGAAGCTCGAGAAGTCGAACGCCTTTTTGGAGCGCATCATCCAAACGGCGGATCGCCCAGCGAATGACCGCGTGGTCAACCACATCACGCTCCATAACGCTTCAGACGGTGGGCAGTTCATGTTCTGTGCGAGCATCGTCGAGAAGTGGGGGCTCGTGCCGAAGCACGTCATGCCCGAGACGGCTTGTACCGTCAACACCAAGTTCATGAACGAAGCGCTCGGAGAGCTGCTCATCGCAGACGCTGCGAAGCTTCGTACTTCCTTTGCCGCCGGCGCGAGCATCGATGAGCTCGAGGCGCTGAAAGAGGAGATGCTTGCGAGCGTCCATCGGCTGTTGTGCTGCTGTATCGGTGAGCCTCCCACCACCTTTGATTTCACCGGCGTCGTGGGCGAGAACGCCCGGGTCGATGAGCGTTTGGTGGCCGAGCCCAATGCGCAGGGAGAGCGCCTGCTGCGCGATCGAGGTATAACGCCGGTGCAGTTTGTAGAGCGCTACGTTGGCTTCGACGCCGATGACTATATTGAGCTCACGAGCATTCCCGGCAGGACCCGTCCGTTCAGGCATCTCTACGGTATCGACTGGTTCGACGTGGTAATTGGCGGGCATCCTTTGCGTTTGCTCAACATGGAGATGCCCGTGCTCGAGCAGGCGATCATCGCATCTCTCAAGGCGGGCGTGCCCGTGTACATGATGTGCGATGTGGGCAAGCGCGCGCTGCGCTACGCGCAAGACTTCCCCGGCCTGATGGCGACTGACGCGGTGAACCTCGAGGATCTCTTCGACGTCGATCTTTCAATCGACCGTGCCGATGCGTTCGATCTGAACGCTACGGGCATGTCTCATTGCATGGCGTTCCAGGGTGTCGAGCTAGACGATGACGGCGAACCCGTGATGTGGCGCGTCGAGAACAGCCACGGTGCCGATGAGGACTACGACGGCTTTCTCCACATCAGCCGAGACTGGTGGCGCGCGTTTGGTGGCGACATCGTGGTCGAGCGGCGCTTCGTACCGCAAGACGTGCTCGCCCTGCATGACACGCTTCCGGTTGAGCATCGCGACCCATGGGATGGCTTCATTAACTACCGACCCTGGTAGCAAACGGTATTTACGGCTGTCCGATCGGGGCGCCGAGGTGGTTCATCTATGAGGAAGGATGAATGGACATGAACAATATCATCGCAGGAACCAACGTGAGCCGTCGCAGCGTGCTGGCTGGTCTCGCTGGCCTTGGCATCACGGGTGCCGTGGTCTCGCTTACCGGCTGCGCCTCTTCCGACAGTAGTGGCGGCAGCGGTTCGAGCGAGACTTCCACAGGCGGCACGCTCAACATCTCACTCGCTTCGTCCCCGTCGAATCTCGATCCGTGCATGTATACCGGCGTGTACGAGTCGCAGGTCATCGGCTGCGTGTGCGACACGCTTGTCGCCTACAAAAGCGACCTCTCCGAGATCGTTGGCTGCCTGGCCACCGATTGGACGGTCTCTGATGATGGTCTGACCTACACGTTCACCCTGCGCGACGATGTCGTTTTCCAGCCGGGCGACTATCAGGACGGTCGCGCCATGACCGCCGATGACGTTAAGTACTCTCTCGAGCGCTCCGCTTCCGAGTCTGCGGCCGACCGTTTGGCCATGCTCGATCACTGCAACGTTATTTCCGACACCGAGATCGAATGCGTGCTTTCCAGCCCGAACGCGGCGTTCATTACGGCGCTCACCGATGCCGGCAACTCCATCGTGCCCGAAGAGGAAGTCGAGGGCTGGGGTGACTCGTTTGGCGATCACCTCATAGGCACCGGTCCCTTTACGCTCGAGGAGTTCGCGCGCGACCAGCAGTCCACGCTTGCGCGGTTCGATAACTATTGGGGCGATACCCCCTACCTCGACGGCGTGGTGTGGAAGGTGATCGAGGACACCACCCAGGCTGCGAACGCGCTCTTCACTGGTGACGTCGACTTCGTGACCGACCTTTCTGGTGAGTCGCTGGAGGCGGTCAAGGAAGACGACACCTATGTTGTCGAGGAGACCGAGGGTTTGCACATCACCTACTTCTACATGAACAATGCCACCGGTCCTACGGCCGATCAGAAGGTTCGTCGTGCGATTCTCATGGCCGTGAATCGCGAGGACCTTGTGTCTGTGGCGTATCCCTTCGGGGGAGGTTCGCTGCATAGCGTGCCTCTGCCCTCGGGTAGCTGGGGTTACGATGAATCTGTTGAGGATCTTGTGCCGAGCTACGACCCCGAGGCTGCGCTCGAGCTGCTTCAGGAGACCGATTACGCCGACGGCTGCACCCTGCAGTACTACACGTCGAGTACGACCACGGGCGTGGACGTGGCGACCGTCGTCCAGCAGCAGCTGAAGGAGAACCTGAACATCGACATCGAGATCAACACCCTCGACTGGGGCGCGTTCTCCGAGATTACCGCGGCGGGCGAGTGCGACATCTTCGCCATGTCCTGGACGTGGTACCCCGATCCGTACTTCTTCCTGAACAACCTCTTCTATTCGGGCAACATCGGCTCGCAGGGTAACGGTGCCGGCTTCAGCAACGAGGAAGTCGACGAGTTGCTTGAGGCGGCCGTGCAGGCGACCGACCAAGACGAGCGCGCCGAATACTACAAGCAGGCGCTGCGTCTCATCGTGGAGCAGGATCCCATCTATGTCTACGGTTCTGCTGACGTGTGCACCGCTCATACACAAAATGTCCAGGGCTATGTCCAGCGCTCTGACAAGGCAGTCAAGATCGTGACGTCCGATGTGAACATCTCCTTGAGCGCGTAAGTATCATACATGCGCAATCTGGTTGGGCGCGGGCAGGGGTCTTCATGTCCGCGCCCAGCTGTAATGACAAACGGGGCGCTGCTCGATGGGGAGGGCGGGCGTCTGGGAAGGAAGTGAGTTAGTGGCAAAAACGATTCTAAGGAGGGTACTTCAGGCGATACCCGTGTTGTTCGTGGTCATCACTGTCACCTTTGTTCTTACGCGCATGATTCCCGGCGATCCGGCGCTCACCATGCTCGGCCCGCAGGCCTCGGAGGAGGCCGTCGAAGCGATGCGTGAACGGCTTGGCCTCAATGAACCGATCCTCACGCAGTTCATCAACTATCTGCTTGGCGTTTTCCAGGGTGACTTTGGCTGGTCAACTTCATACAGCACCGACGTCATGCCGCTCATCTTGAGTCGCCTGCCATCCACGCTTTCCATTACGCTCACCGCGCTCGTCATTGCCATGCTTGTAGGTATTCCTATCGGCGTGGAGTCCGCCCTTAAGCAGAATACCTGGTTTGATTACGTCTTCATGGTTATCGCGCTCATCGGCGTTTCGATGCCCATCTTCTGGCTCGGTCTCATGCTCGTGCTTACCTTCAGCGTGAACCTGGGACTCCTTCCGGCTATGGGCATGGGTTCATGGGCGGACGGTATCGGAGATGTGGTGAGCCATATGGTGTTGCCAGTCTTCTGCCTGGCTACCATCCCCGCCTCGACCTTTGCGCGCATTTCGCGTTCGAGCATGCTTGATACGGTGGGATCCGATTACATCAAGGCGCTGCGCTCCCGCGGCATCAAGGAGACGATCGTTATCTGGAAGCATGCGTTTAAGAACGCCCTGCCGCCAATCGTGACGGTCGTTGGCCTGCAGCTCGCTTCAGCATTCACCGGTGCCATCCTTACCGAGAGCATCTTCTCATGGCCTGGCATCGGCACCCTGATTGTCAATGCCGTGAGCTCGCGCGATTACTCGCTCATTCAAGGCACGGTGCTCTTTACGGCCGTGGTCTTCGTGGTGGTGAATCTCGTAGTCGATATTGTGTACACCATCATCAACCCACGAGTGAGCTATGAGGGAGGTGGCCAAAGCTGATGGCAGACACCATGCAGACTGACGGCGCCCTTGGCGTCGAGGCGCAAATGGAAATGGTGCGTCGCGAACGGCGTGCCAATAGCGCATGGCGCAAGTTGCGTCGCAACAAAATGGCCGTAGTTGGCCTGGTCATCGTGGTCATTATGGTAATCATGGCGATTTTCGCCCCAATTCTGGCGCCCTACGACCCGAACTATGTTGACACCTCGAGCACCTTCCTTTCGCCCGGAACGGACGGCCATCTTTTTGGCACGGATAACTATGGGCGCGACCTGCTCTCGCGCTGCATCTATGGGGCGCGCATCTCCATCTTTGTGGCGGTCGGCGGTACGGTCGTGGGCGCAATCGTAGGCGTGCTCTTCGGCCTGGCGGCCGGTTTCTGCGGCGGTATCGTCGATTCGGTGATCATGCGCATCGCAGACGGCATGATGTCGTTTCCCTTCGTGCTGCTCGCGCTTATCCTTATGACGATTCTCGGCCAAGGCGCGTTTAATGTGATCTTGGCAATAGGCATCGGCAACGTGCCCTACTTCGCGCGTGTCGTGCGAGGCCAGGTACATATCGTCAAACAAGAGGAATACTGCAATGCGGAGCGCGTGCTCGGCGCGTCACCCATGCGCATCCTCTTTTTGCACATCCTGCCGAACTCGATCTCTCCCATCATCGTCTACTTCACGTTGAACGTGGCAAGCGCCATCATTTCCGAGGCGGCGTTGTCGTTCTTGGGCATGGGCATCCAGCCGCCCACGGCGTCCTGGGGCAATATCCTCTCGGGTGGGCGCTCCTACCTGCGCACCTCCCCGCACATCGCCATGTTCTCGGGCCTTTTCATCCTGCTCACGGTGCTCGGCTTCAACCTGCTGGGTGACGGCATTCGTGACGTGTTCGATCCCAAGCAGAAGCAGTAAGGAGGAGTTATGGCTAGCAACGAAGTTGCCGGTGCTACCGAGCATCTCCTTACCGTGCGTAATCTCAAGACCTATTTCCACACCTCGGCTGGCACCTCAAAGGCGGTCGACGGCGTGAGCTTCGCGCTCGACTGCGGCAAGACCCTCGCTATCGTGGGCGAGTCGGGATCTGGCAAGAGCGTGACCGCCTCGTCGGTCATTCGCCTGCTGCCCAAGACCGGCAAGATCGAGGGCGGTACGGTCGAGTTCGACGGCAAGGACATGACCCAGATTCCCATGAGGGAGCTGCTTGAGATTCGCGGGCGGGACATTGGCATGATATACCAAGACCCCATGACCTCGCTCGATCCGGTGTTCAAAATCGGTGGCCAGATGGTCGAGCTCATCCGCGCGCATGAGGACGTGACGAAAGGGGAAGCGCGCAGCCGCGCCGTTGAGATGCTGCGCGCGGTGGGTATTCCCGAACCCGAGCGGCGCATGGACTCCTATCCATATGAGCTGTCGGGCGGTATGTGCCAGCGCGTCATCATCGCCATGGCCATGAGCCTGCGCCCGAAGTTCATCATCGCCGACGAGCCCACCACCGCGCTCGACGTGACGGTACAGTCTCAGGTGCTCGACCTGCTGAAGAACCTGCAGGACGAGTTTGGAACCGCGATTCTGCTCATCACCCATAACCTGGGCATCGTGTGGAAGATGGCGGACGACGTCATGGTCATGTATGCCGGACGTACGGTCGAGCACGCCTCGACGGCCGAGCTTTACGCCAACCCACTTCATCCCTATACCTGGGGACTGCTCGATTCGATGCCAAAGCTTTCGGATGATGCGGACGAAGACCTGAAAACGATTCCCGGCGTTCCGCCCGATCTTCGCCTCACCGGCACGTGCTGCAATTTCTGCAATCGCTGTCCGTACGCAGTAGAGCGCTGCGAGCGCGAGGTGCCTGAGCTTCGGGAAGTGACACCGGGGCATCTGGTCGCCTGCCATCGCCAAGACGGCGAGGGCGGCCTGGTGAGAGGAGAGGTGAACCGATGAGCGAGCATAGCCAGGTGGCCGCTGCCACCGCGCCCTCCGTGGGCGAAGAGCGCAAACCGATCCTCTCGGTCCGGCATCTGTGCAAGGACTTCAAGCTGCGCGGCGACAAGCTCTTTGACAAGTCCAAGACGCTGCACGCCCTCTCGGATGTGTCGCTCGATGTGTTCGAAGGCGAGACGCTTGGCGTGATCGGCGAGAGCGGGTGTGGCAAGTCCACGCTCGGGCGCTGCATCGTGCAGCTTCACCGCGCGACATCCGGTCAGATCTTCTACGAAGGCAACGACATCACCGGCCTCAAGGGCGCTGAGCTCAAGGCCATGCGCAAGAACATACAGATGGTCTTCCAAGACTCCTATTCGTCGCTCGACCCGCGCTTCACCGCCGCGCGCGCCATCGAGGAACCGCTCAAGATCTACAAGAGCGAGCCCGATAAGAAGCGCCGCGAGCAGCTCGTATTCGACCTCATGAAGGAGGTCGGTCTCGATGTTCAGCATGTTGAGCGCTACCCGCACGAGTTCTCGGGCGGTCAGCGCCAGCGCATCAACGTGGCGCGCGCGCTCGTGCTCGACCCGAAGGTAATCGTCTGCGACGAGCCGGTCTCGGCGCTCGACGTATCCATTCAGGCGCAGGTGCTGAACCTCTTCCGTCGTCTGCAGCGCGACCGCGGGCTCACCTATATCTTCATCAGCCACGATCTCTCAGTCATCAAGCACATCTCGGATCGCATCGCCATCATGTACCTAGGGCGCGTGGTGGAACTCTGCCCGGCGCACCGTGTGTACGAGAACCCCATGCACCCTTATACGCAGGCGTTGCTTTCGGCTGTGCCGCCCGAGAGCCCCTTCCAAAAGACGGAAGAGCTCAAGCTTTCTGGCGAGATTGCGAGTCCCGTGGGAGACCAAGCGGGTTGTTCGCTCGCCGGCCGCTGCCCGCGGTGCATGGATCGCTGCCGCGTCGAGCGCCCGCAGCTTACCGAGGTGGAGCTGGGGCATCAGGTGGCGTGCTTCAAGTACCATAGCGAGGTCGCTGAAGAGTAGAGGCGCGCGACGGGTAGGCCGCGTGGCGTGTGGCACGGCCGCAACGCCATGCGGTGCCGCGAGGTCGCGTTGTCCGCCCGCATCCCAGCCGCCCATATCTGCTTTTGTTTCGTTGCCGCATCTGCTGCAACGCCGGTGTCGGCTGCCGTCCACGTAGGGAGAGAACGTGCTTATCCAGCCATTATCTGCCGAATATGACGACTTTCTCCGCGATGAGTCGCGAAACCGCGGGACGGCGGAAAGCATCTCGTTCCCGCGCACGGAGGACGACGTCTGCGCCGTCTTGCGCGAGCTTCACGGCCAGCCCGAGCCCGTCCCCATCACCGTGCAAGGTGCGCGGACTGGTCTTGCGGCGGGTGCGGTGCCTTACGGTGGGCATGTGCTCAACCTTTCTCATATGACGCGCTGCCTGGGGCTTCGCCGCGATGCCGCTGGGCGCTTTTTGGTGCGCGTGCAGCCCGGCCTTGTCCTCTCAGAGCTGCGGAAATATCTTTCCGCTAAGGTGTTTCCCGCAGCAGGGTGGGACGAGGACTCGCGTGCGGCGCTCAAAGACTTGGCCGACGCGCCCGAGCAGATGTTTCCGACCGACCCCACCGAGACGTCTGCCTCTCTTGGCGGCATGGCGGCCTGCAATGCCTCGGGCGCGCGGAGCTACCGCTTCGGCGCCATGCGCGGCCACGTGCATGCGCTCCGACTGGCGCTCGCCGATGGCGATGTGCTCGCCCTCACGCGTGGCGCTGCGTGCGCGACCGGTCGGCACCTGGCGCTCACCACGGTGGGCGGGCGCCGCATTGAGGTCGAGCTTCCCACCTACACCATGCCGCATGCGAAAAATGCCTCGGGGTATTTCGTTGCCGACGACATGGATGCCATCGACCTCATCATCGGCTCGGACGGTACGCTGGGCATCATCACCGAGCTCGAGCTCGAGCTCATGCCCGCGCCCGCCCATACCTGGGGGGTGAGCTGCTTTTTTTCCACGGAGGCCGAAGCGGTGGCGGCGACCATCGCTGCGCGGGGCGCCGTGCGGCATGCTGTCGCCCTCGAATACTTCGATGCCGACGCCCTCAACGTGCTGCGTCGCGCCCGCGCAGCGGGTTCGGCCTTTGCCGCCCTGCCAGAGCTGCCTGCATCGCTCGGCTGCTGCCTCTTCGTTGAGCTTCAGGCCGACCACGCCGATGATGCCATGGAAGATCTTGAACAGCTTGCCGCCGTTGTGGCGGGCTCTGGCGGCAGCGCGTGCTCGTCTTGGGTGGCGCGCAGTGCCGTTGACCGCGAAACCCTGCGGTTCTTCCGCCATGCGGTGCCCGAGAGCGTGAACATGCTCATCGACGAGCGCCGGCGCACAGAACCCGCTATCACGAAGCTCGGCAGCGACATGTCGGTGCCAGGCGAGCGGCTGCAAGACGTCGTCGCGCTGTACCGCGAGACGCTTGCCGAGGCGGGGCTCGAGTCGGCCGCATGGGGGCACATAGGCGACAACCATCTGCATGTGAACATCCTGCCGCGCACGGCCGCGGACTTCGCGCACGGCAAGGAGCTCTTTGCGGTTTGGGCGCGCGAGGTATGCGCGATGGGCGGCGCCGTCTCGGCCGAACACGGCGTGGGCAAGATCAAGCGCGACTTCCTCACGGTGATGTACGGCGAGGAGCACGTGTGCGAGATGGCGCGGCTTAAGCGCACCTTCGACCCGCGCGGGCAGCTGGGGCGCGGCAATCTCTTCGCCGAGGATTTGCTTGCAGGAGGTGGATGCTAGATGCATATCGTCGTGTGCGTGAAGGCCGTTCCCGCCTCGACTGAGGTTCGCATGGATCCCGTCACCCATACCATCGTGCGCGACGGCGGGGCGTCGGTCATCAACCCCTTCGACGCCGCGGCGCTCGAGCTCGCCCTGCGCCTGCGCGACGAGCGGTTGCAAGCGGGTGGTCCCTGCCGTGTGAGCGTGCTTTCGATGGGCATTCCCGCAACCGAGGATATTCTGCGCGATTGCCTTGCCCGCGGGGCGACCGACGCTCTGCTGCTTTCAGACCGCGCCTTTGCGGGGGCGGATACCCTGGCGACGACATATGCGCTCACCTGTGGCCTGCGCGAGCTCGGCGTGGACACCCAGCCTGCGCCTGGAGAGGGCCTGCTCATCCTCTGCGGGAAGATGGCGGTCGATGGCGACACCGCCCAGATAGGCCCCGAGCTTGCCGGTGCGCTCGGCATCTCCTGCGTGACCGACGTTCGCGAGCTCGCGTGCTGCAAGAGTGGTCGGGTCGAGCTCCGCCATGCCTGCGATGCGGGGATCGAGACCCTTACAGTCGAGCTTCCCTGTGTGCTCACGGTTGCCAAGGAGGCCGCGCAGCCGCGCATGCCGAGCATCGCGGGCGTGCTTGCGGCAGCGGACATGCCGGTTGCGGTGCGGACGGCGGCAGAGGTGGGTGCGGATAAAACGCGCACCGGTCTTGCGGGCTCGCCTACGCAGGTGGTGCGCTCTTTTGTGCCCGAGCGCACCACGGAGGCCGAACGCATCGGCGGCAAACCGGCAGAGCAGGCCGCCCGAATCGTCGAGCTGATCGAGGGGGTGGCGCGATGAGCGGTCTTGTGGTCGATGCGGCGCGCTGCGTGGGCTGCCGCCGATGCGAGCGCGCCTGCGCGTTCGGGGGCATCACGGTGAGCGGGCGCCTCGCGCGTCCCACCGATGCCTGCACCTTCTGCGGCTCCTGCGTGGAGGCTTGCCCGGTCGAGGCGATTCGCATCGACCGGGGCGACGCCGCCTCATCCGTGGCCGACGCAGCGCTCTCCCAGGGCATCTGGGTCGTGGTGCAGCGCGCGCCGTCGGGCGAGGTGCTTCCGGTGAGCTTCGAGCTCGTCGCAAAGGCGCGGGAGCTTGCGGCTGCGCGTGATGCGCGCGTCTCAGCGGTGCTCGCTGAGCCTGCGGACGCACCGTCGGTGGCGGAGGAGCTTGTGCGTGCCGGCGCGGACGAGGTCATCCGGTGCCGCGATGCTCGCTTCAATGAGGCGGATGCCGAGGCTTCAGCCCAGCTGATCGTTCGGCTCGCGCGCGAACGGCAGCCAGAGGTGGTGCTCTTCGGCGCAACCGCCTTCGGTCGCGAGCTCGCGCCGCGCGTGGCGGTGCTGCTGCAGACCGGCCTCACCGCCGACTGCACGATGCTTTCCATCGATGCAAAGTCCGGCCTTCTCCAGCAGACGCGCCCCGCCTTCGGCGGCAACCTCATGGCGACCATCGAGTGCCCGGTGCACCGCCCGCAGATGGCGACCGTGCGCCCCGGGGTTTTCGCGATATCTGGGGAACAGGCCGGCGCGGTTGATGCGCGCACCACGCATGACGCTCGCATCGTCGATGTCGAACTTGGCGCCTGTCCGCCGCGCCGCGTGCACGTGCGCGGGGTCGAGGCTCAAGTGGGAGGCTCGATCGCGCACGCCCAGCGGCTCGTCGTGGTCGGCCGGGGCATCGGTTCCAAGAAGAACCTGCCCATCATGGCGCGGCTTGCAGACTTGCTCGGTGCGGAGCTTGGCTGTACGCGCCCGCTTGTCGAGGCGGGCTGGCTTGAGTACCCGCACCAGGTGGGGCAGACGGGTGCGGCCGTCGCGCCCGAGTTGCTCGTGAGCATAGGCGTCTCCGGTGCGATCCAGCATCTTGCGGGCATCGCGGGCGCTCAAACCATCATCGCGATCAACGAGGATCCAACAGCGCCCATCTTTGGCTCGGCGAGCTATCAGGTGGTCGGCGACTGCTTGGAGGTTGTTCCGGCGCTCATCGCGGAGCTCGAGGCGCTCGGGCGCTAGCGCCCGTTTAATGCAGGCTCGGCGTTTTCTCGCTCTGCTACGCTCGCGCTCATCGCCTGCGCTCAGCATTCTCCCTGTCGTACCGTCGTTCCTGCGCCTTGCCGCACATACGCGCCACCGTTCATCGCCGCGTGCCGTGCCACGCATCATGGGTGCTATCTCAATCAATCAAAAAACGTCAAAACCGTTCACCGCTCTATTTATACCGTTCATACCTATGAGCGAAATTGAGCGAATACAAACGATTGTGCGCATACTATAGTATCCGTGACCGAAAACGATTGGTTTTAAACGGTTTTGAACGAAAGGAGGCTCGCGTGCTGGCTGAAACGCGCTTGGACGAGATCGAGCGCCTTGTGAATGCGCAAGGCTCGGCCACCGCTGCTGAGCTTGTTGATCGCTTCGGCGCATCCGAGTCTACCATTCGCCGCGACCTCACGCGCCTTGCGCAAGAGGGGCGCGTCATCAAGGTTCATGGTGGCGCTACCGCCGCTCAGCGCGTCGTTGTCACGGCCGACCAGACCGTTGGCGAAAAGCTCGACATCCGGTTCTCCGAGAAGCAGCGCATCGGGCGCTACGCCGCGTCCCTCGTCAAGCCGGAGGACTTCGTCTACATCGATGCCGGCTCCACGACCGCTCTCCTTGCTGAGGCGCTTACCGAGGCTGCGGCGACCTATGTGACGAATTCCGTGGCCATCGCGCATATGCTTTTCGGCAAGGGGTTCCGCGTGCTCATGCCTGCGGGCGAGATCAAACCGGTCACCGGCGCCCTGGTGGGCGAGCAGACGGTCGAGACGCTTCGCCGGTTCCGCTTCACGATCGGCTTCTTCGGCGTGAACGGCGCCATGCCCGATGCAGGCTTCACGACGCCCGAGGCGGGGGAGGCCTTCGTAAAGGAGACCGCCTTCTCTCGCACGCTTAAGCCCTACGTGCTCTGCGATGCAAGCAAGTTCTCGGCCGTGTCACCCGTCGCCTTCGCTGCCTTCGAGGAGGCCACGGTCATTACGGACTCCGTGCCAGCAGAGCTCGCATCCTATACCAATATCGTCGTCGCCCCAGCGGACGGGACGGCTTCATAGCGTCGAGATGATCGGCTCTGTCGCTGCGTTCGTTCGCTGTGCGTGCCGCCCGCCCGCTCGAAGCGAGGAACTGTATCCGAAGCCAAGCGCCGCGCCCGCACCTACCTCGTTCTCCAAGACAACGGTTCCGTATAAGCCCGTAAGAGCATGAAAGGCAAACAATGATTTACACTGTGACGTTCAATCCCTGCCTCGATTATATCGTTCGAGTTGATGACCTCGCGCTCGGGCAGGTGAACCGCACCGCGCGCGAGGAGATGCTTCCCGGCGGCAAAGGCGTGAACGTTTCGATCGTTCTCAAGAACCTGGGGCATACCAGCTGCGCGCTCGGCTTTCTGGCCGGCTTTACCGGCGCCGAGATCGCACGGCGCCTGAACGCAGCGGGCGTTGCGAGCGACTTCATCGAGGTCGAGCGCGGCATGAGCCGCATCAACGTCAAGATCAACTCCGAGGGCGTGGAGACCGAGGTCAACGGCATGGGGCCTGATATCGCTGCTGCAGACGTCGAGGCGCTCTACGCGAAGCTCGACGGCCTTGCGGCAGGGGACGTGCTCATTGTCTCGGGGAGCGTGCCGGCGGTTCTGCCCGGTGACATCTACGAGCGCATCATGGAGCGGCTCGCGGGGCGCGGGATCGAGGTCGTCGTTGACGCTACGCGCGATCTGCTCGTGAACGTGCTGCCCTTCCATCCCTTCCTGATCAAGCCGAACAACCATGAGCTCGGCGAGATCTTCGATACCACGATCACCACGCGCGCGGAGGTCGTGTCCTACGCGCGCCAGCTCCAGGAGCGCGGCGCCCGAAACGTCCTCGTCTCGATGGCAGGGGAGGGTGCCGTGCTCGTTGCAGAGGACGGCTCGGTTCTCGAGGCGCCTGCTCCCCACGGCACCGTGGTGAACTCTGTCGGCGCGGGCGACTCCATGGTCGCCGGGTTCGTCGCCGGTTACTTGGAAAGCGGCGGAGACTTCAAGACGGCCTTTCACATGGGCGTCTGCACCGGCTCGGCAAGCGCCTTCTCCATGCAGCTCGCCACCCGCCCCGAGGTCGAGGCTTTGCTTGCCCAGCAACCCGCGTAAGGGGGCACCGGCGCCTTCGTGTCCGCATCTTGGCGTTCCCTCCGCTTTTCATACTTGGTCCCACATGTGCACAGGAAAGGAGTTTCGCACATGAAGATAACCGAACTACTCAAAGCCGATGGCGTGAAGCTTGGCGTTACGGCCACAGCGCGCGACGAGGTGATCGAAGCTCTCGTAGACCTGCAGCAGGGCGTGGGCTCGCTTGCCGACCGCGATCGCTACCGCGATGCCGTGCTCGCCCGTGAAGCCGAGTTCTCTACCGCTGTAGGCGGCGGCGTCGCCATTCCGCATGCCAAGAGCGATGCGGTGAGCGCGCCGAGCCTGGCGGCAGCGACCGTGCCGGGCGGCGTGGATTGGGGCGCGCCCGACGGAGAACCAAGCGACCTCATCTTCCTCATCGCCGCGCCCGATACCGAGGCGAACGTGCACCTTGAGGTGCTCGCCAAGCTCTCCGCTCTGCTCATGCATGAGGAGTTTCCGGCGGCGCTGCGCGCGGCTGCGACGGTAGACGAGTTCCTCGCGGTCATCGACCGTGCCGAGGCTGCCTACGATGCGGAGCAGGGTGCACAGGGCAGCTCATCGCCCGCGCAGCATGCTGCATCTGCTGAGCCGGGTCTGCCGCAGATCCTCGCCATCACGGCCTGCCCGACGGGCATCGCCCATACCTACATGGCTGCCGAGAACCTCGAGAAGGTTGCCACCGAGATGGGTTACACCATCAAGGTCGAGACCCAGGGGTCCGTGGGAACGAAAAACGCCCTCACGGCCGAAGAGATCGCTGCCTGCAAAGGCATCATCATCGCAGCCGATAAGGGCGTTGAACTTGGGCGCTTCGATGGCAAGCCCCTCTACTCCACGAATGTCTCGGCTGGCATCAACGACGCCGAGCGGCTGATCAAGATCATCGTGAACGGCGAGGCGCCCATCTGCCACGCCAAGGGCGGCTCGGCTGCCCCGGCTGCCGCGAGCTCGTCGGAGGGCATCGGCTCGCAGATCTACAAGCACCTTATGAACGGCGTCTCCCACATGCTGCCCTTCGTGGTGGGCGGCGGCATCATCATGGCCATCTCCTTTTTGGTTGACCAGGCGGGCATGGGCACGAGCTCATACGGCAGCTCGACGCCGCTTGCCGCCTTCTTCAACCTGGTGGGCAATCAGGCGTTCAACTTCATGCTGCCGATCCTTGCCGGCTACATCTCGATGTCCATCGCCGATCGGCCCGGTCTGGCTCCTGGCTTCGTAGGCGGCTGGATCGCCAAGCAGGGCTATACCCTTGGGTATCTGACGACCGCCATGGATTCGACCGCCGAGGGAGCGCTCATCTCGGGCGGCTTCATCGCCGCGCTCTTCGCGGGCTTTGCGGCGGGCTATCTCACGCTGGCACTCGAACGCGCCTGCGACCATCTGCCCGACTCGCTTGAGGGCATCAAACCGGTGCTGCTGTACCCGCTCATCTCGATCTTCGCCATCGGCCTCGTGATGCTCGCGCTGAACCCCATCTTCGCGGCCATCAACTCCTGGCTCACCAACGCCCTGAACGGCATGGGCACCGGCAACCTGGTGCTTCTCGGTGCCGTCGTGGGCGGCATGATGTCTGTTGACATGGGCGGCCCCTTCAACAAGGCGGCCTACGTGTTCGGCACCGGCATGCTCGCTGCCGGCACCGAGACGAGCCAGATCATTATGGCCTCCGTCATGGTTGGCGGCATGGTTCCGCCCATCGCCGTGGCGCTTTCCACGACCTTCTTCAAGAACCGTTGGACGCCCGAGAACCGCAAGGCCGGCGTGGTGAACTACATCATGGGTCTCTCGTTCATCTCGGAGGGCGCCATCCCCTATGCTGCCGCCGATCCGGCGCGCGTGCTGCCGAGCTGCATCATCGGCTCCGCGGTGGCCGGCGCGCTCTCTGCGGCCTTTGGTTGCACGAGCCCCGCGCCCCACGGCGGCGCCTGGGTGATTGCCGTGATCGGCAACCCGGTCATGTACCTCGTGGCGCTCGTGGCGGGCTCTGTGCTTGCGGCGGTCATCCTGTCGCTGCTGAAAAAGCCGCTCTCGCCCGAGGAGTCCGGCCTCGCCAAGTAGGCACGGCAGATATTCAGACAGCCTGGACGAGCGCTCGCATTCTTGAGCAGGAAAGGGTGTCTCGAGAGGTCTGTCTAGCTAACAGCTGCTTCAAAACAAGTGGAAGCGGGTGCGTGGTTTGAGCTGCGCGCCCGCTTCTCGTATGCTGCGAGCCGTTCGCGTCTTGCTCATCTGCGCTTACGTGTACGGCGTACGGTTCTGCGCACATGCGCCAGGGCAAGCCCCGCCTGCGCATCCATTTCGTCTCAACAGGCGCGCTCGGATTATGCCCGCGCTTGCTGATCTGCGCTGTGCTGTATGAAATCTCAGTGTGATGTCGTGACACGTTGCCGCTTTTTGGTTCTGACGTTCTGTTGTACAGTGGGTTCGATATAACGTGGGAACCCCGAGCAGGGCATGAGCCAAACAGGGCACGAACCGAGTGCGAGGCGACGCCTAACCAGACAAGCCGCGCATGAGACACGGCTCGAGCGAGGTGAGACCTAGACGCGAGATAGCGTTCAGCGCCGGTTTCCTGTCGGACGAACCCTGTGGAGATAGAAGCCGAGCGACAGAGAGCGAGGACGCCGTGAAACCAACGAAAGCATCGCTGCACCAAGAGGTGCTCGACCGCTCAGATGAGCTCTTGGAGCTCTGCTCAAGCCTCATCAAGATCAAGAACCAAAGCCCGATCGACGACCAGGAACCCGCGATCGCCTTCGTCGAGCAGTACCTTGCGAGATTCGGAATCGCCTCGGATCGCCATATTGGCGATGCGGGCGCCGAGTATCCCGTGCTCACCGCACAGATCGGCAATCCAGACGGGTTTCGCGTGGTGCTGAACGGGCACGTGGACGTGGTGCCCGTGGGCGATTTGAGCGGATGGGACTTCGATCCCTTCTCGGGCGAGATTCGCGACGGCAAGATGCTCGGGCGTGGTACGTCAGACATGAAATGCGGCCTGGGCGTCCTGCTCTTCAGCATGGCGCTGCTCAAGGAATCGGGAGCGGATCTTGCCGGCGACATTCGGCTCCACGTGGTCTGCGACGAGGAGATTGCCGGTTCGGGCACCAGGTGGCTGTGCGAGAACGGCTTTGCCGATGGCGCCGATGCGGTCATGGTGGGCGAGCCCACGGGGCACGATAGCATCGAGATCGGGCAGAAGGGCATCTTGCATCTCACCCTTACCGCACAGGGCACACCCGGGCATGGTTCCACGAACAACTATAAAGGCGATAATGCCATCACGAAACTCGCGCGCGTGCTCGTGCACATCGACGATATCATCTCGGTGCCCGGGCATTTCCTACCCGAGCACGAACGGGCACTCGAGAACTCGCGCACTATCGCGAAGCGCAACATTCCCGTACCCGGTGTGGAGAATGTCATCGATCACATCTCGTGCAACGTCGGCATCATCAGCGGCGGTGGCAAGATCAACCAGGTGCCCGATCGCGCCACGGCGCAAGTTGATATTCGCCTGCCGTTCGGAACCGATCACGATGAGGTGATCGCCGCCGTCGACCGCGTGATCGAGCAAAGCGGAGTTTCCGGCATCGAATGCGATTACGAATGGATCGCCGAAGGCAACGTGACAAGCGATACCTCAACGCTTGTCATGAGCCTGAAGAAGAATATCGAAGAGGTCTGGGGCGAGGAGTGTCTGCCGGCCTACCAGTGGGCTTCGAGCGATGCCGCGCACTACCGCATGGTGGGTGCCCCCACCATACAGTTCGGGCCTGCCAACAACGACGGCATCCATGGCTATAACGAGGATGTGGACGTCATCGATGTGGTGCATGCGGCCGAGATCTATATGCTCACTCTGTGCGACATGCTGGGCGTGGCATAGATCGAGCGCGTAATGATCGCATGCGACATGCTGGATGTCTGTCATACGGGAGAGGAGAGACCCCAATGGTCGATACCATTTTAACGAACGAGGCGACTGCAACCGGTGCGTCCGCAGTGCCCAAGCCGGCCTGTTCCGGCGATCTGGTGTGGGAGGTCGAAGGCAAGCGCATGACCTACACCGCCCGCGCCGCCCATCTCGACGTGATCGACGATGCGCGAGTTCTCGAGGGCAAGATGTTTACCATCACCTACGCGGCTTCGAGCGTGAACGGCACAGCGGTTGACGAGCGGCGCCGTCCCGTTTCGTTTTGTTTCAACGGCGGGCCGGGTTCGGCGTCCGTGCCCATCAACTTTGGCGGCATCGGGCCTAAGCGCGTGGTGCCCAACGGATGCGGGTTCGTCGATGCAGCCAACTACACGGTCGAGGATAACCCGGGCACGCTGCTGCTCCAGAGTGATTTGGTGTTTATGGACGCGCTGGGCACGGGCTGGTCATTTGTGGCCGACGGATACGATACCAAGCAGGTCTACGGACTCGAGGGCGATGCGCGCGCGTTTTGCCGCGCCATCTGTGCATGGCTCGAGGAGCATGGTCGCTGGGGTTCGCCGGTGTATCTGGTGGGCGAGAGCTACGGCACCATGCGCAATGCGGTGCTTATGCGCTATCTGGGCGAGGCCGGTGTACCGTTGGCCGGCGTGATCATGGTATCCGCGCTCTTCGACTGGACGCAGAACCTGCCGGGCAACGACATGTACTACGTGGGCATGATGCCCTCGTTCGCCGCGACGGCGCAGTACTTTGGGCTCGTTGGCACGGGCGTGGACGAGGATGCGTGGTTCGACCAGGCGTCCGAGTTCGCGAGCACGGAGCTTGGGCCGGCGCTCCTTTTGGGCGACCGCATCGGCGAGGAGCGCCAGCGCGCGCTAGCCGAGCGCCTCTCGTCGTTCGTGGGACTGCCCGCCTCCTACCTCGCGGAGCACAATTGCCGCATCTCGCTTGAAGAGTTCCGCCGCAACCTTCTGGCCGATTGCGGACTGGTGACGGGACGTTTGGACATGCGCTTCGCCGGCACCGCACCGCTTGCGATCCAAGACGCCTCGTTTTTCTTCGCCTGCGATGACCCCGCGAGCCACGCGGTGGAGAGTGCGTGGTACGCGGCATTCCGCGCCTTTCTGCATAACGAGGTGGGCTATCGCGGACCTGCGCACTACGCTCTAAGCGTGTGGAGCGAGATTGGCATCGGGTGGAACTGGGTGCACAACGAGCCCGGTGTAGACGAGACCACCGTTGCCGCCCCCAACGTGGCACTCGACATCGCCGTGGCGCTTCGCCGGAGTCCCACCACCAAGCTCATGATTATGGGCGGGCGCTTCGATGCGGCCACACCCTGGTGGAACGTCGAGCATACGATCGCACAGCTCTACTTGCCAGCCGAGTTGCGCAGCCTGATCAGCTTCAGGCGCTATGGCTGCGGCCATATGTGCTATGTTGACGAACCGACGCTTGCGCGCATGGCCGTCGATTTCGAGGAGTTCTACCGCGCGTGATGCACAGGAGTGGTGCTGCGCCGCACGGCGCAGCCGTGAATGCATTTAGAAAGGCATGTCGATGATCAAAGAGATTGTGAAAGACCAGGAGTTTCTCGCGCAGCCCGCGCAGCCCGCCACGATCGATGACGTGCAGGTGGTTCAAGACCTGCGCGACACGCTCGCCGCGCTCGATGACTGCGTCTGCCTTGCGGCGAATCAGATCGGTTCGACCAAAGCCATCGTCGCCTATGAGGACAACGGGCGCATCTACATCATGCTCAACCCAAAGATCAAGATCGCCGCGCAGCCCTACACCGCGCAGGAGAGCTGTTTGTCGCTCGACGAGGTGAGCGAGGTCAAGCGCTTCAAGATGATCACGGTGGGGTATCAGGTCGTAGCGAACGATACCCTGGTGAGCCGTACAAAGCGGCTTACGGGCTGGACGGCCGAGATCGTACAGCACGCCATCGACCATTGCGCCGGTAAGCTCGTATAAAAAGGCGCTCCGGGCTCGGGAGGCCCCGTGCGTTGATGGGGCGCACGCTCCGCGTACGCGGCGGCTCCGCCGAGGGTTGACCGGGAGCATTCAGGTGCGTGTGGCGCAAGAGCTAGTGAGGAGAACAAAGGCAATATGATGGAGATAGAGGACGTTCAGGCGGCTCAGGGGCTTATCTCGTTCATCGCATCGTGTCCGAGCATGTTTCATACCGCGGCGACGGTTGTGAGCCGCCTTGAGGAGCAGGGCTTTTCGCGCCTAGCCGAGGGCGATGCATGGCACATCGAGCCGGGCGGTCGCTATTATGTGGCGCGCAACGAGTCAAGTGTCATCGCGTTCACCGTGGGCGAGGACGCGGCGGCGCATGCCGACGCCTATCGGTTCCAGCTCGCCGCTGCACACGGCGATTCGCCGACCTTTAAGGTGAAGGCGGTGCCGACGCTTGAAGGCCCCGAGGAGATGGTGCGCCTGAACGTCGAGGCGTATGGCGGCATGATCGATTACACCTGGTTCGACCGGCCGCTTTCCATTGCGGGCCGCGTGCTCGTCCAGATTGATGGTGCCGATGGCTCTCGCATCGAGAGCAGGCTGATCGCCCCCGACCGCACACTGCTCGTCATTCCCAGCCTGGCGATTCACCTCGACCGGAACATGAACAGCGAGTTCTCGCCCAACCGCGCGCGCGATCTGTGCCCGGTATTCTCGGCAGGAGAGCTCGACGCGGCTTCGTTCGACGCCGTAATCGCTGACGCCGCAGGCGTCGAGCCGAGCCAGGTGCTCGCGCGCGACCTCTATCTGGTCAATCGCGTCCCCGGGACGGTGTGGGGAGCGGCCGATGAGTTCGTCTCGTCTCCCAAGCTCGATGACCTCATGTGCGCCTATGTGGCGCTCGAGGCGTTTTGCGCCGCGAAGAACGAGCGGTGCGTGTCGGTGTATTGCTGCTTCGATAACGAGGAGGTCGGCTCGAACACGAAGCAGGGCGCCATGTCGACGTTTCTGCCCGATGTGCTCACGCGCCTGACGGCGGCGCTCGGCTTCACGCCCGAGGACTATCGCCGCGCGCTTGCGAAATCGATGCTGGTGAGCTGCGATAACGCGCATGCGGTTCACCCCAACCGACCAGATAAATACGATGAGGCCAATCGGTGCCGCATCAACGGGGGAATCGTCATAAAGGAGGCGGCGAACCAGCATTACTGCACCGACGCGTTCAGCCGCGCGATCTTCTCGGCCATTTGCGCGCGCGCAGGGGTGCCGTGCCAAACGTTTGCCAACCGCAGCGATATGGCCGGTGGCTCGACGCTGGGCAACCTGTCAAACATCCAGGCGAGCGTGCACGCGGTCGATGTGGGGTGCCCGCAGTTCGCGATGCATTCGTCGTACGAGACGGCCGGCACGCGCGACGTCCGCTACGCCATTCGCGCCCTTCAGGCATTCTACGAGGCAGACCTGCGCATCGACGGCTCAACGCAGGTGGCGATCTAACGTCCGATGCTAGATCGCCACCTTTAGCTAGCTAAGCGTTAGCTGAGGAGCATGCGGTCGTTTGTCAGCTTGCCGCCCGAGGCTTCTTCGAACTTCTGGAGCAGGTCGGGCACGGTGAGCGCCGCCTTCTCTTCATCGGCGACATCGTAGATGATGCGTCCCTCGTTCATCATGATGAGGCGGTTGCCCAGCCTGATCGCATCGTTCATGTTATGCGTGACCATGATCGTGGTGAGATGGTGCTCGCCGACGATCTGTTCGGTTAGGTCGAGCACCTTTGCGGCGGTCTTGGGGTCGAGCGCGGCCGTATGCTCGTCGAGCAGCAAGAGCTTCGGCTCAGTGAGCGTGGCCATCAGCAAGGTGAGTGCCTGGCGTTGCCCGCCCGAGAGCAGCCCGACCTTCGTCGTGAGGCGCTCCTCCAGACCAAGTCCGAGCGTGCGGAGCCGCTCGACGGCCTCGGCCTTCTCCTCGCGCGTGACGCCCCACGCGAGGGTGCGGGTCTTTCCGCGGCGCTTCGCCATGGCGAGGTTCTCGATGATCTGCATGTCCGCCGCAGTTCCCATCATGGGGTCTTGGAACACGCGGCCGAGGTATTTGGCGCGCGCGGACTCAGATAGACGGGATATATTCACGCCGTCGAGCGTGATGGTGCCCGCATCGATGGGGTAGACGCCGGCGATCATGTTCATGAGCGTCGACTTGCCCGCGCCGTTGCCGCCGATGACGGTGACGAAGTCACCCGGGTTCAGATGCAGGGCGATATCGATCAGCGCATGCTTTTCGTTGACGGTGCCCGCATTGAAGGTCTTGCACACGCCCTCCAAAATCAACATGGCCTAGCGCCCCCCTTCTGCCTGCTTGCCTGGTGTCGCCGCGCGCGTCGTCTTGATCGAGCGCGCATACGAGCGCTTGCGCTGGTACTTCTCCCATACGACGGGGATGCAGAGCGCCAGCGCCACGATGATGGCGGAGATGAGCTTCATATCGTTCGCGTTCATGCCCAGCTGCAGCACGATGGCGCGAATGAGGAAGTAGACGACCGAACCGGCCACGGCGGCGGTGAGGCGGCTGCCGAAGGAGCGCAGCTTGCCCGGGGTGAGGCGGCCAAGCACCTCGCCGATGACGATCGCGGCAAGGCCGATGACGATCGCGCCGGTGCCCATGCCGATGTCTGCGTAGCCCTGGCTCTCGCATATCAACCCGCCGGATAGGCCAACCAGGCCGTTCGAGAGCATGAGAGCGATCATCTTCGTCACCTTGGTGTTGACGCCAAGCGCGCGAACCATCGCCTCGTTATTGCCGGTCGCGCGGCAAGCCGATCCAATCTCGGTGCCGAAGAACCAGTACAGCGCCACGATGAGAATGATTGCGAAGACGAGCCCCACGATGATCGAGGCAACGTTTTGCGGCAAGCCGGTCGCGTCGGTGACGGTGGAGAAGAGGGTGTCGATGCGCAGCAGCGGCGTGTTCGACTTACCCATGATGCGCAGGTTGATCGACCATAGGGCGATTTGCGTGAGGATGCCGGCGAGAATCGCGGGGATCTCGAACACCGTGTGCAAGAAGCCGGTGACCGCGCCCGCAAGCATGCCCGCGAGCATCGCGGCGACAATCGCGAGGACGGGATCGACGCCGCCTACCACCAACACCGCGCAAACGCTGCCGCCCAGAGCAAAGCTGCCGTCAACAGTGAGGTCGGCGATGTCGAGCAGCTTGTAGGTGATGAAGACGCCGAGCACCATGACGCCCCAGAGAATGCCCTGGGAGACCGCACCAAGCATGGCGAGACCCATACGATCCTCCGATCTACTTTCAAACAAACCCCGACGAGCGGCGCTCGTCGGGGTCGCGTACGTGGTTCATGCGGTAACTGCTGAGCAGTCTATCACGCTATCTCGCATGCACCCTGTTGAACCCATATGGTAATGGTTCAGAAACGCTCAGCTAGGGCATACCCGTCGCTTGCATCGCATGGCGCCCCCTCTCGCGCAGGGGCGTAGGCGAGATGCTAAGCCGAGACGTCCTCGCCGCCCTCGTCGGCGAGTGCGGAGACATCGACGCCGATCTCGTCAGCGGTCTCCTGGTTGTACACAAGATCGCATTCGTCGGCCGTCATGGTTTCGATTGCCATGGTAGCGGGATCGGCACCCTCGGTGAGGATCTCGACGGCCATCTCGCCGGCGCGGTAGCCGAGCTCTTCGTAATTGATGGAAACGGAGGCAAGGCCACCGTTTTCGACCATACCCACCTCGCCGCAGATAACGGGCAGGCCGCTTTCGTTGGCCGTGGAGGCAACGAGTGTCATGCCGGCGGCGATGGTGTTGTCGGTCGGCGCGTACACGGCGTCGACGCTGCCGACCATCGACTCTACGACCGACTGGATCTCGTTTGAGCTCGAGACGGTGTAGCGTTCGTGCGCGATGCCGGCCGCGTCGAGCTCCTCCTCGGCCATCTCGGCCTGGATCTCGGAGTTGCTCTCGGCCGAGCAGTAGAGCAGTCCCACGGTCTCCGCGCCGGGGACGAGCTCCTGCAGCAGCGCGATCTGGTCGGCGACCGGGTTCATGTCGGAGCTGCCGGTGATGTTGCCGCCGGGCTCTTCGTTGGAGTCCACCAGGCCGGACTCGGCGAAGTCGGTGATGGCGGTGCCCACGATGGGAATCTCGGCGGTGGCGTTGGCGCATGCCTGGGCGGCGGGGGTGCCGATGGCCAGGATCAGGTCGACCCCGCCGTTCACGAACTGCTCGGCGATGGTCTGGCAGCTGGACTGCTCGTTGTTGGCGTTCTGCTGGTCGGCTTCGTAGCTGATGCCGGCGTCGTCGAGCGCGGCGATGAAGCCGGCGTTCGCGGAGTCGAGCGCGGTGTGCTGCGTGAGCTGGAGCACGCCGATCTTATAGGTCGTGTCCGAGCCGGCGCCCGAGCCGGAATCGGATGCGTCGCTGCCGCACCCGCTGAGGGAAAGCGTGCCGGCGGCAGCAAAAGACGCCACAAGACCGCGACGAGAGATTGGGTTATGAATCATCAGGACCTCCCAAAAAGAGAACGCATCGCATGCAGCAGCGATGGCGTTTGGTGCAAATGCCCACGAAAACGCAGGCATCCTCATGATACCTACGTGCTTTGATCCGTAGCGGCCATCACCATGCTGTCACGTATTGTTAACCTTGCCCTGCCATGCGCGCGCTGAGCTTCATGTGCGAACACCGCGGCATCCCGCGCCCGGTCGCCACCGTCCGGCACCGAGACTACCAAGGGAACATCCGAGGCTGAGTGCCCGTGCGGACACCTTCGGCGCTTCCATGCACGGATCCTCCAACATGCTCGCCGGTAAGCGACATTGCTACCCTGAGTTTTGCGTATCGCATCGCATGGCATGGCCGTCGCACTTTTTGCGGTCCGGATGCCGGTCGAGCGCAACATGGTAGACTCTGTCGTCATCGATGCAGGTGAGGTTCGCGAGCCGGTCGAGGCGAAATGCCCGTTCCGCAGGAAGCGCCGTGCGGTGCGCGCTCTCGGTGCGTCCAGAAAGATAGGACGCCCCCGCGTGCTCGAAACAACGCTCTGGAGTGATATGTCGCCGCGTGCCGAATCTCTTTGGCGCAACGTGTGCGTCAGGGCATGTCGCCATGGGAGCGCGCGCCGCATCGGCGAGTTCGAACGAAATCGGCAACCCGTCGCATATGCCCCGGCGCGCAATCGCTTCGACCGCTTCAAGGCGATACCGGTGTGTGCTTACCGTGTGCTGCGCTGCGCGCTGTGTCGGGGCCGGGGTCATCGGCGAATACGCCGACGTCAATTCATTCAGAAGCCGCGCCCGCTGCGTGGCCGGCGCGAGTCGTATAACTTGGTTCATGCACCGGTTGCGTTGGGCGGCGCTTAGCGTCCGGCTGCAACGCAGTGCACCCACGATGAGCTCAATGCTGGATTCGTCAAGTGGACGCGACTGAAGCGAATATCCCGTTCTTACTCCCGAGCTGATGGAAAACCCGGCCGCACGAAGCGTCTTGATGGATTGGCGAATGGAGCCCCGGTCCACCTCGATTGCAGGGAGCTGCGGGTTTTCTGGGTGTTTGAGTGCCTCGCGGATCTGCGTGGTGGAAAGCCCGGTGCGATCGTCGGTATATTCGGTCAGCACCTGTAAGATGCGAAGCGTGCGCAAGTCGGCGGCCGCGCGGCGCGGCGGGAAGGTTGCGGTGTCCGATTCAGCTTCGCGCTTCCGATTCGTCTGGTCGCACGACGTTGCTTCGCTCATGGTCGGCTCCTCTCACGGCGATTGAGACCAATAGCTGTCTAATAGCTGTCGCGAGCGTAGGGCTTTGTGGGCACGTGAGGGCGTGCTGGCGGCCTGAACGGTATGGTTGCGTCGGTATGGCGCAGGGCATGGTTTGGCACCTTGCCGCGAACCTTGTCTCACTTCTGGCCAAGCGGAGAGCAGGTTCACACTGGTGCCGGTGAATAAAGCCACGAGTGCGGTATGGCCTTCGGCAACCTCCTGAAGAGCCTTGATGCACGCGGTGTAGTCGGCCATGAGCCGTCTCGCGCCCTCAAGGCCCCGTATGCGCACGATGCTGGCGTCATATGTGTGTGAGCTGGTGTTTTGTGATGTAAAAGAGACGCGGTGCGCCTCGGCGGTGCGTCTGCGCCAATTGAGCCGAGAGAGGTGCGCACACCTTGCAGCGTGTTTCATGGGGCACTCGTGGCCACTTTACGAGTTTGGCGACACTTTTTGAGGCTTTGCTGAGTATGCCGGGTGCCGCCGCTAAAGAAAGCGCAGGTACAGAGGCTGCTATTGTCCCAGCTACTTCTAAAAACCCAAAAAAGTGTCGCCAAACTTGAGAAACGGTTGCATGAAACACATGAAACACGGGTGCGGGCGGCGATGTGCGTGAAATTTCTTATGACCGCCGCCTGCAAGACCCCTTAAAACTTGGCGTTCTTGTTGCGGGAGCGTGGCGTTGTCCTTTGTGGCGTTCTCGCGGGGATGCGGCACCCCGCGGGAGTTGGGTTTTCCCGTTAGAACTCGGCGTTGCCCACCGTGCGCGGGTGCGGGATCACGTCACGGATGTTGCCGACGCCCGTGAGGTACATCACCAAACGCTCGAAACCCAGGCCAAAGCCCGCGTGCTTGCAGGTGCCATAGCGGCGCAGGTCAAGGTAGTAACGGTATTGCTGTGCATCCATGTCGAGCTCTTCGATGCGGCGTTCGAGCACATCGAGCCGCTCCTCGCGCTGGCTACCGCCGATGATCTCGCCGATCCCGGGTACCAGGCAGTCCGCAGCGGCGACCGTCTTTCCGTCATCGTTCAAGCGCATGTAGAACGCTTTGATGTCCGCGGGGTAGTCGGTCACGAAGGTCGGACGGCGGAAGTGCTCCTCGGTGAGGAAGCGCTCGTGCTCGGTTTGCAGGTCGATACCCCAGCTCACGGGGTAATCGAAGTGGTGTCCTGCACCGGCCGCATCCTCAAGGATGGAAATCGCTTCGGTGTAGCTCACGCGCGCGAAGTCCGAGCTTGCCACGTGCTCGAGGCGGGCGAGAAGCCCCTTGTCAACGAACCTGTTGAGCATATTGAGCTCGTCGGGGCAGCGCCCCATTACGTCGCGAATCACGTACTTGAGCATCGCCTCGGCCAGATTCATATCGTCCTCAAGGTCAGCGAAGGCAATCTCGGGTTCGATCATCCAAAACTCGGCCGCATGGCGTGTGGTGTTGGAGTTCTCGGCGCGAAACGTAGGCCCGAAGGTGTAGACGTCGCCAAAGGCCATGGCGAAGTTCTCGGCGTTGAGCTGGCCCGAGACGGTGAGTGCCGCAGGCTTGCCGAAGAAATCCTGGCTCCAGTCGATATCGCCTGCAGCCTGCGTCCCGTCGCTTGCGGCGGCTTGCTTTTCCGTCACGCGCGGTGGGTTCGCCGGGTCGATGGAGGTGACGCGGAACATCTCGCCCGCGCCCTCGCAATCCGAGGTCGTGATGATCGGCGTGTTCACATAGACGAACCCGCGCTCCTGGAAGAACCGGTGGATGGCGGCGGCGGCTACGCTGCGTATGCGGAACACGGCGCGGAAGAGGTTGGTGCGCGGGCGCAGATGCTGCTGGGTGCGCAGGAACTCAACGGTGGCGCGCTTCTTTTGCAGCGGATAGTCGGGTGCCGAGGTGCCCACGACCTCGATCGTCTCGGCAGCGAGCTCGAAGGGCTGAGGCGCTTCAGGCGTGAGCTTGAGCTCGCCGGTGGCCACGATGGCTGCGGAAACGTTCTGATGTGCGACCTCGTCGTAGTTGGCGAGCGCTTCGCGGTTCATGACGATCTGCAGGTCGCGGAAGCAGCTGCCGTCGTTTACCGTCACGAAGCCGAAGTTCTTCATGTCTCGGACGGATTTGATCCAACCAGCCACGGTGACGGTGCTGCCGCCAAGCTCATCAGCGTGTGCATAGAGTTGAACGATCTTGGTACGGTTCACAAGAGCTCCTCGGATCGAACGCGTTGTAGACGGTTCTCAATCATAGCAGGCTTGCGGTGGGAACTCACTTGATGGCACGGTTTGATGTAGCCGGCTGCCAGATACAGAGCTCATCTTGACAGCCCTGCCAACCTGACAGAGCTGCTCAATTCGATAAACCCCGCCAGCCTGACCATCGCCCGCGCGCTAACGCTGATCGATAACCGCTTCAAGTTCGGTGACGTTTCCGGTGAAGTGAAAGGCGCGCATGCCAGCAGCTCGCGCACCGATGCAGTTATCGGCGTTGTCGTCTACGAAAAGACAGGCAGCAGGATCCAAGCCGTATCGATCGCACAGCAGACGATAGATTGCCGGGTCGGGCTTCATGAGGCGCTCTTCGGCCGATACCACGCGCCCGTCCATAAGCGGGTAGGCGGGGCAGAAGCGCAGCTGCTCATCGATGCGCGTGCTCGCATTGGAAAGCAGGTATACGCCGTACCCCTGCTCCTTGAGCCGTTCGACGAGCGCGCAGGTATCGGTGATGGGTTTGGAGTGCTCAGGCCAGTGTGCCAGGCATTCGTGCAGGTTGGCATGGAGGCGTTCAGGCAGGTGCACCTCGGCGATGCGCCGCATTGTGTCATGCGAGATGACGCCGGCGTCGAGCAGCGACCATTCGGTTCGGGCGAAGAGCGCCTGGTTGAGCAGGTCGGCATCGGCATCGGTCTCGGTGAAGCGGCGTGCGAGGTGCGCCCCGTCGAACGTCATGAGCACGTTGCCCATGTCAAAGACTACGGTCGTGAGGGATGCGGTTGCCATGAAGCCCTCCTGGATCTAGAGCCTATTTCTTTCACGCGGCGTTTCGGCACCTTCGATTGGAAGGCTGTTTTCTTCCAGAGCGATTTTGAAAGCGCGCCCAGTTCCAAAAAAGCGGTTTCAGTTTAGATGCTTTCGAGCGGGTGCGCCTGCCGACACGCTATCGCACGTCGATCTGGCAGCTGCGCATGGTCACGAGCGCCGCCTCATGGGTCTCAGGGGTGACGCCGGCGCACAGGGCGGAGTCAACGCGTACCGGCACCTCGGGAAGGGAGGCCTTTATGAGCAGCGCGTTCGATACCACGCAGATATCCGTGCACACACCGATGACCTCGATGGAATCGATTGGCGCGCGCTCGTGTTCGCGCACGAGATGGCTAGAGAGTTCGGTCGAGCCGAACGTGGGCTTCTCGAAGGTGCGCGCGTTGCGCTCGCGCTGCACCTCGGCAAGGTCGGGAATGAGCCGCCATCCCTGCGTGTTGCGGATGCAGTGGGGGACGGGCAGGTTCTTACCCTCCTGGGTCTCCAGGTAGTCATCTCCGTGTGTGTCGAGGGTGAACAGCACCGTGCCCTCAAACGCGCGGGCGGCGTCCACCACGGCGGGGGCGATCGCTTGCGCCTCCTGCGTGCCGAGCGCGCCATCTACGAAATCGTTCTGCATGTCTACCACGATGAGATATTGGTTTGCCATGGTTCCCCTTACCATCTTCTTGTCGTGACCCCCGGTTGCGCCCCGGCTGTCCGGCACGCGGCCGCGTGCCCAGCGGAGGCTTGTGGTGGAGCATAATGTGCTTGGTGTCAACGCAATTGTAAGGCCAATCATGCAGCGGCGCAGAAAGAACGGAGCAAGTTCATGGCCGATCTCCAGCATATTTCCCATGGGTTCGATCCGGTGTTCAATGAGAGCTCCCGCGTGCTCGTGCTAGGGTCGTTTCCGTCGGTGCTGTCGCGCGAGAACGCGTTTTACTATGGGAATCCGCAGAATCGTTTCTGGCGCGTGATGGCCGCGGTGCTTGGCGAAGAGGTTCCCCCCAACGAGGGAGATGCCGAACCAGATGATGCTGTGCCAGGAGATGCCGTGCCTGGCCATGGGCGCACGGTAACATTGGCCGAGTCGATCGAGTTGAAGCGCGGCCTGCTGCTGCGCCATGGCGTCGCGTTATGGGACGTGATAGGGAGCTGTGACATCAAGGGCTCAAGCGATGCGAGTATCCAGAACGTGGTTCCGGCGCGCATCGAGCGCGTTACCGATGCAGCGCCTATCGAGGCGGTATGCTGCAACGGCGGCACCGCGGGCAGGTTGTACAAGCGCTACTTGCGGGAACGCGTGGGCGTAGATGCGGCGGTGCTGCCCTCGACGAGTCCCGCGAACGCAGCTTGGTCGCTTGAGCGTCTCATCGAGTGCTGGTGCGAGGCGTTTTCAAGCTTGCTGTAAGGGCGGTTCGCTGTGATAGCGTTGCGATGGGCGATGAGTACGTTTGCCCGCTGCATGACATCGATGACGATGACGTCGATGAGCTCTTCATCGGCTATCCGAGCGCGTCTGCTGTCCACATGAGCGTTGACGCGGGTATCATCCATTCGGTATACGACTACGTGGACGGTGAAGCTACGCTGGTGATGGCGGGCTGGGGGCGCCGGACGTATTACCTGTGTGAAGACAATCTCTTCTTAGCATATGGCAGCAGCGGCGCATGGGACTACGGGCACGACGTGTTTGAGTACGGGCGTGAATATGAGGAGCCCATCGAGTCTGTGAGCGTCGTATCAGATTATGATCTCGAAGCCGTCACGATTACCCATACCGTCGACGGCGATGTTGTTGAAGAGGTTGCCGAATCTATAGACGCATACGACGGCGCGTCGTTCTCGACGATGCTACAGACTGTGCTTGATGAGCATCCCATAATGGACGGGCTGGACTATAGCGCCGAACGGCGTGAGCGGCGGCTCAAGTAGAACGGCGGCTCAAGCGGCGCTCGACGACACACCACAAGGGATGGGGAGAGATGACGAGCGCATTCGCGGTGTCGGCTTCAGGCGAGCTCCCGATGCCGTTGGCCGAATCGTCGGGTCGGTCGTAGAAGGCACCTTGCGCGATCAGGTCAACCTCGTCCAGCGCGCACCCCATACGCACCGCGGCGACAAGGCGGTCGATAGCCTGCGAGACGGGGCGTCGCCACATACCAAGGCGCGGCGCGCGCATAAGGCGATCGATGAAGGCGGCGTCGGTTGCGACTACGCCCCCGCACCAGCGCATGCCGTCTCGCTCGCATTGGCGCTGGCATGCGGCGACAGCCGCTTCGCCGTCGCGTCCGTCAGGAGATGTGCCGGCGATCAGCGCATATGCGCGCGAATCCTTTACGAGGGAAGATTCAACGAGCCTGTTGAGCGCCTGCTCGACGGCGGCATCGTGTGCAGCGCTGATGCCGCATGTGAGCGCAAGGACGACGCTGTCGCATTCGCGCAGCGCGCTCGGCATGCGCGGCGCCATGGTCTCTTCAGGCGGCGCAGACGGGCATGTGCTAACAGGTACGGTAGCGTGAACAAGGGATGGGTGCGCCGCGTCCGACCTTTCGTTTGAAGAGATGCGCGCATAGGCGGTAAGCGCATCGGCGAAGTCGGCGAGAAGCAATGCGGCTGGATCGTCCAGCGCTCCCGCATCGCCTGTCCCGCGAAGCACAACCAATCCGATTCGCTGCGGCACGCGGGGTCCCTCGCGCCGCTCACAGCCGGGAGAAGC
The DNA here is from genome assembly GCA_964624825.1 of uncultured Enorma sp. Classification (GTDB taxonomy): domain Bacteria; phylum Actinomycetota; class Coriobacteriia; order Coriobacteriales; family Coriobacteriaceae; genus Enorma. The sequence goes on along the minus strand of CAZUYD010000010.1, from coordinate 7,069 downwards.
GTCCCGGGTGGTCTCCGCGTGCCGTTCAGCGTCAAAAGGAACGACCGAGCTGGCCGCGGCGCCATGGCGCCGCGCTGCAAGCCGTTCATGCTCGCCCGCGCCAAGAGCTGCCCCGTTTGCCCCGCCCAGCACGGCTCACTCGCTTCCCAAGAACGCGCCGGACTGGCGGCTCCACAGCTGCGCGTACTCACCGTTGGCGTTCACCAGGTCGGCGTGGCGGCCGTCCTCCACGATCTTGCCGTCGCGAATGACCACGATACGGTCGAGTGCCGCGACCGTCGAGAGGCGGTGGGCGATGACCAGCGACGTTCGCCCGCGCATCAGGTTCTCGAGCGCATCTTGAATAAGCTTCTCGCTTTCGGAGTCGAGCGCGCTGGTCGCCTCGTCGAGCACGAGGATCGGCGCGTCCATGAGGATGGCGCGTGCAATGGCGATGCGCTGGCGCTGCCCGCCCGAGAGCTTCACGCCGCGCTCGCCCACCTGCGTGTCGAGGCCGCGTGGCAGCTTCTGAATAAACTCAAGGGCGTTTGCCTCGCGCGCCGCGCACATGATCTCGTCTTCGGCGGCGCCCGGGCGACCGTATGCGATGTTCTCGCGAATCGTGCGGTGAAAAAGCAGCGGCTCCTGCGGCACGTAGGCGATGTGCTGGCGCAGGCTTACCTGGCTCACGTGGGCGATGTCTTGCCCGTCGATGAGGATCTGCCCGCCCGAGAGGTCTGCCAGGCGCAGCAGCAGCGTGGTGAGCGTGGTCTTGCCGCTGCCGGAGCGTCCGACCAAGCCAACGCGCTGGCCGGCGGGAATCTTCAAATTGAACCCGCGGAACACGGCGTCGTCGGCGCTCGCGTCGGCATAGTGAAAATCGATGTCGCAAAAATCGATCGCCCCGGCCGTCACCGTGAGCGCGGGGGCGTTCGGGTCGTCGGCCACGAGGCGCGGCTCGTCGAGGGCAACCGTGAGGTCGTGCGCCTCGCCAAAAGCGCGGTTTATCTGCTGGAACATTTGCGAGAGCATGTTGAAGCGCCCGGTCAGCGAATTGGTATACGTAAACATCATGACGAGGGTGCCCGCGCTGATGCCGAACCAAGCGTTTCCGCCCGCGATGAACACGGCGACGAGCCCCATCATGGCCACGATGAGCGAGCTCGTCACCGCGCCGGTTTTCACCGTGCGTCGCATGCGCTGGCTGTCCGCTTCTTTGACCTCTTGGTTCGCCTGCTCAAAGATGCTCTGCTCATACGCCTCGCGCCCGGCGGTCTTTACGGCCAGGATATTGGTGATCGAATCGGACAGCTCGCCCGAAAGGCGGTTCTGCGCAGCGCTCGCGGCGGCGTTGATGGGAAGGATCTTGCGGTAGAGGCGAAACACGATGGCCACGTAGATGACGAGCACCACCAGAAGCACCGCGACGTAGACGGGGGCAAGAGGTGCGAGCATGCACACGGTGAGCACGGCGGTCGCGGAAGTGGGTAGCGCCGAGTAGGTGAAGTTGTCCATAAGCAGGCTGTAGGCCGAGATGAACTTTTGCGTGGAGCTTACCAGCGAGCCGCCGAACCGGTTGGTGTGGAAGGTCATGGACTGGTTGGAGAGGGTGTCGAACGCACGGCGCCCGAGCTCGTACCCGGCGCGGATCTCGAGCTTGGCGCACGCGTAGTCCTGTAGCTTGCTGCACACCTGCCCTGCGATGTTCACGCCGATGAGCGCGGCGATATACGGGCCGAACGTCGGAAGCACGCCGGCCGCGGTGATGCTTCCCGCGCCCACCATGTCAACGATTCGGCCGACGATGAGGGGGCTTGCGAAGGTAAGGAAGAAGACGTACCCGAGCGTTACCGCGACATCGAGCACGAACAGGGGAAGCTGTATGCGGGTGACGCTCCAGAAATATTGAAGCGTGCGCCAGGTGACCGAGGGTTTGCGATTGTTCACACGCGTCCTTTCGACGAGCTGGTACGCCTTGGGATAGCCGTCTGTTGAGTTCGCCCGTATGGTATCGCATGTTCGTGCCGCATGCGGCGCACATGGCGATCTAGCATCCCGTACCAGGCCGCCATCGCGCGGTAATCGAACACCGGACTTCAAATTATCATGGCTCTTGCGTGAACGGCGCACATAAAAATGGCGTTT
>CAZUYD010000010.1:0-4845 GCA_964624825.1 uncultured Enorma sp. | reverse complement strand
CGGACTTCAAATTATCATGGCTCTTGCGTGAACGGCGCACATAAAAATGGCGTTTTCCTGCACGATGGTTGACGCGCGCCGCGCGCCGCGTCATACTATCCCCTGGTTCACGCACGAACCCGCTGCCAAAGACAGCCGGTGCCGCGAAGTCGCTGCTTCTGGGGCTCTCACGCTACGGACGCATCGCAGGCTCAATGGGGTAACCCGCCAGCCGAGGTGGTTGAGCAGATAGCTTGCATGTCTTCTCGCCCTCGTCGCTCTTTGCAGCGCGGGGGTTTCTTTTTCGAGACATTCCCGCAGACATTGTCTTCGGCGGGTCGTGCCCGGAAAGAATTGAGGAGGTGTACTAGATGCCACAGCAGTACAAAATCGACAGAGTCGCCGAGATCGAGGAGCGCGTGAAGGCCAGCGCCGGCCTGTATGTCGTTGCCTACAACGGTCTCACGGTGAAGCAGTCTCAGGAGCTCCGCCATGCGCTTCGCGAGGTCGGTGCGGAGATGAAGGTGTACAAGAACAACCTCGTCCGCCTCGCCCTCAAAAACCAGGAGCAGCCCGAGATCGACGATATGCTCGCCGGCCCTTTGGCATATGTCTTCTACGAGGAAGAGCCCGTGAGCTCCGCAAAGGTGCTCAAGGAGTTCTCCCAGAAGGCCAGGGGCGTGCTTGAGGTCAAGGGTGGAATCTCTGAGGGCAAGGCAATCGGCGCGGAGGATGCCGCCGCCATGGCCAACATGCCCACCAAAGATCAGCTTCTTGGTCAGATCGCCGGCCTTATCAACGGCTTCGCGCGCGATATCGCGGTCTGCACCAACGGTGTGTCGAGCGGTCTCGCCCGTACCATCCAGCAGATTTCCGAGCAGAAGGCTGCCTAGCAGCCGGCACGGGGCTCCCGTGCAACCCAGGCGCATCTGCGCCGCACACAAGTTTTAGCTCCGCGCCGGAGAGGTTCCGCGCGGTAACCGAAAGGATTGCTTACCATGGCTAAGCTTACTAACGATGAGATCATCGAGGCTCTTAAGGAAATGACCCTGCTCGAGGCTTCCGAGCTCGTGAAGGCTATCGAGGACACCTTCGGCGTGTCCGCCGCCGCCCCCGCCGCCGTCGTGGCCGGTCCCGTTGGCGACGCCGCTCCCGCCGAGGAGGAGAAGACCGAGTTCGACGTCGTGCTCGAGGGCTTCGGCGACAACAAGATCCAGGTCATCAAGGTCGTCCGCGAGCTCACCAGCCTTGGCCTCAAGGAGGCCAAGGAGGTTGTCGAGAGCGCTCCGAAGGCCGTGCTCGAGGGTGTCAAGAAGGAGGACGCCGACGCCGCCAAGGAGAAGCTCGAGGCCGCCGGCGCTGCCGTCACCGTGAAGTAGTTTTACGCGGGCGCATCGCCCGCGTGGCTGCGGCCAGCCAGGTTGTGGCCAACCTGGCTCGTCCGGGCGGTTGTAACCGACCCGGTTGGGTTGGCTGCAGTCGAGTCGACTGCGCTGTGCGCAGCTATGACATAGCGTTTCAAAGGGGAGTTCCAATGGGGACTCCCTTTTTTGCAAAAGCCTTGTAGCTTGCATGCCCCCCTCGTAGGGACGACGCGCTGCGCGGTAAGATGCTATCGATGTGGAACCCGTGCGCACGGGAGCGAGCGCACGGGAGCGAGTTGGTCGGGATGCTCCGCGTCGTGGAGCCCGCGCGTGGGGGTTAGCGAAAGGAATCGCATCGCATGAAGGCAATCATTCCTGCGGCGGGCTTGGGTACCCGCTTTCTTCCTTCTACGAAGTGCACGCCGAAAGAAATGCTGCCGGTGCTCGATAAGCCGGTCATCCAGTATGTGGTCGAGGAGGCGCTCGAGCCCGATGACGTGGACGGCGTCATCATCGTGACGAGCCCCAACAAGCCCGAGCTTTTGAGTTACTTTCAGCCCGATACCGCGCTTGAGCAGCTGCTTCGGGCACGCGGTAAGGCTGATTACGCCGATGCGGTCGCCAAGGCGGGCGGCCTGCCGGTCGATTTCCGGTTCCAGTACCGTCCTAACGGGCTCGGCCATGCGATTCGCTCGGCGGCCGACGCCGTGGCGGGCGAGTCGTTCCTTGTCCTGTTGGGCGACTACGTGGTTCCCGCGCGCGATATTTGCTGCAAAATGATGTCTGTTTCGGCAAAGCACGCCGGCGCATCGGTCATCGCGGTCGCGCGGTGCGAACCCGACGAGGTTTCGCGCTACGGTGTCATCGCGGGTGAGCGCATCGGCGCTCTCGATGGCGTCGGCGAGGTGGATGATTATGATCCTGGCGCGGTATGGCGCGTGTCGGGGCTTGTGGAGAAGCCGTCGGCCGAAGAGGCTCCCTCGAACCTGTACATCGTGGGCCGCTATCTGCTGAGCCCGCTCGTCATGGACCTTCTTGCCGATCAGGCGCCCGGCGCGAACGGAGAGGTTCAACTCACCGATGCCATGGCGCGGTCTCTTGACCGCGAGGCCATGTACGCGGTGGTCATCGACCCGCTTTCTGGGTACGACACCGGCACGCCCTCGGGCTGGATGGCCACGAACGCGCTGATGGCCGCGGCCGATCCGCGCTTCTCGGAAGGGTTCTGGGAGGCTATCGACGCGCGCGGCGGTCTTACGCGGTAGGGTTCCCGCGGCGTCGCGCGCGGCGAGCGCTTCGCTCCGGCATCCTTCTGCGCGCTGCTGCTTTACTGGGCGCGCTGCGCGAGGGTATGGCGGAGCGTTCTCGGTACGGTGTTCTCGGCGGCGCTCCGCGCATTTCCTGATGGTCGCTCGGGCGCGCTTCATGCTGGCCGGGCGATTGGCTGGGCGGGAGGTTCTGTTCTGTGAGACCGGCTCCGGTGCTCTATATGGTGAGTCCGTGCTTCAACGAGCAGGAGGCGCTTCCTCAGATGGTGCCGCGCCTCGCGAAGAAGCTCGATGAGCTTGAAGGTTCCGGGGACATCGCCCCGGGCAGTACGGTGCTCCTTGTAGACGACGGCTCGACAGACGATACCTGGCCGGCTATCCGCGCCCTCTCGCAGGCGTTCCCGCGCGTGCAGGGCATGCGCCTAAGCCGAAACCGGGGGCAGCAAAACGCGCTCTACGCAGGACTTATGGAGACGCGGGGACGGTGCGACGCGGTTATCACCATAGACTGCGACGGCCAGGACGACATCGATGTGGCAGGCGAGATGGTTACCCGCTACCGCGACGGGTATGACGTCGTATACGGCGTGCGCAGCGATCGCGACAGCGACTCGGCGTTCAAGCGCACCACCGCGCAGGCGTTTTGCAAGCTGCTCGGTTGGCTGGGGGCAGAGGTGGTCTACAACCACGCGGACTATCGGTTGCTCTCGGCGCGCGTCGTCGAAGGGCTCGCGGGATTTCGCGAGGTCAACCTGTACCTGCGCGGCCTGGTGCCACTGGTGGGCTTCACGAGCTGCGAGGTGTTCTATGTTCGCGCGCCCCGCGTTGCGGGGTCTACCCACTATTCGCTTGGCAAGATGCTCAGCCTGGCGCTCGACGGTATCACCAGCCTTTCCATCAAGCCGATTCGCCTGATCATGGCGCTGGGCGCGTGCATCTCGGCGATCAGCTTCATCGGCATCGTCTGGGCGGTGGTGACGGCACTCGGCGGTCACGCCGTTTCGGGGTGGGCGAGCGTGATTTGCGTGATCTTGCTTCTCGGCGGTGTGCAGCTCATCTCCATCGGCGTGATCGGCGAGTATGTGGGCAAGACGTATCTCGAGGCGAAGGCGCGCCCCCGTTACATCGTCGCGGAGCGCACGCAGGAGCCTGCAGGCGGGAAATCGAAGAGTGCCGCCGCGCTCGGCGGGGGAGTGCCGCCGGCGCCCGACGGGCACACGGACGCGCCAGGTCCACGGGAAGAAGGCTCGAGCGCTGGCTAAGAGCGGCGGGCGAATCGTCCCGTTTGGAGCCCCATTCACCGTACTCACCACACAAAACTCATGAACGTATGTTCGATTTACCGTGTTGACCTGCGCACTTTTTTCAAAAAAATTTGTCTACCCCAGAATGGCGTGCACGTCAAGTATTTTCTTGCTAAACGGTAGGCGATTGCTAAACTAAAAGGCTGCGATATCTGGCTCTTTTTCTGTATCGCGCGGGTAGGATTGCACGTCACGATTCACGCGCCCGGCGCGCCCGGTTCCAATCGGGTCTCGCATCGGGGTTCACACGTCGCGCCATGCGGGCGACGGCGAGAATCGCGCCCCACGCGCATCTGCCCGCACGGCAGGAATCGAGCCAACAAGCTGTCAGTACCTACGAGGAGGAAAGAGCTTGCCAAACGCAACTGCCACACATGAGGTCATGGCGACCGGGCGCACCCGCCTCAACTTCGGGAAGATTCCGCCGGCGATGGAGCTGCCCAACCTCATCTCCGTTCAGAAGAAGTCCTTCGAGCGGTTCATGGACGAGGGCCTGCGCGAGGCCTTTAAGGAGTCGAGCCCCATCCAGAGCCAGAACCACGTGCTCGAGGTCACGTTCGGGCACCATCAGTTCGGCGATCCCTCCCACACGGTCGAGGAATGCCGCGAGAAGGATATGACCTACCAGGCGCCGTTGCTCACCGAGGTTCGCCTGACCAATAAGGAGACGGGCGAGATCAAGGAGCAGCTCGTGTTCATGGGCGATTTCCCCGTGATGACCGAGCAGGGCACCTTCATCATCAACGGCACCGAGCGCATCGTGGTCAGCCAGCTCGTGCGCTCCCCGGGCGTGTATTTCGGTTCCGAGATGGACGGTGGCAAGCGCATCTTCAAGGCTGAGGTCATCCTGGCGCGCGGCGCATGGCTCGAGTTCGAGGTTGACGAGCGCGACCAGCTGGTGGTTTCCGTCGACCGCAAGCGCACGCAGGG
>CAZUYD010000009.1:18650-67606 GCA_964624825.1 uncultured Enorma sp. | reverse complement strand
GCAAGTCGATATCGTAGTAGAAACCATTGTCGGTCGCAGGACCATAGGCGAAGTCCGCGTCGGGATAGAGGCGCTTCACCGCCTGCGCCATGATGTGCGCCGCGCTGTGGCGGATGACGTGAACGACCTCGTCGGCCGGGCATTCATCGATATGACCGTCGTTATATAAGACCTTCATGGAATACCTTCCTGTATGCAAGCATGTCGATCGTCTTTCGGAGCGAACATAAAATCCAGGCCGCGCCGAATCATGAAAAGCGCTCGCGCCTTAAAAACGACGAGCGGTAACGGGCGGCTGCCCATGGCCGGTGAGCCAGGTAAAGGGCAGACGCCTAGATAGTCTGGGCTCGCGCAGCCGAGGCGGCGCGATGGTGCCAATCGCAACACATGCGAGGTATAGCCTTTCTCGAACCAACTGGTATAGGTTTACCACAGTACCGATTGCCTGTCGCGCCCGATACGGAGTTTTTAGAAATGACTCGCGCGAGGCGGACGAGATGCAAAAAAACAAGAGCCCCACATAGAGGCTCCCGTTGCAGCGGCGCCCGAGCCGCCCAAGCCAGCATGTCCATCATGCGGCGATGACCTGCTCTAAAACACCCTCCTTGGTGGATGCGCGCCTTACTGGATATGCATGCGGCAGTACGGGCAAACCTTCCAGTGCGCATCGAGCGGTTTGCGACAGCTGGGACACACGTTGCGCACCTGGGTATTGCAAACCGGGCACACCACAAAATCCTTCTCGATGGGTCCGCCGCAATGCGGGCACGTTCCATATTGGGCGAGCTGGCGCTCGCGCAGCGCCATATCGAGTTCCTGCTCCTCGCGATCGGCCAGATACGAGCTCGGACGCAGCACGTTATATGCGATGAGGCCAATGAACGGCAGGAGCGCAAGCAGGCCCCATGCCCAGAAATATTGCGAGCCGCGGCGGCGGGCATCAATGAACACATAGGCCACCGAGAGCACGTAAAGCGCAATGATGAAGGCGAGGAAAAGATAGAGCACGAACATCACCTGCGGTGACATGAGCTCTTGGATATACGACATCATACGGTATCAAAACCTTTCGACGGGCGCGATGCACGCACTCTTGGCATAACATGTGTGCCATTGTATACCGACATGCCCATTCCGGCAAAAAAACACAGGCTGAAGACGCAGAAGCGCGCTGAGATCATCGCGCCGCCTGCCTGAAGATTGTCGCTATGAGCGCTTGAAGCCCGCCACAAGCGCCGCGACTTCACCAGCAAGCGTGATGGTGCCCGCGGCGACAAACGGCACGTGCGAGGCGCGCAATGCATCGAACGCCTCCGGCACCGTTGGATACACGGCGAGCAGATCCTCCTCCGGACGACCACGCGCCACGAGTTCGCGCCGGACAAGCGACGCGAGCGACGCTGCGTCGTGCGCACGGTCATCTGCGGTCTGCGTTACCGCGACATAGGGAAACGCCGGAACGAGGATCGAGACGATTCCCGCGGCGTCCTTGTCCGAAAGCGTCGCAAGCAAAAGCATCGGCCGCCGCGACACGTCGGGATCGATCTCGTCAAGCGACGAAACGAATGCCGCGCACGACTGCGGGTTGTGGCATGCATCGATGAGCACAAAGGGATCGGTGCTGCGCACATCAAACCTGCCTGGCGTGGAGCAGGTGGCGAGGCTCCTGTTGAGCTGCACCTCGTCGAGCGCGCGGGCAAGGTAGCGCTCCGCAACCGCTATGGCGCACGCGACGTTTTGCGCCTGATATACGGGCTTGCACAGCGAAACGTCGTAGGTGGCATAGCTGCCCGGGCAACGGATCGCGAGCTGCTCGCCCAGATGAGCCGGCGCCGCACATACCTCATGCTGCACCACGATGGGCTCGACGGCGCATGCCGCGCAGCACTCATCCATGACCCGCTGCACGCTCGGCTCATGGGTGCCCTCGCCCAAGACGACAAACCGCCCCGGCTTGATGATCGCCGCCTTTTCGGCTGCGATCTTCGCCAAGGTATCGCCCAGAATGTACGTATGGTCGAGACCGATGCCGGTGATGGCCACACCGACCGGATCCGTGGCGCTCGTGGCATCCCAGCGGCCGCCCAGACCAACCTCAAGAACCGCAACATCGACCATATCCTCAGCGAAGATGACCAGAGACGCAACCGTCAGCAAATCGAACGGTGTGACTTGGTATGGTTCGAGCTGGAGGGAGACTCGACGGGCGTTCACCCGCTTTCCCGCCTCATATGCTGCCGAGACGCCATGGGCGAACTGCGCGTCCGAAACCACGGCGCCGTCGATCTCCATGCGCTCGGGATACCGCATGAGATGCGGCGATGTGCTGAGCGCGGTGCGAAGCCCCGCCCCTGCAAGGATCGCTGCCGCGAACCGCGCGGTGGATGTCTTTCCGTTGGTGCCGGCGATCTGAATCACATCGAAATGAGCGTCCGGCCGCTCGAGCTCGTCAAGCATGTCGATTACCGTCTCGAGCAACGGCCCATCATTGCTCATCAACCGTCCCGTGTCCGCTGCGACCACGACAGCGTCATCGTATGAGAGCTCGGGAACATCGAACGGAACGCAATAGCGCGCGCCGGCATCATGAGCCATATGACACCTCCGAAATGAATGGGCAAGTAGTCGCAGCAAAGCATACCGCAGGCACGATCCGCGCCCAAACCATCATATGCCTGCCCTACGACGCGCGCCGAAATCGCAGATGCGCCGTATCCAAGCGATCAGGACACACGCACGGCGCCCGCATCTGAGACTACGATGTTCACGCGTTCGTCATGCGGCTCGCGCGCCCCGTGCGCCGCCAGGTCATCGATTTGCAGGCACGATCGGCACAGCCCAATGGAGGTGCCGGGAAACCCCGCAAGGAACGCATCGTAAAACCCGCCGCCATACCCGAGCCGGTACCCCTGGGAGTCAAAGGAGAGCGCGGGCACCAGCGCCACCGCGGCAGCATCGCACGAAGGGTCGAGCAGGCGATCGGGATCGTCTTTGGGTTCAAGCACACCGAGCGCGCTTCGCTCAAGGCCATCGAGCGAATCGATTCGATACCAACGCATCGTGCGTGTGCGCGGCACGCAGCGCGGAAGGGCGACGGTCGTTCCCTGGTCGAGGGCGCGTGCGATGATGGCGTGCGTATCGACTTCCGCCCCGAACGAGTTGTACGCAAACACCGTCGATGTGCACTCGTATTCAGGCAATTGAACCAGCACGCGCGCGATAGCGGCATCGACCTGCGCGCGCTCAGGCTCGGACATCCCGCTTCGCGCGCGTTTCAACTCGGCGCGCAACGTTTCTTTATCGCTCGCATCGGTCTTGAACACAGCAGGCTCCTATCTATTCCGCACCTAGCTAAACAAATGCACAGCACAAGCGCAGCGTCCTCAAACGGAGCTCTTAACGGTGCCGCTGGAGAGGTCTCCCGCTCCCCTCTGCGATAACGCGACCGCCCCTGCAACAGGAGCGCTCGCACATGCGACCCGCCGCGGCGCATCGCGCCCTGGAATGCGAAACGACGAGGCCTATACCCCGAACCACCAAGATCCGACGCTAGAGCCCAAGCAAGCGCAGCGCTTCCTCGCGCGTTCGGATGTCCGTGCGAAACGCTCCACGAACCGCCGAGGTCACCGTAAGGGCGCCGGCGCTTTTCACGCCGCGCATCGTCATGCACATGTGCTCTGCCTTCAGCACCACGAGCACGCCAAGGGCTTCGAGCTCGGTCATCATGGCATCGGCGATCTGTCCGGTCAGGCGCTCCTGTAGCTGCAGCCTGCACGCATAGCCATTCACGCACCGCGCGATCTTCGAGAGCCCGGTGATGCAGCCCGCATGCGGGATGTACGCCACGTGCGCATGCCCGGTGAACGGCAGTATGTGATGCTCGCACAGCGAGGAGAACGGTATGTCGCGCACGATCACCATTTCCTCAATATCGCCCTCCTGGAACTGCTTGCGCAGATGGCAGGCAGGGTTTTCGTCATAGCCGCGCAGGATCTCCTCGGCAGCGCGCGCGACGCGGTTCGGCGTTTCCGCAAGACCGGGTCGGTCCGGGTCCTCGCCGAGCGCGATCAGGAAGTCGCGAATCGCCGCCTCTGCACGTGCTCTATCGACTGACATCGTTCGCATGCTCCCATCAGTTTCCCACGGATTCACGTGAACAGGGTACCATCGAACGCTCCGCGGCTTCCACCACATGCTTGGCAAGTATCGCCGTCGTCACGGCGCCGACACCGCCGGGCACGGGCGTGATGGCAGAAACGATGGGCTCGACCTCGTCGTACACGACATCGCCCACGAGATTGCCGGCCTCATCGTCCCAGTTGATACCCACGTCGATCACCGTCTGCCCAGGCGCCGCCGCATCTGCGCCGATCGTACCCGCGTGCCCAGCGGCGACGACAAGCACCTCGGCCGCGCGGCATGCCGCCGGCAGGTCACGCGTGCGCGTGTGACACATGGTGACCGTTGCATGGCGCGCCTGGAGCATCATGGATACCGGCTTGCCGATAACGAGGGAGCGCCCCACGACAGTAACCGCAGAACCGCTCAACTCAACGCCCGACCAATCAAGCAGCTCGACCACCGCCTCCGCCGTGCAGGGCGGAAATCCGATGGGTTTGTTTGCGAACACGCCGTACAGCGAGCCCGAGGTGACACCATCCACGTCCTTTGCAGGACTGAGCGCCTCGCAGGCTTCAGATTCGTCAAGCGCGCTCGGCAGCGGGCGAAACATAAGGCACCCGTGAACCGTGGGATCGGCGTTCACCGTGCGAATCGTTGCCAACAGCTCGTCCTGCGTGCAGGTATCGGGGAGGACGAATCGCTTGACCTCGATGCCCACCTTCTCACAGCGCTTACAGGCCCCCCGTTCATAGGAAAGATCATCGGGCCGCTCGCCTACGCGCACGATGGCGAGCGCGGGAACGATGCCCTGGGAACGCAGCGCCTCGGTGCGCCCGATGAGCGCTGAGGTGATCCCCGCGGCGACGGGTGCGCCCTTCAAGATGGTAGCCATGGCTATGCCCTTCCCCTGATGCGGTCCTCGACGGTTCTCGCGAGCGCGTCCGCGCGCGGCACGTAGCACGCGAGCAGCTCGTCGACCTCATGCTCGAGCGCATCGGCGTGCTCACGGTCGGCGAGCGTCTTGGTGTTCACATATACGTTGAGGCTTGCCGCCTTGAGCGCTGCCGCGCAGAGCGCCGCGCCGCAGCCCACATCAGATATGAGCAAGCGGCTTCCCTTCTCGGCCATCTCCTCAAGCGCCTCGACCGCGCGGGCACACTGGCGCACCATCTCAACGGGCGCCACGCATGCGGCCTTGGTGGCCTCCTCGAGCACCTGGGCGCGCGTGGGATCGGTCTTGGGAATCGAGTATGCGCGCGAAAGCGGCTCGAACGAGGCCGCATCGGCATCGATGAGATCGACCAGACGGCACCGAATATCCTCCGCCCCCGCCATGATGCGCTCGACATCTGCTTCGACCTCGGCGTATGTTCTCTTTCCCACGGTGAAGCTCCCCACCATGGAGCAAAGCGCGATCCCAAGCGCCCCGGCAAGCGCCGCCGCGCCGCCGCCGCCAGGCACCGAACGCTTTGCTGCCAGGGCTTGCGCGAAATCGCCGCACGCGTACTCGCTGAGCCGTACGCCCATCGCTTGGTTATCACCCATGACACCTACTCCGTTTCCTGCACCGCGACGCCTACGGGCGTCGCATGTAGCCTATACGCGCAAACCGGTGGGCGACGCGACCCGCGCGCGTGGAGGCATCTGCCCTAGAAGAGCCCTGTGATCTTGCCATCGGCTGTCACGTCGATGTTCAGCGCAGCCGGCTTCTTCGGGAGTCCCGGCATGGTCATGATGTCGCCCGTAAGCGCCACGATGAACCCCGCACCCGCAGAGACCTTGAGGTTGCGCACCGTGATGCGGAAGCCGCGCGGCGCGCCAAGCAACGTTTGGTCGTCCGAGAACGAGTATTGCGTTTTCGCCATGCAGATCGGCAGCGCGCCGAACCCCTGCTTCTCAAGGTTCGCCATCTGCTTTTTGGCCGCCGGCGTGAAATCGACGCCGTCCGCGTGATATATCTTCGCTGCGATCGCTTCAAGCTTCTGCTCGATCGTGGTGTCGAGCTCATACGAGTAGCCAAAGGTCGCCTCGCCCGCCTCGCAGAGCCGCACGACCTCCTCGGCGAGCGCGCGTCCACCCTCGCCGCCTTTCGCCCACACCTCGGAGAGGGCGACGTTCACGCCGAGCTCGCGACACCGCTCCTCGACCAGGTCGAGCTCCGACTTCGTATCTGTGGGGAAGGCATTGATGGCGACCACGACCGGCAGGCCGTAGACCTCCTGCATGTTCTTCACATGCTGGAGCAGGTTCGGGAGCCCCTTCTCGAGCGCCTCGAGGTCCTCGTGCGCAAGGTCTGCCTTGGGCAGGCCGCCATGCATCTTGAGCGCGCGCACCGTCGCCACGACCACGCATGCGTCGGGGCTGAGGCCAGCCATGCGACATTTGATGTCGCAGAACTTCTCGGCACCAAGGTCTGCGCCGAAGCCGGCCTCGGTTACCACGTAATCGCCCAGCTTGAGCGCGGTCTTGGTGGCGATCACCGAGTTGCAGCCGTGCGCGATGTTCGCAAAGGGGCCACCGTGCACGAACGCGGGCGTATGCTCGAGCGTCTGCACCAGGTTGGGTTTGATGGCGTCCTTGAGCAGCGCGGTCATGGCACCTTCGGCACCCAAGTCGTGCGCGGTGACGGGCTTCTGGTCATAGGTGTATGCAACGACCATGCGACCCAAGCGCTCCTTAAGGTCGATGAGGTCGCGAGCCAGGCAGAACACCGCCATGACCTCAGAGGCCACGGTGATATCGAAGCCGTCTTCGCGCGGCACGCCATTCGCCACGCCGTCCAAGCCGTCCACGATGCGGCGAAGCTGGCGATCGTTCATATCGACGGCACGCTTCCACGTGATGCGGCGCGGATCGATGTTGAGCTCGTTACCCTGCTTGATGTGATTGTCGAGCATCGCGGCGAGAAGGTTGTTCGCCGCGCCGATGGCATGGAAGTCGCCGGTGAAGTGCAGATTGATGTCTTCCATGGGAATGACCTGGGCATAGCCGCCGCCCGCAGCGCCGCCCTTCACACCGAAGACCGGTCCGAGAGACGGCTCGCGCAGCGCCAGCACCGCCTTTTTGCCGAGCTTGCGCAGCCCGTCTGCCAAACCGACCGAGGTGGTCGTTTTGCCCTCGCCCGCCGGCGTCGGCGTGATGGCCGTCACGAGCACGAGCTTGCCAAACTCGGGCAGATCGTTCAGTGCATGGATGTCGACCTTCGCCTTGTACTTGCCGTAATGCTCGAGTTGATCGTCGGTGAGACCGACCGACTCGGCCACCTGAGAGATAGGCCGCATCTCAGCTTCCTGTGCAATCTCGATATCGGTTTTGTACGCTACCATCCGGGCTCCTCTCCGCCACCAGCCTCATCGCCACCGCCAAAAGACACCGCGGGCACGGAAAACAGATAAGTTACTTAATGAGTTACTTAATCTTAGTACCTTTCGCGGCTCGGAAATATCCTGCCGCATCGTCATCGGCGAGCGGTGCTTTCATGCGCTTGAACGTCCGGCACGTCACCATGCCGGACGTTGAGCGCGTTGCAATCAGTTTAGAAGAGCGGTGTGCGGGCGACAACGCACAATCCGTGCGAAACATATGCCACCGAGACTGCGCGACTACCCCTCCGCCTCACCGTTTGAGCACCGATGTTAGAAACTCGTCCAGCCGCCGTCGACGGTGATCTGCGCGCCGTTCACATACTTGTTCTCATCGTCGAGCAAGAAGAGGATCGCCCGCGCGATGTCCTCGGCGTCGCCCATCATGTTGCCGCCCTCGGCATCCACGCCCAAGCTCACCGCGCCGCGCACGCTATAGAGATCGTTGCCGTCGTCATCCATCACCTCGCGATCCGGCCACTTCTCCATGGCGTTGCCCATGATGTTCGTCATGATGGCACCCGGGTTCACCACATTCACGCGGAGGTTGCGCCAATGGTAGCTCCATGCGAGGTTCCGCGCGAGACCGAGCACCGCATGCTTCGAGGTAACGTAGGCCGCACCGGCCGTGGATCCATAGAGGCCGCCCACCGACCCCACGATCACGACGTTCGCCGCCGGCCCCTCGTGGTCGAGAAGCATCGGCAGGGCGTCGCGCACCATATAGAAGCAATCGTTCACGTTCACGTCCATGACGTATTGCCAGAGCTCATCGTCGGTCTTGTGCGCCGGGCACATGAGGTCGAGCACGCCCACCACGTAGCACAGGCTGTCAATGGTGCCATAGCGCTCGCGCACGTAATCGAGGTAACCCGCGCGAGCCGCCTCATCGGTCACATCGCCCATGTACTTCTCAAAGGTGCCCGGAGCCTCTGCGTAGCATTCTGCGAGCTCTTCCTCAAGCTCTTCCATGGTCTCTTCGTTATTGTCGAACGCCACGACGTGGGCGCCCTCCTCGAGGAGCATCTTCACCGTGGCGGCACCCATGCCGGATGCCGACCCCACCACGAGGATCACCTTATCGTTGAATCGCATCGCATGCCTCCTTCCGGGGCGGGCTGCGCGCCCGCCCGCAGGCCGTCTCATATACGCAGGGTTCGCAGGGCGAGCGGAAGGTTCGCCGCTATAGCCACTTAGGCTCGACCACGATGGCGGGCGAGTCGTTCGGCCCCATCTTCACCCGGGTACCCACCGGGCACCTCTCGGCATCCACGATGCCGAAACCGATGTTCTTCTCGACCGTGTAGCCATAGATGAACGCCCGGGCGATGCCCACCGGGATGCCGCGCTTGCGCACGATCTCTCCCTGGGCGATATCCTCATAGCTCTCGCGCTCGAGCTCGAAACCCACGAATTTGCGACGAAGCGGCTCGGCTTGTGCGGCGAGAAGCGCCTCTTTACCTATGAAGTCCTTATCGAAGTGCACCGACCAACCGAGCCCGGCTTCGAAGGGCGTGAGACCGAAATAATCTTGGCGAAGCGCCATGCCTTTCTCCATGGGCAGCGAACGCACGTAAACCTCGAGGACGGAAAGGCGCGGCGCGCCCACAGCCGCCTCGATGGCCTCGCGTACCGCATCGTTATCCTTACGCGCGCAGTAGATCTCGTAGCCAAGCTCGCCGGTGAAGCCACCGCGATCCACAACGACCGCGACATCGCCGATCGTCGCATCGATCATCTCGAACCGCTTGAGCCCCTCGACGCTCTGTCCGAGCAGGCGCTCCATCGCTGCAGAAGATGCAGGTCCCTGCACGGCATACATGTAGTGACCCGCTGTTATATCCTGCCACGCCACATCCTCGCCCTCGCGCGCATGGGCATCGAACCAACGACAGGCATGAGGCCCGTAGAGCGTAGAGAGCCAGAAGACGTCCGCTGCGCGCCGCGTGACCACCAAATCGTCGATAATCGTTCCATTCTCGTCGAGCATCGTGGTGTAGCGTCCACGACCAATCTCGAGGTTTGCCACGCGGTTCACGAGCAGGCGCTCGAGAAACGCCTGGGCGTCTTGACCGGTCACCTCAACAAGGTCGTGCGTCCAGAAGTACCAACCCACGTTCTCGCGCACGGACAGAGCCTCGGCCCGTGCGACCTCATCTTCCTTGAACAGCATATTCGCCTCCTATAGCGCGCGATCGTCGACCTTGTGACCCACATTGATATACAGGTACTCATCGTCTTTGCCATCGATCCAGACGAACCACTCGGGCGAGACCATCGTCTTCACGGCGCCATTCCACTGCGCCTCGTACCCCAGGGTGATCTCGTCGAGCGGAGCCATCGGGAAGCGCCCGGTGAAGGTGTCGGTCTCGACCTTGATGATGCAGCCCTCTTCGTCGAATGCCTCCATCTCGTACGGGACGAGCTGGCAATCGAGCATAAAGGCGATATAGCCGCCCATGAGGCGCGGGTCGTTCGACCCCAGCTCGTGCGGAACGCCTAGATAAGAGCGCAGGCCTTCGACGGCGAAGGCATCCACGAACGCGTTCTTGCCAGCCGTGGCGAAAACCCGATCGAGCACGCGCTCGAACTCCTCGTCATCCTCGGCCATCTCACGGATGGCGATGAGCGGGAAGGAGACCGACCACACCCATCCCATGGCAGCAACCCACGCGTACTGCCACTCGAGGGTGTTCTCCTCGCCGAAGGTCTGGCAGTACTGGCCGTTTCTGAGCCCCATGCCGTGGGTCACGCTGCGCTCGGGCGGGGTGTCGTGAACTGGCTGCGTGGGCTGGCCGCGATGGTCGAGCCAACCCTGATGATCAAGGTTGAACGCATCGAGGCGCTCGGCGACCACGCGGCAGTGGCGGTTGCCGCACCCGCGTGCCTCGCACATGTTGAGAGCGACGTCGTTTTGAATCGCACCGTGCTCACCGCCGGCCGCGATGTCGAAGTTCGCGGTAAACATCGACGTCGTCATGTTGCAGAGCTCGGAACCGACGATATCCCATGGACAGGTATCGAGCTCCTTCTCGACGCGATCCTCGGTGTACTGGATCACGCGGCCAGCCATATCCTCGGCCTCGTCGCCAGAATCACCCCAGATTGCCCCGATCCACGCCGCGCGCTTCACGAACTCGGGGATGTTCCACTCGTCATAGAAGGCATCGAGATAGGCGTGCAGCTGACCCTCCCCGCCTGCGCAGGCGGCGGTGTTCATCATGTAGGCAGTTTCGCAGATGGCCGTGGTGCGATCCTCCCAGCTGGGATTTAAGATACGCATCACCTGGAAGATGTTCGCCGAAAACGCGGCGATCTGCCGCAGGCACGTGCTGTACGCCTCGTCTTGCGGGATGAGCCTGCCCCATGCGGTCTTGACGCAGGCGCTCGTATCGAGCTTGTCCTTGATGGGCATCGTTCCCTCCTCTGTTCGCATCGCCCGCTCGCGGGCGCGGGCACCACCGAATACGGCACCCAGCGCTATCGTGCGCGCAGCGCGCGGCGATGAACATACAACGGTTGGACGGAATGTTTCCTACATGAACCAGACAATGTGTCTGGGTATGGAAAACCACTCAGCTAGCCATTCGTACCGCTTACCGATTGCGCTTATCTAAAAGCACATTTCGCATTCTCTTGTTCATCTATGGCAACAAACTGCACACTTATACTTGGTTAAACCTCATAGTCTTGAGCACGGCAAACCGGTTAGAGGGGACAGGTGGCCCAATGCTCCTGAACGCCGATATCCTTTTCGACAACCTGCCCCGCACCTTTGCGGGTTCTATTGCCGGCGAACGCAGCCCCAAGCTGCATCTGGGTCGCCCCCTTCTGCTCGAAGGCGGGACACGCGAGCTCAAGGACGACCATCTGTACGTGCTCACTGCACGCCAGCTGCCCCAGGCGCCGAGCATTGGCGAGCATGTGGTGCTCGTGGTGATAGGACCCACCCCGCGTCTCAGATGGTTCGAAGATCGCTGCTGCGTGATAGAGCTTGCTGCTGAATGCGACTTTTACCAGGTGTTCAATACCTGCCAACGCATCTTCGACACCTATGAGGACTGGAACGAGCACCTCGCGAGGCTCCTTACCGTCGACGCGCCCGTGCAGGAGCTCATCGAGGCGTCCCGGGCGATCTTTGGCAACGACATGTTCGTCATCGACGCCGGCTTTCGCTATGTAGCCCATATCGGTACGCCTAAAGGAATGGTCGGCGACGAGCTTGTGCTCGGATCCGACAAAATCAGGCAGTTCCTCGACCTCCATGAGCTCTCGATGTATGTGGACGAGCCCTTCGTGCTGAACCTGCTCGACACCACGACCCTGAACGCGAACTTGCTGAACGACGGCGACTACCTCGGTTGCATCACCATCTCCTACGAAACGCGCCCCTTCCGTCAGAGCGACAAATGCCTCATCGCCCACCTCGCCCGCTTCGTGGAACGAGCGCTCATGCACGAGCCCATCGCGCCGGACGACACGCGAAGAAGCCTCAAGCACGCCCTCGAATGCCTCGTCGCACAGCAGCCCCTCGACGCTCGGGGTCGCGCGATCGTCGAAGATACCCACGGTCGTATCCTATGCTGTGTGCGCATACGTCTTGAGCACCGCCTGCGCCAGCTCCCCACAAGCTATCTCTGCACGCTCGTGGAGACTGCGTTTCACCACTCGATCGCCTTCACCTACCACCGCACCTCGGTCGTAGCTTTCATCGACCTTTCCGAGATCGTTCAGGATGATGAGGTTGAGCGCGGCGCATGGCGCGCGCAGCTCGAAGAGGCCCTCGAACCGATCGTTGCGAGCGTCAGCGCATCCTGCGGCGTCTCCGACCCCATCCTTGACCTGGCAAACGCACAGCTCTACTTCCTCCAGGCAAGCCGTGCCCTCGAACAGGGCACGCTCATTGAGCCCACAGTCACCATCCACCACTTCCAAGATATCGCGCTCGCGGAAATGATCTCGAGCGCCACAGGCGAGCTGCCTATCGAGCTCTTCTATACCGATGGGGTGCGTCGCCTCCTTGCGCACGACCGCGCCTCAAAGACGGGCTATTTGGAAACGCTCAAGGTCTACTTCAACTGCAACATGAGCGCCACGCGCGCATCGAAGGAGCTCTTCGTGCACCGAAGCACCTTCCACGAGCGAATCGACCGCATTCGCCGCCTTCTCGACGATGACCTCGATGACCCTGACGTGCGCCTTAGGCTGCAGATCATCATCAAAGCCCTCGATTTCCGCGCGCATATCAAAAACACCGGCCAGCACTGAGCGTGCCGAGACACAAGATGGGGCGCCCCGCCAAAACGACGAGACGCCCCGTGCTCGCTCGACTAAATGCTAGTCGTCAAGCGCCTTCAGCTGCGCGTCGATCTCCTCCACAACCTCGTCGGTAATGCCCGCCTCTTTAGACTGCGGGAAGGAGGCAAGCTTGCGGAAGGTAAGACCCTGAACCATCTTCATTTGAGGATTCGAAGCGAAGCCTGGCGTATACTTGTCGATGACCGCGACCGCATCCGGGTTCTTCATGATGAGCTTGATCTTGGAATCAACGGAAAGTCCCATGGTGTCCTCCTCTTGCGCGGCATGTCCCGCTCCTTGCAGCGAGCGCTCGTGCCCGCCGCCCGACAACATTCTTTTACGCTTGTGCGGCGCGCGGGGACATCCGACAAAGTGCAGCTAATAGCACCCTGCACCCCAACAACCTGTCGGAATGAGCGCATGTTCCCAAGCGTTCTTTCGGCCGAAGGAGATCTTGACCCTGCCGCTTCCTCACGGTGAACGGTCACCCGTATCCGGCAAACGGTAATTTTCTAAACTAACCATTATCGCTACAGCATGTCGGCTACACTGAACTCGTACGGATTGGCCAACCGGCCTCAGCGTTCCCCGTGCAGAAGGAGGGTCATCCCATGGAAGCCCAGCAGCCAAAGATCAAGATGTCGACCGCCTCAAAGACACGGAAAAGCCTCAACAAACTCCAGCAGATGAAGAATCGCGGCGAGAAAATCGTGCAGATGTGTCCCGCCATGCTGGGGCCAATCTTTGGCTTGGCCGCCGAGATGGCGAATTGCGACATTCTTCGCACCCCTGCCCTCGTGATAGGAAAGAGCGGCGTTGACTTTGAGGATGAGCTGACCGTCGGCACGCTGACAATCGAGACCTATCGCACCTACACCAATATCATCCACATCAATTACTACATGCCCACCGGCGTATACGCGGACAAGTCCCTGGCTGTGCGCTGGGGTGCCCGCTGGGTCTATGCAGGCGCCGACTCGATGCTTCCCATGGGCATCACCAACGAGATCCTCAAGTTCATGTCCGATAACTATGTGCCCACCTACGGCCACATCGGCGCGATATCGGGTTGGCAAACCAACGCAACGGGCTACAAGCGCGTGGGCAAGACCGCCGAGGACGCCTTCCGCATCTTCAAGTGGGGTTATGAGTATCAGGAGAACGGCATGGGCGGCATGACCATCGAGCTCACGCCCATCGAGGTTTCCAACGCCATCGCCAAGAAGCTGCGCGTGCCCGTGGTTTCCATCGCCGGCGGCGGCGCCTGCGACGGCTCCGAGATGGTCGATATGGACACCTTCGGCATGAATCCCAACATGGCGTCCCACGCCAAGAAGTACGCCGACCTGCTCCCCTTCCTCATGGGTGCCTACGCCGCGTGGGCGAAGGACGTGCGCGAGGGCGGCTACCCCGAGGACAAGCACGGCTACCACATGGATCCTGAGGAGCTCGAGAAGTTCCAGGCAATGATGGACGCGGTCTAAGCGTCATTTGATACCCTTGATGCAACGCATATCGAAGGTTGTGGCGGCGGATGCCGGCCTCCGTGAACGGCGGCGGGCATCCGCCTTCTTGTTTTGGCGCGAGCACGAGAAAGGACTGCTTCTGAATCTATGACGACCGAATATCGATCAGACTTCCGCGCTCGGATGCTCGTGGGCGCAAACAAGGTGGCTGACGCCGCAAAGGTGACGCTCGGTCCCAAGGGACGCTATGTGGCCATGAACCAGAAGGCCAACGTCCGTGGAGCGGCCTACCGCGACCGCGCCGAGGCAAGCGCCCCGACGCTCGTCACCAATGACGGCGCGACCGTTGCAGAGAGCATCGCACTCGAGGATCCCGCTGAGGAGATGGGCGCGCGGCTCATGCGCGAGGTTGCTCAGACTGCCGGCAGCGCCGTTGGAGACGGCACGACCACGGCAATGGTTCTCGCCCAACAGCTGCTTGTCCGCGGCACGCGCCTGGTCGAGGCCGGTGCCGACCCCCTCGCACTGCGTCGCGGCCTGCAGGCGGCGGGCACGGGCGCGCTTGAGGCGCTCGCTGACATGGCTGAACCCGCCCGCGACATCGAAACCCTCACCCAAATCGCTACCATTTCCTGCGACGACGAAGATATGGCGCGCATCGTTGGCGAGGCTGTCCATGCGGTCGGCGTGGAGGGCGTGGTCAACGTCGAGGAGTCGCAACGCACGGAAACCAAACTCGAGATCGACGAGGGCATCGTCTTCGAACAGGGGCATATCACCCCTAACATGGCGCTCAACGAGCGCGAGGGCACATCCGAGCTCTTCGATCCCTATATCCTCCTGACCGATGCGAGCTTCTCCGACCCCCAAGACCTGCTGCCCTTTTTGATCATCTCGGCCGAAGACGGACACCCGGCTCTGGTGATCTGCGACGACATCACCGGAGATGCGCTCGGCATGGTGCTCCAGAACAAAGCCGAGGGAGATATGGACGTCGTCTGCATCAAGGCGCCGCTCTATGGCGAGGGGCGTCGCTGGCGCCTGGACGACATGGCGGTGCAGACCGGCGGCGTCTTTGTCACGAGCGAGCTTGGCATGAACGTGCGCGGCGTGACCCGCGAGATGGTGGGTCGTGCGGAGCGGGCCTTCGTGAACCACAAGCGCACGGTAATTACCGGCGCGGCGGGAAATCCCGAGCTCGTGCGGCTACGCGAAAACGAACTCAGAAACCTCATCGAGCATACCGACTATGAGTTCAACCGCAAGCGCTACCAGGAACGCCTCGCAACCTTCGTCTCGGGAGTGGCGCGCATCGCCGTCGGCGGACAGACGAAGCCGGAGATGTGGGAGCGCAAGATGCGTATCGAGGATGCCGTGGGCGCCGCCAAAGCCGCCCGGGAAGAGGGCATCGTCCCCGGGGGCGGGAGCGCGCTCATCTCCCTCGTCCCGGTCGTGCGCGCCTGCGCCGAAACGCTTCCGGGCGAAGAGCAAACAGGGGCGCTCCTGCTGGCCGATGCCCTCACGACACCGACCGCCCAAATCGCCGAAAACGCCGGACACGCCGGGGCGGCGATCGTCGCGCGCTTGCTCGAGCAACCCGCCGGCATGGGCTTCGATGCCAAACGCGGCAGGTTCGCAAACATGATCGAAGCGGGCATCATCGATCCTGTGTCCGTGACCAAGCATGCGCTCACGGGCGCGCTCTCCCTTGCAGGAACCTTTTTGGGAGTCAAGGGAGCCGTCTTTGGCAAGGCCGTGGAAGAACGTCGGGAGGAACGCGCATGAACGAACGCGCGGAGGTGCTCAAACGCTTCGTGTTGGCCTACGATATCGAGGTTCCCGCAGAAACGGTGGAAAACGAACTGCAAGCCATCAAACTTGATCTTCGTCATCGAAGGCATTATGAAGCCCTCAGCAGCGGCGATTTTCTCCCCTACCTGAGCTACCTGAGCGATGACCTCGATAAGCAAGAAGACGAACTTCGTGAGCTTGCGTTTTACGAGGTAAAATCCGAGCTCGTCATCAAAGAGGTCATCGCCGAGCTGGGCTTTGATGCCTCACCTGAGGAACTCGAACGCGAGGCGGAATCCATTGCCAAACGCGAACAGAGCACCATGGAGCTCGTGAGACGCTTCTTTGGCGAGGATCTGGCCGGACTTAGAGACGCCGTTCGCCGGAACAAGGCCATCGACTGGATATGCGCCCAGGGTGCATCTGCTTGACGACGGCATGCGACGGCGAGGGTGCGCCTGATAAGACAAGCTCCTCGGCGCGCATGCACGACGAAATGATTGAGGAACACGTATGCCTGTCATATCCCATGAAGCTCATAGCTCTACCGAGGCGCTTGCCAAGGCGGCCGATCGCCTGCTCGCGGTCTCGACGTCCGCGGGAGATCCGCAGCCGAACCGCAAGGACCTCTCACCGGAGGAACGCAAGAAGCTGAACGAGCTTGCGAGCGAGCTCGTGGACTTGAACATCAAGATCGACCTGGCATCCGCCGCGTTCATGCGAAGCGTGTTCCAAGGCGAGCCCTTGGTCATGATCACGCTCTATATCAAACCGCAAATTGACACGCCGCAGTCGATTGCAAGCCTTTTGGGGATCAGCCGGCCGCGCGTCACGCAGATCGTCGCCGCGCTCGAGGAACGCGACTATGTAACCAAGAAGCGCGATGAGCGCGACCTGCGCCGCGTCCACATCGCGCTCACCGAGAAAGGAACCGAGGCCGTCGAGCAATACTTCACCTATTACCACGCGCTCCAGGAAAACTACCTCATGCTGCTCGGCCCCGAGGACGCCGAGCAGTTCGTGCGCATACACAGAAAGACGGCGAAGATCTTCGATGAGTTCCTTCTCGACCACGCCGCGGAACTGCTGCGCTCACCCTTTGCCTAAGCGTTCTGAGCACATCTCCCGCCTTCAAGCGTGTCGTTTCAGGTGATGCCGCGCTGGCTCATGCACGGTGCCAACGCGCACCCGTTGCCCTGTAAATGGTTTCAACTACGCCGCGCGCGGCTATGGAAGGCTGCAAAAGAGCGCTCTATAGGCTGCCGCTACGACGCCAACGAGCTCGATCCGAAGAACCCAGATGCCGCGCTTTGGAATCTCCTACTCAAAAAACGTGAGCGCCCCGCGAAGCACGGCGAGCACGCGTTCGAACAGCTCGAGCGGCCGCTCGAGCTGTTCGGCAAAGCAACTGATTGCACGGAACTCAAACTGTTGACAGAAACCCGCGACGACCCTCAACGCCGCCGCGGGCGGCCGCATGCAATCGATCCGTCCCTATTGCTCCGAAACATCGGCGAGCTGGTTCTTGAGCGCGGCAAGCTCTAAGCGAAGTTCCTCGGCGCGCTCGCGCTTCTTAGCTACCACCTCGGGCGCAGCCTTAGCGATGAAGCCCTCGTTCGAGAGGGTCCGCTCGGCGGAGGCGAGCTCCTTTTCAGCTTTACCGATCGCCTTTTCGATGCGCGCGCGCTCGGCATCGAAGTCAACCAGATCGCCCACGATGACGTAGGCATCGAAATCAGACCCGGCGAGGGCGATAGATCCCAGAGGCTTGCCCTCAAACGCAGCGTCTACCGTAACGGTGAGCGCGTCGACCTTCGCAAAGCTGCGAATGAAATCCGCCATGTCACCGATCGCCTTCTCGACGCTGACGCCATGCGCGCAGACAAGGACGTCGAGCGGTTCTTTGGGGCTGATACGGTAGCGGGCGCGCGTGGAACGCACGTCGGTGACCACGGCGCGTGCAAGGTCGAACGCGTGCTCGCCGTCATCGTCCACGAAGCGGGCGAACCACTCCGGTTCCGGCCAAGCAGCGATCATGAGCGCCTCGGCCTTCTCGCCCTCCCCTGTCGCGGGGTCAACATCGAGCCAGCTTGCCGGCATGGTGTCCCAGATAGCTTCGGTCGCAAACGGCATCAGCGGGTGCATGAGGCGCAGCGATGCGTCGAGCACGAAAATGAGGTTGCGCTGCGCCTGCAAGCGTGCGGAACCCTCATGCAAGCGCGTCTTGGTGACCTCGATATACCAATCGCACACCTCGTTCCAGAAGAAGGTCTGGAGCGCGCGCGCCACATCGCCGAACGTATACGTCTCGATGCCCCTCGTCACCACATCAACCGTCTTCGCCAGACGGCTCATCATCCATGCATCGGCCGGCGTCTCCACGCGCGGCTCGCCCGGCGTGTAGCCCTCCATATTCATAAGCAAAAAGCGGCTCGCGTTCCAAATCTTGGTAATGAACGCCTTGGCCTGCTCGGTGCGCGCAGAACCGATGAAATTCTTGTCCTTGTCGAAGTCCGCGTCGAAGCGGACATCCTGGTTCGCGGTGAACAGAGATAGCAGGTTGAAGCGCATGGCATCGGCGCCGTACATATCCATGAGATCCATGGGGTCGACGCCGTTGCCCTTCGACTTCGACATACGGCTGCCGTCTTTGGCGAGTACCGTCGGGTAGATCACCACGTCATGGAACGGTACCTCGTCGAGGAAGTACAGCGAGCTCATGATCATGCGGGCCACCCAGAGCGCGATGATGTCGCGCGCGGTGACGAGTGCCGTCGTGGGATGATGCCCCTCAAGCCGTTCGGGATGCTGCGGCCAGCCCTGCGTGGCGAATGTCCACAGCTGCGAGCTGAACCAGGTATCGAGCACGTTCTCATCTTGATGCACGTGATGGCTACCGCACACGGGACACACATCGGTGTCCTCCATGAGCGCGTCTTCCCATCCGCAATCCTCGCAATAGAAGACCGGAATGCGATGCCCCCACCAGAGCTGGCGCGAGATGCACCAGTCTTTGAGATTCTCCATCCATGTGAGATAGCTCTGCTTCCAGCGATCGGCGTTGAAGCGCACCGCGCCCGATGTCACCGCCTCGATCGCCGGTTTCTTGAGCGTATCGACCGCAACGAACCACTGCTCGGAAAGCCACGGCTCGAGTGTCGTGTCGCAGCGATAGCAGTGCATGACGGAGTGCTCATGCTCCTCGACGTGGTCGAGCAGGCCGTGCGCCTCAAACCACGCGACGACCTTCTCGCGGCATGCGTCGCGCGTAAGGCCGCTGAATTCGCCGTAACCCTCGACCACAACGGCATGCTCATCGAAGATGTTGATTTGCGGCAGGTCGTGCGCCTGCCCCATCGCGTAGTCATTCGGATCATGCGCCGGGGTAACCTTCACGAACCCGGTACCGAAGCCTGCGTCCACATGATAGTCGGAGAAGATGGGGATCTCGCGGTCAACGATGGGCAGCGCGACCGTCTTCCCAATAAAGGGCGATTTCTCGGGATCCTTCGGGCTGACGGCAATGCCCGTGTCGCCAAGCATCGTCTCGGGGCGCGTGGTCGCCACAATGATATACTCCTGGCCATCCACCGGCTCGGTGAGCGGATAGCGCAGGTACCACAGGTGCCCCGCTTCGTCGTGATACTCCGCCTCGTCATCGCTGATCGCCGTGGTACAGCTGGGGCACCAGTTGACGATGCGCTTGCCGCGATAGATGAGTCCGTCGTGATACCAGTCGCAGAAGACCCGCCGCACCGCTTCGGCATAGTCATCGTCCATGGTGAAGCGCTCGTGCTCGAAATCCACCGAACAGCCCATGCGCTGTATCTGCTCTTTGATGGTGCCGCCGTATTCGTGCGTCCAATCCCAGCAGGCGTCGATGAACTTCTCGCGCCCCATCTCCAGCCGGCTGGCGCCCTCGCTCTTAAGCTTCTTGTCGACCTTGGTTTGCGTCGCGATGCCCGCGTGGTCGGTGCCCAAGATCCACTGAGTGGAGCGGCCGCGCATGCGCGCACAGCGCACGATGGCATCCTGAATGGAATCGTCGAGCGCATGCCCCATGTGGAGCTTACCCGTGACATTCGGCGGCGGAATGGTGACCGTGCAGTCTCCCACGCCCGGACGGCGCAGGTAATAGCCGCCGTCGAGCCACTTCTGAAGAACCTTGGGCTCGGTTGCCGCAGGATCATATGTCTTGGGCATCTCTTCCACGTTGGCCGCCTTTCGAAGATGCATCGACTGTACGTGCGCTATGCAGCTCGTTTAGGATAGCACAGGATCGTTTCCGGCAAGCGCCGCCACTCGCGCCAGCACGCAGCAGGTAATCTGGCATGCAGCCGAGCGCGGCACCGCATCGACAGCGCCGCGCTCGATTCAAGCCAGGTGTCAGGCCGTCATGTCAAATCGCTACCGAGCGATGCGCCTAAGCCGCGACGCGCCGCGGCTGCTCTTCGCCGCGCACCGCAGCAGGCGTGACGATCACCTCTGATACGCCCTGCTCGCTCGGCAAATCGAACATGGTCTGCTGGAGCACATCCTCGCAGATGGAACGCAGGCCGCGCGCGCCCGTCTTGCGGGCGAGTGCCAAGCGAGCGATCTCGTACAGCGCATCGGGCTCAAAGGTGAGCTCGCAGCCCTCGAGCTGGAACATGCGCCGGTACTGCTTGGCGATGGCGTTGCGCGGCTCGGTCAAAATGGCGACCAGGTCGTCCTCATCGAGTGCCTGCGTCTGCGTGATCACCGGCGTGCGCCCGATGAATTCGGGAATCATGCCGAATGCGTTCAAATCTTGCGGGAGCACTTGGCGAAGCAGATCGTTCTCATCGGTGGACGTCGGGCCGGCAATCTCGGAGTTGAAGCCAATACCCTTGTTGCCCACGCGATCGGCGATGATCTTATCGAGCCCCACGAATGCGCCGCCACAGATGAAGAGAATGTTCGTCGTATCGATTTGCAGCAGCTCCTGCTGGGGGTGCTTGCGCCCGCCCTGGGGCGGTACGCTCGCCACCGTGCCCTCAAGAATCTTCAAGAGCGCCTGCTGCACCCCCTCGCCCGAAACGTCACGGGTAATGGAGAGGTTCTCCGCCTTGCGCGCGACCTTATCGATCTCGTCGATGTAGATGATGCCGACCTGCGCTCGCTCAATGTCGCCATCGGCAGCGTTGATGAGCTTGAGCAGGATGTTCTCTACATCCTCGCCCACATAGCCGGCCTCGGTGAGCGTGGTGGCGTCGGCGATGGCGAACGGCACTTCAAGGATGCGCGCGAGCGTCTGCGCGAGCAGCGTCTTGCCCGTGCCGGTAGGCCCTAACAGCATGATGTTCGATTTCGCAAGCTCGACGTCCGAGAGGTCGTCGACCGGAGCGGCATGCTTGCCCAAGGGCTTATAGCGCACGCGCCCATCGCTCTCGTCGTTTGCACCCTCGGCAGCCCCGCCTTCGATGACGCGACGATAGTGGTTGTAGACCGCTACGGACATCGCGCGCTTAGCATCTTCTTGCCCCATCACGTACTGCGAGAGCTCATCGTAAATCTCGTGCGGGGTGGGCACCCGCTCGATCACCTGCTTGGACGCTTCCTCCGGCTCATCCACGGACTCTGCCTCGGCCTCGGGGAGCGCCGCGTCGCCATAGCCCATGTTAGCGAGCATCTCGGGCGTGATGCCGGGGTTTGCCGCCAGGAAATCGTTCGCAAGGGATTCCTCGAGGATCTCCATGCAGGCAGCGACGCACTCATCGCAGATATAGGTGTTTTTTGGCCCTTTAACGAGCTTGCGCACCTGCTCCTGTCTTTTTCCGCAAAACGAGCAATGAATGGGGTCGCCGGGCATCGATTGGTCGCGCGGCCCCGGTATGCCGGAGCGAGGGTTCATTGCCATTATTCAGCATCCTTCGCGGTATCGGAGCGGGACGAGATGATGCGATCGACAAGGCCGTATTCGAGTGCGGCCTGAGCGCGCATGTAGTGATCGCGCTCGGTATCCTGCTCGACGCGCTCGAAGGGTTGCCCGGTAGCGTCGGAGAGGATCTGATTCAGGTTGCGCCGCGTTTGTTTGATCTCCTGCGCGACGATCTCGATCTCGGTCTGCTGACCCTGGGCGCCGCCGCTCGGCTGATGGATCATGACCATCGAGTTGGGCAGGCAGAAGCGCTTGCCCTTGGCACCGCATGCAAGCAGCACCGCTGCCATGGAGGCGGCCATGCCCACGCAGATGGTCGAGACATCGGGCTTGATGAAGTTCATGGTGTCGAGGATCGCGAGCCCCGAGTACACCTCACCGCCCGGGGAGTTGATGTAGAGCGAGATATCCTTCTCGGCATCTTGGCTTTCCAGGTGCAGGAGCTGGGCAATCACCAGGTTAGCGGTAACCGAGTTGATCTCTTCGCCCAAAAACACGATGCGATCGTTCAGCAGGCGCGAGTAGATATCGTAGCTGCGCTCACCACGCGGCGTTTGCTCAATTACATACGGGACAAGCGCCGAATCGATTCGGGAAAGCATGCTGCTCCTTTCGATAAGGTCTACAAACAGGTGCGGCGCCCAGCGCTCGCTCACGAGGCCGACCACCGCACATGATCCGGTTCACCGGTATACTCTACCCAAAGCGTGCGCAGGTGCGCACGAGAAACGCCGCTCGGAGCTACTCAGCAGCCTCTTCGCTCGGCTCCTCGTTCGACTCCTCGTCCGCTGCAGCCTGGGCGGTTTCGTCAACCTCGGTCACCTGCGCGTTCTCGACGAGCCAGTCGCACGCCTTGGAACGGCGGATGGAGTCGCGGATGGCGGGCATACGACCCTCGGAAATGAATGAGGCCTTCGATGCCTCAACGTCCTCGACGCCGGCCTTCTCGAATTCGGCGTCGATATCCTCTGGGGCGACCTCGACCTTGAGCTCGCGGGCAAGCGCGTCGAGCGCCAGGGACTCGCGGGCGACGTCGTTTGCCTGACGATGCAGGTCCTCGATGAACTCCTCCGAGCTGAGACGATTGGCCTGGAGCCACTGATCGAGATTCATGCCGCGCGCGCTCAGGTTCTGCAGGAAGGTCTGACCAAGTTCCTGGAAGACAGACTGCTCGTAATCTTCATCCATCTCCTCAAGCTCAAGACGCTCGGCAAGCGCGGCGACCGCGCGGCTCTCCTTGATGCCGGGCAGACGGGACTCCTTATCCTGCTGGATCTCGAGCTTCACGGCGTCGCGCATCGCGGCGATGTCATCGAAGCCGAACGCCTCCTTGGCGAGCTCGTCGGTCAGCTCGGGGGTCACGCGCGCCTTGATGCCGTTGACCGTGAACGCGGCGGTCGCCTCTTCTGCGTCCTCACCCTCAGGCGTCCAGGAGACCTCCTTGGTCTCCTCGAGCTTCATGCCCTTAAGCGCATCCTCGACGACCGCGGGCAGCGCGCCCGAGCCCAGAGCAAACATGCGGCTGTCGCCGGCAAGCGCCTCGGCGTTCTTGACATCCGTAACGGAAAGGGTCACGAAATCCTCGTCCTCGATGCCGCGGTCCTCGACATCTTCGAAGCGCGCCTGGTAGCTCATGAGCATGGACACCTGGGCGTCGATCTCGGACTCGGTGACCTCCGCGGGCGGCATCTCGATGGAGACGGGCTCATAGGAAGAAAGCTCGGGCATGGGACGGAGCGTGTACTCGACCTTGAAGGTGTAATCCTCGTGATCCTTCGCGATCTCGATGTCCTGGAAATCGCCGTCCTTGACAGGCACGATATCGAGCTCATTCAGGATAAGCGGGGCATTGGAGGAAACGATCTTCTCGGTGGCGTCGGCGAGGACGGCCTGAGAACCAAGCATGCTGTCGATGACCGGACGCGGCGCCTTGCCCGCACGGAAGCCCGGGAAACGATATTTCTTGGCGGCGGCGCGGTACGCCTTCTTGATCTCGTTGTCAACGTCGGCGGCAGCGATGGTAACCGTCGCGGTGAGCTTGCCGTTCTCGACGTCAGAAGCAGTGATGTTCAACGTTCCTCCTCTAGCCTGCCCAGCATGACTTCAGGTGCTGGAAGCCTGTGTACCAACATGGGTGCCGGCGCCGAGGGCGCGGCGTTCGCGATGGTGCGGGCGAAAGGACTCGAACCTTCACGGGAATCCCACTGGAACCTAAATCCAGCGCGTCTACCAATTCCGCCACGCCCGCAATTCACGCACAGCCCTAGCATGATAGCAGATACCGCCAGCTTGCACACGATAAAGCGCTGCTGAAAGCGTTTTTCACATTTCGGATGCCTCGGTCCACGCCGCTCGCGAACACGCAACAGGAGGGACGACGATGGCGCGTATCTTCATCTCCATGTTGCGGTCCGAGCAATCCCTCATGACTTCATGTTGACGGTACACCGCCGCGCGCCAATGCCCTATCCTTCTTACGTGTCGCGCAAGCGACCCGTTTTGCCACCCATGCGAAGGACAACGTCAATGAACCCCATACGCAAGCTCTGGTGTCGCGCTTTCCAAACATGTTTCCGCGCCGCCATTTCGCTTCTCCCCTACCGCGAACCGCAGCCGCTTGGCTCTTTTGCCGAAACCGCCGCACTGCTCAGCGATCGCGGCGTATCGCGCGCGCTTGTCGTCACCGATGCGAACATCGTGGCGCTCGGGCTTATCGACCCCCTTATCGAGGAACTTAGCGCGCACGGAATCGATGCGAGCGTGTTCGACGAGGTGGTGTCGAACCCGACCGTCTCGAATGTCGAGGCCGCGCGCACTCGGTATCTGGACGATAACTGCGCGGCGATTATCGCGGTTGGCGGCGGCTCATCTATGGATTGCGCCAAGGCCGCTGGCGCGCGCATCGCCCGGCCGAACAAGCCGGTGCGCAAGATGCGCGGCGTGCTCAAGGTATTGAGACCGCTGCCGCTCCTCATCGCGGTGCCCACGACGGCGGGAACCGGATCGGAGACCACGCTCGCGGCGGTCATAACCGACGATGAAACGCATTATAAGTACCCCATCAACGACTTCGCGCTCATTCCGCGATACGCGGTGCTTGACTACCGCGTCACGATAGGACTTCCGCCGCGCGTTACGGCAACGACCGGTATGGATGCGCTCGTCCATGCCGTCGAGGCATATATCGGCCGCTCGACCACGCGTGATACGCGAGCAGACGCCATCGAAGCCGTGCGCGAGATTCATGCGTACCTGCTGCGCGCATATCGCGACGGCACCGACACCGAAGCGCGCGAGCACATGCTACACGCCGCTTACTGCGCCGGGCTAGCCTTCACAAAGTCCTATGTGGGGTACGTGCACGCCGTCGCCCACTCGCTTGGCGGTCAGTATGGCATCGAACATGGTCTGGCGAACGCGGTGCTGCTCCCCTATTTCCTCGACGAGTACGGTGCAAGCTGCGAGAGGCGCCTCGCCGACCTTGCGCGCAAGGCCGGCATCGCATCTGAGACCCTAAGCGATCATGAAGCGTCTGCGGCGTTCATCGCCTGGGTGCGCGAGATGAATACCGCGATGGATATCCCCACCACGCTCCCCGGCATTCGCGATGAGGACATCCCGCTTATGGCGCGGCGCGCCGACGCGGAGGGAAACCCGCTGTATCCGGTGCCGCGCCTCATGGACGCAAGAGAGCTCGAGCGTATGTACCATCTGGTTCAGGAGCTTCAGCCAGCATTCGATGCGGTGGCAACGCGCTCAAGTGCGTCAGACGCAGGTTCGATAGCCGGTGCGCCTGCCGAGCGCGCAACGCACTCAACATCCGCTCGCCCCGCATAGATGGGAGATCCATGTCCATAGCCGATACCGTTGCCCGCTGCCGCGCGCATTTTGCCACCGGCGCGACCATCCCCATCGACGCGCGCATCGACGCGCTCCGCGCCCTCGAGCATGCGATCGTCGCGTACGAAGACCAGATCTGCGCGGCACTCGACGCCGACCTTGGCAAATCGACGACCGAAAGCTACATGTGCGAGGTGGGCATGACCCTCTCCGAGCTGCGCTACCAGATTCGTCACGTGCGCCGATGGGCACGCCGCCATCATAAGCGCACCGGGTTCGCAAACTTCCACGCTACCAGCTTCACCATCGCGGAGCCCTATGGATGCGTGCTCATCATGAGCCCGTGGAACTATCCGTTCATGCTCACCATGGAGCCACTTGTCGGTGCCATCGCCGCAGGCAATTGCTGCGTTGTGAAACCGAGCGCCTATTCGCCCGCAACATCCGCCGTGATGCGAAGGCTCATCGGAGAATGTTTTCCTTCTGAGCTCGTGAGCGTGGTAGAAGGCGGACGCGCCGAGAACACCGAGCTGCTTGACCAGGTCTTCGATTACATCTTCTTCACCGGCGGCGTCACGGTCGGCACGCTCGTCATGAGCAAGGCGTCTGAGCACCTCACGCCCGTCACGCTCGAGCTCGGCGGCAAGAGCCCTTGCATCGTCGCGCGCGACGCAAGCCTCACGCGTGCCGCGGCGCGCGTGGTGTTTGGCAAGTACCTCAATTGCGGACAGACCTGTGTCGCACCCGACTACATACTGGTTGACGAGGCGGTACACGATGAGTTTCTTTCGCTTGTGAAGGCCGAGATCGCCCAGATGTTCGGTGAGCAGCCGCTCGAGAACCCCCAGTGGGGCAAAATCATCAATGAGAAGCACTTCGAACGCCTGCTGGGGCTTATCGATCCTCAAAAGGTCGTTGCCGGCGGCGCGTCGCGCGCCGAGACGCTGCAGATCGAGCCGACCGTGCTCGACGGCGTGCGAGAGGCCGATGCCGTGATGGGTGAAGAGATCTTCGGTCCCATCATGCCAATCATCACGTATCGCACCATCGATGAGGCCGAGGCATTCATCAAGCGCCGCCCGAAGCCGCTTGCGCTGTACCTGTTCACCAACGATCGCGCACTAGAAGATCGCTTCTTGCGATATGTGCCCTTCGGCGGCGGCTGCGTGAACGACACCATCGTGCACCTCGCAACGAGCGAGATGGGTTTTGGCGGCGTAGGAGCATCCGGCATGGGCAGCTACCACGGGAAAAAGAGCTTCGACACGTTCAGCCACGAGAAAAGCATCTTGAAGAAGCGCCTGTGGCTCGATCTTCCCATGCGCTACCAACCATACACTCCCTTGAAAGAAAAGCTTATCCGCATGTTTTTGCGCTAACGCGATATCCCTTTCAGCACAGCTCCCGCTTCTGCGCACAGCGCGGCTCTGCCATGAAGCAGGCTGAACCCAAGGCCGCGCGCGAAAGATAAAAGCGCATGAGCTCGCCAAGGCGGCAACGCGGCCGTTGCCGCCAAGGAATTGCAAGCGATGCCAGCAATAGCAAGTAGCATTGACCTTGTGGGGGCAACGGATCCCTGCGCAGCAGCGCCCATGGCCAAAAACAAACGATAGGTTGCAGCCGAGAGGTGTGGGCGGCCGCTCTTAGCGTGGATTCAGCGACACCGCACGGAGTTTCGGACGTCCTTGAGGCAGGAAAAGGCTAGATTGCTGCGCCGCGGAGGCATCCGACCTGTCAGACACCGCTTCAGAAGCGGGTCAAATGCGACCGAGAGCCCATCCGGCGCGGGCGACGGATGGGAACCGTGCAACCTATCGTACTTTTTTGGCCACGAGGCCGAAAGTTATGAACAACCGAGCCGTTCGCCTTCATGAACATAAGCAAAGTCTATCGTCTACACCGTTCGGAACTTGCCTTTGTGCTACGATGTGAGGCGGACGGCCACCGTCGCACCGGTTTGGCCGCTCCTGTCTAACAGCTTTTCAGGCTGGTGAGTGGCCGCTTTCGGTTTACCGGGGCGGCCGCCCCCATTTATGAAGCATTCCCGACGCAAAACGGAAACGGGACATAGGCAAAACAAAGTAAAGCGCGCATGACAGCTCAGCATGCGCTTCCTCTTATCCGGACTCAACCTTATCCAACGAAATCGTTAAACACAAGCGGATTGCGTGCACGGTACGCACCACTGTTGCGCACGGTGCACAAGAAAAAGCAGCTCAGAGTCTCATTACTCTGAGCTGCCATCTTTTCTGGAGCGGGCGACGGGAATCGAACCCGCGTCATCAGCTTGGAAGGCTGGGGTTCTACCATTGAACTACGCCCGCGATGTGGTCGGGACGACAGGATTCGAACCTGCGGCATCGTGCTCCCAAAGCACGCGCGCTACCAGACTGCGCCACGTCCCGACGTCCAGAGCAAGCATTATAGGGGTTTTGCGACCATCGAGCAACAGCCGTGATTGGGACGATTTGAAAAAGCGCTAATCTCAGAGCGTCCATGACGCCCGCCTGCCCTATCGAAGTTTGCGCGTCATACACAACGCGTGTCGCCACGCAGCATGCGCACGGTATAATTGCGGCACATGCATGCCAGAAGGGAGCGGGACACGATGGACGCAACCGCACAAACAAATCGCATGGCAACTCGCCTGCGCAAAACGGCGCCCTTCAAAAATGCAACGCATTGCTGCACGCAAACCGGTCGGTGATCTAGCATGACCTCACCTGCACCCGCTCCAGGCTTCCTGGGATCTACGCTCGTCATTGCGAACCCTGCTGCGAAAGCGGGGGCGAGCAGACACGTCGCCGAACAGCTCAAGCGCTTTCTTTCGCGTCGGCATCATTTGGTCGATTCCTTTGAACTCATCTACACCGAGCATTCAGGTCATGCGACAGAGATCGCACGATGCGCGCAAGGGTTCAGCACCGTGCTCGCACTCGGCGGCGATGGCGTGGTTCATGAGGCAGCCAACGGACTGATGGACATTGATGCGGCATCACGCCCCGCGCTTGGCGTCATCCCCGTTGGCTCGGGCAACGATTTTGCCCGGACGCTCGGCTTGCAAGATTTCAGCGGCGAACGCTTTGCGCAGTACCTAGCGTGCGAGCGCATCCCCTTCGATGTGGGGCGGATTCAGTTCGAGCCCGGCACGCGCACACCGCATGAGGCGACGTTGTCTGATGCTGCGGACAGCTCGGCAGATCGCTCCGAAACACTCCGCGCCGCGCACGTCGAGACGGAATACGTTATTCAATCATTTTCGTTTGGGCTGGACGCCGCGATCGCGTTGGGAACGTTCGACCTGCGGAGGATGCTGCCTCTTTCCGGAGCGCCGTTGTATTTCGCCAGCGGACTCGAGGTCCTTGCGCGACGCTTTCGCACGTTTCCCATCACCGCTTGCATCGACGACGAAGGCCCTCTTCGCACAGAGGTGTTCTTCATGGCGGTGCAGCTTGGGCCAACCTATGGATCGGGGTTTCGCATCTGCCCAGAAGCCGATCCGACCGACGGCTTCCTCGACCTCTGCTATGCCAGCGGGCGCACCACGCGAATCGGTGCGCTCAGCGTGCTGCTCCGCGCGAAGGGAGGAAACCATCTGGGTTCCCGCCTCATTTCGATGCGGCGCGCAAAGCGCATCGAACTTGCTTTTGAAGACGACACGTACCCCATACAGGCAGACGGCGAGCGCATCGTGGCGCACCGGGTCGAAATTGAAATCCTCCCCGGCGCGCTCACCGTGCTGAAGCCAATCGGCAGCAAATAGCCGTGCCGCCTGCGGCCATGCGCTCTAGCAGGCGTCAAGCGCCTGCGCGACATCTGCGATAAGATCCTCGGTATCCTCGATGCCGCAGGAAAAACGCACCATATCGGGAGCGATGCCCGCGGCCTCAAGCTCGGAATCCGTCATCTGACGATGCGTGGCGTTTGCGGGGTGCAGCACGCAGGTGCGCGCATCGGCCACATGGGTAGCGATCTGCGCCACGCTCAGGTTCTTCATGAAGGCCTCCGCTGCCGCGCGTCCCCCTGTAAAGCCGAAGCTCACAACACCGCAGGAGCCGTTCGGCAGGTACTTTTGCGCCAACTCGTGCCAGGGGTCATCGGGCAAACCAGGGTACTTCACGAAGCGCACCTTCGGATGATCGTGCAGAAACTCCGCCATGGCCTGGCCGTTCTTCACGTGCTGCGGCATGCGCAGATGCAAGCTTTCGAGCCCCAAGTTGAGCAGATACGCGTTTTGGGGAGATTGAATGGAACCGAGGTCGCGCATAAGCTGCGCTGTCGCCTTGGTGATGAAGGCTCCCGCCTGGCCGAATTTCTGGGTATAGGTGATGCCATGGTAGGTCTCGTCCGGCGTGGTGAGCCCGGGGAACTTGTCGGCATGCGCATCCCAGTCGAAGTTGCCCGAATCCACGATCGCGCCGCCCACGCCCGCGCCATGGCCATCCATGTACTTGGTGGTGGAATGGGTCACGATGTCCGCGCCCCATTCGATGGGTCGGCAGAGCACCGGCGTGGGAAACGTGTTGTCCACGATGAGCGGCACGCCATGGGCATGCGCGGCGGCGGCGAAGCGCTCGATATCGAGCACGTCGAGCGAGGGGTTCGCGACGGTCTCACCGAAGACGGCACGCGTGTTCGAACGAAATGCGGCCTCGAGCTCCTCGTCTGAGCAGTCGGGCGCCACAAAGGTGCTCTCGATGCCCATGCGCTCCATGGTGTGGGCGATGAGGTTGTACGTGCCACCGTAGATGGCCGAGCACGCCACAACATGATCGCCTGCCCCGGCGATGTTGAAAAGCGCGAAGAAGTTTGCCGCTTGCCCGGAGCTTGTGAGCATGCCGGCCGCGCCGCCCTCGAGTTCGGTAATCTTCGCCGCCACATAATCGTTCGTGGGATTCTGCAAGCGGGTGTAAAAATACCCGGACTCCTCTAAGTCGAACAGCCGACCCATATGCTCGGACGTATCGTATTTCCAGGTAGTCGACTGATAGATAGGCACCTGACGGGGCTCGCCATCGCCTGGACGGTAGCCGCCCTGTACACAGGTGGTGCCGATATGCTCACTCATGAAACGCTCCTTTGTGCTCGCGGATGTCCGACGCCGACATCGCATTGCGCGCCGACACATGACAGTTAAGCATACCCCATAGAGCCGTACGATAGAAGGGTCGGTACGCTTGTAACAGAGGTGAAAGAATGCGGTGATGCTCAGCCTGCACGGAACAAGGGAGCCGACGCCATCGGCATCCAGTGAAATGGCAAGGATTGGTTAGCTCGCCGTTTTGCGCTTGGTTAAACGCGCCGCCACGGTGCAGGGAATGATGATGACGGCAAGCGCACGGATTGCGTAGAGCACGGCGATGTCGAACACGGGAAGCGCTATACCCGTAAGCGCCATGATTCCGTTGCGATGATGATAGGTGTGCTGCCGACCAGGATGGAGATAAAGATGCCGGTGAGATCGGCGATGCGACCGAAAAGGGTGAAAACACCGAACCTGCCAAATCATCTGTTCAAAGGGTGGCTGCGCGAACGCAATGCTGGAGAGAAACGTCCGAGCAATACCGCCCGCAACGCCCTGGATGACGCGCCCCGCAACCAGTGCGGCAAAGGCCGGTGTGCGCACAGAGACGATGAGACACGAAGCAAACGACAGGCACCGTCTCGAAGAGCCCGCAAGCAAAGAACCGTCGCTGCGGATAGGAGAAGGCGAATAAGGCGCAAGCGATTTAGAGTACCTAAGCTCCGATTAGGACAGAGCAGCTGCGGTGACATACGAGCGCGCAGCATTTACAATGCTTGAATTCTGCAACGCTCAATTCTTGCAACGCTCGAGTGAAGAACATCGCAAGTCTGCATTTTGATGATTGAATACTTTGATATCCATGTTTATACTTTGATATCAAAGCTTCTACTCTGCAATGTTCGGTTTGCACTGGAGGATCCCCATGGATAACACCATCTCCCTGCTGTCGCGCACGCTTGCCCAGGCGAATCGCTTCCTCATCCTACTCATGCAGGAAGCGGGGCTGTGCAATCTCGTGACCTCGCACGGCGACATTCTCATGCAGCTCTTCCAGCAAGACGGACTCGCTATGCGCGACCTTGCACGACGCGTGGACCGCGATCCCTCAACCGTTACCGCCCTCGTCAAGAAGCTTGCCGCGCAGGGATACGTAACGACCGCACGCGCACGCACGGATCGGCGCGCCGTCGTGGTATCGCTCACCGAACAGGGACGTGAGCTGCACGGACGCTTTCTCGAGATATCCGACCGCCTGCGCGATGCACAGGACGCGGGCATCTCCATCGACGATCTTGCAACGACCCAGGCGGTGCTCGAGCGCATCCAGCAGAATTTCCGCACTGCCGCAGAAGCGATCAAGCCCTGCCGAGCAGACTCGAACGAGAACAAGCCTACGCAGTAGCAAGCCCACGCAGTCCAAAAACAGCCGACAAAGAAGAAGGGAAAACCATGTATAACGCATCCTACGACCGGAGAAGCGTACTCAAGGCGGCGGCAGGCGTCGTCGCGCTGGCGAGCGCGAGCGCCCTCACCGCCTGCTCAAGCTCAAGCTCGGACGACGGGAGTGCATCCGGAAGCGCCAACAACGCGAGCACGGCGTCAAACGGCACGCTCACCGTCGCGATGGAGCTCGCCTATCCGCCATTTGAAACCAAAGACGATGATGGCAATCCCGCTGGCCTGAGCGTCGACTTCATGAATGACTTCGGCGCTGCATATGGCTACGATGTGGTCATCGAGAACACCGCGTGGGACGGCCTCATCCCCTCGCTTCAAACCGGCGCCGCCGACTGCGTCATGAGCTCGATGACCATTACCGAGGAGCGCGCGGAGACGGTGGACTTCACCGACCCCTATGCGGTCGCGCAGCTGGCAATCCTTGCAAATAGCTCTTCAAATATCGCATCGATCGATGACCTCAACCAAGCAGATAAGACGGTAGCGGTAAAAACCGGCTCCACAGGCGACGTCTACGCAACGGCAAACCTTACCGAGGCGAACATCTTGCGCCTTTCCGACGAAAGCGCCTGCGTGACCGAGGTGGTTCAAGGTAGCGCCGACGGCTTCCTGTACGACCAGCTCACCATCTATCGTAATCAGGCGGCGAACCCCGACACCACCGATGCAATCTACATCTCCTTCCAAAACCCCGAGTATTGGGGCATCGCCGTTGCGAAGGGCGATGACGACCTGCGCGAGCAGCTCAACGAGTTCATCGCCGCATGCAAAGAAGACGGCACGTTCGACACGCTGACCCAACGATACCTGGCAGACGAGAAGGCCGCCTTTGACGAGCTCGGCTTCCGCTGGTTCTTCGATTTCGATGAGTAGCGCGAAGAACCGGTCCCAGCAGCCGCTCGCGCATGATGCCGCAGTATCGCACACGGAAGGAGCCTCTATGGAACAATCGCCGCTCAGGCGTCTGTTCGTCGCGCCCGCAAGCGGGCAGACGCCGCTGCTCCGGGCGCTCGCGAACTACCTGCTCGTGTGCGTGGCGGTTCTCGCGTTGGTATGGCTATCGCTCATCATGGTAGACGTGCAGCTCGACTTCAGCTTCATCTGGCAGTATCGCGTGCGCATTTGGAACGGATTCGCCCTAACCGTCCAAATCGCGGCCATGAGCCTTGTGATGAGCCTGGTCGGGGGCATCGCGGTGGCGCTCGGACAGGGAAGCCGCGTGCTCGCGGTGCGCTATCTCTGCGACCTCTATGTCAAGATCATCCGCGGCACCCCGCTGCTCGTGCAGATCTACCTGTTCTTCTACATCATCGGCACCGCTTGGGGTATCGACAACCGTCTGCTGGCGGGCGTGGCCATCCTCTCGATCTTTGAAGGGGCCTACATCGCCGAGATTATTCGCGGGAGCCTGCTCTCCCTCGATTCGGTGCAGCTTGAAGCGGCGCGCGCCGTCGGCCTTACCCGCATGCAAACCGTACGCTACGTGATCGTGCCGCAGATGGTTGCGCGCACCCTGCCCGCACTAACCGGACAGTTTGCCAGCGTCATCAAGGATTCGTCGCTGCTCTCGGTCATCGCGGTCATCGAGCTCACCCAGACCATGCGCGAGATCAGCGCGGCGAACTTCAACCTCTTCGGCTGCTATTTCCTGTTGGGCGGGCTCTACCTTGCGCTCACGCTGCCCATCACCTTCATCAGCCGATTGTTCGAGAAGAGGTTCGGGTATGCGCATTAGTATCCAAGGGCTCCGGCGCTCTTTCGGCGAGCGCGAGGTGCTGCGCGGCATCGACTTTGACGATGAGGTGACCACACTCGCCATCATCGGCCCTTCAGGCGGCGGTAAGTCGACGTTTTTGCGCATCATTGCAGGGCTGCTTACGCCTACCGCAGGTACCGTTGCCATCGACGGGAAGACGGTCGATTACCGCGAGGCGGCGCTTCCCGCCTACCGGGCGCGGCTCGGCTTCGTGTTTCAGCAAGGTGGCCTCTTTCAGCACCTAAGCGTCCTGGACAACATCACCCTTCCGCTGCGAGCGGTGCACGACGTCGATGAGCCAGAGGCTCGGCGCCGCGCTTTTGAGCTCCTCGACCGCTTCGGCATACGTGACGAGGCCTCGAAGCCGCCCTCAGAGCTTTCCGGAGGCCAGCAGCAACGCGTGGCCATCGCGCGCGCCGTAGCGCCGCGCCCC
Source organism: uncultured Enorma sp. (assembly GCA_964624825.1). Taxonomy (GTDB): domain Bacteria; phylum Actinomycetota; class Coriobacteriia; order Coriobacteriales; family Coriobacteriaceae; genus Enorma. The sequence continues at coordinate 33,155 of CAZUYD010000009.1, read as the reverse complement.
CGCCTGTTGCTGCTCGACGAACCGACGAGCGCGCTCGACCCGGAATATACGAGCGAGGTGTTGGATATCCTGGATGACCTGCGCCAAGACGGCGCCCGGTTCATAGTGGTGACGCACGAGATGGGTTTCGCGCGGCGCGCTTGCGACAAGGTGGCCTTCCTGCATGGCGGCGTACTTCATGAATATGGCGAAAGCGCCCAGGTGTTCAACGACCCCCGTACGCCTGAGCTCAGGCGATTTATAAGCAAGCTCTTGGAGTGGAGCGTATGACAGCGCGCGGCGCGCATGGGGCGCACAAGCCGAAGACCGCTATGCGCACAACGGAACAAGGACTCGGCATCCTTTACGAATCGAGCGAGTGGTCAGACTTCAAGCTTGCGGCCGAACTCTCGGCACAGGGGTGTCCGGTACGCCTGATCGACATGGAGCGGCCAGATGCTGTCGCGGCAGCGCTGCGATGCAATCTTCTTGTGAGCCGCGTGTTCGCTTCAGCGCGCGCACGAGGCCATACGCGCTCGCATCAGCATATGACCGAAATAATCAAAGAGGCACCGCAGCACGGCATCGACATCATCAACCCAGGGCGCGCGCACGGCTTCGAGATCAGCAAACATGCCTCCACGCAGGCCCTGACCGAAGCGGGCCTCGCTGTGCCTCGTGTGCTTGCCTGCTCTGCCCCCGCCGCGCTCCGTGTGGAGCACCTCGACTACCCCTGCGTCATCAAGCCGGACTGCGGCGGGCGCTCGACGCTCACCGCGGTGCTGCACACCGAAACCGAAGCCAAGCATTTCCTCGCCTGCGCCCCCGCAGATACAACGTTCATCGTCGAGGATTTCATCGAGGCGAGAGCCGGATATCTCACGCGCATCGAGATCGTCGCCGAGCATGTTGCGCACATCAACAAGCGAAGCATAGCCGCAGGCGGGCTCTCCTCCTATCACGTGGGATCAACCTATGCACCCTACCCCGACTGTCCGGACACGGTGCGCGCGGCGGCAGAGATGGCCGCACATGCGCTCAGCTTCGAACTTGGGAGCTTTGATGTGATCGAAACCGCTGAAGGAACACCTGTGTTCATCGATGCCAACGCGGTCTCCAACGTCTCGGAGGACTGCGATGAGCTCCTAGGGTTCGACCTCATGGCCGAGCATGCCGCCTATATCGCCGAACGCTGGCGTGCACGCAACGTATGCATACCACCCCCGAGCAGGCACACCTGAACGGCACATAGGTGCACGCACGAATGAACGCGCATCGATCAATGCACACACCAACGTAGAGGCGTCGGTTCGCATTCCACCGAGAGATGCGTGCCACCGCGCGCCCGCACGCATGCCAACGATGTGGGCCACCAAACGAACGGTGGCTGTAGAAGGGAAGGTCTACCATGAAAACCATGCAAGAGGTCTACGAGTTATTCAACGAGGTGGGCTGCTGCAGCTTCGCCACCCTCGACGGCGCAGGAGGCGTTGACTCGCGCATCGCACACTTCTTCGCATACGACGATGACGGACTCTATCTGCGCACCATGCGCGTCAAACCGTTCTACCGGCAGCTCAAGGAGGGCGGCGTGCTCAGCGTCTCGGCAGAGCTTACCGAGGGGCATTGCACCTGGGACGATGACAACATGCCGCACTTCAAGCCCGGCCATATGGTGCGCGTCTCGGGCGCGGTGCGCGAGCTCGCGCAGGATGAGGTCGATGCGAAAGCAGCTCAGAATCCTATGTTTAACGTGGCGGTCTACGATATCAACAAGTACCCCGAAACCGTCGTGTTCGTGCTCGAACGCTTCCATGGCGAGTACTACGACTACGACTTCAACATGATCCATCGTGACCATAAAATCGAGCGCGAGCGCTTCGCCTTCGGTGGCGATACGTTTGTGAAACCGGGGCTGACCATCGACCCCGACTTGTGCATCGCGTGCGGTTCCTGCGCCGAAGCCTGCACCCATAAGGCAATCGTCCCGGGCGATGTCTACTCCATCAAGGGCAACCGATGCGACGAGTGCGGCAACTGTTTCCATGCGTGCCCGGTCGATGCGGTGGTTTCCAAGGGAATCGATGCATGAACGTCGATACGCGAGGACGCTAAGCCCCGCACGCGAACCTCAATAGCTGCGGACTGACGCGCCGCTCTGGCACAACGAGAGCCGCCCCCATTCCTTGAATACGAAAAGAATCCAAGAACGGGGCGGCTCTTTGTCCCCGTATCGAGGATTAACTCCTCAGACGACAACGAGCTGCGCAAAAACAGACCATGGCAGGTGCGCCGCGTTAGAACTCCATGAAGCGTGCTTCACCTGCAGTAGCCACAACGCGACCGGAAAAGCGCTCTGCGACCGTTGTGAGAAACGCCGCTTCTTCGCCCGCACGAAAGGCGAGCGCGAGCCTTACATCTTGGGCATAGGCTGCATCGACGATCTTGCCGCCCGCTTGCGCGACCATATAGCGAACCTGATCGAGCGATGCGTATGGGAGATGTACCTCAACCGGTGCCACGAGCGTGTTCTCGACGATGAGCCCGTCAGCGCGAGCGGTCTCAATAGCCGCCTGTGCCGCTGCCGTATAGGCGCGCACCAGCCCGCCTGGGCCAAGCAGCGTCCCGCCAAAGTAGCGCGTGGTCACACAGCATACATCACGTAGCTCTGCCCCGCGGAGAACCTCAAGCGTGGGCAGACCGCTCGTACGTTGAGGCTCACCATCGTCGCTCGCGCGCTCGGTGCCGTCTGCCAAGATCCACGCCAGCACATTATGGCGCGCATCGAAATGCCGCGCGCGCACCGCCGCAACATGAGCGGCAGCGTCCTCTTCAGATTCGATGTGAACGAGCTGCGCGATAAAGCGGCTTTTTCGATCGACAACCTCCCCGCGCGCCTCCACGCCGGCTCGAAGCGTGAGATAACTCTGGGCATGTGGCATGGGGCAATTCCTCGTTATCGACATTCGGTACGCATGCAAGCCTAGTATATTCCAACGCGCAACGCACCGGAATGCTTAAGCCCATGCGCGCTGCCGCGCTACCGAGCACGGGCGGCGCCCGCTACCCGCAGACGCCGCCCGTTATCCCCGACAGCACGCTCTTCGCTGCTCCCCTTGTTGAGAGCGCTATGAGTTCTTCATCACGATATTGTTGATCGTATCGGCCACATGCTCGCAATAATCGACGCAATGCTCCAAATACGAGTACGTCTCGTGCCACGTAAACACCACCAGGGGGTCGGTGCAGGTCGTATGGAGCGTGCGCATCGCCTTCATATAAAGGGCATCAGCCTCTTCCTCGATGCTGTTCATCTCAACCACATGCGTGCGCAGCGTGGACGACTTCTTGAAATGTGCGAGGTCGCCTACCAGCGACTGCATGCACTCGCACCCGCGCACCACCATATCGACCATCTCGAGCGCATCGGGACGCATCTCGCGAATGTTATCGAAATAGAGGCGGTGCAGCACGCCTTCGATCCGATCGGTCACCGTGTCGAGATAATCGCACAGCACGGCGATGTCCTCACGTTCAATAGGTGTCACGAACGCCGTGATCAACGCATCCTGAACCTCGTGCTTCTTCTCATCGGCCGCCTGCTCGATCTCATGCATATCCGAGATCGAACGCTCGATGTCATCGGGGTCAAAGTCATGCATGATCTTTGAAAGCAGTTTTGCCGCCTGCAATGAGAAATCGGCGCTCGCGTAGAACGAATCAAAATAAAACGCGTCGTTTTTCCTGGCCATGGGGTTCCTTCCAACCTTTACCGAACATCTAAACCGTTGCGAACCTAATGCTGTCTTCTTGCTATACCTGCGCCATCTGCGTTATCTGCTCAGATTCAGCTAGCTAAACCGGGCGCGTCGCGGCTATAGCCTATAGGACCATCATGAAGATCTTCGCCATCAAAAAGCTGATGAGCCCGCACCCGGGGAACGTGAACACCCAGGTGAGCATCATATCTTTCACGACGGAAAAATTAATGGCCGAAAGCCGCTTTACCGCACCCACGCCCATGATCGCGCTCGTCTTGGTGTGCGTGGTGGAAACGGGAATGCCCGTGAGGGTTGAAAGCAAGATGCACCCGGCGCCGGCAAGATCGGCAGAGAACCCCTGAAAGGTCTCGAGCTTCACCATGTCCATACCCACCGACTTGATGATCTTCTCACCGCCAACGCTCGTGCCCACGCCCATCGTCACGCTGCAGATCAGCATGAGCCAGACAGGAATCGTTGCACCCACAAGGTCAGGCTGACCGTTGCAGAACGCCACGCCCAACAGCAGCACGCCGATGAACTTCTGGCCATCCTGTGCGCCATGCATGAAGCTCATGGCAGCGGCACCGAAGATCTGCGCGTACTTGAAAGCCTTGTTTGTCCTGCGGCGATCCATATTGCGACAGATGAGCGTAACCAGCTTGCATATGCCCCACCCGAGCGCAAAGCCAAGTACCAAGCTGAGCACCAAGCCATATATGACCTTAACCCACTCCTCGATGTTCACACCATCGAGACCGCCCTGCACGGCAAGCGCCGCGCCGGTAAGGCCGGCGATGAGGCTATGGCTCTCGCTGGTAGGGATGCCGAAAATCGACGCGCCTACGCTATAGACGACGATCGAGAAGAGCGCCGCGCAAAGCGCGACAAGCGCCATCTGGGTGTTCGATCCGAAATCGACCATGTTTGAGATCGTCGAGGCAACCGAAGAGTTGACTACGGTCATAATCAAGACGCCGAAGAAATTGAATATGGCGCTCATGATGATTGCGGGACGAGCATTGATGGTGCGCGTGGTCACCGCGGTGGCGATGGCGTTTGGAGCGTCGGTCCATCCGTTAACAAAGATGACCCCTAAGGTCAGTAAAACCGTCACGGCGAGAATGGGGTTGGAGAGCACCTGACCCACAAACTCAATTAGCGATATATCCAAGCATGTTCCCCTCAATTGGCAACGCTTCGAAGCGTGCACCGGTATTGACAGCGCTATTTTACCGGTTCTTAACTCAAACCTGATGGTTGTGTAACGATTTGTCTGGCGGCAATGGATGACACGAACCTCGACTGCATATGCTACCTGCTGTTTTGTAAGCACGAAACAAAAGACCTTACATGTGCTTTACATTCTCCTGACGTATTGGTTGTTCGAAATCAGTCAAAAAAAGCGCATTTCTTATGCACGAGAGACAGACCAGCACATCGCTGGCCGCAGGGTGAGGCGCCAAACCTCGTTTACGGCTAGGCAAGAGCGGCTTGCGCGCGTCCATGCGCCATCCCTCAAGATGATCCAAAAAGGCGCGCTATCTGCTGACGCCACCCAGAGCGTCGCCCGCGCACATCAAGCCAGCCGAGAAGGGCGCATCATATGCTGAAGCCATCTATGCGAACAATATGGGCACTCATCAGATGGACGGCAAAAAAGACGCGCCGCTCGCCACAACCACTCATGACTCACCGAGCGAGCATGCGAAAAGCGAAGCGAGCCTGTAAGCCGGGTTCTGTTGAAGACGACCATTTATCTTGGCATATGCGTTACCGCACAGCTCTTCGCACGCTACCCGGGTGCAGGTCGGGCCAACCCATCGCACCCCTATTTGCGCTTGCTCCAGATGGGGTTTACCCAGCCGTCGCGTCGCCGCGACGCTGGTGGTCTCTTACACCACCGTTTCAGCTTTTCCCCTTATGCGCCAAAGCGGCGCATAGGTGGGAGTCTTCTTTTCTGCGGCACTTTCCGTCGGATCGCTCCGCCTGGCCGTTAGCCAGCATCCTGCCCTATGGAGCCCGGACTTTCCTCACGCGCACAGAAGATCCCGCACGTCGCGCGGCCGTCCGGCCCGCTTCGCGCGAGGTATTGTAACATAGTCCGCAAGACGCACGATGCTGCCAAGGTGTACGCGCGACCAAATACCAAACGGCGCATCCAACGCTGAGCAGCTCAACGCTCCCGAACACCCGCGCACCACCGTGCCATGGAGAAGCATCGCCCTTTGACAGTCCCGGTACCGCCGCCCGTCCCTCCCCGCTTCAAACGAGACACGCCCATGCAACAGGTGCACATAGCGCGCTTGACCGAAGGTGGGGCGGGAACGATGCGGCAAAGCCGGTACAATGGGTGTGGATAGACCCGTCTAGGATTGGAGTTCCCATGTCGTTCGCCGACCTCACCCGCATCAGATACTCATGCCGCAGCTATGAGCCGCGCGCTATTGAACCCGAGAAAATCGACGCGATCATCGAGGCGGGGCGCATCGCGCCTTCCGCGCACAACAATCATCCCACCCGCATCGTCGTGTGCGACACGCCTGAGCTGCGCGAGAAGGCGGCGAAGGCGGCGTTTCGCTTTGCCAAGGACGGCAGCGTCTTCGGCGCGCCCGTGGTAATCCTCGCCTGCGCTCGCACCGATGAGGCGTGGGTGCGGCAGAACGATGGCATGAACGCGTCGCTCATCGATACCTCAATTGTGGTCGATCAGATGATGATGCAGGCAACCGAACTTGGACTGGGTACCTGCTGGGTTTGCTTGTTCGACCCCGAAATCGCCCGCAGCGAGTTCAACCTTCCCGACGGCGTCGATGCCATCTCCATGCTCACCATAGGATATGCCGCCGATACCATCGCTGCGCCCGATGCGCGCGCAAAACGATGCATCCCTCTCGATCAGTTCACAGACATCAACGCATAGCGGCGACCTAGCACCTAGCACTAAATCGCCCTGCACAGAAACGGGCGGCGGAAGCACAGCCCCGCCGCCCGTCATTGCTTTCACTTGTTATGCCAAGCTAAATTCCCATCTCCTCCTTGAGGCGCGCGAGCTCATCGTCCACCGCGCTCGCAGAAGCCATCGACGCGTATTTTTTCTCAAGGTCATCAGTGGGATCGGAGGGCTGCTCGCCCAGCTCGCTCATAGCATTGGAGCGGTCGAGCATCTCATCTGCCTTCGCTTCCATCCGATCGAAGGCGCTCATCGCCCCGGCCGCGCGATCGCCCGCCGAACTCATCTTGCTGACCTTGTCTTGGGTCTTTGCTACCGCGACCTTCGCTTTGATGGCCTCGCGACGGCTCTTGAGCTTCTCGATATCGCCGACGAGCTTGTCGTGCATCTCGCGCATCTTCTTCGCATTGGCCTCTGCGGCATCAGCAGCCTCTTTCAGGCTCTCACCCTTGGCAACGAGCTGCTGCTTCTTCTCCAAAAAGGTGCGCGCATCGTCCTCGTTCCCTGCCTTGAGCGCCGTACGCGCAAGGTCGTCGTACTTCTTGATGTCAGCATCATTGCTCTCAACCAACCGGCGTGTGCGCTTCTCCTCGGCCATCACGCCTGCCGTCTCTCTCTTCACCTCGGCAAGCGATTCGGAAAGGTCGATGAGATACTGGTCGACCATCTTCGCCGGATCTTCGGCGCGGTCGAGCAGATCGTTGATATTCGACTTGATGATATCGGTGAACCGGTCAAGTATGCCCATGGTGAACTCCTCATTCGTCGTGCTTCGTCTCGTAACATGCCCTTACGCGCGAGGTAACATTGTCTATCTTTGTCTACCCGAATTGGGCTTCCAGCGCGCTCAGCTATCGCGAGATCGGCCCATCTTCAGAATTTCCCCTTTTATCTGAGCGATACTTTTCCTCCAAGTCATCGAGACGCTCGTCGCCGAAGGTTTCAAGCGGCGTATTCAGCACGTCCTGCATGCGCTTCGCCTCGCGCTCCTTCGACGCGCGGTATTTTTTAACCCCGCTGTAGATGAGGAACGCGACGATGACCACCGCGACGCAAATCGCGACGTATACCACAGGCGATGTGGTGCGCGACATAATGCGCTCGCCGGTCTTCTCAAACGCAAGCGAGAACACCTCTTCATCGGAGCTCGCTTCCTGATAATACCGGTCAAGATAGTCGACCAAGATATCGATGGCCTCATCATCCATGACGGTCTTTGCCTCGCTGCCTACCGCGTACCCACAGTTGAATGAGTAATAGCCGTCATCGCAAAACATGAGAAGAAAGCCGGCCTCGTCGTCGAACACCTCGTCATAACTTTCATCCGCCATGGTCGCGAGCTCAGATGTCGAGGTCACGCTGCCGTTCGGCAAAATCCACACATACGGTTGCACGCCGGTATCCTCGTAAAATGACTCCAGTCCCGCTTCAATTGCCGAGCTGTTCTCGACCCAGCTGCCATCTTCGTCATAGTAATGCTGGCTGAGCTCCGTGGATACCGCACTTGAGGGCAGCGCCTCGCGATCAACGGTGGATGCCGTGATATCCGAGCTGAACGCAACCGAGGAGCATGACACCATGCTTCTGGAAATGGCGCCGAAAAACGCCAGGATAATCAGACAGAGAACGAAGACGGCGACGATGGTGCCGCAACCACAGCCCCTGCGATCCGGGTCGTTCTGCGGCGCGCCTCCCCCGACATTGCGGCCAAGGCCGAATCCAAACATAAACGGCCAGACGCCGCCACCGAAGTGTACGTGATGGTGGTGACGATGGGGCGGATGAGGCCGATGGGGATCACCGGGTCTACCGCCAAACCCTCCACCAGGGCGAGGCCCTCCGCCGCCAGGGCGAACCGATCTGCCGCCGCTGCGACCATGACCGCCGCCACCGGAAAAGCCACCGGTTGAGCGACCGCCTCCAGAGAACCCGCCGCTGCGACCGCCGCCACCGGACCTACCGCCACCGGATCTACCCATATCGCTCCCTCCGTCGCGTTAAGCACATGATGCGTGCTTCCTGTTATACCCAAAAGCTCAACGGGATGGCATCGCGGCATACGCATCATGGATGACGCGCGGCCACAACGAAGCGCGCTCGATGCGGTGCGATGCGATACATCGCACGCAAATCCACTCCGCCGTATTCGGGCTGCGAAACACCTCAGCGTGCGCGCATTCAACCCGACGCATCCAAGCTACAAAAAAGCCCTGGTACGTATACCAGGGCGCATGCTTAGTTTGAAGCGCGGACTCATTTCAGGAAAGCGCGCATCACATGAACGGGTGGAACGGCTAGTCGAGATCGTCAACGCCGAAGTTGTCGAGCGGTGCGAACGGATCGGCGACGGGCGTCATGACCGGCTCGGGCGCAGCGGTGGCTGTGGCATCAAGAGTAGGCGCAACCGAGGGCAGCGGAGCCGCGGCGGCAGACCCGACGGGCGCGGACGATGTCATGAGCTCGGGCGGGAACGAGTTCTGCGCGTCATCCATGAAGTGCTGCAGGAGCTTGAGATACTCGTCCTTGAAATCCTCGCGAGAAGCCTTCAGGCGATCGATTTCCTTGAGCTCAGCCTGCTTCTCCTGAAGCGCCTGGCGAATGACGTCGCGCGCTTTGGCATCGGCCTCGTTGCAGATGTGCTCGGCGGTCTGCTGTGCCTCGGAAACGATGGCATCGGCAGTCTGCTGCGCCGCGATAAGCGCGGCGGAAATCTGGCGCTCAGAAGCAGAGATACCCGGCTGCTGTGGTTCAGGAACGGGAGCAGGCGCCGGGACATTCGCAAGCTGGGTCTGCGCATCGGCAAGCTGCTGCTCGGTCAAGGTCAAGCGGTTCTTCAAATCGACGATCTTGGCGAGCATCGCGTCGACTTCGCTCGCAAGCTGCTCGAGGAATATATCAACCTCAGCGGGGTCATACCCGCGCTTGGCCTCAGAGAATGTCTGCGCCTGAATATCAGCCGGTGTGATAGCCATATGCACTCCTTTTCATCGCGTAGCACCCGATCTTCGGGTACCAGCGGCTGGATGTCCGCATTTCAGATAATTATACCTATTACCAACCGCGAGACGAGATTCAACGCAATCACCGCAATTACCGGTGAGAAATCGAGACCGCCAACAGGCGGGATAAACCGCCGGAATATCCCCAAAAACGGCTCGCAAAGCGACTGTAGCACCAATCCGATATCGTGTAGCAAGCTCCCCTGGCGGATGGGAATCCACGAGAGCAGGATGTATATGAGAATGAGCATCTCATAGAAGTTTACAAGCGTCGAGAGGAGCTGGGCAAAAGTATAGGCAGTAATGGTCATGCACCTCGTTTACTTAAGATAGCCGTCGTCGCGCAGCTTGGTAAGATCAGAATCCTTAACCTCGCAGCCGGCGGGTAGAACCATGAACACACGATCGCCGATCTCTTTGACCGAAGCTCCCAATCCGCAGGCATAGCCATAGCTAAAATCCAACACGCGTTTCGCGACCTCGGTGCGAACGCCCAAGAACACCAGGGCGACCGGCTGCTTGGTGCGCACGCGGCGCACCACGGTTTCAACGTCATCGTAGCTTTCTGGACGCAGCACATACGCCGGAAGCTGCGGGGTAGCGTTCAAGATGGAGCTGGCATGCCGATCGATCACCGCGGTCGAGGCCGGAGTCGCCGCAGTCGCATGCTCGCTTACGCTCGCAGCATAGCTCGAGGGGGTGTCATAGGCACCCGGGCGATGCACATCCTGGCTCCGAACCGGCGGGTTATAGATGGTCGCATGGCGCTCGGAGTCGCCGACCGGCTGGCCGGAACGAGTGTACACCGCAACCGATTCCGCCTCGCCGCGCCGCGTCTGACCAAGCACGCCGTTCGAGGTCTCGGGTTCCCGCGCGGGCGGCGTACCGTACCCGTCGGACGTGCCATACCCACCATCGACCGCCTGATAAGCATCTTGGTAGCCGTAGCCGTCATCATAGTAGTCGTCTGAATAGCCGTCGTCCTCACCATAGCCATCGGGGCCATAGGAATCCTGATTCTGACCAAAGGGGAATTTGCTCTTGATGCCGTCTAGGAAGCCCACGTCTCTCAACCTCTCTGCGTGCCATAGTTCGTGTTCGTTTGCAGGTCTGAGTTGTCCAGACCAGTTTATTCTAGCTCAAAGGCCGGGTCGAACACCACCCTACCAAGGCGTATGAGCGTTGAACCCTCCTCGATCGCCTGCTCGAAATCCTCGCTCATGCCACACGACAGCTCGGAAAGGCAGAGGGCGGAATCGGCTGCCGCAAGCTCATCGCGAAGCGCGCGAAGCCCCGCAAAGGTGGCGCGCGCGATGTCCTTATCCCCTTGGGGAGCCATCGTCATAAGCCCGTTGAGCTGAATTCCACGAAGTGTGCGCAGCGCAGGCATGGCACGGCGCACCTCATCGGGGCTAAACCCCGATTTCGACGCCTCGCCCGAGATGTTCACCTCGAGAAGTACCGGTTGCGGTGCGGCGAGCTCCCCCGACTCCAGCCGGCGCTCTGCGCGTGTCGAGATCGCCTCGGCCAGATGAAGCGAGCTTACGGAATGGATGCATGCCGCGCGACCGAGCACGGCGTTGATCTTGTTTTTCTGCAGGTTGCCGATCATATCGAAGCGAACCTCGGGCAGATCGGGTACGGTGGATAGCCCTTCGAGCTTTCGCGCAAGCTCTTGCGGGCGATTCTCGCCAAAGACGCGATACCCGGCCTGGATGGCATCGATTACCTGCGGCACGTCCACCGTTTTCGAAACCGCCATCACCTGCACCGCGTCACACGGCCTGCAGCTCCGCTCGAGCGCCGCGTCCATGCGCCGCGTGATGTCATCGAGCCGCTGGCGCAGCATGTCTATGTAAGACTGCATCGGCACACCCTCTTACCACCATCGATTCACAACCCATGTTAGCGCAGCATGGCCACTGCGGCATGGCGGCCGCATACCCTGCCCTCGGCACGATAGGAATAGAACCGATCGTTCTCCCGTATCGTCGAGAGCTGCGTGTCGCAGATATTCGCCGCGGGTACGCCGGCATCGACCAGCGCCAGCGAGATCGCATGAGAGAGATCGAGCAGGCGCGACCCCGCGGGGCTCACATCGCCAAAGCGAGCGCGAAAGCGCGCGATAAGCTCCTCCGATACCTCGTACTCATCGCCAAGAATATGCGGGCCTATCCACGCCTCGACCTGGTGCGCGGCGCAACCCGTCTGCTCCATCAGCATGCGCGCCGCCTTCGCCGCGATTCGCGCATACGTTCCCTTCCAACCCGAATGCACCACCGCGAAGCCATGCGAGGTGACAAGGATCACGGGAACGCAATCGGCATAGCACAGCATCACCGGAACATTCGGCACCGTACATACGATGGCGTCCGTGCCGCGTGCAAGCTCCGCCCGAATCCCTGCGAGCGTACCTGGGTCTGCGTGCGCGACCACGGCGACATGGTCTCCATGCACCTGATTGGGTACGAGAAGCTGATTTGCATATGCTGTTGCATCTAGCGTCTTGAGCACCCGCGCACGATTTTCCGCAACCGCCGCTGGATCATCGCCCACATGCGATCCCAGGTTCAGCGAGGCATACGGCGGATGCGACACGCCGCCGGTTCGCTCCGTGAAGCCAAACGAGATGCCGCCATCCAGATTTCCAACCATGGTCACGCCATTGCGTGTAATGCGATCGAGTGGTCGCCCCATGATGAAACCACCTCGTTTCCTTGCTGGCATGCGTCGCATGCGCACCGCCCGAACAGCAGCAGGTGTTCTGACGCGCAGTTCTACCAACATGCCGCGCTTTACGGCGAGCTCTGCAAGAGACGCGCCTCACACGCAAAGCGCGCGGGCACGCGCGCATTCTTGGCTCAAACGCCCGAGCGGTACGGCGGCGCTTCCTGAAGATATGCCGCCTTCCCGCCTTAATGGGAATCATCCAGGCGCATGGGTGCCGCCCTCCCGCAATACGAACGCGCCGCCTGGGAGCCAAGCGACTCCGCGCGCATCAGGCCAGCAACGCCGACCGTCCACCTAGCACGATGCCGACGATACATCGAGTGCAGCGGATGCGAAGACCGCACTTCTTAGAAGTTCCCGCGCTTTAAGAAGTCGGGCAGCTCGAACTGGTCGTTACCGAAGTTGGGAACCTCGGTTCCGCCGATGTTCCGCGTCGAGGCAGTCGAGCTGGAGCGCGCAGACGAGGACGAATCGGATGACTTCGCGTTGCTCGCGGCGAACAGCTCGTCTTGACGGTTCACGTTCGCATCCGAGAAGCCCGTCGCGATGACGGTGATGCGCACCTGGTCGCCGAGCGACTCGTCCACCACGGTACCGAAAATGATGTTCGCATCGGGATCGACCGCATTCGCCACCAGGTCGGCGGCGTCGTTGATCTCTTGGATACCCAGATCCTTGCTGCCCGCAATGGAGAGCAGCACGCGCGTCGCGCCGTCGATGGAACTCTCGAGCAGGCGGCTCGAGATCGCCTCCTGCGCGGCGTCCACGGCGCGGTTGTCGCCAGAAGCCGTACCGATGCCCATCATGGCGGTGCCCGCCTGCTTCATGATGGTCTTCACGTCCGCGAAGTCGAGGTTGATGATGCCCGGCACCGTGATGAGGTCGGTGATGCCCTGGGTGCCTTGCGAAAGCACGCCGTCAGCGGTAGCAAAGGCCTCGAGCATGGTGGTCTTCTTCTCGGCGATATCGAGCAGGCGATCGTTGGGGATGACGATCATGGTATCGACGCACTCGGAAAGCGTGCGAATGCCCTCTTCGGCACTTGCCTTGCGCTTACGCCCCTCGAAGGTGAACGGCTTCGTCACGACGGCAACCGTCAGCGCGTTGATGTCGTTCATGGCGATATCGGCCACGATCGGAGCGGCACCGGTGCCCGTGCCACCGCCCTCGCCCGCGGTGATAAACACCATGTCAGCGCCCTCAAGCGCCTCGTGGATATCATCGCGGCTCTCATCAGCAGCCTTGCGGCCGATCTCTGGGTTCGCGCCGGCACCCAAACCGCGCGTCAAATCGGTACCGATATGCACCTTGATATCGGCATCGGAGATTGCGAGCGCCTGCGCATCGGTGTTGATGGCCACAAACTCAACGCCGCGAATACCCTCCTCGATCATGCGGTTGACAGCGTTCGTCCCGCCGCCGCCGACGCCTACCACCTTGATGACGGCAAGGTAATTGCTGATCTCGCTCTCATGCATACGGATCCTCCGATTTGGACTGCGGCCGTTCAAACGTTAACGTTCAAGTTAATATTAAACGTCGAGGTAAATCGGGTTATCTTTGCATAAAATGCGCGGTTGAGTCAAATCTAACGTTGATAAAATGTGAAGGACACACATTTTTGCAGGTCATCGTGCTCATCGGGCATATACGCGATCATGTGGTCGACACGGCTCTGAACGTTGGGTTGCTCGCGTCGCGAACATCAATGTAGCTCACGCCGGTTTCCTGTTCGAGCAACGCGGTCACCACGCGCTCCTTAAGTGAGATGTCGTCGGGTTCGCCCAGCGCAACCTCGACCCCAGAATCGAGGTTGATGGTGATCGCCTCGATCGACTCGAGCGAGAACTCCTCGATCTGCTCCAGGAACTCATCGGAGAACCCCGACACGTATTCCAAACACGCGAGGACGACCTCGGACGTGGTGGCGGTGCCGCTCGAAGGCTCCACATCGGCGGGCAAATCGGTGAACACCACCGCCCCGTCCTGCCGTGCGATGGCGATCGCTGCATTAATGCCCGAGAGAGTCTGCGATTCATCGTCCGCGTCGTCGGCATCATCGGTGGAATCGGTATCGTCGTCG
>CAZUYD010000009.1:0-18550 GCA_964624825.1 uncultured Enorma sp. | reverse complement strand
ATCGTCGTCGGTGGAGTCGGCATCGTCGGCGGCGGAGTCCGTCGATGCGTCGTCGGTGTCCGCGGTGTCGGATGCGCTGTCGCCATCCTGCGCATCTGTATCAGCAGAAGCGTCATCGGAATCCGACGTATCGGTCGACGACACGATGTTGCCGTCCGCATCGACCGTGACCGAAAGCGAGACGGGCGCGATCCACGTCCCGTCCGAAGCGATCACCCACGCGACATTGCTTGAGGAGATATAGACGATCGCCGCCTCTTCATATTCCACCGGCGTGATCACCACCGTATGGGGGAACTGCAGCTCGATCGACACGCTTTCAACCCAGGGGTTCTTCTTGAGCGATTGCTCGATCGCATCCGAATCGATATTGAAAAGCGTCGCATCGGACGACACGTCCACCAAGCTCTCCGCCGCCTCTTGCGTGATGTGCTCGCTCCCGTTGACGACGACCTTCGTGACGGTGAAGATCGGCAAGTTCGTCACGACCACCCCGGCGACAACCGCAACGAGCGCCAGCACCGCAACGAGCGCCAGCACCCGCGTGAGCAGCGCATGGGATGCGATCGATCCCATCGCCGCACCGATGCCGGCAAACCCCTTGCGCTTCTCCCGATCCCCTAGGGTGCCGCCATGGGTTGCGGCTGCACCACGCGCGGTTCGCAAGCGCTTTGCATCCGCCGTGCGCTGCGCGGCGGTGCGATAATCGCGCTGGGTAGCCAGCGACGTGCGCGCGACGACATGACCTGTGGACGCCGCGGCGTGTCGCATATCTCGCTTCGCAACCTGCCGGCGCTTCTCGGGTGCCCCGAGCGTCAATCGACCCCTCGCGGGAGAACCATTCACCTGCTGCGGCATCGACGCCGCGCCGCGTGAGGGCTTCGAGGTTGGCGTGCGGCGCGCCGGGGCGCGCTTTATCGAAACAGCGGTCGTCTTCGGGCTCGAATGCGTGCGCCGCGCGATAGCGGAACCCGCGGCAGAGGATCGCGGCGAGCCAAGCGACGAATTGCGCGACGAGCGCGCGGAAGATCCATGTGTTGAGGAGCGTGGGCCGGCCGCTGATGCACGGCGAAACGTCGGCTTAGGCGCGCGAGAAGCCGAGGAATTTGACTTCCGTTTGGAGTTCGACGCCATATGCCTCATGAACCTTTCCGTACACTTCGCGTATTACCGCAACGACATCAGATGCCCTTGCGGTTCCCGTGTTCACGATAAAATTAGCGTGAACGTTCGAGACCTCGGCGCCTCCCACAGAAAAACCCTTCAAACCACAGTCCTCTATCATCGAACCCACGCTTCGATCGGGCGGGTTGCGAAAGACCGATCCGCAAGACGCGCTCCCCAGCGGCTGCGTTCGACGGCGCCGCGCAAGAAAGCGCTCCATTTTGGCACGAATGTCAGATTTAGAGCCCGGCACGAGTTTGAGCGTCGCCTCGAGAATGATCTCGTCACGCGGAAGGCTGCAGGTTCGGTATCCCCATTCGATCTCGCCCGCGCCGTAGTGCACCATGCCCGCGCCCGGTTTATAGGTGACGACATCCTCGACAAGCGATCCGATCCACTCAGTGCGCGTGCCCGCATCCATGGAGAGCGCGCCGCCCAGCGTGCCGGGAATGCCGACGGCGAACTCAAGGCCGGAAAGACCCTGGGCGTACACGTCGTTCACCAGCCGCGTCAGAATCGTACCCGCGCCCACGGTGAGCGTGCAGCCGTCGTCGGCAAGCACCGAGCGCGAGAACTCACGCCCCAGCGTGAGCACCGCGCCCGCATATCCATCGTCCGAGACGAGCACGTTCGAGCCGCGACCGAGCACCACCCAGGGAACCTGCTCTTGGGTAAGCTCCTCGACCGCTCGACGCAGCGCGTGATAGCTATGGCAGGTCACGAAAAGCGCCGCAGGCCCACCGATGCGATAACTCGTGTGGCGCGCAAGCTTCTCGTTTTCGATCAGGTCGGTGTCGATCGCCCCCGAAAGGGACATCACCACGTTGAAAAGGCCCATGCCCCGCTCACGCGTCCTTGTGAGACAGGTACTCGATGAACTCTGGACCTACGTTGGTCACGTCACCGGCGCCCATGGTGATGAGCAGATCGCCGGGCTGGGCAATGCTCGAAAGCTCTTTGAGCAGCCGCATGCGATCGGAAACGTACCAAACCTCTTTGCCCGGATGATGCGCCCGCACGATATCGGCGAGCGTCTTGCTCGTGACGCCGGGGATGGGCATCTCGCCTGCCGAGAACACGTCGATGAGGATGAGCCGGTCGGCATTGGCGAAGGCGTCGGCGAAGTCGTCCGCCAGCGCCTGGAGGCGCGAATACCGATGCGGCTGGAACACCACATCGACGTGCTTGAAGCCGAGCTGCTGCGCGGCGGCAAGCGTCGCCCGAATCTCGGTCGGGTGATGCCCGTAATCGTCGACGACGGAGATGCCGTCGACATCGCCCACATGCGTGAAGCGCCGGCGCACGCCGGCAAACGATGAGAGCGCCGTGGCGGCCGTGGACAAATCGAGGCCGAGCACGTTCGCGACGACCAGCGCCGCGGTCGCGTTCAACAGGTTGTGCGTGCCGGGATTGCTCTTGATGGAGACCTCATAGAGACCGCCCTCGGGAAAGCGCACGGTGCAGCGCCCCTCGGCCGCGCCGGCGCCGACATGGGGTTCGCATCGCACATCGTTTGCCTCGCTTGAGCCATAGGTTATGACGGAGCGTCCGGTCGAGCGCGCAAGCTCGGCTAGATGCGGGTCGTCTCCGCACACGACAATCGTACCCGCTTCGCCCACGAGCCCCATGAACTGGACGAACGTCTCCTCGATTTCGGCAAGCGAGGAATAATGGTCGAGGTGGTCGGCCTCGACGTTCGTCACCACGACCACATCGGGGTCGAGATACAAAAATGAGCTATCCGACTCATCGGCCTCGGCGACGAAATGGCGCCCTTGGCCGTTTCTGCCGTTGGTGTCGTATCCCTCGACGATACCGCCGATGAGAAAGCTCGGATCGAGTCCCATGCGATCGAGCATCGTGGCGACCATGGACGAGGTCGTCGTTTTGCCATGCGTGCCGGCAACGGCGACCGTGGTATAGCCACGCCCGAGCTCTGAGAGCATCTTGGCGCGCGGCCAGACGGGGATGCCGAGCTCGCGCGCCCGAACCAACTCGGGGTTCGATTCGGGGATGGCGGTCGAAACCACGACGATGTCTGGCTCGACCGCATCGATGGTGGCGGCGTCATGCCCAATATGTATGTCCACGCCCGCGCGAGCAAGCTGGCGGATATAGCGGGATGTCTTGAGATCAGACCCGCTCACCGCATAGCCCCGCTCATGCAATACCAGCGCGATGCCGCTCATGCCGGCACCGCCGACGCCGATGAAATGAACGCTCGTCGAGGGCGAGACCTTCGGAGAATCGGTCATGATGCAAGACGCTCCCTTAATCGCAGGTGCCATTCGAACTGTAAATTGTACTGCAATACGGTGACGTGCACGAACCCGACACGGTCCGACGAACGCAACCGTGGTAATTTCACACCCGATGTTGCATTGCCACCGTGCAGACGGCATCGGCGAGGCACTGCGCCGCACGGTCTTGCCCCAAGTCGCGCGCGGCGGCACGCATCTCATCGCGCCGGCGCGCGTCGCGCAGCAGGCCGAGCAAGGCGTCTGCGAACTCCGGGGAATCGATGGAGTTGTCGGCAAACATGACCGCTGCGCCCGCGTCGACCAGATAGCGCGCATTCGTCGTCTGATGATCGGCCGTCGCATACGGATAGGGTACGAGCACGGCGGGCACCGCGCGGGCGGCGATCTCGGCTATCGACGAAGCCCCGGCGCGCGAGAGCACCAGGTCAGCCGAAGCCAGCACATCGCCCATGCTCTCGATATACGGCTCTACCCGATAGCGAACCGCCTCGTCGCCGTTCAGGGCAAGCGAGGCGCACGTCGCCTCGAAATCGTCGGCACCGGTCGAATGGAGCACGTAGACGCCATCGACGGCAAGAAGGTCGTCCTTCAAAGAGCAAAGTCGCTCGTTTAGGTGATGCGCGCCGAGGGAACCCCCAAACGCCACCAACAGGGTAGCATCATCTGGAACGCCCAGCTGCGCGCGCCCGCGCGCCCGATCACCCGCCAGCACCGATGCGCGCACCGGGTTCCCGGTCATCTGGATCTTCTGCGATGAGGCGCCGCACTTCTCGAACACCGCCGCAACGCCCGGCTGCGCGATCGCGATGAGCGCTGCGGCCTTCGCGGACTGCTTGTTCGCAAGGCCGGGAACCGAATTCTGCTCGTGGAGCACATACGGAATGCCGAGCTTTACCGCTGCGCGGATGAGCGGGAGCTCGACGTAGGCGCCAAACCCGACGACCACATCGGGGCGACGCGCCGCATCGGCACGGAAATCGCGTACCAGCCGACCCGCCTCCTTGCCAAGATGCGCAAGCGCAGAAAGCAGCGTCCAGGGACGTTCGCGATCGAAACCGCTCGCATGGATGGAAGCGAACTCGAACCCCGCCTGAGGAACGAGCGTTCCCTCCAGGCGGCGCGTCTCCCCAAAGAATCGAACCGAATGGCCGCGCGCGCGCAGCTCCTCGGCCAGCGCGAGCGCAGGGTTCACATGTCCCGCCGTGCCACCGGCAGCGATGGCAATCTTGAGCTTATCGGTCATGGGTGTCCCCTCTCGATGACGAGCCGCGCGCGTATCCGTCCTCCGGCGCATCTGCATCAGGGCGCGTGCGCGCGCCCCTCGAACGCGCGACACCCGTTCGCAGCCGGTCGGCAGCGCTCGACCCAAGATTCACCCGCTCATACGAGCCGCCCCGCTCTGTGCGATGCGCATCCGGCCTGCGCCGCGCCGTGCGATCATGTGGCGCGCGCGCGGCGCGCGGCGCGGTGGCAGCACCCGAAGCGCTTGCGTCTTTTGCCCCATCGACCACGCTAAAGCCTCCGGACTCGCGCCGTGCGGAGCGAGCATGCGGCGTCCCGGCCGTGCTGCCCTCGATGCCCGAAACCGGCAACGCAGCGTCAGGGGCGCTGGGAACATGATGCACCACGTGGAAGCCTTCGCGACGCGCTTCATATACCGTCGGTGGGTTGCTCTCACGCGATACGCGAAACATCAACCCGCACATAATGAGCATCGATATCATCGATGACCCGCCGTAGGAGATGAAAGGCAGGGGCTTTCCGGTCATGGGCGTCACACCCAGGATACCCAGCACGTTCACCAAAAACTGCGCGAGAATCGTGAAGGTGCACCCATATGCGATGAGCCTGCCCTGAACACTCGGCGATTGCGAGGCGATCTTGAAGCCCGCATAGATGAACAGGGCAAACACCGCAAAGAAGATGATCATTCCTACGAACCCAAGCTCCTCGCCGATGATGGCGAGAATATAGTCGTTGTGCGCTTCGGGCAGATAGCTGTATTTCATGGTGGAGTTACCTATGCCGCGGCCGAACAGGCCGCCCGAAGCAAACGCCATGATGGCGCGCGTCGCCTGGTACCCGCTGCCATAGGGGTCATCCCACGGGTCGCTTGCGGTGAAGATGCGCGCCATGCGGTACGGCGAGCTGAGCACGAATATGAGAACGACGATGCCAGCGCATGCTACCAGCCCTATGAGCAGCCTGTATGAGAAGCCCGCGAAATAGCACATGGCAAACACCGAGGCGATGATGATGATGAGCGTGCCGGTATCGGGTTGCAGCATGAGGGCGGCAGCGGGAATCGCAAGGCAGACAGCCAGATGCCTGATGAGCATATGCGTTTCGATCGACTGCTCCTCATAGTACTCGTGCATGATCTTCGCCACGATGAGGATGATCACCGGCTTGGCAAACTCGGAGGGCTGGAGCTGGCCGATCAGCGGAAGCGAGATCCACCGCGTGGCACCGCCCGCATTTTGGCCGAAGAGTAAAACCGCCCCGAGCAGAAGCATCATGGCGAACCAGATGCCCCACATCGCCTGCGAACGGAAGAGATCGAGCGGAATGTTTGCAAGGGCGAGTATCGCGATGAGCCCCACCGCGACGAAAAAGGCTTGGCGCTCCAGATAATAGGTCGCGCTCCCCGTTTCGCTCAGCGCCTCGACCGACGAGGCGGAATAGACCATGAGCAAGCCGAATGCAAGAAGCGCTCCCAGACAAGAAAAGAATATGATGCGCGGACGCATGATTCGCGCGGGAGCCCCTGCGATGAGCCGCTCCCCCAACGCGGAATGGTCCCCGGCAGCGCGGCGATCACGTCCCCGCACATGCGTGCGACCCCCGCGAGCGCGCTCGCGCGAGCTCTCGGCGCCCGCTTGCGCCTCTTCCTCGATGTGCCCCTTTATCCCAAGCATAGCCAACCTCATGAACGCACCAGCCCAGCACGGGAAGCCACCAGCGCTTTGAAGCGACGCCCGCGTTCCTCAAAATCAGAGAACTCGTCGAATGAGGCGCAGGCGGGCGAGAGAAGCACCACATCACCATATGCCGCACGCGATGCGGCAGCCGAGACGGCGCCGGCAAGATTCTCGGCTTCGACCACTTCGACCGCCGGGGCATCGCCTGCATCAGCTTCGCGCACCGCACCGGCATCGACGAGAGCCCGAACGAACCGATCTCGTGCGGCACCGAAGCATACGACGATGCGCACCGATGACGAAAGCACGCACGCGGCGAGCGACTCGAACGGGGTGCCCTTATCGCTTCCACCGAGCAGAAGAATCACCGGGCGGTCGGGGAAGGCAGTGAGCGCCTTTTCCACCGCATCGGTGTTCGTCGCCTTTGAATCGTTTACGTACTCCACGCCCGCGATGGTCGCCACGGGCTCGATGCGGTGCTCGAGAGGCGAAAACGTCGCGAGCCCCCGCGCGACATCGGAGGCAGATGCACCCACCCATAGAGCCGCCGCGGCGGCGGCGAGCGCATTGATCTTGTTGTGATCGCCCGAGATGCGCAGCCCGGATGCCGCGCAAAGCTGGTGCTCGACACCGTCAAGGCGCACCGTGAGCACATCATCCTCGGTAAGAAACGCCGCATAGGGGGCGCCGGTGTCACGGTGCGAGAGCTCGCACACCGCAGCGCCCGTCGCGCGCGCTATGGGTGCGCACGCCGCAGCGCCCTCATCATCCATACAGACGACAGCCAGATCGCCCTTCGTCTGGTTGCGCAAGATCCGCTGCTTGGCCGCAGCGTATGCTTCAAAGCTTCGATGCCATGCAAGGTGGTCGGGTGAGATGTTCAAAAGCACGGCGACGTGCGGGTGCAGCGCGCTCGTCGTCGCAAGCTGGTAGCTCGAGAGCTCGGCTGCGAACCACTCCCCGGCCGGCCGATCATCGACGGCAGAGATGGACGCCGTGCCGATGTTGCCCACGGTCTTAGAGCGCATCCCTGCAGCTCGAAGCAGATGGTCGATGAGCGATGTGGTCGTGGTCTTGCCGTTCGTGCCGGTCACGCCGATCCAGCGCTCCGGCGAGAGCCGGTATGCGAACTCGGGCTCCCCCATGATCTGCTCGGCATGTTCGCGCGCGCTTTCGAAAAACGCAGAGAACTCCGATATGCCCGGGCTCGCCACGCACACCTCATAGCTGCCCGTAACCGCCTCGGTACCGCAGACCACACGGACACCCGACGCTTCGAGCGCAGCCGTCTCTGCCGTGGGGGTAGACGAAGCTCCGCCATACACCGTCACCTCGGCCACCCGGTCACCGAGATGAGCAATGCCCCATTGAGCAAGCGCGCGACCGGTGGAGCCCAGGCCGAGCACGAGCAGGCGAAAGCGATCTGGCAGCAACATGGGCGCCCCTATCTCAGCTGAAAGAAGACGGCGAGGCCGAGCGCGCCAAAGGCGGAAGCGATGATCCAGAACCGTATGACCACCTTGGTCTCCGCCCATCCGAGCTTCTCGAAGTGATGGTGAATGGGCGCCATGAGAAACACGCGCTTGCCCGTGAGCTTAAAGCTCACGACCTGAATCATGACCGAGACGGTCTCGATGATGAAAAGCCCTCCCACGAGAAGCGATACGACCTCGGTGTTCGTCATGACCGCTGCGCACGCCAGCGCCGCACCGAGCGCAAGGGAACCCGTGTCGCCCATAAAGATGCTCGCCGGATAGCAGTTGAACCACAAAAATCCCAGGCAGGCACCCGCGCATGCGGCGCAGAAGATCGCGAGGTTCGCATCGTTCGAAAGAAATGACACGGCCGCCATGACCACCATCGCGGTCATCGACGTGCCGCCCGCCAGGCCATCGAGCCCGTCGGTCAGGTTGACCGCGTTGGAAAGCCCCGCGATGAGCAGCCAGGTGAACACCACGTAGAGCCAGGGAATCTCGAACGGCCTCCCGCCCACCTCGAACGTGGTGGTAACGATACCAAGATCGATGGTAAACCCACCGGGAAAACGCACCACGGGCGCAACGTCGCACCAATTGACCGAGAGCAGGCAGAAAGACACGCAGATGAGCGTCAGGCCGATCATCTTCGCATGGGGAGTGAGGCCAAGCGACCGACCATGGGTGACCGACGTGACATCGTCGATGAACCCGAGCATGCCCGTGGCGATCGAGGCGATAAGCACCAACAACAGGCGCATGGTAAAGCCGCCCATAAGGACGCAGGTAATCGCTATCGAGATGAGAATGACCACACCGCCCATGGTTGGCGTGCCCTGCTTCACGAGGTGGCGCTCGGGGCCGTCAGCGCGCACCTGCTGTCCGATGCCCTCGTATTTGAGCAGGCGTATCCAGAGCGGCATGATGAAGGCGACGATGATAGCCGCGATACCAAGCGCGAGAAATGCCTGATATGTTGGATACTCAGGATTTCCGAACACCTAGCACACCCCCTCGACGAGGCGATCGAGCTCCACGAACCGTGAACCCTTCACCAGCAACGTATCGTCTGCCGTAAGGTGCTCACGCACCCATGCGGTCGCCTGCGCAGCGTCCGCCACGCAAATCACCGCCCGCGCCGACATGCCCAGCATGCGCGCAGCCGTGGCCATCTCTTGCGCATCGGTGCTGCCCACGCACACGAGCACATCGGGCTTGGTCGCAGCGGCATACGCCCCGACCAGCCCATGAAGACGCCGCGCCTCGCCACCCAGCTCGCCAATCTCACCCAAGACCGCGATGCGCTTGCCTTTAGTGGGTAGCATGCGCAGCAGATCGAGCGCGGCAGCGGTCGACTCGGGGCTTGCGTTGTACGAATCATCGATGACGCGCGCGCCGATGTGGGCGCGGCGCAGCTCCTGGCGCCGACCCGTCACGGTCACGTTCCGAAGCGCCTGAGCAATCTCGGGCACCGTCATGCCGAAACGCTCGGCCACGGCGGCAGCCAGCATTGCATTCGATACCGATTGCACGCCCATGACCGAAAGCTGGGCCGCGCCGGCCGTACCATCGGAAAGCGTGAGCGTGAAGTGCGGACGACCCTTTGCATCGAGCTCGACGGCGGAGGCGCGCACCGCATCGTCGGCAGCAACACCTGCAAACACCACGTCGCCGCACGCAGACGCAAGAAACTCATCGCGAATGAACGAAGAAAAATCGTCCTCGGCGGGAAGCACGAGCGCCACATCGCCTGTTTGGATCGCCCCGGCGGGAGCAGGTGCCAGGCCGCGGACAATCTCTGCCTTTGCCCGCGCGATGTTCTCGCGGCTCCCGAGCATCCCGATGTGCGAGGTGCCCACCTTCGTGATAACCGCCACCGAAGGCTCCGCGCACCGCGAAAGCCGCTCGATCTCTCCCGCGGCGTTCATGCCCATCTCGAGCACGAGCACCTCGGTATCTTCAGGCGCCGAAAGCACGGTAAGCGGCAGGCCGATGAGATTGTTGAAGTTCCCGTTGGTCGCGAAGACCCGGTACCGCGCCTGCAAGACCGCCGCGACCATATCCTTCGTCGTGGTCTTCCCGATCGATCCGGTGATGCCCACTACGGCGCACCCCAGATCATCCCGGTAGCGATGCGCGAGGCGCAAGAGGAACTCCTCCGCTTCCTCGACGACGAATACCGCGCACCCGCATGCCGCAGCCTGGGCGATAAGCGCGTCATCGGGCTCACGCGTAAGGGCGACAGCCGCGGCACCCGCCGCTATGGCCTGCGGTGCGAAATCGTTGCCATCGACCCGCTCGCCCACAAACGCAACGAAGAGCCCATCGTGTTCGACGGCGCGCGAGTCGATGGCACACGAGCGGCATGCGCGCGCATTCTCCCCGCACACGAGGCGTGCACCCGTCGCTTCTCGAATATCTGAAATCGAAAACTCCACGTATTGCTTCCCCTCGATCGATTCCCATCAGCAGGCAATTGTACCGTAGGGCTTTTAGGCGCGCATACCCGCCGCGCGAACGCACACGGAAGGGACAAGGCGCCATACGTGAGCCGCCAAAAACGCGCGCCTATCGATGACTCCGAAGCGTTATTCCTCGGTCGTGCGCGTCGGCTCGACGCCTAGCACCGATAACGCCTTCTCCATAGTCGTCTTCACCGCTGGCGAAGCCATATACGACATGTACGGTGTGCCGTCGAGCGTCGCGTACACGAGCACTTTTGGATCGGATGCCGGGGCGAATGCCAAAAACGAGGCCATGTACGAGTCGGCTTGATACCCACCCGAATCGTCGGCGCGCTGCGCGGTTCCGGTTTTTCCCGCCACGTCGTAGCCGTCGATGGCGCCGCCTTCGCCGGTGCCTTCGTCCACGACGGTCACCATCATCGATGTGACGTCTTCAGCCGTTTCGGCGCTGATGACCTGCTCGTCACCATCGCTCCAGTCGATCTCCTCACCATGGATCGATTTCAAGAAGTGGGGCGTGCACATCACGCCACCGTTCGCAATGCTCGAAACCGCCTGGGCGATCTTAACGGGCGGCACCGAGATGCCCTGGCCAAACGACATCGACCCGAGGGTGGAGCCATCATACTCGCTGCGGTCGCGCACGATGCCGGAACTCTCGCCCGGAAAGTCAATGCCGGTGGTCTGCCCTATTCCGAAGGTGTCGAGGTACTCGGCGAAGCCATCCGCACCGATCGTCTCCCCCACCAGCACCATGCCGGTATTCGAAGAGCGGCGCAAGATCTCGCGCAGGGTCATCGTCATGGCGTAGTCGCGCTCGTCGACGTCCACCACCCAGTTGTCACCCACCTGCACCTGCGCGGGCACCTCGAAGGTGGAATCGGGTGTAAGAAGCCCCAGGTCGATACCCATGCTTGCTACCAGCGTCTTAAAGACCGAGCCGGGCTCGTACGAGTCGGTCACCATGCGCAAGTTCATGTCTGCGGCGGTGGTGTTCGCAAGGTCGGTTTGGTAGTAGGTAGGTGACGACGCGCACGCAAGGATCTCACCCGTCGTGGGGTCCATCACGATGATCGACCCGTTGCTCGCCTCCGCGGACTCCACCGCATCGGCAAGCGCTTCCTCGGCGGTAGCTTGGATGTTCACGTCGAGCGTGAGCACCAGATCGGTGCCGTCCTGCGCGGCGACCTTTTTGTAGGCGCCTCCCGCTATATAGGATCCATCGGCTCCCCGTTCGCGCACGATCGACCCGTTTGTCCCGGTGAGCTTCTCGTCGTAGTAGCTCTCCAGGCCAGATACGCCCTCGTTATCGATGTTCACCACACCGAGCACCTGCGACGCAAGGTTCTCGTATGGGTATACGCGCTTCACCGTCTGCTCGAACTCGATGCCTGCGATGCCGTACTCCTCAAGCGTCTCGGCGTCCTCTTCATCGACCTGGCGCTTGATGTAGACGAAGGTCGTATCGCTCGTCACCGATTCGCGGCAGGTGTCCTCGTCGACACCCAATACCTCTACGAGCGCCGCCACCGCCTCATCGGCGTCTTCAATAAGCTGCGGGTTCACATAGACGTTCTGGCATTCCACGCTTGAGGTGAGCACATTGCCGTTCCGGTCGTAGATGGTGCCGCGCTTGGCAAGGATTTCCTGCTCCAACACGCGATATTGATCCGCTCGGTCGCGATAGGTGCTCGCCTCCACGATCTGATAGTCGGCAAGCTGCCATACTCCCAAGCCGAGCAGCGCGGCGAACGTGCCGAACACAACCGTTCGACGCGGGATGCGCTCATGCGCAAGATCGCTATGAAATAGGTCGGTCTGCGGGCGCCCGCCGCGTGGCTGGCGCGGCGGGGTCGTGCCGCTGCCGTCACCACGCCCGCCGGCGCGCGGCGCGCGATCGCGCGCAGCCAGGCCACGGCGCGCGGCGCGCGATCCCGTTTGGTACGCGTTCGTCCGTTCGTGCCGGCTTGATCCATGTATGCCATTGTTCGATGGATTCTGCGCAGAGCGAGAGCCGCGCGACCGTCCGCGCTGTGTGCCCTGGCCGCCAGCGCCTGAATACCGGTCGCGTGCCATCACAGCCTCCTTGCGGTTTCTAGCTTGCATCACCCGCGTCAGAAGCGGAGGTCGTGTCGGTGGAATCGGTCGACGCGCCCTCGGATGCATCCTCAGTCGATGCGCTCAAATCGAGCGTAACCGTGTCTTCGGCCTCAACCATACCCAGCGTCCCGGTCGCCAGGTCGCGAATGCGCGAATCGGATCCGTACACCGAATTCATGACCTCAAGGGTCGAGCTTTCGTCCTGTGCCGCCTCAAGCGAAGAGGTGAGCTGGGCGTTGTCGTTGAGCATGGACGTGGTGACGCCGGCGATGGCGACGCGTGCGACGCCGATCGCGCAAAAAAGCGCGGCGAGCACGCAGAATACCTTCACCACATGCGTGAATACCGGGCTCACAAGCTGATTTGCCTCGCGGCCCTCACCGGTGTAGACGTCGAAGCGCGGACGCGCGCTCGGCGCGCTGTTCGGTTCAGCCTGACGTTGCGGCCGGACTAATGGCGCAGCCTGCATGTCGTCATAGGCATACGCTGCGCTGGAATCAAAGTACGCCATGGGCGCATGCCTCCCATCCCAAGTGTGTTAGTAGTACGTCTATGCTTCGTTTCTGCTGCGGGATGGAACCTCGAAGCGATGGCGTTACGAGTCGAGTCGCTCCGCCACGCGAATCTTGGCCGATCTCGCACGCGGGTTGCGCGTGACCTCATCGGCCTGCGCCACCAGCGGCTTTCGGGTGATGATCCTGAGTACCGGCACGTTTCCGCATACGCACACCGGAATGTCCGGCGGACAGGTGCACCCTTGGCTGTGCGTTTGGAAGAGCCGCTTGACGATGCGGTCTTCGAGCGAGTGATACGAGATGACGCAGACGCGCCCGCCCGGGTTGAGCCAGCGCACCGCTGCCTCAAGCCCCGCCTCAAGCGCATCGAGCTCGTGGTTGACCTCGATGCGAATCGCCTGGAAGCTCTTGCGCGCAGGATGGTGTCCGCGCCGACGCGCTGCGGCGGGTATTCCCGCTTTAATCGCCTCGACCAGCTCGCCCGTGGTCTTAATGGGATGCTCCTGTCGCCTGCGCACGATCTCGTGCGCAATCGATGCGGCGAACTTCTCTTCCCCATAGACGCGTAGGATCCGAGCGAGGTCGGCTTCGGAATAGGTGTTTATGACCTCAGCTGCGTTTAAAGGACTGTTTCTCGGATCCATCCGCATATCGAGCGGGGCGTCCTCATGATACGAGAACCCCCTATCAGGGATATCAAGTTGCGGGCTCGAAACGCCTAGGTCGAACAGGATGCCGTCGATGCCGGGCACTTCCGCCTGGCAAAGCAGCTCGTCCAGATCGCCGAAGTTTCCTTTCAGAAGCTTGCGCGGCGTTGCGGGCACCGTGCGCTCAAGGCGCTCAGCTGCCGCGGCAAGCGCCATATCATCTTGGTCGATGCCTAGCAGCAGCCCGTCTTTACCTATGATGCGCGCTATCTCCACAGAGTGGCCTGCGCCGCCAAGCGTGCAGTCGCACACCACCGCCCCTGGTTGCGGGGCAAGCGCATCAAGCACTTCGGTGAGCATTACGGGTTCATGCCGATATTCAGATGTCAACGTTCCCCCTGCCATGTACGCGGTCTCCACACGTCCCGACTAGTTGTCGAAGAAGTTCGCGAGCACGGACTCGGCGCTTGCCTCGCGCGCCTTGAACGTCGCTCGGTCCCAGACCTTAACGCGATCGCCATCTCCGACGATGGTAACCTCACGGTCAAGACCGACCTTTTCGCGATAGGCCTCGGGAAGGCTGATACGGGCGGCGGAGTCTATTTCAAGTGCGGTTGCCGCGCCGTTCAATGCCTCGCGCACGATCCTGTGCTCTTCGCTTGTCGGGTTGTACCCGCCCTTTGCTTCAAACACAGAGTCGAGCCACTTCTTGAACGTGTCTTCGGTGAACACATACAAGGCGTCGATATCCTTTTCAGGTGCAGGCAGCACACGCACCGACTCACCGAGCTCCTTGCGAAAGGCAGGCGGCAAAGACAAGCGACCCTTTGCATCGAGATTGCGATCATAGGTACCGCTGACGTACACCGCTTGCACCCCCTTAGGCTACTCGTGGGCAAGTGCGGGAGCCACCCCGCTGTCGACGTCTCTACTATAAAACTTGTTCGCGACTCATCGCAACATTTTTTCCCATTTTCTCCCCCAGACCCCCTTGCAGCCCCCCACGCACGATATGAGTTCCCACCATGCCTTCGTGCGCGAAACACAAGATGTTGCGCTGCAGGACGAATACGCTCCCTACCAGTCGAAACGAGGCGCAAAAGCTTAACCTTCAAGTTGATGTTGAGGCGACTTTTAGAGCCCGGCAAGAGATGTGAAGGAACGGTTACCGCTCGAATATACGTTCGCCGCGCGCGGGCGCGTGCCGAGGCCGACGGACGCGCGAGCACAGGACGCGCGCTGCCGCAGCAAGCATGTCCCCAGCCAATGCGCTCACAGAAACGATTACGCACGCGGATGCGCCGCGAGGTAGACCTCCCGAAGCTGCGAGCGATCGAGATGCGTGTAGACCTGCGTGGTAGATATATCCGCATGCCCGAGAATCTCTTGCAGCACGCGCAGGTCGGCGCCGCCAGCAAGCATATGGGTCGCGAATGAATGGCGCAGCGTGTGGGGGTGAAGCCCCTCGATCCCCACCAGGCGCCCGTAGCGCTCACATGTCGCGTGGACAGACTGACGCGAGATGCGCGTCCCGTTCTTGTTGAGAAAGACCGCACCCGCCGCGCGGTGCTGACGGTCATGCGCAGCAAGCTCTGCGCGCGGCCCGGCCAGATATGCCTCGAGCGCCTGAATCGCGCTTCCCGTAATGGGAACGAGGCGCTCCTTCGATCCTTTGCCGAATACGCGCATGAACTCCTCGTCGAGATACAGGTCGCGCACGTCGAGGCCGATCAGCTCGCTGACCCGAAGCCCGCACCCATAGAGCACCTCAAGCTCGGCGCGATCGCGCGCACCGGCAGCCGTTTGAGGAAACGGCTGCTCGAGCAGCCGTTTCGCATCCTCGACCGAGATGAAGTCTGGCAGGCGCTCTGCTTTCTTGGGCAGCCGGATCACCCCGGTCGGCAACGTCAGGGCCATGCCCTCGCGCGCCATGAACCCATGGAAGCCCTTGACTGCCGAGAGCGCTCGCTCGATTGACGCGTCGGCATATCCCGCATCGCGCCGCGCCCCTACGAACCCCTCGATATCGCGGCGCGTGATAGCCTCGGGGCTCACGATGCCACGTTCTGCAAGAAATCCAAGGTACGCCCGAAGGTCGCGACGATACGCGGAGATGGTGTTCTCAGACAGGTTCCGCTCGACCGACAGATGAGCAAGATACTCGGTGCAAGCGCGCGCCAGCGCAGACAACTCGGCCGATGAACCCTCTACAGGTTCATCGGCCGGTATCTGCGTGCTATGGCATCGCTTATCCACGAGCCCGCCCGGTTGCTTACGCCGCCGGTGCGTTCTTGGACGTAACCTCGGTGCGATCGATTCCCTCGTGGAAGCCCACGGCAGCACGCGTGAACTCGCGGAACAACGGTTGCGGGCGGGTCGGACGGCTCTTGAACTCGGGATGCGCCTGCGTGGCCAAGAACCACGGATGCATCTCTCGCGGAAGCTCAACCATCTCGACCAGCGTCTCGTCCGGAGAAACGCCCGAGATTACAAGCCCCGCCTCCTCGAGCACGTCACGGAACGCGTTGTTGAACTCATAGCGATGGCGATGGCGCTCGTAAACGAGGTCTTCCCCATACGCCTCGCGCGCGAGCGTGCCCGAAACGAGCTTGCACGGATAGGCGCCGAGGCGCATGGTGCCGCCCTTCTCGGTCACATCTTCCTGCGAGCTCATAAGATCGATCACGGGATGAGCGCACTCCGGCTCAAACTCGGTGGAATTCGCGTCGGTAAGGCCGGCGACATCGCGGGCAAACTCGCAGACCGACACCTGCATGCCCAGGCAGAGCCCCAGATATGGGATCTTGTGCTCACGGGCGTAGCGGGCAGCACAAATCTTACCTTCGAGGCCGCGCACGCCGAAGCCGCCCGGCACCACGATCCCCGAGGCATCTCCTAGCACCTCTTCACAGGAATCCCAGGTAAGCGCTTCACCATCGACCAAGCGCACGTCGACATGGCGGTCATAGTAGATACCCGCATGGCGAATCGCCTCGATGACGGAAAGATATGCATCGGGCAGCTGCGTATACTTGCCCACCACAGCCACTTTCACCTCGTCGCGGTGATGGTTCGCATGGTTCTTCTTCGCGAGGAAGGCATCCCATTCGCTCATGTCGCGCTCGCGCGGCTCGAGCCCCAGACGCTCGCAAACGCGCAGGTCGAAATCTTGCTCAGCGAACATGCGCGGCACGTCGTAGATGGAATCGCAGTCCTCGTTGGTAAACACGCAGTCCACATCGACATCGCAGAAGCTTGCTATCTTCGCGCGGATGGCGTCGTCGATCTCGTGGTCTGAGCGCAGCACGATGATATCGGGTTGGATGCCGAAGCTGCGCAGCTCCTTCACGCTGTGCTGCGTGGGCTTGGTCTTGACCTCATGAGCCGCGGCGATATATGGCACGAGCGACACATGGATGTAGCAAACGTTCTCCGCGCCGGCGTCCTTTTTGTACTGACGAATCGCCTCAACGAAGGGCTGGCTCTCGATATCGCCGATGGTACCGCCGAGCTCGGTGATCACCACGTCCGATCCAGTCTGCTCCTCCACGCGGCGGAACTTGTCCTTGATAGCGTTGGTGACGTGCGGAATCACCTGCACCGTTCCGCCTAGGAAGTCGCCGCGGCGCTCGCGGTGGATGAGCGAGCGATAGATGGCGCCCGTGGTGAAGTTGGAATCGCGCGTGAGGTTCTCGTCGATGAAGCGCTCATAGTGGCCGAGGTCGAGGTCGGACTCATAGCCGTCCTCGGTGACGAAGACCTCGCCATGCTGGAAGGGGCTCATGGTACCGGGATCGACGTTGAGGTAGGGGTCTGCCTTTTGCATGGTCACCTTGTAACCGCGGCTCTTGAGCAGGCGGCCGAGCGAGGCAGCCGTGATGCCCTTGCCGAGCGACGAAACCACGCCACCGGTTACGAAGATATGCTTAGTCATTATGTTGAACCTGCGCTTCCCGTAGTATAACCCCGGCCGCGTTCCGCGGACCATCCTTACGGGCCTTTATGGTACCACTCGCGACGCGACGCGGCGCGCTCGGCCACAAATTCACGCAACAGCAATGCCGATGCGGCGGCAAAAGGGCGGTTGGCCGGCTCGTCGGAACCAGCCAACCTGCAAACCGTTAGTCGACGAACACTCTCAACGCACCGCGCGGTGTGCCGTAGGCATATACGCTCGTTATCTTGACCGTCTGTCCGGCTCCAGGAGCTTCGATGACCTTGTCGTTTCCAATGTAGATGGCGATATGACCGGCCCAGCTGATCAAATCGCCCCTTTTCCGCGAGGAGAAGGACACTTTTTTGAACTTACCGTTGTTCCACATATAGTTCGCGTACTGGTCATGTCCCGACGTGTAATAGTGATCCCATGGATTCATCGGCGACAAGTCCATGCCACATGCATAGAGGCACTGCATGACGAGGCCGGCGCAATCCACCCCGACACCCGGAGCACAGGAATAATCCCACTTGTACGGGGTGCCGATGTAGTCATACGCGCGATCGATCATGGCTTCGATGCAGTCAGATTTGGTGGCGACGTTTGAGATCTGAGAGGCTGTTCGGTACCCAAATTGATTGACTCCCTGGTTCTTGATGGAAACCGAGAAGCACGACACCTGGTAGTACAGGCTGGAATTTTGGAATCCGTTGTAGACGGTCCTTCCAGCGGAGCTGTACCCGCTCCAGTACTGAGCCGAGTACGTGTTCGCGAGCGCCGTTTCCTTGTCGCCGTAGTAGGCGCGCACCGTATAGTAATAGGAGGTCATGTCTTCGGCCGTCGTATCCGTGTAGCTCGTGGAGGTCGTGGTCGCAATCCGAGCGTAGGAACCGCCGGAAGTCTTGCGATAGACGACATACCCGGAAGCCTTGCTTACCGCGCTCCAATACACTTTGAGCCCGGAGGACGTCTTCTCGCTATCGGTGAGCGTTGGCGTCGCCAGATAGCGAGCTACGACGCCCGAGGTGTCGTAGTGGCTCCAGTAGGCGGCGGAGTACTTGTTGC
>CAZUYD010000008.1:15324-70847 GCA_964624825.1 uncultured Enorma sp. | reverse complement strand
CGCAGGTTAGCGGAGCGGGCTCTTTTCTGCGCCCGATAATCTGACACCAAAGGCGAGGCTGTCGCGAGGCGGTGCGAGTTTGGCGAAGAGGCTTGCGCTCGATGGCAAGGCTCAAGGATGAGTTGAAACTTTCACTTGACAAATCGAGAAAGTAAGAAATCCACAGGTAGCGTTTGTGCTTGAGCGGATAGCACAGCTTACCGAGACAGTTTTTCACAGACGATGCGTGCGGGCATTCGGTATTTTATGGCGGGGTTTTCCTGCGAATTGGATAATTTAATAGCTCCTATCAGGCATTTCACGAAATATACAAATATTATCAATCAGTAATTGTGCAAGGATTTTGCAGAAGATGAATAATAGCAGGTAGGACTCAGTGCTGTGGAAAACTTGCGCTCAGTAATGCCCGGAAATGTGGAAAACGTTAATAACTGAGAATCGCGCAGAACAACGGCCTGCGTTTGTAAACAGCGTTGTGTGGAAAGCACCCATGCGCAAAACAGGGCGCGCTTGCCGAAGTTGCAGCCTCATAAGCGCCGGCGAATGCACTACCATAAGTGCTCCGAGGGGTTTGGCACCTCGATGGCCATGCACAGAATGCGGGTCTCAAGTGAGGGAGGGCAGCGCGTGACGCCGAGCGACTACACACCGAATTCCATCGATCGCGCTGCGCATCAGGGTCTTCCCAACAGCACTGAGGCGGAGGCGAACGTGCTTTCGGCCATGCTGCTCTCGCCCGATGTGGTCGACGATGCAATTTCCGAACTGCGCGCCGATGACTTCTATCGGCCGGCGCATCGCGAGCTGTTCTGCGCGATGGCGGCGATGAGCGAGCGCGCCATTCCCATCGATTCCATTTCGGTCATCGATTATCTAACGTCCGAGGGGAAGCTCGCGGCGGTCGGCGGCGAGGCGTATGTTCTCGAGCTGGTGGGAAACACCATCGCGCTTGCCAACTGGCAGCATCACGCCGAGATGATGCGGCGCGATGCGCTGCTCCGTGAGCTCATCAAGGCGGCAAGCGAGATCAGCGCGCTTGCCTACGATGCCCCGCTCGATGCGAAAGAGGCGGTCGAACAGGCCGAGAGCCTGGTGTTGAAGATTACCGATCGCGAGGTGGCGAACGCCTACCGCACACTTACCGACTTCATGATCGAAGCGTATAACGAGGCGGCGGAGGTCGCCGCGGCTGGCGGGCAGGCGCATGGCGTGCCGACGGGGTATCCGAGCCTTGACCGGCTGTTGCTTGGCTTGCGTGAAGGCCAGCTCGTCATCTTGGGCGCGCGCCCTGCGGTGGGTAAGACGTCGTTCGCCCTGAACTTGGCGCTCAACGCGGCGGCCGAGGGATATACCGTGGGATTCTTCTCGCTCGAGATGAGCGGCAAGGAGATCGCGCAGCGCCTCATCTGCGCGCATGCCGCGGTGTCAATCTCGGACTTTCGCACGGGGCGCATCGAGCCGACGCAGTGGGCGAATATCAACGAGGCGACGCAGGAGCTGTCGAAGCTCGACATCCTTATTGACGATACGCCGGGTACCACCATCACCGAGATTCGCGCAAAGGCGCGCCGCATGCTCCACAACAAGGAGAAGGCGGTCATTATTCTCGACTACCTTCAGCTGGTGAGCCCGCCGGCAGGCCGCCGCGCCGAGAGCCGCGCGGTAGAGGTGGCCGAGATGAGCCGCGCCCTCAAGATCCTTGCAAAGGACCTGGGCGTTCCAGTGGTCTCGCTTTCTCAGCTGTCCCGTGCGGTCGAAAGTCGCACCGGCAAGCGCCCCCAGCTCTCCGACCTGCGTGAATCGGGCTCTATTGAGCAGGACGCCGATATCGTCATGTTCCTCGACCGCTCCACCGATGAGCAGGAGGCATCGCGCGAAGACCGTCCTGACATGGGGGTCACGCGCGTCATCGTTGCGAAGAACCGCTCGGGCCCGACCGGTGAGGTTGACCTGGCATTCGTGCCCGCCTCGACTAAATTCTACGAGCTTGACGGGTTCCACGAGGAATAGGCGGACAGGCCGTCTTTCGGGACTCTTGTGCTCACTTTTTACGCAAGTGAGCGTTAACATCGAGAACCGCGAAGTATCTCGAAATGACCCAAGCGCTCTACCTGCAAGGTTATCCGGGGCAATCGTCCACCTACTCCAGAATGCGCGAAACTAACACTCACTTGCGTAAAAAGTGAGCACAGGGCGTTCGGATCGGCATCTCGAAACGGCTTCATGCGTCATCGCAGGCTCATGAGCTGCATCGCCTTCTCGACACGAGGGCACCCAAATCCCCGCCGAAGGATAGTCCGGAAGAATGCGAGAGGAACGGCTTCTCATGGCCGACGGGAGACCCGGCAGGCCGGCGGAGCGCCGTGCGAGGCATGCCGGCGCTTCGTTCTCGCTCCGATGAGGCGCGCCGCGCCATAGTCCAGCTGCATGAATGTTTAGAGAGCGCGCCGACGCCCCCATGATATGGATATAATGTTGAGTGTTTTGTTGTACGCGCCTGTGCGGAACATCCCGACGGGGGCGCTCTTAAGCAAGGAGAATTCATGGGCTCGGCAGTGCTGGTGGGAACCCAGTGGGGCGATGAGGGCAAAGGCAAGATCTGCGATCTAATTGCCGAGGACTTTGACTGCGTCGTGCGATATCAAGGCGGGAATAACGCCGGACACACCATCGTAGTGGGCGATCGAAGCTACGGCTTGCACCAAGTTCCCTCGGGCATCATGTATCCAGCGTGCATCTCGGTCATCGGCAACGGGTGCGTCGTGAACCCGCGCGTCTTGCTCGAAGAAGTGGACATGTTCGAGCAAGGCGGCATCTCGACGGCAAATCTTAAGGTTTCGGGCAACGCGCACGTCATCATGCCCTATCACATCGATCTCGATGGCGCCTACGAAGAGCTGCTCGGAGACCATGGCATCGGTACGACCAGGCGCGGCATCGGCCCGGCGTATGAGGACAAGATGGCCCGGTTTGGCCTGCGCATGCAAGATTTGCTGGACGAGGCCGTCTTCCGCGATAAGCTCAGCCGCGCGCTCGACCGGGTGAACCCGCAGTTGGAAAAGATCTTCAACAGGCCGACGTATACGGTCGATCAGATCTGCGCCGAGTACCTTCCCATGGGCGAGCGCCTGCGTCCGTACATCTGCGAGAGCTCGCTGCTGCTTAACAGCTTGATCGAGCAGGGCAAGCGCATCCTCTTCGAGGGGGCGCAGGCCACATTACTCGATATCGACCATGGTACCTATCCATATGTGACCTCGTCCAACTGCACCGCCGGCGGCGCGGTGACGGGCTCGGGCGTTGGCATGAAGAACGTCGATCGCGTCCTGGGCATCATGAAAGCGTATATCACGCGCGTGGGCGCAGGGCCTATGCCTACGGAGCTTTCCTACGAGAGCGAGGCGGGCAACATCTTGACCGAGGAAGGGCATGAGTACGGTGTGACCACCGGCCGCCGCCGCCGTTGCGGCTGGTTCGACGGCCCCATCGCCACCTATGCGGCGCGCGTGAACGGTCTCACCCATCTGGCGCTCACCAAACTCGACGTGCTTGGCGCGTTCGACACCATCAAGGTGTGCGTTGCCTACGATTGCGAGGGTACGCGCTACGAGGTGGTTCCCGAGCATGAACGGCTGTTCGCCCATGCGGTTCCGGTCTATGAGGAGCTCCCGGGTTGGAAATGCGACATCTCGAACTGCCGCACCTTCGAAGAGCTTCCCAAGAACGCGCAGGATTACGTGCTGCGCATCGAAGAGCTTGCCGGCACGCCCGTCGCTTTCGTCTCGGTTGGCCCCGAGCGCGAGCAGACCATCGTGCGCGCGTGGCGCTAGCGCAAGGAGTTTCTAGGAGCTGCCAGGAGAGCACCCAATTCCTGACGTCACGTTTCCAGTTGCCGCGCTTCGCGGCCGAGGGGGACCTCATGAACAGTTTTGCCATTGTGATCGACAGCGCCGCGGATCTTCCCGCCTCGCTGGTGAAGAAGTACGACCTGCATGTGGTGCCCTTGCATGTGACGTTCGGCTCAACCGAGTATGCAGATGGCGTCGATATTCAGATTGGCGAGTTCTTGGATCGGCTTGAGCAGTCCGCCGAGCTGCCGATTACCTCGCAGCCCGCGCCAGCCGATTTTCTCGACATGTATAACCGACTCGTCGACGAGGGGTATACGGAGATTCTCTCGGTGCACCTTTCGGCTGTGCTTTCGGGCACCTGCGAGTGCGCGCGCGGTGCGGCGGCGTATGTGGCCAAGCAGCGCGGCGTGCGCATCGAGGTAGTCGATTCGTGCAGCGCGACGGTGGGAATGGGCGCCATGGCGCTCGAGGCGGCATGTATCGCGCGCGCCGGCGGAACCATTGACGAAGCGATGCAGCGCATCGACGACGTGCGCCGTACGCATCGGATCTTCTTCGTGCCCGATTCGCTCACCAACTTGGTGAAGGGCGGCCGCGCAAGCAAGTTCCAGGGCATGGCGACCTCGCTTCTGAACCTGAAGATCGTGGTTTCGCTGACCGAGACCGGCGCGATCGAGGTGCTGCACAAGGCAAAGGGAATGAAGAACGCGGTGAGCTATATCGTGAATCTCATGGTGGAGCAGTCGCGCGAGATGGGACCGCTCGTATACTACAAGCTGCACACCAAGGCGTATAAGGCACTCGAATACATGGAGCAGGTGCTCGAGGACACTGCTGCGCCCCTGCGCTGCCTGACGGTGGGAACGATCGGCCCCACTATCGCTACGCACGTGGGACTCAAGGCGGTTGGGCTGCTCACGTATCCAGAGGAGTACCACAACCCCGAGCTCGATGATATCGCGGGATACCTGACCCCTCACTTCTAGCTGCGGTTACGCCTGCATAGGGTAGCTGCTTCGCGTAAGCGCAGCCGCTGTTTGGTTTGCGGTAGGCGAGCATCGCCTCGCCTGCACGGTACGTATATGTTCGGCCGGCGGATCCCTTTGGGAGCCTCAGATTGGAGAGCGTCATGACCGAGACGACCAAGACCATCGACATCCTGCTATTGGGGAGCGGCGGACGCGAGCACGCGCTCGCAGCGAAACTCGCCGAGTCGCCGCGCTGCGGCACGCTGTATATCGCTCCGGGCAATGGGGGGACCGCGCAGGTGGGCGAGAACGTGGCGCTCGCCGAGGATGATCCTGCCGCCGTCGCCGATTTTGCCCAGGGCGCGGGCGTGGGCCTTGTGGTAATCGGTCCCGAGGTGCCGCTCGTGGCAGGCGTGGCCGACGCGGTGCGCGCCGCGGGCATCCCCTGCTTTGGCCCGGGTGCGGCGGGTGCCCAGGTAGAGGGCTCCAAGCGCTTTTCCAAGGAGCTCATGGCGCGCGCGGGTATTCCCACGGCCGCATATGGTTCATTCACCGATGAATCGTCGGCGTTGGCGTACGTGCGCGAGCAGGGCGCGCCGCTGGTGGTGAAGGCCGACGGCCTTGCCGCAGGCAAGGGCGTGGTGGTAGCGACCGAGCTTGCCGAGGCGGAGTGCGCGGTGCGCGAATGCTTTGCGGGCGCATTCGGCGCGTCGGGCTCCACGGTGGTTATCGAGGAGATGCTGACCGGCCCTGAATGCTCGCTGCTCGCTTTTACCGACGGCAAGACGGTTCGCCCGATGGCGACGTCGCAAGATCACAAGCGCGCGCTTGAGGGGGACCTCGGTCCCAACACCGGCGGCATGGGCGTTTACAGCCCGGTTCCCATCGTGACCGATGACGAGCTTGCCGCTATGGAGCAGATCATGGTCGATGCGGTGGCCGAGCTCGCTGCCGAGGGCATCGACTACCGGGGATGCCTCTATGGCGGCTTCATGCTCACCGAAGACGGCCCGAAGGTGCTTGAGTTCAACGCGCGCTTCGGTGACCCCGAAACGCAGGTGGTGCTGCCGCGCCTCGAAAACGATCTGGTTGAGGTCATGTTAGCCTGTGCCGAGCAGCG
Source organism: uncultured Enorma sp. (assembly GCA_964624825.1). Classification (GTDB taxonomy): domain Bacteria; phylum Actinomycetota; class Coriobacteriia; order Coriobacteriales; family Coriobacteriaceae; genus Enorma. The sequence goes on along the minus strand of CAZUYD010000008.1, from coordinate 64,908 downwards.
GCTCGATGAGATCCAGCTCACCTGGCGCGATGTGTGGGCGGTTGCCGTGGTACTGACTAGCGCGGGCTATCCGGGGTCGTACGAGAAGGGCAAGGTCATCACCGGCGTCGAGGATGCCGAGGCTATAGAGCAGGTGTCTGTGTACCATGCAGGGACCGCGATTCGCGAGGATGGCGCCCTGGTCACGAGCGGGGGGCGCGTGCTTGCGGTGACGGCGCTGGGCGAGACCTTTGAGGCGGCACGCGATCTTGCGTATGAGGCGTGCGAGAAGATCGACTTCGAGGGCAAGACGCTGCGCCGCGACATCGGCCTCAAGGCGCTTCGCGGGCGCACCGCCTGGAGCTAGCTATTGTTGTGAGCGGCAAGACGGTAATCTGGCACCAGGCGTCAGATTACCGTCTCGACCGGGGCGCGTAGGTAGCGTGGGGCGCGCTCGTAGTGTATGCTGTGATGCGCATTGATGCGCATTGCGTATAGGGAGGATGAACGCCGTGGTGGGGGTCGAGGCAGCATCTGCGGGCAACGCGGTAACAAGCCCGTTCGTAAACAATGAGAAGGATGAGTTTTGCGAGGTCGATGGCGTGCGCTATCAGCGCTTGGCCATTCGCACGCATACCCTGACCATCGAAGATGACCTGCTCGATGTGGTGCGTCACTACATCAAACCATATGTCCAGCCGGATGACATCGTGTTCATGTCGGAAAAGGCCGTGGGATGCACCCAGGGGCGCGCGGTCAAGCTGAGCGACATTCATCCGCGCCCGCTTGCCGTGTTTCTGAGCAAGCATGTGACCAAGACGCCGGCGGGTATCGGTCTGGGCATGCCGGAGACCATGGAGATGGCGTTGCGCGAGGTGGGCACGTCGCGCATCTTGCTCGCTGCCGCGGTGTCTGTCGTGGGCAAGCTGCTGGGCAGAAAGGGCTGGTTCTACCAGGTTGCCGGCCGTCGCGCGGCAAGCATCGACGGGCCGTGCAGCTACACGTTGCCCCCATACAACCAATATGTTTCGCTCGCTCCTGAAGAGCCGAGCGCGACCGCCGCGACGGTGGCCAAAGTGCTCGGGTGCACGGCGATTATCGTCGACCAGAACGACCTGGGCGGAGAGATTCTCGGAACGTCGGACAAGTCTCTCGATTACGAGCATACGCTGCGCATCTTGAAGGATAATCCGCTTGGGCAGGAAAGCCAGCGCACGCCGTTTGGCATCATTCGCAGGGCCGCATAGCACACTACTTGGCGCGATTCGGGGGTTTCATGCGCCATGCTGCGCGAAGCGACCATGCGTTGCACAGACGTGGGGGTTTGCTGTCAAGAGAACAGGATGGGGCTATGTCCGCATTTCAGTGGATGATGAGTAAGGTTGGGCATCGCGATGACGAAGCATATCGGGTCATGGTTTCAACGATGGCACGAGAACACGGCGTAAGCGAGCTGCGCATCAAGGCGGATATGTATCGCAACATCATCACGCGCGGCGCGGGCTTCACCGATTACTTCCGCGGCGACTACTGGGGCGCCAGCAAGGAGCGCAAGGACACCTTTGTCACCACGCGCTCCTATTACAAGCTGCTCGAATACCTCAACGACGAGGGATATGCCAACGTCATGCGAAACAAGATCGTGTTCTGCGACGTGCTCCATGCATACCTGGGTCGCGAGTTCATCAATCTGCGCGTGGCGACGCCCGATGAGTTCACCCGGTTCATCGAGGACAAGGATTGCGTGTTCGCCAAGATGGAAGAGGGTTTCGGCGGACATGGCGTGTCGCGCGTCGACCTGACCGACGCGAAGGCGGATGGCGGGCGACGCCTGTACGATGAGCTGCGCGAAAAGAAGCAATACCTTGTTGAAGAGGCGATTCGGCAGTCTGCGGAGCTGAACGGGATCAATCCCAGCTCGGTCGGGTCGTTTCGCGTGGTCACGCTTGTAAAAGACGGCGTGGCGCATGTGATGGGAAACGCGTTGCGTGTTAACCGGGACGAAGGCGACGTCATCGGCTGCACCAGCGATCTGTACTTCAGCTTGAACGAGGACGGCACGCTTGCGTCGCGAGCCGTCGACGACCTGGGCACCGTGTATGAGGCGCACCCCGTGACCGGCAAGCCCTTCTCCGAGGTGCGCATCCCCGGCGTGCGCGAGGCGTACGCGATGTGCCGGCGCGCCGCCATGGAGGTTCCACAGGTGCGCTACGTGGGGTGGGACGTCGCCTTCTCCGCAGACGGCCCCGTGCTCATGGAGGGCAACGCCTACCCGAGCTACCAGATGCTGCAGTTTAACAAGGCTACGGGGAAGACAACGGGGCATTTGGGGGAGCTCGCCGAAATCTTGGGCGACGAGATGCAGCAGATCGTGCTATAGCAGTCGGTGTGCCGCCCAACAGTCAGTGTCTCCAAAAATGCAAGGTCAGCTCTTTGCGGTTGCGGTTGCCGGTTTTGGTCAAGATGTTGTGGACATGGGTTTTGACGGTACCGACGGCAAGATAGAGTTCGCCGGCGATCTCTTGGGTCGTCTTTCCCTGCAGCACCAGCTCAAGCACCTCGGTTTCGCGCTTCGAGAGCTTGAACTCCTCGCGATAGGCAGGCAGCGCCTCCGCGATGTGCCGCTCAAGATCGGCGACCTCATCGCTTGCCGGGACTTCTTTGATGCGGATCGATAGCGTGCGGTACGCCTCTCGAATGACCATGACAGAGATAAAGCACATGAAGATGTTTTCGGAGATGTTTCGTTCGGAGAGATAGAGCAGCAGCCAAGACGGCTGTTCGGTCGGCGACTGCACCAAGATGATGTAGATGTCCTCGATGAAAACGCAAAGCACGAGCATGGCGCAGATGAGCAGCGGGATATGAAGCCTGTAAAGGCGCGTTCGGTATTGCTTGTCCGATGACGTGCGGTAGCTGTAGATGCAGTATCCGCCGATATAGGCCAAGAAGAGCTGGCGCGTCGTGTAGTACGCCCACTGGCGCCACGGCCCTTCGGGCAGCGCGGCCAATATAAACGCGTTCGAAACGACGAATAGGGCACCAGGCGCGAGGGCGAGCCGCTTGGAGTGCTTGTCGAGAATATCGAGCACTGCGAACCAAAGGAACAGCAGAAGCGCCGCGGCGACGAGCGTGCGGATAACAGGATAGTTGATCTGGTAGTATTCGCTGATGGGAAATGTCTGGTTCTGCCGCAGGTGCTCATAGAAGAAGATCTCGACGGTTTCGATCGCATAGCATACGAAGGCCCCAAAGAACCAGACGAATATCCGGCGGCGTGTCGATGCCCACGCCGAGGCTGAAAAGGCAGCGGTGGTGAGGCAGACGACGAGGATCGCGAGCGTGTAGAAAAAGAATACCGAGCTCATGGCGCGCACCTTCTTTTGGTTTTGCCGGGGTGTATTTCGTGCATGAAGAAACTCCAGCGTGATGACGCGGCTACGTGCCGCGTGCAATGCCAGGGCCCTGCGCGGAATATCGCGCGCCTGTTCGAATGCCTTTATTGTATTCATTGCGCGCGCGGTATTTTTTCCGCGAACGGTTGGCATTGCGGGCGCTATAAATCTAAATATACCCATCTACCAGCGCGTATAGCACGGGTTTATTTGAGGTGTAATTCCCTAAACGGTAAATAAGCCGAAATAAACTGGTATGTATTGCCTCTCGGTTTAACGATGAGGTCAACGGGCGGAGGCGAGCAGCTCGACGCGCTCTGCCGCGTGCAGAAGTTATAGCACGCGAAGGAGGGGCGCGTACAGTTCGTGAGCCATCGCTAAAACCAGTAGGCGCTCTGCGCGCGGAACAGATGCAAGGAGGAACGAACGTGGTTAAGGATTGGATCGACACGAACGATTTCACCAAGGAAGAGATTCTTGCTATCGAGGATCTGGCCATCGCCATGAAGAAGGCCATCAAGGAGGACGGGTACTACCCGCACCTGCTCCGCAATCAAAGTCTCGGTATGATTTTCCAGCAGGTTTCTACGCGCACCCGCATTTCCTTCGAAACGGCCATGACCGACCTCGGCGGTCATGCGCAGTTCTTCGGCCCAGGCTCCATCCAGCTCGGCGGCCACGAGTCTCTTGGCGATAGCGCCCGCGTTATGGGAAGCCTGCTCGACATCATGATGGCGCGCGTTGACCGCCATAAGGACGTGGTGGGGCTTGCTGCCGGTTCCGCGGTGCCCGTCATCAACGGCATGTCCGAGTACAACCATCCCACGCAGGAGATGGGCGACCTCATGACCATGCTCGAGAACCTGCCCGAGGGCAAGAAAATCGAGGACTGCACCCTCGCGTTCATCGGCGACGCCACCCAGGTCTGCGTTTCGCTCATGTTCATCTGCTCCAAGGTCGGCATGAAGTTCGTTCACTTTGGTCCGAAGGGACACCAGGTGTCAGACGGCGGCTTACAGGTCGAGAACAAGGCTGACCTCGTGGCCATCGCCGAGGAGAACTGCAAGGTTTCCGGCGGCAGCATCATCATCTCCGACGACATCGAGTGCATCAAGGGTGCCGACTTCATCTACACCGACGTGTGGTACGGCCTCTACGACGAGGAGGTTTCGGGCGAGAGCTACATGGATGTGTTCTATCCCAAGTACCAGGTCACCATGGACATGATGAATTTCGCTGGCCCCAACTCCAAGTTCATGCACTGCCTGCCCGCCATGCGCGGCGAGGAGGTTGTGGACGAGGTCATGGACGATCCCGAGCGCTCGCTCTGCTGGGTCGAAGCCGAGAATCGCAAGCACTCCATCCGCGCGATCCTGGCCACCCTCGGCCGCCGCACGCCGCTCAACGACGAGGGCGTTGAATACGGCGCCAAGGCCGAGTTGCACGCCGCGCTCGAGAAGATTGACGCGCTGCAGAACTAGCCTGACGATTTCGGTGTCCTGTCGTGCTGTTGTGCCGAGGATGCGTGAGCGCTGGTGGCGGGGGTGTACTGCTGGGCGCACGGACTGCTCACAGTGCGCGCTGTTGTCGTGCCCGCCGCAGGCCACAGGCTTGCTACCGGCTGCGCATCCTCGGCGGGGGGCAGGGCTGTCTGATGTTCAGGCCGACCGCAAGCCACAGTGTGGCTTGCAACGAGCTGAAAAGGGTTTTTATGAGCGATAGCAAGAAAAAACTTTCCTTCCTAACCGTTATCGCAAGCGTTATCTGCGTGGTCTTCGTCTGCGAGGCCGCCGCGCCTGCCGCCGCCATCGGCAGCTCTCAATACTTCTGGTGGATCTTCCTCATCATCACCTTCCTGATCCCATACGGCATGGTGGTGGCCGAGCTGGGAACCACCTATGACTCGGAAGGCGGCATCATCGACTGGATTCGCGAGGGGCTGGGCGACAAGTGGGCGGCGCGCGTCTCGTGGTATTACTGGATCAACTATCCGTTCTGGATCGCCTCGCTCGCCACGCTGTTCCCGGACATCTTAGGGATGGTGCTCGGCGTCCAGTTCAACATGGCCGCTGTCATGGGGATTGAGCTCGCATTCGTGTGGATCGTCGTGCTCATGAGCTTCTCAAAGGTCTCGGACTCCGAGTGGGTGCTGAACGGCGGCGCGGTTCTCAAGGTCGCCGTGGCCATCGCCGTGGGCGCATTGGGCATCTGGTATGCCATGAACAACGGGTTCGCGAGCGACGTGAGCCTGCAGACCCTCCTGCCCGACCTTACCGACGTGAGTGCGCTCAACTATCTGTCCATCATCATCTTCAACTTCATGGGGTTCGAGGTCATCTGCACCTTCACCGACGATATGCGCGACCCCAAGACCGATGTGCCCAAGGCCATCATCATGGGTGGTTTGGCCATCGCGGCCATCTACCTCTTCTGCGGATTCGGTATCGCCGCCGCTATTCCCGCCGATCAAATCGATCCGGATTTCGGCATGATCGTCGCAGTGCAGACCATGGTGGGCGATTCTCCCATCTTCGGCATCATCGCCATCGTGTTCTTGATTACCCTGTTCGCGAACATGGCCTCATGGTCGTTCGGCGTCAACTCGGCCGCGCTCTATGCTGCCAAGCAGGGCAATATGCCCAAGGTCTTCGCCGCTGAGGACAAGAGGGGCATGCCTAAGGGCGCTGCGCTCGTCAATGGCGTTTTCGCGAGCGCTGTGCTTTGTCTGCAACTCGTACCCATCGATGCGATCTCCGAGGGCATGTTCTGGATGCTCTTCGGTGTGAGCGTGGTGTTCCTGCTCGTCACCTATATCCCTATGTTCCCGGCGTTTCTCAGGCTGCGTCGCGTCGATCCGAACCGTGAACGCGTGTTCAGGTTTCCGTTCAAGGGCGCGTTCATGATGATATGCATGATCGTTCCCATGATCGAGCTGGTGCTGACGGTCGTCGCGTCCATCGTGCCGCTTTCGGCCGATGAGGTCGCCGACAAGGTGCCTATGCTCATCGCGACCGTCGTGATCATTGCATTGGGCGAGGTCGTGCGCGTATGGAGCGCGCGCGGTCGCGCCGAGGAGTACAAGGGCCTGACGCCCGAGCTCGCCGCCGAGCGCCTCGCGGCCGAGAAGCAGGCCGAGGCGTCAGCCGAGGCAGACACGGCGGTTGGGTGACAAGGCCTAGCGACGTTGCCGCATGGCATATATTCGCAGGTACGTTCGTATATGCAAGCTCATAGCAAGAAGGAGGAAGCGCAATGCGCACAATCACCGAATCTGAGTCCACGCCCAAGGCTGATGGCTTCCACATGCCTGCCGAGTTCGAGCCCCAGGCTCGCGTTTGGATGGGCTGGCCGCACCGTACCGACACGTGGGCGCACGGCGCGAAGCCGGCGCAGCGGCAGTATGCAGAGATCGCCCGCGCCATCGCGCGCTTCACGCCGGTTACCATGTGCGTTAACCAGGCCGATTTTGCCAATTGCAAGGCGGTCTTCGAGGACGATGAAAACGTAACCGTCGTCGAGATGACCACTGACGACGCGTGGTTCCGCGATACGGGTGCGACCTTCGTGGTGAACGGCGCAGGTGAGAAGCGCGCCGTCCACTGGCATTTCAACGGTTATGGCGGCATGATCGATGGTTTGTATTTCCCGTGGGACAAAGACGAGCAGATCGGTCTTAAGATGGCTGAACTCTCTGGCTGCCGTCGCTATCGTCCCGACGACATGATTCTCGAGGGCGGCTCGATCACCGTTGACGGAGAGGGAACCTTGGTCGTGACCGACCAGTGCCTGCTTTCGCCCGGCCGCACTGCGAGCGCGGTGCGCGTTGAGGAGGACGAGGACGCCCTCTGGCCGACCTTTGCGCTGAAGTTCCAGCCCTGGAGCGAGGAACTGCGCGAGTATATGACCGATCACTTGAAGGAATACCTCGGCGTTGAGAAGGTCATTTGGGTCAAAGAGGGCATCGATCCGAGTGAGACCAACGGCCACATCGACGACGTGGCTACCTTTATCGCCCCAGGCGTCATGGCGTGCATCTGGACGGACGATCCCGATAACCCCTTCTATCGCCAGTGCCACGAGGCGTATGAGACGCTTTCGAACGCCGTGGATGCCAAGGGCCGTGCGATCAAGGTCTATAAACTTCCCATGCCGGTGAAGCCGCTGTACATGGATCAGCCATCGTGCGACTCGATTGATATCGATGAGTATGCCGAGCCACGCGTTACCGATGAGCCGTTGATTGCGTCTTACATGAACTATCTCGTGACGAACAAGGGCGTCATTGTGCCGCAATATGGCGACGAGAACGACCAGCTCGCCGTAGATACGCTGCAGAAGATCTACGACGAGGTGTGGGGCGCGGGCGTCTACACGTGCCTGGGTGTCCGTTCCGAGCAGGTCGTGTATGGCGGCGGTAACATCCACTGCATCACGCAGCAGGAGCCGACTGCATAGCATTTCGCTCGGTTGCTTGGGCGCCCGCTCGTGCATAACGCACCGGTTGCGGGCGCCTGCCGGTATGCGAGGCGCGACATTGCGCGCGGCGCGCATGCTGCGTGCGGCGCGCTGTCGCGCGGGATGCGCAAATAAAATTTCCTGTTTGCGCGGTCGTGCGAGCGAGGTGTGGTGAGCGTGCCCGGGCACCTTGGCCATTGAATGCGAGCCAGCTGGATTATCCCGATCAATTATGCATAAAAAATCATGTCGCATGTGCGGTATGCGGATCTATGCGAATGAGATGCCCTGTCATGCATTAAACGAGCTTTGCCAAGGTAAAGCGCTTATCAAGAAAGATTCACAGCCATAAACGCTGAGCGACAAGAACCAACCGTTCGTCCGGTTAATACCAAGCAGCAAATCTAAAAATGAATGAAATCGGCTACGTTTGGAATATACTTGCCGTCCTATCGTAGTCTGCACGAAGGGTATCGGCAGCAGCGACCATCGAAGAGAGAGGAACGACCATGTCCAAGCCCCTGGGCAAGCCCGACCGCATCGTCGTCGCCCTGGGCGGCAACGCCCTCGGCGCCACCCCCGAGGAGCAGGTCGAGCGCGTGGACCGCACCGCCAAGGCGCTCATCGGCCTCATCGAGCAGGGCAACGAGATCATCATCACCCACGGCAACGGCCCGCAGGTCGGCATGATCCAGGACGCCTTCTCTGCCGCGAGTGCCGCCATCGGCACCCCGCCCATGGGTCTGCCCGAGTGCGGCGCCATGAGCCAGGGCTACATAGGCTACCACCTGCAGCAGGGCATCGGCCGCGAGATGCACCGCCGCTACAAGCGCTGGCACGTGGCCACGGTCGTGACGCAGATCGAGTGCGATCCGGACGACCCGGCGTTTGGGGACCCCACCAAGCCCGTCGGCCCCTTCCTCACCAGGGAGCAGGCGGACGAGCTCAGGGCCGCGCACCCCGAGATGGCCTTCGTCGAGGACTCCGGCCGCGGATGGCGGCGCGTGGTGGCCAGCCCCGACCCCAAGAAGATCGTGGAGGCGCCCTCCATCCTGAACCTGCTCGACAACGAGTTCATCGTCATCGCGTGCGGGGGCGGCGGCATCCCCGTGGTGCGCGACTACGCCGACAAGGGCTGTTACCGGGGCGTCGCGGCCGTGATCGACAAGGACCTGGGGGGCGAGCTGCTCGCCGAGGACTGCCAGGCCGACGTGCTGTTCCTGCTCACTGCGGTGGAGCATGTGGCCGTCGACTTCGGCAAACCCACCCAGCGCGACCTCGACGAGCTCACGGCCGACGAGGCCGAGCGCCTCGCCGACGAGGGCCAGTTCGGCAGGGGCTCCATGGAGCCCAAGGTGCGCGCGGCCGTCAGGTTCGCGCGCAGCCGCAGAGGGCGCGTGTGCATCATCGGCGCCCTCGAGAAGGCCGCCGAGACCATGGCCGGGCTCTCGGGCACGAGGATCTACGCGTAGCGGTTGCGCTGGCAAATCATAGTTGATGTGATATGCGGCGGGATGCGCGGGCATCTCGCCGCATGCTCGTTTTGGCGGGGCGCATCGTCTTCGGCTATCGTGCGCTTCGGCGCGCTATCACGCTATACGTTCTTATAGGTACCGGCGTGCGATGTTCGCCTTCGCCATCGCCAGCGTCTCCGTTTTCGAGCAAACGGGATTCGCGCGAAGCGAACGCGAGCCCGTAGTGCCTCGCAAGGCGTTACAGTGCCGTCTGGCAATCCGTATAGGGAAACCAGGGAAACGAACATCGGGCGAGGTCTATCGGTAAAGGCTCATTCCCGCTACACTGTGGACTATAGGCTTTACGTTCCGCTGACGGCCTTGCGATGGGGCAACACGGGAATGGGCGCTGAGCGTGCGCCCCAGCGAGCCCTTGAGGGCCTTCACGGTGGAGAAGGGTGGGAATGATGTTCTGTTCTCATTGTGGATCCGAGCTGCCTGAAGGCTCGGCCTTTTGCGGGTACTGTGGAAAACCGCTGCCTTCGCGCTCCCAGCCGGTGCCTGAGCAGTCGGGGAGCGCGGCGGCCGGCGCTGGGACGGCGGCCGGCGCTGCGGCGACACGGCCGACAGAGCGCGTCGCGTCGAATGGAGCGCAGCCCGGAGGTAGCCAGCATGCCGGCTCTGCATCGCCTGCGACAGGCGCGCCATCCGCGCAAGTGCCGTGGGTCGATCAGAATCCGCCCAAAAAGCGGTTCTACGTTACCCGCGGCATGACGGTTGGCATCCTCGTTGTTGTGGTAGCAGTTGTGGCGTTCGCCGTGCTTTCTCTGTCGGGCGTATTCGGCGGCAGCACGCAGAGCAGTCCCGAAGGCGTAGCTAACCAGGTCGAAACGCTCTTCAACGACTTGTTCGAGAGCGATTTCGACGAGGATGCGTTTACCGAATTCGGCGGGGGCCTTATTGACCTGTTCCCATCCGAGATAGTTGATGACGCGCTTGCGTTGGAAGGAGTCACGCGCGAGGAGCTCGCTGAAGAGTTGGGCAATTCAATGGGCAGCGTGATTGGAACATACGGCTCCACGGTCACCTCTTACCTTGATTTCCTCTCGCTCGATGTTGACATCACCCTAGGCGACCAGCTTGATAGCGAGGACTTGGAAGATTTGAGCGAGAGTTTCTCCGATGCGGGCTATGACTACACCGTGACCGATGGATATGAGTTGGTATGCGCGGTGACGATTACGCTCACCGAGGATTACGCTGGATACAGCGCGGGCGAAACCATCTCCCAAGAGCTAGACACGGGGTTTTACACAGTGGAGATTAATGGTTCCTGGTACCTTTGGGGATACTAACGCGCGAAGCGTTCAGGGCGGGTATCCGACGCTTGACGTCAGATACCCGCCCGTGCGCGGAAGCGCCGTGACGCGCTCCATGCTTGAGCGGCACGGCGCCGCGCCAGATGGCAGGCGCCGCGTGAAACGTGCAGCCAAGATACTCTATGGGCGTTGATCGCCGATATTCCTGGTGGGTTCGGTGGGGCTGCGAAGGCTGCCTGCCGGGTTCATGCTGCCTGTCGGGTTCATGCGCTAGCTCGTGTACGTCCAGCAGATTCTGGTCTGCGCGAGGATACGATCGACCGACCACTTCTGTGCGCTGCGATAGCTGCTGTTCGGGTCATGAACAGTGACCATATCGTTTTCATCGATGCCGGCGAGCACAATGAAATGGCCGACCGAGGTGAAGTCGCCTGGTTTAACCGCGCAGATAACCGGCTGGCCTGCTTGCAGCGCGGCGATTACGGCGTCTCGATCGAGCGAGAGCTCCGTGCTGGTAAGACCGAGCTTCGAAGCCCCTTCAGACATGAAGCTCCATTCGGTCGCGCCCGTAGGGGCGTAGTTTTCCTCGTCTGCGAACGCAGCCATGTCTGCGGGCGACATATCGGTACTTCCCGTTATATAGACATATACCATTGCAAGGCAAGTGGGGCCGCATCCGTTTACGGCGACGGTGCCGCCGGCGTAGGATTGCTGCGCCCAAATTGGATCGGTCTGGAAGAAATAGGGCATGGTGCCCTGCTGCCACTGTTCGCGCGGTGTCGAGCAGGACATGGATCCGGTGTCAAGCGTGTCCATATTGAGCATCGATGCCTCGGCCGCCGCATCGGCGCCCGCAGGAGTCGTTGCGACGATGGTTGAGAGCAAAAAGACGGCAGCGGTTCCGCAAAGCGCGCTTCCCAGCACCACGGGAAGGCGGAACGTCGAGGGATGCTGCGTGCCGTGGTTTCGCGCAGCGGATTCGCTGATCGGTGTGCGCCCGCGGCTTTGCCCTGCCATGCGGCTCGAGTTCCGTGCGCGTGCGTGCCCGCGCCTAAAGAGACGAGAGAGCAGCCCTCCGAGTGCGCCGACAACGGTTACAACAATGGTTGCTGCAGCGCTGCCTATGGCGCTGAGTACCGAGACGGCATTTCGGGTGCGCCCCGTGCCGCGAGCGCGTGTCGCGTTATGAGTGCGGGCTGTGCCACGAGAACGTGCTGCGGAACGGGGGCGCGCCGCGCCATGAGGTGCCTTCTCTTGCGTGCGCCGCGGCGTGCCGGCATAGGGGCGTGCGGCTGACGCGCGCGACCTTCGGGGCATGTTGGCCGCCTGGCCAGATGCGTTGCGCGTGCCAGGCTCCAAGAGAGAGGATCCGCCTCGGGCGGCGCGTGTCGCGGAAGCGCCGGTTGCGGTGCGTCCGGTATCAGAAGGCGCCGACTGCGCATGGGCGGAGAGGCGCACGGTGCGAGGCCTGGGTTCACCGGCGCCCGTGCGCGCTGAGCGGGGGCGCGGCTCGCCGGCTCCCGTGCGCGCGGATCGAGCGGAGGAGGCGGCGCGCCGCTCGGGTGAGGATGCGCCCCGCTCAGACGAAGCACCGGTGCGCGCGGCAGGGCGGCGGTATGGGTCGTGCTGCGATGAATCGTACGACACGAATAGCCCTCCCGTCAGCTCGCGCTCTGGTGGATTCGGTACCCTTTATGGTACCGCAATTTCGCTACCGGTTATCGCAGCGCCCCGGCGGCCACGGCACTCTCAGCCAACGCGCCTCATGTAAAATATATCCACCACGCGCTCCTGCGTGCCCCGCTGAACATGCTGATGCAACCATATGTGGTGTATGCTGGTACTTCACATGGCGCACGTACGCCATGCCTATGGCGTCGTTGGGAAGGAGCATCATGCCTGCCCTCATTACGCATCATCTGTTTGGCGAAGAAAGCATCGATCGGTTGCCTGCGGGAATTATTGGCACCGATGAAGAGCGCATGGCCTTCATCTTGGCCAACCAAGGGCCAGACCCGTTTTTCTTTCGCGTCCGCACGCCGCGCCTTGCTGGATGCCTTGGCTTGGCGCGGGCTATGCACCGTTGTCATATCTCGAGGCAGTTCGAGACGCTTCGCATGGGTGTAACGCGCTTCACAAAGCACGATGCCCACCTTGCGCGCGCGTTCGTGCTGGGCTTGCTCTCCCATTACGTGCTTGATCGCAACGCGCACCCGTTCGTGTATTCGCAGCAATGGGGCGTGCAGGAAATCGACCGTTCGCTCCAAGGCGCGGGCAGCCAAATTCACGCGATTATAGAAAGCGACCTCGACGTGCTCATGCTTCAGCGTAAGCGCGCCGGTGCGACAACGGCCGACTATCCGCCCGAAAGCGAGCTGGTGACCTCCGCGCGCATCAACAAGGTCGCTGGCGCCCTGATGAGCTTTACGGGGCTTGCGGTCTACGGTATCGAGGTCTCGGTGGTGGACTACGGCCGCGCTGTGGCAGATATGAAGCTTGTGTATACGCTTATCGAGCCCGCCGGCGCCCTGCGCTCGCAGATACTCGGCAAGCTCGAGGGGGAGATTCGGGGCAACTCGATTCTGGCCACGCTCGCGCACCGCGTGACCACGGTGCCGCCGGTGCGGTCAGGGAACCTGGAGCATCGCACGTGGGTGAATCCCTTCACCCACGCGTTGTCGGCTGAGAGCTTCCCAGAGCTCTTCGACCGTGCGCTCGAAGATTACGCCCAGGTGGCGGAACGCTTCATCGGGGGCGAGCCGTTAGAAGGCATCACGCAGCGCCTGAATTATTCCGGCCGACCGCTCGCGGAGGGCGAAGAGCTCGATCAAGATGACTAACCACGTCCGTCGTTATCGTGCGCCGTGCTATGGGCTGCGAGGCTGTCCTGTGTCGTCTCCGTGTTTGATGAGTTGCCGGAAGACGCGCGCGAGATGGGGTCTGTGAACGGACAGCCGCCCGCTCAGCTCGTGGCGGCTTGCGGGCACGGCGTCGCTGTTCCGCGAAGGCATGTGGGCTCCTGATGGTTCCAGCCGTTTCGGGCGATCGCATGCTTCGGCGCACGCTGACCGCGCCCCTCTGCTTGCTGCGCTTGTGGCGCGGCTATCGCAAGCAGAACGTGGTAATCTAACACCTGGTGTTGGATTACCACGTTCCAGAGGAGAGGGATCGGCATGCGGTACACCAAGCAAGAGCGCAACTGGGTCATGTACGATGTGGGCAATTCGGCGCTCGTGCTCTTCAACACCTCGGTCGTTCCGATCTACTTCAACGCGATCAACACGGGAGCCTCGTCGGCGGAGCTGGTCTCTGCCTGGGCGAATGCGCAGACGGTCGCATCGCTCATCGTGGCACTGCTCATGCCCGTCTTAGGGTCGCTGGCCGATTTCGCCGGCAACAAGATCAAGTTCTTCATGGGCTTTTTCCTCACCGGGCTGGTGCTTTGCTTTGCGCAGGCGATTCCCATGGGCGCCATGCCCTTCCTCGTCGTATATGTGCTCTGCACCATCGGGTTGAACTCGTCCATGACGTTCTACGACGCCATGCTGCCCGACATCACCAGCGACGAGCGCATGGATGCGGTGTCATCGTCGGGTTATGCCTGGGGGTACATCGGCTCGTGTGTGCCGTTCATCGTGTGCATCGCGCTCATTCTGGTAGGCCCTTCGGCGCTTGGCCTCAGCATGCTCTTCTGCGTGCGCGTCTCGTTTATCATCACCGGCATCTGGTGGCTCTCGTTTACTCTGCCGTTGGTGCGCAGCTATAGGCAGCGTTACGCGAAGAAGCTTGCGCCCGGCGAGACCTTTGGCAGCGAGATCGCCAAGACCATGCGCGGCCTTGGCACCACGATGCGCCAAATCGCCCAAGATAAGGCCATCTTCGTCTACATGATCGCCTACTTCTTCTACATCGACGGCGTGCATACCGTCATCTCGATGGCGACGAGCTATGGCACGTCGCTCGGGCTCGATTCCACGTCGCTCATCTTGGCGCTGCTCGTCACGCAGTTCGTGGCGTTCCCTTCGGCGATTGTCTATGGCAAGCTTGCCGGTCGCTACGGCACGCTGCGCATGATCATCATCGCGGTGGTCGCCTATGTGGGTATCGTGTTCTTCGCAGCGCTCTTCCTCAAGACCGAGGCGGAGTTTTGGGTCCTCGCCGTGGTCGTGGGCATGTTCCAGGGCGGTATTCAGGCGTTGAGCCGCAGCTATTTCGGCAAGCTCGTTCCAAAGGAGCATTCAAACGAGTACTACGGCTTCTTCGACATCTTCGGCCGCTATGCAAGCGTGATGGGCACTCTGCTAGTATCTGTCGTGACATCGCTCACGGGGGATGCTTCTTTAGGAGTGCTTTCCATCGGGATCCTGCTCATCGTGGGCTTTGTCATGCTCATCAGGCTCTCCCGCATCAGGGGTCTTGCATAGGGTCGGGCGCGACGGCCTCGGCGCAATGGCTCCGATGCGGCATGTGTGACAAAGGTGGTTGAGCGCCTTCGCTGCATGCTGGTGGGCATTTCAGTAAAGCCCTCCAACAATAGAAGGTGAATGCTCATGAAATCCAGCGAAATTGCTCGGATCGGCGTCATCGCCGCGGTCTATGCGGCGTGCACGCTTATCGCGCTGCTCTTCTTAGGCAGCTTGGCCTGGGGTCCCATCCAGTTCAGAATCTCAGAGGCGCTCTGCGCGCTCGCGCTGTTCACGCCGGCGGCGATTCCCGGCCTCACCCTTGGCTGCGCCATCGCGAACGTGGCGAACATCGCTTTGTCGGGTACGGGCATGCTCGGCCTGCTCGATGTCGCATTCGGCTCGCTTGCCACCTGCGTCGGCGCGCTGTTCACCTGGAAGCTTCGGCGGCATCCGCTTGTGGCGCTCGCCGGCCCCGTGCTCGCAAACGCCCTCATCGTGCCGGCGTACCTGCCCATCCTCTTGCAGGCGACCGGGTTCTACACCATTCCGTTCACGTCGATCTCGCTTGACGGTGCGTGGTCGCTCATGTACCTCTTCGGTCTTGTGACCACGGGAGCCGGTGAAGCGGTTATCATGTACGTGCTAGGGTACCCCTTGAGCAAATCGCTTGCGCGCACGCCGTACTTCAAGGCGCTTGCACCTTCTGAGGTACACGCAGGTACCAGGCGTTCGCAGTAAGGAGAACGGCGGGCGCTGGCGGCGCGGCGCATGGCGCTTCGCATAGCCGTCCGGCGACAGCGGGTTGCCGGGCGGAGAGGATCGTCAGCACTTCTTTCGGGGGTCGATGGGCGCTGGCGGATGGAAGGTCGTGATGAGTGTGGAATCTATCATCGTGATTCCCACGTATTGGTCGGATGAACATCGAGAGCCGCACGCTCCCGGCCTGTACGACCATTCAACCGACCTGAACGACCCGTCGCCCGATCTTGACCGTTGCCTCGCATCGTTCGAGCAGGTTCACGATGTCGCGCCCATCGTGCTGCTTGTAGTGTGCCCGCTTTCCGCAACAAACGACGTGATGCTGCGCGTGCGGCGCATCGCAGCCAACCATTCCGCGCTGGATATTACCATCGTGACCAACGTCGAGGCGGCGCGCATCATGGACCGGGTAAACGAGATTGCGCCCAAGGGTTCGGGCGAGGCCGTCTCGCTGCGCGGATATGGTGCGATTCGCAACATGGGACTTGCGATCGCGTCGATCCTGAGATGCTCGTCGGTCATCTTCCTCGATGACGATGAGGTCGTGATCGCCCCCGACTTCATGGAGCGCGCGCGGTACGCGGTAGGGCGCGAGACGCGGCAGGGTTTACCGATTCTTGCCAAGAGCGGGTACTTCCACGACGAGAGCGGATCGTCCTTTGCGGATGCGTCGAAGGCGGCCATCACCACGCGCTGGTGGACGAAGCGCTTCGGCTTCAACGAGTGGATGCAAAAGGCGCTCTCGGGCACGCGCATCTCGCGATCAAGTTATCTGTGCGGCGGATGCTTCATCGTGCATGCCCGGGCGTTCCGGCGCGTCTCGTTCGACTCGTATATCACGCGGGGCGAAGACTTCGACTACCTCTGCAACCTGCGCCTGCACGGGCTCGACGTGTGGTTCGACAACCAGTGGGCGGTGCAGTACCTTCCGAGGCCGTGCGAGCAGCGAGCGCCGCGCTTCATGCAAGATGTGTACCGGTGGTACTACGAGCGCGCGAAGCTTGCCGATGCGAACCGCCATAACGAGCTCAACTCGGTGACGGCGGCATCGCTCATGCCCTATCCGGGGCCATGGGTCTCATCTGAGCTGGATGAACGCGTGCGCAAGACGGCGTTCGTGCGCGCCCTCTTCACCCGGGAGCACATGGCGTATTGGGATATCTGGCGGCGCGGACGCGGTCTCGCCGAGCGGTATGCGCGTGAAAACGTAGGCAAGTACTTGCGGTTTCAGAGTTTCTGGCCATCGATCATGGACGGGCTTTGGGGTGATGTGTCGCTTGCCGCCATGCTGAGGGGGGCGCGATGAGCACGCGGGCGCGCGCGTCAAGAAGGCGCACGGGCGCTTTGTCATCGCTTTGGGTCGTCATGATCATTGGGGCGACGGCGCTGGCAATCTGCCTGCTCGCGCTTGTTGCCGTCGACGACGCCTCGACGTCGACGACGGGCTCCTGCATTGTGATCGCGTTTCTTCTTGTAGGCGCGGCATACTGGCTGCTCAACCCCGACTTTTTGCGCTCGCGATACACCGAGGAGACGCTTTCGCTCGCCTCGGACATGCTGGAGGATATGCGCGGCGGTTTGACCACGGAGAGCGCGGAGGCCATCTGCCGGCACCTGCTGTCCGAGACTCGCGCGTGCACCATCGCTGTGACCAACGAAACCCACGTGCTCGCCTGCGTGGGAACCATGGCGGACGATTTCCCCGCCGGCTCGCCCATCCACACCCCCGCGACAAACTACGTTATCGAGCATGGCATCACGCAGTCGTTCACGCAGACCGTCGAGGTTGGCACCGAGAACGGCCGGAGACGGAAGATCCCTGCGGGCATCGTCGCGCCGTTGAAGGTGAACGATCGCACCGTCGGTGCGCTCAAATTCTATTTCCCCACGTCCCATGCGGTAAATCGAACGCAATACGCGTTGGTCATGGGCTTTGCCGAGCTCATCTCGACCCAGCTTGTCATCCACGCGCTCGAGCTGCAAGAAGAGCTGACTGCCCGCGCGGAGGTGCGTGCGCTGCAGGCTCAGATCAACCCGCACTTCCTGTTCAATACGCTCAACACCATCGCCTCGTTCACGCGCACCGATCCGGCGCGCGCACGCGAGCTGCTGCGCGACTTTTCGGGGTTCTACCGTTCTATGCTCGATAACACCGGTTCGCTCATTCCCGTCACGCGCGAGATCGCTCAGACCAAGCGCTATCTCATGTTCGAATACGCGCGCTTCGGAGACGATCGCATCTCGGCCGAGTTCTCCATCGAAGCGGGCACCGAGGACGTGCTGGTTCCTGCGTTCATCATTCAGCCACTTGTGGAGAACGCGGTGCGCCATGGCATGCGCGACGAGGGGACGCTGCACATTCGCGTGTCGGTGCGCGCCGGCAAGGACGGGGCGATCTCGATCGAGGTGGCGGACGATGGCGCGGGCATGAGCGAGGACGTCGCGGCGAGCCTGTTCGACCTGAACGCGGGTTCGGTGGATCCCACGGCGCCGCAGGGAAGCGGCGCTGGCGTCGCGACGCATAACATCTCAGAGCGCATCAAGCGCTTCTATGGTCCAAAATCGTTCGCCCATGCTGTTTCCCGGCCGAGAGAGGGGACAACCATAACCTTGCATCTGGATTTGCTAGGGAGTATCTTCGTTGACGAGTAGAATGGAAGTGTTCATTCGATGGCGCCTCCCGCGGCGTCCATATGCATGCGCACTCGAAGGGGTTTTATCGATATGCTACGCGCGATGATCGTTGATGATGAGGCGCCCGCACGCTCTGAATTGCGATTCTTGCTGGAGCAGACGGGCAAGATCAGCTCAATAAGCGAGGCGGCGAGCGTTCGTTCCGCAATCGAGATGCTCATGGAGAATCGCGTCGATGCGGTGTTCCTCGACATTTCCATGCCGGGGGCATCGGGCTTACAGCTTGCCGAGGCTCTTCATAAGCTCAAGAATCCGCCGGCCATCGTGTTCGTCACGGCATATAGCGACCACGCCGTCGAGGCGTTCGACGTCGATGCCGTCGACTACCTGCTAAAGCCGGTCGAGGAGGAGCGCCTTGACCAGGCGATCGACAAGGTCATCGCACGGGTGAAGCCCCAGACCGAGAGCAAGGTGACCAATGAGCGCATCCCGGTCGAGAAGGGCGGGCGCAAGGTGCTCATCCCGGTCGATCAGATTCGCTACATCATGGCAAAAGACGATTACTCCTGCATCTTCACGAACGACGACCGCTTCCTTTCGACCACCTCGCTCGCGCAGTTCGAAGCGAAGCTCAGCGACTTCGGGTTCTTTCGGGTACATCGCCGCTACATCGTGAACCTCGCGTGCGTCGAGGACGTCGAGACGCTTCCCTCGGGGGCGATTCAGCTGGGTGTTACCGGCGTGGAGGAGCGTGTTCCGGTGTCGCGGCGCCGTGTTGTGCCGCTCAAGAAGGCGCTGAGCCTGTAGCGCGGCAGGTGCGGGGCAATACGGGAGGAACGTGATCGTGAGCAGGCGAAGCGGGATGTCATGTACCGACGAGGCAAGCAAGTCGAATGTGCGGGGGTCTGCGGAGACTCCGGGCGGCTCGCCCGCAACGTTTGGCGTTGCATCGGACGCCGCGTCGAGCATTGCGTCGGGCGCCTCGCTCGGTACCGCGCCGGAGAGATCGTTGAGGCGCATCGATATCATCTCGGATACGCACGGGCATCTCTCCGACGCGCTGCTTTCCCAGCTTGAAGGCGCCGATCTGATCATCCATGCAGGCGATATCACATCCGAGGCCGATTGGGAGCACCTCTGCACCATCGCGCCCATTCGCGGCGTGCTGGGCAATAACGACTACTACCGCAATTACGGCTCCGAGGTGTCGCGTCTCGCGCGCTTCACGTTCGAGGGGCTTCGCTTTGCGGTGGCGCACTATCGCGAGGACCTGCCCGTCGACGAGGTGGACGTCGCCGTGTGCGGTCACACGCATCGGGCGCGCATTCTCGAGATGGGAAGCTGCCTTATGGTGAATCCCGGCTCTCCGACGTTTCCCCGCGGCATGCGCGGTGCCACGATGGCGCGCATGACGGTTGCGCAGGGCAGGGTCTACTCGGTTTCGATCATCGACTTGGAGTAACGCGCGTCATATAAACTCCGATGAGCATGCCAGACATGGTTTCTGCGCACCCTGATTTCATGTATGCGCAACGACAACGGCGCCGCGCCGAACCTCGATAATCAGAAAGGCTTTCCGCCAAAGGTAGAGATTAAGCGCTATCGCACAGGTATGTTACGGCCGATGATGACGGCTTTTCATGGCATGAAGCAAGCGATTCATCTGAGCCGGGGTCGTTCAGGGGAGATGGTTCATGGAGCAAGTCGCTTCATTTGCGTTGTTCTACATGCTTGGAACGCTTCGAGTAGGTTGAGGGGGTAGTATGTTCTGCACATCTTGCGGGGCTGAGATTTCCGATGGCGCTCGTTACTGTAAACGCTGCGGGGCTTCTGTAACGACGGGTGGAAGCGGAGTAGGTTCTAGCGGCGCACCTCATGATCCGAGCGGAGACGGTTCGGCAACCAGCGAGGCGGGCGGCCAGACCGAGACCCTTGAGCCTGCGGTTCGGAATCGACCCAAGAAGGGCTTCGTAATCGGCGCCCTCGCTGTGATCGCCCTGGTGATAGTCGGTGTCACGGCATTCTTGCTCACCTGGCCTCCCGAGCTAACCGAGCAGATCATCGAGGGGGACATGGAGGGATCGAGCATCACCGTGACGCCTGAATGGGGGTCTCAGGAGGCTGCTGTCTTTACCACGCTTACACTTGATTCCGTCGAGTCTACGACGGTTAATGGCGTTGAGTTTCGCCGCGCAACCGTTGAAGCGCAATACGAGAACGAGAACATCCGCGTTACGAGCGAATGGCTTTTGGAATACAAACTTGTAGACGGAGCCTGGGTATTGAACGACGTTCTTGAGAATGAGCGGACGCTCACGCCGATCAATTCCATCGATGACGCCACAATCATCGATCACATCGCTCAGCTCATCGCGCTTGCAGACGAGAGCCCATACAAAGACGCGTCGGGCAGTTCGCACTACCTGGAGAAGATCTACTCCGACGATGCGACGTTCGAGGTCATCGAGAACACGACGGCAGATGGCGACGGCCAGGTGACGATCGCGTTGTCTGCCCCCGGAGCAATCGCTTCTTACGAGGGAACCTTGGTCGCGACATTCTCCTGGTCAGACGAGCAGGGCGATTGGCAGCTGAATGCATGCAGCGCCGACCGGTCTGCGTACCTGCCGAACTACGATTCCCTTCTCGGCACATGGGAGGGGACGTTCGTGGCGCCCGAAGGAGGACGGTATGGGACTGACCATAATTGCAATTACGGATCGACTGCGCCCTTGAGCGTCACCGTCACGGAGGTGGATTCCGAACTCGGAACCATGACGGTCGATATGACGTTCGCCGTCCATGACCACGACGATCCAGACTTTCTGCAGGCATCGGTTACCGGCGACCGCACGCTTTCCGCGTCCGCGGTTCTCGTCCCCATCGAGCTGGATGAGGGCTACGAGCAGATTTACTACAGCGACATGGTGACAAGCGAGACGGAATCCGGCCGGTCGGTGGTGGGGACCGTGTACTTCAACCTATCGAGTGATGGGACGTGGACGGCATACGTCGGCACGATTCGCGGGAAAACCAAAGATGACATCGAGGACTTCATGGGGTTCAGCCGCTACGATACCTATGAGCTGGTGCATGTCGAGAGCGAGGGATAGCCCGTTTGCCTGCCGCGCGGCCAGCTCGAACGGACAAGCGAAGCAAGCCTCTCCTGAAGCGCGCAGATAATAGGTATGGCGCGCGCTCAAGCCCAGATTGCGGCGATGGGCGGGCAAACTATTTTAAAAAAGCTCTTGCACGCGGTGTGCGCTCTTGGTACACTTTCTCACGCAGCATTTGCTGAGGGGAGTTAGCTCAGTTTGGTTAGAGCGCCGGCCTGTCACGTCGGAGGTCGCGGGTTCGAGCCCCGTACTTCCCGCCACTGCATGCGAAACCCCGCCACCGGCGGGGTTTTTGTGTATCGGGGCAGTGCGTGGGTCTTGCGATGCTGTCAGTTGGCCTAGTATGGGGCTTGTTGTGGGGGCAACGGGTTTCGTGGGGTCGCATAAAGCCGTTCGGGAGGGGCGGGTGAAGTCAATGAGATGCGTCGGATGTTCCCTATCACAGAATTTGCAAGCCATGTTCGCGAATTGAAATAGATTGTGCGCGAGGCTGTAGCGAGTCCCCGTTTCGCGTAGCATGAAGGGGGACGCACTGCGAGGGCGTACTGTGAAAGGGATGCGATTGATGGACATTACGAGAAAGACGGATTATGCATTGCGAATTCTCTCGATGCTTGTAGCAAATGAGGGTTCCTTGCTTTCGGTGCGCGTTGCTGCCGAACAGGTTGATGTGCCGTATTCGTTTGCTCGGTCGATTCAGCATGGGCTTGCTCAGGCGGGCATCATCGAGAGCTTGCGTGGCGTCCATGGCGGCATGCGCTTAAAGGCCGATCCCGACAAAACCACCCTGTATGATGTGATGGAAGCCGTGCAAGGGCCGTTCGCCATCAACAAGTGCACCACGCCCGAGAAGACCTGTGCGCGCATGGAGCATTGCTGCTTTCATCCGCTCTGGCTTGGCGTCGAAGCGCTCGTGCGCGACTACCTCGGCTCCATCACCCTCAGTGATTTGGTGGCATGGCAGAAGTTTCCCGCCGTAGACGAAATGTTTACCGACCGGGATGCGTTTGCTTCGTATGCCGATTGCGCGGCGCTGAGGAATTCGTTGCAGGCATGACGCGGGCGCTCATGCGGGCATGCAGGGTTTGTAGGTGAGGGGCAGATGGCCGTCAGGCAGAGCTCCGTCGATATGGTTCGCGGCGGCGCGGCACCTCAGACAGACGCTTTCCGCTCGTTGGTTCGTGCAGAGGGGGCGCGCCTGTACCGCGACTTGCCCTGGCGCCATACGCATGACCCGTATCGAATTTGGCTTTCTGAGGTCATGCTCCAGCAGACGCAGGTTTCGCGTGTCGAGGCACGCATGGATGCATGGCTTGCGCGGTTTCCGCGCGTCGAGGCGCTCGCCGCGGCGGCCGTGCCCGATGTACTCGCGGCCTGGCAGGGCATGGGATACAACCGGCGCGCCCTCATGCTCCATAAGACGGCGCAGATTGTAACCGATGTCTATCATGGTGAGTTTCCGCGCGATACGCTCGCGCTCAAGCAGCTGCCGGGCATCGGTGCGGCAACGGCGCAGGGCATCCGATCGTTTGCGTTTAATCTGCCCGGCGTCTATCTCGAGACGAACGTTCGAACAGTTTTCCTGCATCATTTCTTTCCCGATGTTCCTGCGGTTCCCGATCGGGAGCTGATTCCGTTCATCGAGGCGACATGTCCCGCAGCGGCCGAGTGTGGTTGCGCTCGGAGCGCGAGCGACGAGGCTTCGCCCTATGCCGCGCCGCAGGACGTCGATGACACGCCGCGCAATTGGTACTACGCGCTGCTTGACTACGGCGCTTATCTTAAGAAGACGATTCCCAACCCATCGCGGCGCTCGGCCAGCTATGCGCGTCAGTCGCGCTTTGAGGGTTCGCGCCGACAGAAGCGCGCCGAGATCGTTCGCATCCTGCTTGGTGCGGGCAGCGGTACAGACGGTGGTGCAGCCGCAGAGGCGGGATCAGCTTCCGCTGCGGCCGAGTGCGTTGGCGGTGTCACGGCTGCTGGGGTGCGCGCTGGCGTTCGCTTGCACGACGGCTCGGCTGACGGTATGGGTCGCTCTGCGACGCTTGGGTTGTCGCTTGGCGAAGTGACGGCGCTGCTTAATGCGGAGGAACGCGCCGCTGGCCGCGAATCGGTCGATTGCGCCCTCGTCGCGAGCATCCTAAACGACCTTGAGCGCGAAGGGTTTTGCTCGTCGTGCGTCGAGAACGGCGTGACGAAATGGAGTATCTAGTTATTAATACGTCGTCTTATTAAGAAAGAGTAGAATGAAGCTGCGCGGGTATAACCGCGTTGGAGTGGCAGCTATCGCCTGCTGCCAAGATGGGTGCTGGAAACAGCAGGAAGGGGAACTCTCATGGATTTTGAGAACTCCAAGACAAAGAAGAACCTCGAGATCGCCTTTGCCGGCGAGTCGCAGGCGCACACCAAGTACCGCTACTATTCCTCGAAGGCTAAGAAAGACGGCTACGTGCAGATTTCTAACATCTTCATGGAGACGGCGCTCAACGAGTCCGAGCATGCAAAGATGTGGTTCAAGTACCTGCACGGCGGCGAGATCCCGGGCACGCTCGACAACCTGAAGGATGCCGCTTCGGGCGAGAACTATGAGTGGACCGAGATGTACGCGGAGTTCGCCCAGACCGCCGAGGAAGAGGGCTTCAAGGAAATCGCCGCGAAGTTCAAGGGCGTCGGGGCGGTCGAGAAGGCGCACGAGGAGCGCTATCTCAAGCTTGCCGAGCGTATTGAGAAGGGCGAGGTGTTCGATCGCGAGGGCGTGAAGGTATGGAAGTGCACCAACTGCGGGCACCTGCACGTCGGTCCTCAGGCCCCGCTCGCGTGCCCCGTCTGCGCTCATTCGCAGAGCTATTTCGAGGAGCAGGTCGTCAACTACTAAGGGTAGTCTAACGTCGGGCGTTAAATTGCCACATGAAGCCCCGAGCCGTCGCAGTTCACACCGACGCGCGCGGGGCTTGTTTTATGTGCGCAGACGGCCGTGTTTCACGTGTTTCATGCGACCACTTTTCAAGTTTGGCGACACTTTCCGGGGACTTGCCGAGTATACCGAGCATTGCCACGGAAGAAACAGCAGGTACAGGACTTGCCGTTTCCTTGGCTACTTCCAAGTACGCCAAAAAGTGTCGCCAAACTCGCAAAGTTGTCACAGCAGTCCCATGAAACACGTCACATAGGGTGAAGAATCGCGCCTTTTTGATTTGGCAGGGATGATTCTTGTGCCGGCGCGAGCTTTGTCCTATACGCGGCAGCTTGCTGGGGGGCGAGGCGCTTTCGAGCAGTCTTTGCCGATGCGAGTTTTGTCCTATACGTGGTAGATGAGCGGTGAGCCGGGCGTGGTCGAGTCTTGCGTCGGCCAGGGCGCTGTACGCAGGCATGCCGAACCTTTGCGCTAGGATCTCGATGAACCCTGCAATCTGGCTGGATGAGCTTCGTGCCCGTCGCTCGATTTTCCCTTGACGGTGGGCGCTTGAGTATGTCACGCTGAAAGCCCTCTCCCGTGCGCGCCTTTTGAGGAGGCGGCACATGAACCTTTTTATCGAGACTCCGCAGCGGGCATCTGAGCGTCTGGCACGTGAGGGCCGCGCGCGCGACGCATGGCTTGAGGCTGTGCAGCAGCAATATGCTGCGCAGCAGGTGCAGGCTGGGACGAACGGCCGTGCGCGCGATGCTGCAGCGAGTGCCGCGGCAGATGCCTCCGCAACGGATGCTATTGCAACATGGGCAGATGCGCGCCACGGTGATACCGCCGCGTTCAGCGAAGCAGCGGGTGATCAGGCGAGCGCTACATGCCACAGGCGCGATGATCGCATGCCGCATCCGTCAGATGATGGATACTCGGTCGCCCAGTCCGCATATCACGATGAGCTTGCGTTCCAAAAGCGCCGTGCGCGGCGTCGCCGGTTGGCCACGCTGCTGCGGACGCTTGCGCTCATTGTGCTCATTCCGGTACTGCTCGTTGCCGTGTTTATCGGCTCGTATGTATTCACGTGCATCCTCAACGGCGCGACTCCGCAAGAGGTGGGAGAGTTGCTGCGCAATATGGTGTCGCGCGTTGAGGGCTTCATCCTTTCGCTCTCATCCTGACGAGTGCGCGGGAGTGTTTACTCGCATGTGCTGCATGGCCGCGCTTGCACGGATGGCGGCGCTTGCGAGGATGGCGGCGCTTGCACGGATGGCGGCGCTTGCGAGGATAGCCGTGGACGCACAAGCTCATGGCGCGCGAAGGTGCGATTCCAGGGTCGCGCCGTTTGCCGAATCGAGGCGAGGCGACCGAGGAGGCGCCGGGCTGGGGCGCTGTTACGCGTCCACGCGGGGGCAGATGTCGGCGAGGGGGCACTCGCTGCAGCGCGGGTTTCGCGCATCGCAGATCTCGCGGCCGAACGTGATCCACTGGTGGTTTACATCGCGCCATAGCTCCTTCGGCAGGATCTTGAGCAGATCTTGCTCGGTTTTGAGCGGGTCACTCTTGTGCGTTTTAGGCGAGAGCCCGAGCCGGTGCGCGATGCGGTTCACATGGGTATCCACCGCAATGCCGTCCACGATACCGAAGCCTACGTTGAGCACGATGTTTGCGGTCTTGCGTCCCACGCCGGGGAGCTTCACGAGTTCCTTCATGCTTGCGGGAACCTCGCCGCCGTAGTCTGCGACGATCATCTGCGCGGTTTCGACCGCGTGCTTCGCTTTCGTTTTATAGAAACCGAGCGATTTGATGACCTCGCCGACTTCGGCGGGCGTTGCGCCGGCAAGCGCTTCGGGCGTCGGCCAGCGGCGGAAGAGTTCCGGTGTGACCTTGTTTACCTGGGCGTCGGTTGTTTGCGCCGAGAGCAGCACCGAAACGACGAGGCGAAAGGGGTTCTCGTGGTCGAGGAAGCACTCGACGGGTCCATAGCGCTCGTTTAAGCGGCGGCACACTTCAACGGCGCGCTCACGTTTGGCGGCATTGGTCTCTCGCGGCATAGGCTATTCCTCTTCGGTCTGGGTTTCGGCGGTATCGTCGCGGGCGCTCTCGGTGAGGTCTTCGAGCGCGTCTTCGTCCTCATCCGGCACGATGCCGAGAACCGAATCGGCTTCCTCGATCGTGTCGAGCATGGTGATACTCCTGAGCTTTCGCTCCATGGCGCGCGTGCGGGTGCCGGCCAGGCTGTCGATGGTTTTGCTTGCGGTGCCGAGTTGCTTTTTGGCGCGCATAAGCACCTTCTGGTACGTGGCGAACTCGGTCTTTACGGCGGCAAGCACCTCCTGCACCTCGGTGGCGCGCTTTTGGATGGCGACCGTCTGGAAGCCCATCTGCAGGCTGTTCAGAAGCGCCGCCATGGTGGAGGGCCCGGCGACATTCACACTGAACTCGCGTTGGAGCCGCTCGATAAGGTCGGGGCGGTTCGCCACCTCGGCGTAGAGCCCCTCGAAGGGCAGGAACATGATGCCGAAGGTAGTGGTGGCGGGAGGCGCTATGTACTTGGTGCGGATGCTGCGCGCCTCGTCACGCAAGCGCCCCTCGAGTGTCTTCCACGCCTCGCTCACCGCCTCGGCGTCGCCGGCGTCTTGGGCTTCGCGCAGGTGGTCGTAGGTGAGCATGGGGAACTTCGAGTCGATGGGCAGGTAGACGACCTCGCCGCCTTCGGAGGGGAGCTTCACGGCGAATTCGACGCGCTCGGAGCTACCGGGCACGGTCGCCACGTTGGTGTCGTATTGGCCGGGAGCCAAGATCTCGTCCAAGATGGCGCCGAGCTGGATCTCGCCCACGATGCCGCGCGTCTTGACGTTGGAGAGCACGCGCTTGAGGCCGCCCACGTCCTGTGCGAGCGACTTCATCTCGCCGAGCCCTTGGTCGACCTCGCACAGGCGTTCGTTTACCAGTGAAAACGATTGCGTGATGCGCTCGTTCAGCGTCTTTTGCAGCTTTTCGTCCACGGTTGCGCGCATGCGGTCGAGCTGCGCGTTGGTGTCGCCGCGGATGGCTCCGAGCTGCTGGTTGATGGTGGAGTGCATCCCCCTGATGGCGGCCTCGTTACGGGAGAGCTGGTCGTTGACGGCCGCCTGCTGGGCGTTGAGCTGCTGCAGGGTCTCCTGGCGCAGGCCGCCCATCTCGCCGCGCAGCTGCGCGAGGGAGCGGTGCAGCTCGTCAAGGCGCTGCTTGTCAAGGGCGCTTTCGGCGTCGAGTTTGTCCGAGATGCGGTCGATGATGGTTGCGGCGTCGCTCGTCCCCTGATCGCGCGCGGCATGCAGCTCTCGTACGGTGACGAGGGGCGCGGCAGCGAGGATGGCGCAGATGATGGCCAGGATGATGAGCGCAAGGGCAAGCGGTTCCATAAGTCTCCTCAGGCACGTGGTTCGTACGGGCACGGCGGCGACAATGAGTCATCCGGGCATCGGTTTCGCGCGTCTCAAGCGAGACGGCCAGGATGCTTATCGCATTCTATACCCTCTGTGAGAGCGGGGACGGGCTGCTTTCTGGTAACGATGCTGCGCTGTTCGGGTGCCCGCATGTTCGCAGCAGGACGGCTCCGTTATGCACCAAGGTATCTGTCAGTCGCGAAGAGGAGCTCAGGCTGAGTGGACAGACTGAGCTCTGTGTATGTGATGAGATGCCACCCCGGAAGGGATAGAGGAAAGCGTTCGGCGTGAACTGGCGCACGCCTACGTTTCATTTTTCTTTGTGATTGTGAAAAAGTAGACTTTTTTGTCATAAGGCTTTAAGGTATCTTTCAGATTGCTTAAAGATTTATTAATTTCGCAGGATGCAGGGGAACCGCAGGAAACGGCTCCTTCTGGAGCCGCAAGGAACACATCGAGAACAGCGCGTAAAAAGGTCTACGTTTCCGGCCAGGGGGCTTCATTCGCGGAAGCGCCGGCACTGAGATAGGCATCAAGACCAGCGAGTCTTTTTGGACATCTGCCTTACGAAAGGAGTAGACAGACGATGAAATCACTGGTGAAGAGGCTTAGGCTCATCGCATGCTTGGGCGCCGCCATCATCAAGCGTCGTCGTTAAACCAAGGTTCAAAAGGCCGGACGAACGGCGACCTGTCCGGCCTCGATTCACAGATAAGGAGTGTTTGACATGAAAATCACGAAGAAGCCGCTCGCCATTTCGGCCGGCCTCGCGCTCGCGCTGGCCCTAGGGTCAACGGTGGTTCTGCCGAGCATGGCCGTTGCGGAGGAGGCGACGACGACCAGCGCGGGCGCGCAGGCCTATTCATTTAGCTGGCATTTTGGCAATCGGTGGTTCATCCATTTGATTACCGATTGGAACCATAACGGGCGCTGCGATACGTGCGGGGCGTCTATCGGGGGCAAGGGCGACGCGACCAACCCCGATGAGGGCGGCGGCGACACTGGTGACACCGGCAGCGGCGGAACCGGCAGCGGCAGCGAAGGTGAAGGCGGAACCGGCAGCGGCAGCGAAGGTGAAGGCGGAACCGGCAGCGGCAGCGCGACCGACCCCGATGAGGGCGACGACGGCAACGAGACAGAGCAGCCCGCTGGCGATGAGACTGGTGACGGCGTGACGAGCGACGAGAACGCCGACGACACCGAGGTCACCGTCGATGAGGAGACGACCGAGACCGAGACGACCGAGGACGCCACCGAGTCCGACGACAGCGCCACGCTGCCCCAGACCGGTGACCCCGCCCTCGTCGCGGCCTCCGTGGCCGCGCTCGGCGGTGCGGCCGCGCTCGTGGGTGCCCGCCGCATTCGCAAGAGCGACTAGCGGATAGCCGACTGCAGGCATGAGGCAGGAAGGGCTCGGCCGCCGCACGGCGCGCCGGGCCTTTTGCGTGCCGCACGGCGCCGTGCATCCCGCGAACCCCAGGGTTTCCGCCCCATCGCGTTTGCGGTAGGATGGGCGCACCAATTAGATTGCAGACCCGCTCGGCATGCCCGGGCGGGCGTTTCGCGTTGAGTTGATACGGAGCTGCACCATGCTCATCCACCGCATCGCCGCACAGCTGTTCACGGCCGAAGGTCCGCGCGTTATCGAGGAGGCGCTCGACGCCGGCTCCGACGCGACGCTCGCCCTCTCGCAGTCGGGTCGCACGCTTCACGTGGCCGCGCAGTTCGCACGGCGGCCGCGACCGACGGTCTATGTCGTTTCGGGCGAGGACGCGGCAGACCGCGCCGCCCGCGCGCTGGCGGCCTATGTGGGACTTGAGCATGTGGTGCGCTTCCCCGAGCGCACGGATTACCCGTGGTCTGATAAGCAACCCGACGATGCTGTAATCGCAACGAGATGCGCAGCGCTCGGGCGCATCGCGCGCGGCGATACGTGCATCATGGTGGTGTCGGCGCGAGCGCTGTTGCGCTGCGTGCCGCCGGCGGAAAGCCGGTATTGGGCATCGGCGACCTTCGCGGTGGGGGAGGAGCATCCTTTCGAGGACGTGCCGCGCCGCCTGGTGGGCATGGGGTATACCAGCGCGGGCGAGGCAGACGCCCCGGGGTTCTTTCATGTGCACGGCGATGCCATCGATGTGTTTCCCGCTCAAGCGCGCGAGGCGGTGCGCATCGAGTTTTTCGGCGACGAGATCGATCGTATCCGCCGCATGGTCACATCGACCGGGCAAACCATCGGCGATGAGGAGTCGGTCGAGATCTTCCCCTGCCGGGAGTTGGCGCTCACCGACGACGTGGTGCATCGCATGCGCGTCGCGTTTTATCAGCCCGCGCAGAGCGATACAGAGCTCGCCGCCCTGCTTGAGATGGTCGAGGAGCGCGTGGTGACGCCCGAGCTCGACCGATTTTTGCCCATCATGTACGGGCACACGGCAAGCCCGCTTGCGCACGTAAACCCCAGTGCCCTCGTGATACTTTCGGAGCCGCGCTCGCTGTTCGACGATTGCACCCGCGCCTATGAAGATATCGAGCGCCGCGCCGGCGAGGCGGCCGTCGCTCGCCTAGACGGGCTCTACGTGCGCCCGCAGGAGCTCGATTTCGGCAAGCAGCAGCGCCTGAACTACGTCTCGATCATTCGCGCCGGCGGCACCGTGACCGCCCAGCTCAAGATTGAGCAGCCGGCGATCGCGGGCTCTGATGCGCGGTTTATCTCGCGCATCAAAGATCTGGTGTCCAATCGGTTCGCCTGCGTGTTCGCGGTGCCCGACCGCGGCGCGCGCGAGTCGCTCGAGCTTTCATGCAACGATGAGGCGATCCCCTTTGAGGAGTCGCTGCAGGCGGCGTCCGAGAACGAGGGGGGTATCACGCCGACGCTGAGCATTCGCGTGGCCGACCCGCTCAATGCTCGGCGCATCAGCGCCGCATGCGATTCCCCGCAGGGCGTGCAGACCGTTCCGACCATCACGCGCGGTCGCGTGACCTTTGTCGACCCGCCTATCGCCGCGGGCGTGGTCGTGCCCGAGGCGCGGCTCGCGGTGCTTTCCATCGCCGACCTCAACGCGCGCATGGACGCGCAGCGCGGGCGCAAGACGCGTCGGCGCGTCGATGTGACGGAGGTCACCTTCCCGTTCAAGCCGGGCGATTACGTCGTCCACGCCACGCATGGCATTGCGCATTTTACCGCCATCGTGCGTCAGGAGGTCGCAGGCAAGGAACGTGACTACTTTTTGCTGGAATACGCCGGCGGCGACAAGCTCTACGTGCCGCTCGAGCAGGTCGACCGCATTAGCCGCTACGTGGGGCCAGACGGTCAGAACCCACGGCTCACGCGTCTCAACACGGCGGACTGGAGCCGCGCGACTAAGCGCGCGCGGAAAAGCGCCAAGAAGCTCGCGTTCGACCTGGTCGATCTGTATACGCGGCGATCGTCTATTACGGGCTACGCCTGTCCGCCCGACACGCCCGAGCAAGTCGAGATGGAGGAGAGCTTTCCCTATGAGCCCACTCGCGACCAGCTTGAGGCCATTGCCGACATCAAGGCCGACATGGAGTCTCCCAAGCCTATGGATCGCCTGCTTTGCGGTGACGTGGGCTTCGGCAAGACCGAGGTGGCGCTGCGCGCCGCGTTCAAATGCGTGGACTCCGGCCGCCAGGTCATGGTGCTTTGCCCCACGACCATTTTGGCGCAGCAGCACTACCAGACGTTCTTTGAGCGTTTTGCCCCATTTGGCGTAGAAGTCGAGGTGTTGAGCCGGTTTCGCACGGCCAGCCAGCAGAAGCGTGCCCTCGCGGCCTTTGCGGAGGGCAGGCTCGATGTGCTGGTGGGCACGCACCGTCTGCTTTCCTCGGATGTGAACCCCGCGAAGCTCGGGCTCGTCATCATCGACGAGGAGCAGCGCTTCGGCGTGCAGCACAAGGAGCAGCTCAAGAACCTGCGCGAGCAGATCGACGTGCTCGCCCTCTCGGCTACACCCATTCCGCGCACCATGCAGATGGCGATTTCCGGCGTTCGCGACATGAGCCTCATCACCACGCCGCCCACGGGACGCCGTTCGGTTGTCGTGCATGTGGGCGAGTACGACCCCGACACGGTAAGCGCGGCGATTCGCCTTGAGCTCGAGCGCCAGGGTCAGGTCTATTACGTGAGCAACCGCGTCAAGACGATCGACGATGCGGTTGAGCGCGTGCACGAGGCCGCGCCCGAGGCGCGCGTGGGCGTGGCGCACGGCAAGATGAGCCCGCGTGAGGTCGAGGACGTCATGGCCGAGTTTGCGGCGGGGCGCATCGACGTGCTCGTGGCGACGACGATCATCGAGAGCGGCATCGACAATCCGCGAACCAACACGCTTATCATCGAGGACTCGCAACGCCTGGGGCTGGCACAGCTCTACCAGCTGAAAGGGCGCGTGGGGCGCAGCGCCACGCAGGCGTATGCGTATTTCATGTTCCCCGGCGAGGTTCCGCTCACCGAGGAGGCGACTGAACGCTTGACCGCACTGAGCGAGTTTCAGGAGCTCGGCAGCGGCGTGCGCGTGGCCATGCGCGACCTTGAGATTCGCGGTGCGGGGTCGCTGGTGGGCGCGGAGCAGCATGGGAACTTGTCGAGCGTGGGCTTCGACCTCTTCACCCAGATGCTGGGACAGGCGGTGGTCGAGGCGCGCGGCGAGGACGATTCGCCCGTGGAGGTTACGAGCGTCGCCATCAACTTGCCGGCAGACTTCTACCTCGACGAGGAATACCTGCCCGAGGTTGACCGGCGCGTGCTGATGTACCGCAAGCTCGCGGCAGCCGATACGCTTGCCGCGGTCGATGAGGCGCAGCATGAGTGCGAGGAGCGCTTTGGGGAGCTGCCGCGCGCGGCGCAGAACCTCTTCGATCGCACCCGGCTGCGCATTCGCGCGGATCGTCTGGGTGTGGAGAGCGTCTCGCTCTCTGGCGGGCGCCTGGTGTTCCAGGGCGTCGATGTGCCGAAAAACGTTGCCTTCGACCTGCGCGACCGGCTGGGGGCGACGAACTTTCCCAAGAGCCGGAAGCTCTCGGTGCCGTGCCGCGCCGGCGCAGGCGCAGGAAGCGGCGTGGGGCGCGGGCTCGATGCGGGCGAGGGGAACGCCAACGTGGTGGCCTGCGCCCTCGGCGTGCTCGAGCAGCTCGGGACATCGGGGGACGAGGACTAGGCGGCGCGCCGCGCAGGTGCGGCGGCGTATCGCTTGAGCTGCGGCGGGGCGCCGTTCGGGTCGCAGCGCGACACCGCGCGGATAAGCGCGTGCAGCGCTGCGGCTTTATGCCCCTGTAAACAGGTGGCCTCGCTTGACTTGGTGCGTCGAGCGTGAAAAGATGAAAGTTCCGCCGCGTTGCGCCTTGCCGCGCCACGGCGCCGCACGTGAGGAGTTCCACCATGCCCATTCGCATCCCCGACGCACTGCCCGCGACCGCCGCGCTCGAGCGTGAGAACATCTTCGTCATGACCGAGTATCGCGCCTTGCACCAGGACATCCGCCCGCTGCGCGTGCTCATCTTGAACCTCATGCCCACCAAGGTGGCCACCGAGACGCAGATCATGCGCAAGCTCTCGAACACGCCGCTGCAGATCGAGGTCGAGCTGCTGCGCACGGTGAGCCATGATGCCAAGAACGTGTCCGGCGACCACCTCGAGACGTTCTATCGCACCTTCGAGGAGGTCGAGCACGAGCACTTCGACGGGCTCATCATCACGGGCGCCCCGGTTGAGCAGCTCGATTTCGAGGACGTCGACTACTGGCCCGAACTTGAGCGCATCATGGACTGGTCGGTCGAGAACGTGCACTCGACCCTGCACATTTGCTGGGGCGCGCAAGCAGGGCTCTACCACCACTACGGCATCGGCAAGTACGAGCTGCCGAAGAAGCTTTCGGGAGTTTACGATCATTATCTGGTGAAGCGTTCGTCGCCGCTCGTGCGCGGCTTCGATGACCGCTTCTTCGCCGTGCACTCGCGCTACACCGGCGTGCATCGCGAGGACGTGGAGGCTTCGCCGGAGCTCGAGGTTATCGCGGTGTCCGACGAGGCGGGGCTCTATATTGTGAAGAGCACGGACAGCCGGCAGTTCTTCGTATTCGGCCACCCCGAGTACGATGCCGACACCTTGCGCCTCGAGTACGAGCGCGACCTTGCGCGCGGCATCGATTCCGAGATTCCCGCGGGCTACTTTCCGGAGGACGATCCGGCGCGCGATCCGCTGAATATCTGGTGCAGCCAGGCGCAGCTGCTCTACACGAATTGGCTCAACTATTACGTCTACCAGACCACGCCCTACGATATTCGCCTGGCGGGACGTCTGGCGCGCGAGAAGGCTGGGCTGGTGTGAGCCGCAGGCGCCTGCCTGCGGCGTCGTCCGGCTTTTTGGCCGGGTTTTTTCGAGACGGGTCTTCAGGGCGCGGGACGCATGTTCGCAACGCAGCGAGCTGCCCTGCTGCCATGCCTCGGCTGTAGGGCGAGGTC
The DNA here is from genome assembly GCA_964624825.1 of uncultured Enorma sp. GTDB lineage: Bacteria > Actinomycetota > Coriobacteriia > Coriobacteriales > Coriobacteriaceae > Enorma. Next base: position 30,587 of record CAZUYD010000008.1, on the reverse strand, counting down.
ATGCCCGCATGGGAGTTTCTGCTGAACGGTTGCTGCGGGGAGAGCCGGCGGCCTGCGGTATCATAGGGCTCATCACGACCTTGCCTGCCAGCGCGTTTCGTGTCGCGCTTCGCGTTTTGCAAACGCATCCGCTTCGTTGATGCGCCTGCGCGCCGCTTCTCGATAAGGAGGCTCCTGTGAAGATCTTTGCCTACGCCCTGCGCCCCTTCGACGAGCTGCCCTGTTTCGAGGCGCTCAGCCGCGAGCTCGGCTTCGACTTCGATTGGACCGATGCCTACCCCACGCTCGAAAACGTCGCGCTTGCAGCCGGGGCAGAGGGTGTCACCATCATCACGAATCCGATTGCGGCCGAGCTCATCGATGCCTTTCGTGCGATCGGCGTGCGCGCCATCGCGACGCGCTCGATTGGCTACGACCATATCGACGTGGTCCACGCCCGCTCCGCCGGCCTTCGCGTGGCTCATGCGGCCTATCCACCCGAGGGCGTGGCCGACTACACCATCATGCTCATGCTCATGGCGCTTCGCCGCACCAAGTTGGTAGCTCGTCATGCGCTGGCGCAGGATTTCAGCCTTAAGGGCAAGCTGGGGCGGAGCCTTGCCGGCTGCACGGTCGGCGTGGTGGGCACCGGATCCATCGGCGCGCGCGTGGTGCGCAACCTCTCTGGCTTCGGTTGCCGCATCCTTGCTTATGATCCCTTCCCGCGCGACGAGCTACGCGATCAGATCGAGTACGTGGAGCTTTCCGAGCTGCTTCAGACCTCTGACGTCGTCACGCTCCATGCGATGGCGCTGGCCGAGAACTTTCACATGATCGGCGCAGACGAGCTTGCGCTCATGAAGCCCGACGCCGTGCTGGTTAACACCGCGCGCGGGGCGCTCGTGGACACCGAAGCGCTCATTGCGGCGCTCGAGCAGGGCGGCATCGGCGGGGCGGCCCTCGATACCATCGAAGACGAGGCCGGCCTGTATTACCTCGACCGCAGCCGCGACGTCTTGTCCCACCGCGCCCGCGCTGCGCTCATGGCGCTTCCCAACGTGGTTCTCACACCGCACATGGCCTTTTACACCGCCGAGAACGTGGAGCATATGGCACGCTCGAACGCGGAGGCGCTGCTCGCGCTTGCTGCCGGCGATGACTCGCCCTACGAGGTGCGGTAGGCTGCGCTCACCGTGCGACGCGCTCGACCGCAAAGCGGGTGACGCCCCGCCGAGCCATGTGTCTTTGTAGTGGCTGCCCGCCCTCTTCATCGTCGCGCGGACATGCTACTTGCAAATCGAATCAGCGGATCTCATATACTGGCGCCTGCGGGCAGGTTGCCGCAAGCTCGCGCATCGTTCGTTCGAGCGCGGGGCGCAGGCGAGGCGCATCGAAATCGCCCATCTGGAGCGAGAGATACCGCGCGCGGTATTCGGTCGGCGTGCATCCTGCGATTTCCCTAAATTGCCGCGAAAAGGTCCGCATCGATTGATAGTGACAGAGTTCGGCAACTTCACGGATCGGCCGATTGCTCTGCGTGAGAAGCCTGCGCGCTGCGCTTATCGAGACGAGCGTCGTGTAGTCCTTGAACGAGATACCGAATAGCTTTCTGAAGATGCGCGAGGCGTACGCATCGGAAAGGTTAGCTGCCTGTGCGATTTCGGAAAGATTGGGAATGTGATCTCCAAGTTTGTCGTAGACGATTTGCGCGAGGCGCGCCATCGGGGAATCAGCATCGATGCACGGCATGATTTCCGCGTGCTCCGCAATGGATGATATTTCACCCAGCGCCGTGCTCACCTTGCTGATGATGGAGACGGTTGTGCGCAGCCGATTTTGCTCATCTATCATTTTTCTCAGCGCCGAGCAGATCGATTCATTGTTAACGGCATGGCGAAGCACAAGAAACGGACAGTCAATGTCGCGCATAAACAGGGAAAAGTCAGGAGCTGCGCCCGCATCGATTCCAACGCTCAAGGTACGAGATTCGACGGCGCAGATATGCCCGTGCGTGACATGCGAGCGTATGAATGCAAGGTCCCCCGTCTGGAGCGTTGCGAGATGGCCACCGATGTAGAGCTCGGCGGTGCCGCTGTCGACAAAGAACAGCTCATGGGATCGCTGTATATGGATGGGGTAGGCCATGCTTGCTGCGAGCATGTGGATGACGCGCGGAGAGAACGTTTCGACCACGTTCCATGTTCTTGCACCATTCATGTGCCTTCCCTGCCAGAGATGCCGTCACGTTTTCTGTATCGGTTTTCTAGACGGTTGCTACGAGTATGTATAGCGGCGTTTGTACGCGCCGTAGCCCATCAAGCGACTATGACAGCGCCAGCTGACGCCATTTATTTCTGTCTGTTTAACTTATCTTTTTTCTTCCGACGCAGGATCATGAATGTCGATGAAACCCAAAAGTTAAAAAATGGCCATCTTGTTCAGAAGATGCTCTGAATCGATCTGGCTATCGGCGACGAGCACTGCGATTCCCTGCCAAAGAATTGGGCATAGGCGGCATGGCGGTCGTGTAGAGACCGAACGGCATCCGTAAAGAATTCCCTGCATGCATTGAGCAGGCCGGCATGCAGGGCTTTTGGTCTATAGCTCGAGCTTTTTTGAGCGAGCGCTCCCGCACGACCTTTGCTGGCGTGATAAGGCAGCGATTAAGCAGGGTCAGGCACTCAAAATAAATAACCATGCCGCGGATGACAAATTTTGTCTTGCAAGCAAATGATCGATGAATCGAAAAATGAATATAACAGCGTGTAATAGTAATAAAACTGAAAAGTAATTGCAAATTATTACATATTCTTTTTTGCTACAGTGCGTAGCACGTCGTATGGGTCGTATAAAACACGAAAGGGTGAGTCGCATGGTGGATATTCAGGAGCTGCTGGAAACGGGCGTAAGTCGTCGCACCTTTGTGGGAACCGGGCTTGCGGCATCGGGCGTTGCGCTTACCGGTTTAGCCGGCTGTTCGGATGGTACGACGGAATCTGGATCAGGCTCGGGGGAGTATAAAGACACGCTTACGGTCGCTGCATACGGCGACCAGGACACCCTTGATCCGCAGGTGAACGTTACCAACGACAAGGTACTTCGCCTTCTGTACAGCGGCTTGCTCACGCATGATGAGGACGGCAACGTCATCGATGACCTGGCGGAATCGCATGAGTCAAGTGAGGACGGATTAACCTGGACGTTCACCCTGCGTGATGATGTGAAGTTTGCCAGTGGCAAAGAGTTCACGAGCGCAGACGTTGTTGCCACGTTCGAACGTCTGATAAATCCCGACCATGCGCTGCGCTACTCCGACACGGTATTTTTCATCGAGTCGGTCGAGGCGCCCGATGACTACACGGTTACCTTCAATATGAATACGACCTATGGCTGCGTTGAAGAGACGCTTGCCATGCAGTGCTGCTTCATCTTGAACAAAGACTACATCGACGAATACGGTTATGACATCGGCATCGATCCCGAGACTATCGATGGTACCGGTCCGTACCGTGTAACGTCCTGGGACGCTGAAGAGCAGATGGTTTTCGAGGCGAACGAAAACTGGTATAAGGGCGAGCCGGCCACGCCGAACATCGTGATGAACGTGATTCCCGAGGCGTCGAGCCGTGCCATGGCCATTGAGAACGGTGAAGTTGACGTGCTCGATCGTCCTGCGGTTGATGACGTGTCGCGCATCGAAGAGATCGACGGCCTCGAGGTTATCTCCGAGCCAGGATACGGCCTACAAGGCTTCCAGTTCAACTGCTCCGAGTACTCCGTCTGCCAAGATGTGAACGTGCGCCTTGCCATCAGCCATGCTATCGATCGCGAGATGATCGTAAATTCGCTCTTTGGCGACATCGGCGAGACCGCCACGAAGGGCCCGCTGGTTCCTCAGAACCATGGCTACGTGGATTTGGGGGTTGTGCCTCAGGATCTCGATGCGGTGAGCGAGTATCTTGAGGCCGCTGGCTATCCGGATGGTTTTGATCTGTCCATCATGACCTACGACGGCTACAACAAGGGTGTCGAGCTCGCTGAAGCCATTGCCGACCAGCTCTCCGACGTAGGCATCAACGCAACCATCGAGACGGTCGATGCGGCCACGTTCAATTCCACGCTCAATGGTATTACGCCGGAAGAGATGAGCTGGGACATGTTCATCATGGGGTTCGGTGGCAGCTCCCTTGATCCGGATGCGTCGCTGCGTCGAATCTGCGTGACGAGCTCCGATGGCCTCAATACCAACAATTACGGTTGGTACTCCAACGAAGAGGTCGACGAGCTTCTCAACGGTGCCATCAACATTACCGACCAAGATCAGCGCATGGAGATGTACGAGGAGGCGCAGCAGATCATCTACCTCGATGATCCGTTCGCGGTCTATCTCAACTTGCGCAACAGCCTCTATGTGGTTACTGACAAGGTGGAAGGCTTCGAGCTCAATCCGCTCCAGGTGCCTACCTACGAGACAATCAAAGTCCAGGCCTAGTTCTATCGGCAACGCCGAGAGCGCGGCACGTACGGTAAGGGGCGCCCTGCCTGTCAATTGGGGCGTCCCTTTTGGTTAGGGAGCGATCATGGTCAAATATGTCATCAAGCGCATGCTTCAGATGCTCGTGATGCTCTTCGCCCTTTCCATCATTGTGTTTCTCATGGTTCGTCTTATTCCCGGCGACCCGGTTACGATGATGCTCGGGCAGGGCGCGGGCGCCGAAGCCATTGCGGCGGAACGAGAGCGCCTGGGGCTGGACTACCCCTTATACCAGCAGTATTTCATCTGGTTGAGCAATGTGCTGCACGGGGATTTCGGTACCTCGATCACTACGCACAAAGATGTGCTCTACGAGATTTCGCGCCGGTATCCGCTGACGCTGACCTTGGCGGTCGGTTCCACGGTTCTCTCGACCGTCATAGGCGTGGTGTGCGGCATCGTGTCTGCGGTAAAGCATGGAAAGGTTGCCGACAACATCATTCTGGTGACCTCGCTCTTCGCGGTTTCTACCCCTTCGTTCTTTTTGGCGCTTTTGCTGCTTCTGGTGTTCTCGGTGGGGCTTGGATGGTTCCCGTCGGGCGGCGTTTCAAGTTGGAAGGGATACGTGCTTCCCATCGTTACGCTCGGCATGATGGAGGTCGGGTACATCACGAGAATTACCCGCTCGGCGATGCTTGACGTGCTGGGCGAGGACTATATTCGCACCTCGCGCGCTCGTGGCGTCGCGGAACGCATCGTGGTTTTCTCCCACGCGCTCAAAAACGCGATCATTCCGGTGCTTACCGCTGTTGGCCTGCGGTTCGGTTCACTCCTTGCGGGCGCAACGCTTACCGAAACGGTGTTTTCGCTTGCGGGTATCGGTCGCCTCACGGTCGATGCAGTTGCCGGGCGTGATTATCCCCTTATCCAGGGTTGCATCCTGGTGCTGGCGGCAACCTTCGTTATTGTGAACACCGTTGTCGACGTGCTCTATACCGCTGCCGACCCACGCATCGATTTCGATTCCTAGGGAGGGCATCATGGCATTCATCAAACGCTTTTGCCGCCGTAAAGTATCAGTCGTTGCGTTCGTCATGCTTGCGGCAGTCATCCTGGTGTGCGTGATCGGCCCGCTGGTTATGGAGGGCAGTCCGACAAAGACGGATCTGCTCAATTCCTATGCCAGACCCTCGGCCGAACATCCTTTGGGTACCGATGAGCTCGGTCGCGACATATTGCTTCGCATGGTCTACGGAGGTCGCAGTTCGCTTGCGATTAGCTTTTCGGGCGTTATTGCCGGAACGCTTGTCGGCGTGCTCCTTGGTGTCATTGCAGGATATTTTGGCGGCATCGTCGACACGCTTGTTTCGCGCCTCATCGATATCCTGCTTGCGTTTCCCGGGCTTCTGTTGGCGATCGTCGTTGTTGCAATTCTGGGTTCGGGCGAGGTCAACACCGTTGTTGCTATCGCTATCTTCTCTGTTCCCACCGTGGCGCGCATGGTGCGTGGAGAGGTCTTGCGAATCAAAAAGGCCGACTACATCTCAATGTGTCGCGTCATGGGTGAGAACAGCGCTGCGGTCATCCTGCGCCATGTGGTCCCAAATGCCGCATCGCAGATTATCGTGAATCTCACCTTGCAGCTTGGCACCGCAATTCTCACCACGTCGTCTCTGTCCTTCCTTGGACTTGGCGTGCAGCCTCCCGCGCCCGAGTGGGGCTCGATGCTTTCGAATGCGCGCGACGTGCTTCGCTCGTATCCCCTGCCGGCAATTGTGCCTGGCGTGGCTATCACGATCGTGGTTGTGTGCTTCAGCCTTGTGGGCGATGGCATTCGCGACGCGCTCGATCCGCGCCTGAAGAACGCCTGATAGGAGGGGAGGGCTATGGACAAGATGAAGCAGGCCATTTCGGAGGCCGTGGAACATGATACGGCATCCATCGGCGAGCACCAGCTGCCGCACGAGGACGCCGGCGAGGGCGCAACCGAGCATGTCGTTCGTGAACCACTCCTTAAAGTCGAAGGGCTCACCATCGCATTTAAGATCGACGGAGAGAAGGTAAACGTTGTTGACGACGTAAGCTTTCGCCTGTATCCGCATGAGACGCTTGCCATCGTAGGGGAGTCTGGCTGCGGTAAATCGGTCACAAGTCTTTCCATCATGCGGCTGATCCCGTCTCCGCCGGGCTTTATCGAGGCAGGGCGGGTGCTTTTCGAGGGCGAAGATTTGTTGCAGATCAGCGAAGAAGAGATGCGCTCCATTCGCGGCAACAAGATCTCGATGATCTTCCAAGAGCCCATGACGAGCCTGAACCCCGTGTTTACCGTGGGAAGCCAGGTCATGGACGCGTTTCTCATTCACCAGCACCTGAGTAAAGCCGAGGCGCGAGAGCGCACCGTCGAGATGCTTCGCATGGTGGGCATTCCCTCGCCAGAGCGTGTGGTCGATGAGTATCCTCACGAGCTCTCGGGTGGTATGAGGCAACGCGTGATGATAGCCATGGCACTTGCATGCCGGCCAGCGATTCTTATCGCAGACGAGCCGACGACCGCGCTCGATGTGACCATTCAGGCTCAGATTTTGTCTCTTTTGCGCGACTTGGAAAAGAGGACGGGCACAGCAACGATTCTCATCACGCACGACCTCGGCGTGGTTTCGAAAATTGCCCAGTTCGTGATGGTGATGTATGCCGGTCAGGCCGTGGAGTACGGAACGGTGCGCGACATCATTACCGATCCGTTGCACCCATATACGATCGGTCTTCTCGAATGTCTTCCCAAGCTGCATCAGCGAGTCGCCGAGCTCTACTCCATCCAGGGGTCGGTTCCAAGCCCGCAGGAGTTTTCGGCTGGCTGTCGATTCTGCACGCGTTGCGCAGATGCATGCGATCGCTGCCGGGAGGAGCGGCCGCCCCTGTTCAAGATAGGAAACGGACGCGAGGTTCGATGCTGGAAGTTCGAACATGAAGGGAGCGTGGCATAAGATGGCAGCCCCATTGCTTCGGACGCGCGACCTTTCGGTGCGCTATCCGGTTAAGGCAAAGAACCGTTTGAGCACCAAAGTCTCATACCTCCATGCGGTCGAAGGTGTTTCACTGGAGATCGACCATAACGAAACCCTAGGGATTGTCGGCGAGTCTGGTTGCGGAAAATCGACGCTTGGAAAGGCGATTGTCGGCTTGGTGAAGCCTGCGACGGGTACCATCGAGCTTAACGGAGCCGACTGCGTCACGCTTTCCGCTCGTGAGCGTGCGCGCCAGATCCAGATTATTTTCCAAGACCCGTATTCGTCGCTCGATCCACGGTTAACCGTGGGAGCATCCATTGAGGAGCCGCTTTCGGTAATCGAAAAAATGCCTCGAGCCCAGAGACGGGAACGGGTAATCGAGCTCATGCGCGAGGTTGGGCTGCGCGAGGATCAATATAATCGATACCCGTATGAGTTCTCGGGTGGCCAACGGCAGCGCGTTGGTATCGCGCGAGCGCTTGCAACCAATCCGGCGCTTGTGGTGTGCGACGAGCCTGTCTCGGCGCTCGATGTGTCCATTCAGGCGCAGATTCTCAATTTGGTGAATGAGCTCAAGAGACGCCATAACTTGGCATTTCTGTTTATCTCGCACAACTTGAGCGTGGTCGAGCACATCAGCGACAAAGTGGGCGTGATGTATCTCGGCCACATCGTGGAGTACGGATCTACCGAGCAGATTTTCGAAGATCCCCAGCATCCGTACACGCAGGCGCTGTTCGATGCCATTCCGCTGGTCGATGTCGAGCAAGATGATTCTTTCGGCGGCCTTAGCGGCGATGTGCCGAGCGCCATGAATCCACCATCTGGTTGTTGCTTCCATACGCGCTGTCCCTATGCGACCGATGCGTGCGCTCGGCTCGCCCCGGCGCTGACGGATAGAGGGAAGGGGCATCTATGTGCCTGCCATCACGATTCGCTCAAAGATAAGTAGGGAGTAGTAAGGAGTACGCACATGATCGAATGCATCCTACGCCGTAGCTATGAGGTTTCTGATCCCATGCCGAGCGAGTACACAGCCGATGAAGAGCTCATGGCGATCGAAGCGAAACTCGCAGAAGACCCCGACAACGCTGAGCTGTGGATGGAAAAGGGCTTGTGCCTAGCGAAGGCATCGCTGTATCGTGAAGCCGAGGAGTGCTATGCGCATGCCATTTCGCTCGACCCGTTCAACGGCATTCTGTATCGCCATATGGCGCACCGCATGCTCTCCCAATGGCGCTTCGAAGATGCGCTCGCTGGGTTTACGCTTGCCTCGCGTTTGATTCCCGAGAATTGGGACGTGTGGTATCACCTAGGGCTTTCCCATTATTTGCTGGGCGATTATGAAAAAGCGGCCAAGGCCTATCAGCGCTGTCTAGAGCTCTCCAAACAAGATGATGAGTACATTGCCGTTTGCGACTGGTATTACATGACCGAGCGTCGTCTAGGCAACGATGCTCGCGCCCAAGAGCTTCTGAGCTATGTGCCCGATCAAGTCGATGCGGGCGATAACGAGGATTATTATCAGCGGATCCGCATGTATAAGGGGCAAATCGATGCGTCGGAGGTGCTGCCGGAGGATCTCGATTCCATGGATCCGATCGACATCATCACGCGTGGGTACGGGGTATCGAACTTCTATCGCATGAACGGCGATATCGAGAAGGCCGACGAGATCGTTGACGCAATCATCAAAAAGGGCGACGAGGGCGATTGCTATTTCGCGTTCGGATACCTCGCCGCACTTGTTGACCAGCGGAACCGAGCTGCATAGGGCAAGCGCTCCGGCCGGCGCGTTTCCTCGCGCCTGCGCTGTTATGCAGGCGCGAGGAGAAGAGGGCTTTCGACGGAAGGGCGCGCCGCCTTTATTTCCTGCCTGTGCGGGAGCTTGCGTCACATCAAGGCGTTCTGTGCCCGGTTCTCATAGGTATCGACGTAAAGATAGGAGAAAGCATGAGCGTTTCAAAGGAATATCAGGTTGCGTCACCGAAGCATGTTGAGGTCGAGGCGACCCCTGCGATTGCCATGGCGCGCGATGCGGTTGCTGCCGCACCCGATGATGCGCGCGCATGGATGGAATTGGGGCTCGCCTATTCAGGCGGAATGTATATGCGCGAAGCGGTCGAAGCCTATTCGCGCGCCATCGCACTCAATCCTTTCGACGGCATTCTTTATCGTCATCGGGGGCATCGCCATATTAGCTGCTGGGAGTTCACCGAGGCGGCAGCAGATTTCGAGATGGCTGCGCGCATCATTCCCGAGAATTGGGACGTGTGGTACCACCTGGGGCTTTCTTACTACTTGCTTGGATTGTACGATAAGGCTCAGGCCGCGTATCGCCGGTGCCTTGAGCTGACCGATATGGAAGACATCGAGGCGTACCCTGCGATCATCGATTGGTCTTGGCGTACGGCTCGTCGCCGCGGTGATGAGGCCTATGCGGCCGAATTGCTGGCGTTGCTTCCAGAGGATTTCCCTATAGATACTGATGAATGCGGATATGCGCTTAACTGCGCTGTCTACCAGAAGCGAATTACACCTGAGCGGGCGCTCGAGATGGCTGCAAAAAGTGATGCGCTCCACGCGGTCACCAACGCCTATGCAATTGGCAATTACTATCGAGAGATGGGAGATGCGAATCGCGCCGATCAGGTTCTGGCCGAGGCAATCGCTGCAAACACGGGTGACAACTGGTGTGCGTTCGGTTTTTTGGCAGCGATGGTCGATATGGGCAAGCTTCCCGAAGCGTAATCAGGGCTCCACGTGTCCTCCACGAGGGCATGGAAGTGTTCGCGGCGTATCGATAACCTTTGCGAGCCCGCAGCTCAAGTTGAGCTGCGGGCTTTTTCTACGGGGCTTCGCCAGCGTCTTGGGCTTCGCCGCCTGTCTTAATGCGGGCTGCATGTCGTTTGCAGACGATGCCTCATCACCGTGCGGCACCCTGAGCTATCCCAACAGATCGATAACGTTCCAGCCGTCGTTGCTTGCCTCGATGATGTCGCGGCCGCCGAAGACGCAGCGGGGCGCCTCGGCTGCAACGCGCGTTACATCATCGCCCAGCATGCGCAGGCGCTCGGGCGTGGTGGCAAGCATCTCTGCGCGTACCTGGGCGCGGAATCCGTCGGGACGCTTCGAAAAATATTCCGCGCAACGGCGCTTGGTGAGCGCATAGGGCTTTACGGGCGCGTCCTGCCCCGAAACGGTGCTCACGATGAAGCCCTCAAAGGTATCTCGATCGACATCGAGCGCGCTCAGCCATGCGCCTGCCTGTCCGATGCGTGCAATCGAGGGGTCGATGGCTGGATCGCGGTAGGTATAGAAGGCCAATTGCCGGTCGACCGCCGCGCGGAAGCCGCAGCCGTACGCGCCGCCCTTCACGCGGATCTCGTTCCACAGCCAGCCAAAGCTCAACGCGTTTGCCGCAACGCCCCAGCTTCCATCGGTGGCGATGCCCAGCGCGCGCGGGTCGGTGGCTTGTCCCAGGTAGCACACATCGTTGGGGATGACGAACGCCTCGTGCTTGTTCTTAGGTGCGGGAACGTAGAGCTCTTTGGCCGCGGCTGTGCGCGGGGCGAGGCCAAGCGTGCCGGCCGCCGACCAATAGCGTTGGTAGTCCTCGTCCGACCCGGTGAAGCTTGCGATGGTGCCCGTTGCCGTGAAGATGCGCGCTTGCAGCTCGCGCAGGATGTCGCAGAGGTCGGCGGCGCGCTCGTCAAAGTGGTCGAGCAACTCGCGCAGGAAGCGATAGAAGTCGGTGCCGCCCAGCTGCTCGGAGATGACCGCGGCGGGCGAGACGTATGAGAGCGATCGAGCAAGCGCCGCCTGGTGACCAGCGGTGATGAATGCCTGCTCCATGCCGATCCTCATCTGGGTGAGCACGTCGCGTATGCGGCCGGTGTCCTCGAAGCGCGTTTCTCCCCACACCTCGCGCGGAATGTCGGCGAGTGCATCGATCTTTTCCGAGAGCGCGCCGGCAGAGACGAGCAGTACCGGGCGGGCGAGCTTCCAGTCGGGCTGCTGGTAGACCTCGGTGTTGAATGAAAGGAATCCCAGGTTAGACCCAATGTGGCTATCCAGTTCGGCGGCGGTGTGACGTGCGGTGGGGAGCTGCTTCATGAGCTGGCAGAGGATCTTCACATACGGAAGCTCCGCATAGGATACATGGGTGAGGTCGAAGTACGTGAGCGCATAGGCGAGCCGGCGCGTGGGGATGTCGTGGCGCAAACACGGGATCGGTGCGGATTCGTCGAGCGTGCTGCAGGGCTCGGGGCGTGCGGGGCCGATATCGGCAACGTGCAGGCGCGGCAGCTTGGCGCGGTCTTCGGGCGCATCTTCGGCTTCTTGTTGGCGGCGCAGCTCTGCAACCGTGTCGAGCACGTCTTGAAGCTCGGCCTCGGACATCGCCGCTTTGCGCGCGGCAAGCTCGGCCTCTTCACTCGTGCCGGTGTCGAGGGCAGGCGTATCGGCCGCGGGTGTGCTTGCGTCGGCAGCGGAGACATCCTCGTCTGTGGAGGCAGCATTGCCGGCAGTTTCGTCCGCATCGACGGCAGCCATGCTCGCATCGCCGGCGCCGGTTGCGGCGGCGTCTCCATCGGTGGTACCGTCCTCGTCGGCGGCGTCTCCATCGGTGGTACCGTCCTCGTCGTCGGCGCGTGCTCCCGCGCCAGCTTCGCCGGGTGCGGTCGGCACGAGCTCGACCAGCGCGTAATGGTCGTTTTCAAGCACCAGCTCGCGCAGCAGGTTTTCGAAGAAGTCTCCATTGAGCGCACGGCGCAACTCCGCGTAGATGTCTCCATACTTGAGCGCGTCGGTGGCTGCCTCGTCGTCATACAGCCAGGTCGAAAGTGCCTCGCAGGCGAGCACGACGCCATCCGCCATGCCGTAATCGCGCTGGCGCAGGGCATACTCGTTGCTGCTGATGACCGCCTCAAGGCGGTCGCGCGGTATGCCGTGTTCGACAAGCGCGCGGCACGTCTCTTCGATGACGCGACGGAAGTCACGTGCTGCCTGGGGTTTTGCGTTTTGCAAGATGATGAGCTCATAGGGTTGCTGACAGGCGGACGAGGTGTAGCTCACCACATTCCCGCCCAGGCCAGCTTCGATGACGGCTTTCTTTACCGGCGCCTCATTCGAGCCCAAGATCGCATCGAAAAGCACGTCGGCAGCAACGGTGCGGAATATGTCGAGCGCCTGCCCAATGACGTAGCCCAAGCCGGCCGTCGCGTTGTCGGGCGTCGTTACCATATCGACGCGCGCGTAATCGCAGGCAACCGGTGCTTGCATGGGGAGCGGGTTGGGCAAGAGCGCGTTCTCGTCTGCCCCTGCGGCGCGCGCCGCGGCGATGTGGCGACCGGCGGCGTTGCTCTTCGAGAGGTAGTTCTCGTCCAGAAATGCCAGCTCGCGACGCACGTCGGCGAAGTCGCCATAAAGCGTGATGTAGCTATTCGCCAGGTTGTAATGGCGCGCGTGCGTGTCGAGGAACTCGTCATAGGTGAGCTGTGGAATCGCCCGCGGGTGGCCGCCCGACTCAAACGCGTAGACGGTATCGGGAAAGAGCGCGGCGTTTGCGGCGTTGTCGAGCACGTTCATGGGGTCGGAAAGCGCGCCCTTCATCTCGTTGAACACCACGCCGTTGTACCGGAGCGTTCCATCGGACAGGCTGCCGCCGTCGGGGACATCGAGCTCGTAGTGCCAGCCTTCTTGCTGGAAGATGGCCTGTTTGGTGTAGATGGTCGGGTTGAGCACCGCATCCATGTAGACATCCATCAGGTTGAGCAGATCCTGCTCGTTGGTGGATGCAACCGGGTAGATGGTTTTGTCGGGGTAGGTCATCGCATTCAGGAAGGTTTGCATCGAGCTCTTTATGAGGTCCACGAACGGCTCTTTGACCGGGAATTTGGCCGATCCGCAGAGCACCGAGTGCTCGAGAATGTGAAAGACGCCGGTGCTGTTGGCCGGTGGCGTTTTGAAGCCGATGGCGAATGCCTTGTTTTCGTCGTTGCAGGCCAGGTAGAGCAGGCGGGCGCCCGAGGCGGCGTGGCGCAGCACGAAAGCCCGCGCGTCGAGTTCGCCGATGGCTTCGCTGCGCTCGACCGTAAAGCCGCATACCGTGCTTCCAGGTGTTAGGATGGCCGCCGCGGCATCGCGCACGTCGGATGCGTCCGTGGGCTCATGCTGCATGGCGCTCGATTCTGTCATGGCTGCTCCTCGCATACGAACTACATAGTCACGAGGCATCTTATACCCGCCGCGCGGACGAATAGATTGCGAGGTGCAGTCCGGGCGCATCTCTTGTGCGCCGGCAGCATGTGCGCGGCGCTCTACCTCTGCCTGGACGGCGATCTAACGCCTGGCGTCAAAATACCAGCCCGGGTCATTCGTGATGAGAATGTGCAGAGGCGCAGAAGCCGCCCATGCTTTTCCAAGCGCGCGCTCCAGCCTGATAAAGCATCGTGCAATGCCGTGCAGCTTCTTATAAAAATAGCTTTTATCCTGCCGAAACTTGCGTTACTGTTGAGCGCGGTTCATACGCGTGAAGATAGATGTGGCGGGGCGATGGAAGCGGTTGAAGCAGCCGATGCGCGAGCTCGGGTAAACGAATATGGGGCAGATGCTGCCTCGCGAGCCTGGCGTCGGCGGGTGCGCGAACGCGCGGGCATCCGACAAGATCGGCGCGCGGCGACGGGGGTTCTCGCCACGCTGGTCGGTGGCATCTTCTGGGGGCTCTCAGGCACCTGCGCAAGCTTTCTCTTCGCGAATTACCAGGTCGACACCATGTGGCTCATGTGCGCGCGCCAACTTGTGTCGGGCGCGCTCTTCCTCGTCATCATCCTGGCGAGGCGCGCCGACCGAGAGAGCCTCAAGCGCCTGCTCGCCAACAGGCGCGATATGCTCACCATGGTGGCTTTTGCGGCATTTGGCGTGCTGCTCAACCAGTTTGGCTATCTGCTTGCGGTGCGCTTGACGAACGCGGGAACCGCGACGGTGCTTCAGTGCCTGCAGCTGCTTATCATCATGGTGTATGCGTGCATAACGACGCGCCGCGCTCCCAAGAAGCGCGAGGTGGCTGGCGTTGTGCTTGCACTTGCGGGAACGTACCTGCTGGCGACGGGCGGCAATCCCTCGAATTTGGCGATTCCGCTTGAGGGTATAGGCATCGGTCTGGTCGCGGCCGTCGGTGCGGCGTGCATGTCGATCGTGCCCGTGCGTATCCTTCCCGTGTATGGCTCCTCAGTGGTCACGGGTTGCGGCATGCTCATGTCGGGCATCGCGACGAGCTTGTTCATCCAGCCATGGGCGCATATGCCCCAGCTTGACGGAATCGGTTTGGGCGCGTTTTTCGTGCTTGCGGCGGTTGGCTCGTGCCTGTCGTACATGCTGTACATGCAGGGCGTGCGCGACATCGGCTCCATGCGGGCAAGTCTCATCGGCACGATCGAGCCGGTGTCTGCGGCGGTCACGAGCGCGGCGGTTCTGGGCACCGTGTTCATGGGGACAGATGTCGCCGGGTTCGCGTGCGTCATTCTCATGGTGTTTCTGACGGTGTGATGCACCCCTGCCGTGCTGGACGCGTTGAGCGGCGAGTGCGCTGCGGTGACGTGATGTGCCCCCGCCGCGCTGCCGGAGCGGGCGCGCCTTGCAGTGCGATGCGTCGCCGCGACGAGGACGCTACTGCGGCAGCGCACCGCCGCGGCGTGGGGCACCGTTGCGACGACGAGCACGCCCCGAAGCGCCCGAGGCGCATTGCGATGAACCTCGGGCGCAAATCATCAGCTTACAGGTTATAGAGCTCGCTGAACTTC
>CAZUYD010000008.1:0-15224 GCA_964624825.1 uncultured Enorma sp. | reverse complement strand
GATGAACCTCGGGCGCAAATCATCAGCTTACAGGTTATAGAGCTCGCTGAACTTCTGTTGCAGGTAATCGCAGTAGAACGTCGCGTCGAACGGGGCGCCGCACGCACCCTGGATAAGCTCCGGCGCGTCCTTTCCTGCGCCCCAGCGCCAGATCTTCTCGCGCAGCCACGCGCGCACCGGCGCGAGATCGCCTGCTGCGCACGCGCCCGGCAGGTCGACGCCGTCGGTCGCCATGGCGGGAACCATTTGGGCGCCATAGGCGCTGCCCAGCGCATAGCTGGGGAAGTATCCAAAGCTGCCGCCCGACCAATGGGTGTCCTGCAGGCATCCGGCCGTGTTGAAGGGCACCTCGAGACCCAGGTAATCGCCGGTATATTTCGCCCAGAGCGCAGGGATGTCGTGCGCGGTGGCCTCGCCCGCGAAGAGCAGCCGCTCGATGTCGTAGCGAATCATGATGTGCAGCGGGTAGGTGAGCTCGTCTGCCTCGGTGCGGATGAGCGAGGGGCGCGCGATGTTCACCGCGCGGTACAGCTCCTCCTCGCTCACGGTGCCGTAGGGTTCGGGTGCGTGGCGCTGCAGGATCGCGAGAAGCGGGGTCATGAAGGCGCGCGAGCGCCCGACGATGTTCTCAAAGAAGCGCGATTGGCTCTCGTGGATGCCCATGGTGGAGCCGCTGCCCAGCACGGTGTAGGCATAGGCGGGGTCGACGTTTTGCTCGTAGATGGCGTGCCCGGCCTCGTGGATGACGGAGAAGACGTTGCTCAACAGGTTGTTCTCGTAAACATGCGTGGTGATGCGCACGTCGCCCGGCGCCATGCCGTTGGTGAAGGGATGTTCCACGCAGGCGAGGACGGAGGCCTCCGGATCGAGCCCTACGACGTCCATAAGGTCATGCGCGATGTCGAGCTGCACGGACTCGGGAACACGGGCTGCCAGGAACTCCGCTCGCGGCTGCGGGCATTCGCCGATGGCGTGCACAAGCGGCACGACGGCCTGCTTCACCTGGTCGAAGAAGCGGTCGTACGCGGCGGCGTCCATGCCACGCTCGTACTGGTCGAGCCAGACGTCGTAGGGGTCGCGCGAGCTATCGATATAGCCGGCGTGGCGTTTGAGCGTTTCGAGGATGCGGTCTACGTAGGGCTCGAAGGAAGCCCAGTCGTTTGCGAGTTTGGCCTTGTGCCAGACAGCGTTCGCCTCGCTGGTAAGCGCCGACCACGCCGCTGCCTCCTCGGTGGGGATGGCGATGGCCTCGCGCTGCTTGCGCGCCAGAACGCGCAGCTCGGTAGCGGTTTGTTCGTCGAGAACGTCGGCCTTTCGTTGGAGCTGGGCGACGAGCTCTTGCGCGGCGGTGCCGGTAAGCGCTTCATGATATTCGCCGGCGAGCGCACCCATGGCCTCGGCGCGCGCGGCTGCCCCCTTGGATGGCGCCTGCGTCTCGCCGTCGAACTCCAGGATGCCCATGAGGTAGGTGCGCATCCAAAGTGCGCGCTCGAGGCTCTTAAGCTGGGAAACGGCTGCGGATGAGGTAGTCACGGTCGATCCTTTCTCTGGTGAGGATGGCTGCGGAGCTCGTCAGTACTATGGTAGAGGATGGCTGCGGGGCTCGCCGACGGAACAAGAGATTCCTTTCGGGCGCATTACGGACACCGGGTGCGCATCGCGTGTGTTTCATCTGTTTCAGGCGACCACTTTGCAAGTTTGGCGACACTTTTTGGGCGTTTGCAGAGTAGCCCGACAAATGCCAACGCCTCGACCTGCGGTTTCTTTGATGATAGAGCCTTCTATACTCGGAGAATCTTTAAAAAGTGTCGCCAAACTTGAAAAGTGATGGCGCGGGCTTCGTGAAACAGGCTATACGGCCGGGTTTCGCGAACGAGGCGCCTGCATAACTCCGACGATTGGCATGCGAACCCCTTTCTGTTAGGGTGCGACCGCTTCTGTGCTGCCGGGCAGCGCGATTTCTAAAGGTTGCGAGTTTGGGCGAATCCTACGAGGCGCCACGAAGTGGCGCCACCATATCGATTGCTGTGCTATGATGACCCCCAACGCGTTGACGGAGAGGTCGGCGCTCCGCATATCGCAGCTCAGAGAGGGAGGGTCACCGGCTGAAAGCCCACCCGCTGCGATGGAGCTCCGAGTTCACTCCCGAGCAGCGACCTGAACGGATGCACCGATGCGCCAAGAGCGGGAGGCATCGGCGCATGTGAGTAGGGAAGCCGCCTGCCTGGGCGATATCGGGTAAAAGTGGGTATGCTGGGAGGACATCCAGCAGCCAAGCAAGGTGGTACCGCGGTAACTATGCCGTCCTTGGGTTTGTCCCAGGGGCGGTTTTTTCGTGGACGGTCGAGCGGCTGGCGGTTCTGGCCGGGCAATCGGCGCCCGGGGCAGCGCCTGGGGCGTATTTCGAGCAGAGACGGTTGGCAACGCTCGGCTCGCAGCGAGCAGCCTGCCGACAAGCGCTCGGCAGGCAACCGGCGAACAGCCGCCGGCGCGCACATGCTGGCCAGCAGCGGGTAGCACGCTGGCAGCTGGCGGCCAGCAACGGGTACGGAACGGGAACAGGGCGGCTCGATACATTCGGCATAGCGCGCCGAACGGCCTCGGGCTGTTTGAGAGAAGGGGAACATATGAGCCTGATCGACGATCTGGAAGCGCTCGAAGCGCACGCGAAGGAGATGATCGTGGCTGCTCAGAGCGCTGAGCAGCTTGAAGCGGCGCGTGTTGCGCTGTTGGGGCGCAAGGGGGAAATCACCCAGGTCATGCACATGATGGGCAAGGTGGTGCCCGAGGATCGCCCGGCGCTCGGCAAGCGTGCCAACGAGCTGCGCCGTATGACCGAAAGCCTTATCGTGCGCGCGTCGGGCGACCTCAAGCGGCAGGCCATGAGAAGCCTCATGGCGACCGAGGCGGTTGACGTCACCCTTCCCGGCGCTCGTCCGACCATCGGGCATCAGCATCTTATCAATCAGATCAAAGACGAGATCGAAGATGTGTTCTGCGCCATCGGGTACACGGTGGAGTCTGGCCCCCAGGTCGAGACCTCGTACTACAACTTCACGGCGCTGAACGCGCCCACGGATCACCCGAGCCGTTCCGCGCGCGACACATTCTATGTGGTCGACAACGCGCCAGGCACCGTGAACCATCCCGAGGCGCACGCGCACGGCGAGTCTGATGTGCTCCTGCGCACGCAGACCTCGGGCGCGCAGATCCACATCATGGAGCATCAGCAGCCGCCCATCTACGCTATCGTGCCAGGCACGGTGTATCGCCCAGATACCGCCGACGCATGCCACCTGCCCCAGTTTAACCAGGTTGAGGGCATCGTGGTGGACGAGGGCATCACCTTCGGCGACCTCAAGGGCACGCTCGACTACTTCGCGAAGGCCATGTTCGGCTCAGAGCGCGATACGCGCTATCGGCCGCACTTCTTCCCCTTCACCGAGCCCAGCTGCGAGCTCGACGTCTCGTGTCATGCGTGCGGCGGCAAGGGCTGCAGCTTCTGCAAGCACAGCGGCTGGATCGAGATTTTGGGCTGCGGCATGATCGACCCCAACGTGCTTATCAACTGCGGCGTCGATCCCGAGCGCTACACCGGTTTCGCGTTCGGCATCGGCGTCGAGCGCGTGGCGGCGCTCCGCTACGACCTGCCCGACCTGCGCGTGCTCATGACGGGCGACATGCGGTTCCTCGAGCAGTTCTAATCACAGCCCCCAGAAAGGAGCATTCACCGTGCGTGTTTCATATACCTGGCTTAGAACGCTTGTCGATGTGCCCGAGTCGCCGGATGAGCTCAGCCGCGAGTTCATCCGTACCGGCACCGAAGTCGAAGCGATCGATACCGTTGGAGAGTCGTTCGAGAACGTTGTGACGGGTTTGGTGGTCTCGAGGGAGCCTCATCCCGATTCCGACCACATGTGGGTTACGATGGTCGATGTCGGCCGCTTTAACCTGGGCGAAGACGGTGAGCCGACGCCGCTGCAGATTGTGTGCGGCGCCCAGAACTTCGACCAGGGCGATCATATCGTGACGGCGCTCGTGGGAGCGGAGCTGCCCGGTGGCGTCAAGATTAAGAAGAGCAAGCTGCGCGGCGTGGTGTCGTACGGCATGAACTGCTCCGAGCGCGAGCTGGGGCTTTCGGGTGATCACGCCGGCATCATGGTGCTGCCCGAGGACGCGCCGGTGGGCGTGCCGTTCGCGGAGTATCGCGGCACCTCGGATACGGTGCTCGATTGCGAGATCACCCCGAATCGCCCGGACTGCCTGTCTATGATCGGCATCGCGCGTGAGGTCGGCGCCATATTCGATCGCGATACGCATATCGAGCTTCCGCGCATCAAGCAGGAGGTTGGGCGTCCGACGGCAGACGAGGTTTCGCTTGCCATTGCAGACCCTGGCCTGTGCAGCCGGTATGTGGCGCGCGTCGTGCGCAACGTGACGGTGGGCCCCTCGCCTGCGTGGATGGTCGAGCGTCTGGCTGCGGCCGGCGTGCGTTCCATCAACAACATCGTTGACGTCACCAACTACGTGATGATGCTCACCGGCCAGCCGCTCCATGCCTTCGACCTCGACACCTTCGCCGTGCGCGAGGGGATGCGCCACGTGGTGGTGCGCGCCGCGCAGGCGGGCGAGGTGTTCCAGACGCTCGACGGACAGGAGCGCACCCTCGATGCCGGCATGGCGCTCATCACCGATGGCGAGCGCCCGGTTGCGCTGGCCGGCGTGATGGGCGGCATGGATTCTGAGATTGAGGACGACACGCGCGATGTGCTCATCGAAAGCGCCTGCTTTGACGCGGGGCGCACCTCGCACACCAGCCGCGACCTCTCGCTTATCTCCGAAGCGTCGATTCGCTTTGAGCGCCAGGTTGACGAGGCGGGCTGCATCGAGGTGGCTGACATCGCGGCGGCGTTGATCGAGGAGCTTGCCGGGGGCGAGGTCGCACCGGGTTACGTTGACCTCTACCCCGCCCCTGCCGAGCAGCCCGAGCTCATGCTTCGCCAGGATCGCATCGACCTCATCTGCGGCGCCTCGATTGACCCCGCATTTGTGGAGCGTGTGCTTACGCGCTTGGGCTGCGCGGTCGAGCGCTGCACGGAGAGCGACGCGCTCGTGTATCGAGTTGTGCCGCCTACGTTCCGTCCCGACTTGGAGCGCGAGATCGACCTTATCGAGGAGGTGCTGCGCCTATGGGGCATGGATCGCGTGGAAGCGACGATTCCCGCGGCGCGCAACCACGTCGGCGGGCTCACTCATGAGCAGCGCATGCTGCGCCGCATCGGTTCCGTTCTGCGCTCCTGTGCCCTCAACGAGACCACGACCTACTCGTTTGCCGCCCCGGGTGACCTTGAGAAGGCCGCGATGAGTGAAGATGGCCGCGGGCTGCCCGTGGTGCTCATGAACCCGCTGGTGGCCGAGCAGACCGAGATGCGCCGCTCGCTGCTTCCCGGCCTTTTGCAGTCGGTTGCATACAACGAGGCGCACGGCACGGCAAATGTGCACCTCTACGAGGTCGGCACGCTCTTCCATGGCCGCAAGAATGCGAGTCTCCCCAAGGAGCCGCGCTCGCTTGCCGGCGTGCTTTCGGGCGCGTGGGGCGACGTGACTTGGAACCAGAAGTTCAAGCCGCTGCGCTTTTTCGACGGGAAGGGGGTCGTTGAGGAGCTGCTCGCCCAGCTGCGTGTTGAGAAGGTGCGCTTCCGGCCGGCGGAGGGAGACCCGTACGCGTTTCTGCAACCCGGTCGTGGTGCCGAGGTGCTGTCCGGCGGTACGCTGCTTGGCTGGGTAGGCGAGATTCACCCGGTGGTGCGCGAGCGGTACGAGATCGATCTTCCCGTCACCGCGTTCGAGCTCAATCTTGAGCTGCTTTTGAAGTGCGCGCGCGATCAGCAGGCATACCAGGACTTCTCGCTCTTCCCGGCGGTGGAGATGGATCTTGCCATCGTGGTCGATGAGGCGGTGACCTGCGAGGACCTTGAGCGTCGCCTGCAGTCTGCCGGCGGCAAGCTGCTGCGCGCGGTGCGCCTATTCGACGTCTATCGCGATGAGAAACGCGTGGGCGCGGGCAAGAAGTCGATGGCGTTTGCGCTCACGTATCGCGCGGACGATCACACGCTCACGTCCGATGAGGTCGAGAAGGTTCATCAGCGGCTGGTAACGAAGGTGTGCAAGGCGGTGAACGGCGAAGTCCGCAGCTAGCATGATGGCGGCGGTCTGACATCTGGTGTTAGGCCACCGCCTTGCGTGTCACCGCGCCGGGCAACGGGTAGCGTCCGGCGCGCCGCGTGCGGAAGCGACCCGCATGAGGGTTGGAAATAACGTGCGCCACCGAAGGTCGACGTCGATTGGAACGGCCGTGCCAAGTTGGAACATTCATATCGCGCAGACGGAGCAGCTGTTCGGTCGCGATGGCGCCGTGGCGCATCGCGTCCTCGACCGTAACGCGTTTTTGCTCGGCGCGTTTCTTCCCGATATCCCCGTCGGATATATGGTTCCAGGCATTGAGGAGCCGATCGCCTATCGCATTACCCACTTTGCGAAGCCCGAGTTCATCCCGAAGCCTCGCGAAGAGGAATTTTGGCACGACTACGTGGTGCCGGCAGCGCGTGGGCTCAAAGAAGCCGCGAGCGCGTCTCCAGGCAGCGCACCCATTTTGGCCTCATCGATTAAACAAGAGGTCGAACGCGTCAATTACGTTCATTATCCGCAGCGTTATGAGGGCATAGCGGAGGTGCCGCGCAACGTGAGCGATGTGCGCGATGCTGAGACCTCGGCTGACGCCATCGCGCGCTCGCGTTTCGACCTTACGTTGGGCGTATGGTCGCATCTGCTTGCCGATCGCATCTGGAACCGGCGGGTCAACGAGTATCTCGAGTCGATCGGCGGCGTGCCAAGCGAGCATTTTCGCATCAAAAAGCAAGGGGATTTCGACGCATTCGGCAAAACGCTCGCTATCGAGCTCGTGCCCCGGCCGACGCCGCGCCTGCTCGCAACGGCCGCCGCGTTTCCCCAATATCGTATAGACGAGCCGACCGTGTATAAGACGATCGGCGTCGCGCACGAGATTGTGCGCACCAACAAGGCTCCCGCCGAGCCAAACCATTACCGCTTGCTTACCGATGAGTTCTTCGATCGCACGTTTACAGAGGTCATCGACTCAACCGATCGTCTTATCGGGGAGCGCTTGCAGTAGAGGGATGGAGCGTTGCTCGGCGTTCACAGGCTCACGGCCGCATAAGCTTTGGAACGCGTGCTCTGGCCGATGCCGCTCTGGCCGATGCTCTGTCGGGATGCGACGGCCTTGAAGTCGCCGTCGCTGTCGCCGATGCCTCAAGACAGAAAGAGGGTCGCAGCGTACCGTTGCTGCGACCCTCTTGGGAAAACAGTTAACTTGCGGGGGCTGCCTGCAGAGGCTTAGTCCACCTGGGCAACGAAGACCACGTTCGTAGAGCTGCGCTTACCATCGCCGAGGGTGGAATCTACGGCAGTCTTGGGGTCGCCGACGGTCACGACCGTCACATCGCCCTTCTCCACATAGCCGCGCTCCTTGGCAGACTCAATCGCCTTTGCAACCGTGTCGTCCACGCTGCCGCGGGTGATGGCCGCAAGATGCGGCTCGACGCCCCAGTACATGAGCATCTTCTGAACCGCCCATTGATGGCGCGAGAACGCAACGACCGGCGTGCTCGGACGGAAGTGCGAGATGAGGCGCGCGGTACGGCCGGTCGTGGTGGGCACCACGATGCACTTCGCGCCCACGGTCGTCGCCATGTTCACGGCCGAGAGGCCGACGACGTTGTTGATCACGCGCGTGCCATGGCTGCCATCGGGCACCTTGAGCTCGGCATGCGCTCCCAGATACTGCTCGGTTTCGTGCGCGATGTTCGCCTGCATGCGAACCGCCTCGACCGGGTACTTGCCGGCCGCGGACTCTCCGGAGAGCATCACGGCATCGGTGCCGTCGTAGATGGCGTTCGCGACGTCGGCAACCTCGGCGCGGGTGGGGCGCGGGTTGCGAATCATGGAATCGAGCATCTGCGTGGCGGTGATGACCGGCTTATACGCTGCGTTGCACTTCTTGATGATCTTCTTCTGCAGGTGCGGCACGAGCTCCGGTGCGATCTCGATGCCCAGGTCGCCGCGGGCAACCATGATGCCGTCGGATGCCTTGAGGATCTCGTCGAAGTTTTTGACGCCCAGTGCGCATTCGATCTTCGGGAAGATGCCCACGTGCTCGCCGCCGTTCTCGCGGCAGAGCTCGCGCAGCTCGCGCACGGCGGCGCCGTTGCGGATGAACGAGGCGGCGATATAGTCGATTCCCTCTTTTAAGCCAAACAGGATGTCGGCGTGGTCGCGCTCGGTGATGGCGGGCAGGCCAATTTCGACGTTGGGGAGGTTGACGCCCTTGCGCTCGCCGATCTCGCCGTCGTTTTTGACCTCGCAGTACATGTCCTGGCCGTCAACGTGGCTAACCACGAGCTCCACGATGCCGTCGTCGATGAGGATGCGCGAGCCCTCCTTGACCTCGTTCGGAAGATCGAGATAGTCAAGCGAGATATGGCTTGCGTCGCCCAGGAAGTCCTCAGAGGTGGGGCAAGCGGTGACGACGATGGAGTCGCCTGCCTTGACCGCGATCTTCTGATGATCTTTGAGAAGGCCGGTGCGAACCTCGGGGCCCTTCGTGTCGAGCATGATGCCGATCGTCTTGTCGAGCTCGGCGGCAACGCGGCGCACGCGCTCGATGCGCTCGTGGTGCTCCTCGTATGAACCGTGGCTGAAGTTGAAGCGGGCGATATTCATGCCGGCGAGCATCATCTCGCGCAGCGTCTCGTCGCTATCGCACGCTGGCCCCATCGTGCAGACGATCTTGGTGCGTTTGTACATCAATACCTCCATGTGCGCACTGCAATGTAGTCATCTTGTATGTGTCATCGCGGCGTATTATATGCGAAATGAAGGAGAAAATGACCGTTCGTCGGTGAAAAACAACCGATTGCCGAATTAAAGTGACATTACCTGTTGCGGCGCGTACGTCTATGCACCCAGCAGCCCATAGAGGGTGGTGCGCGAGATGCCGAGAATTCGAGCCGCGGATGATTTGTTGCCCTGGCATCGCTCGTCGCCGCGCTCTTCACCCTGCCCTACATGGCCACGCAGTCGTTCATCGTGAGCTTGGTGGAGGCGCGCGGGCTTAGCGTGAACGTGAGCCTGTTCTTCCCCGTGTACGCTGTGGCGCTGCTCTTTTTGCGCTATGCGCTCAAGCGTGCGTTCGATACCGTGCGGGTCGCAGTCTTTTTAGGCGCCTCGTCCGCATGTTCGCTGGGATCGTTCGCTTTGCTCACCGTCATGCAGGGCGACCTCGCGATGTTCGCAGCAGCGGTGCTCATGGCGGGCGGTTACGGCGTGATAGTCTCGGTGTGCCAGGCGACGTCGGTCAAGCTGGTGGAGCCTGAACATGTCGGTATAGCGAATAGCACCTATTACATGGGGTTCGATGCGGGCACGATGCTTGGTTCTGTTGTGGGAGGGCTGCTCTTTGGGTCGCTTGACCTGGGGCTGTTCTATCCGGTGCTCGCGCTCGCGGTGCCCGTGGCGCTCATCGTGTACGCCTGTTTTCGCGGCACCATCGAGTGCGCCTGACTGTCTGTTGGGACGCTGCGGTTGCGCTGGCGGTTGGTAATTTGGGTTGCAGCCGTTCTTCGGACTATGATTGATATGCCGGTGCGCTATCGATTCCATCGATGGTGCGCTGGAGTACCGAAGAGGTTTTGCTTGATGCCCGAACGCCCGATGATCGGAGGTGAGCTGCTTGGGCGTAAGGGAGTGGTTTCGATTGCGCTTTTTCAAGATTGCGCATTTTCGAAGAGAGGGGATGTGTATATGGAGCACAAGATTCTGTTTACACCTATCAAGATCGGCGGCGTAGAGGTTAAGAACCGGTATGCGATGGCGCCTATGGGCCCCTTGGGACTCTCCGATTCCGAAGGTGGCTGGAACCAGCGCGGCATAGATTACTACACCGAGCGCGCCAAGGGCGGTACGGGGCTCATCATCACGGGTGTTACCTTCTCAGACAACACGGTAGAGCAGCAGTCGATGCCCAACTGCCCCAACTCTACCTACAACCCGGTGCATTTCGTGCGTACCAGCCGCGAGATGACCGAGCGCGTGCACGCCTACGGGGCGAAGATCTTTCTCATGATGTCGGGCGGCTTCGGGCGCGTGACCATTCCCACCAATCTGGGCGAGTTTCCGCCTGTGGCGCCGAGCGCCATCCCTCATCGCTGGCTTGACAAGACGTGCCGCCCGCTCACGGTGGACGAGATCCATGCTATCGTGAAATCGTTTGGCGACGGCGCCGCCAACGCCAAGCGCGCGGGCTTCGATGGCGTGGAGATCCATGCCGTGCACGAGGGATACCTGCTCGATCAGTTTGCCATCTCGTTTTTCAACCTTCGCACCGACGAGTACGGCGGCAGCCTAGAGAACCGCTTGCGCTTTGCGCGCGAGGTCGTCGAAGAAATCAAGCGCCGTTGCGGGCAGGACTTCCCGGTGGCGCTTCGCTTCTCGTTGAAGTCCATGATCAAGGATTGGCGCGAGGGCGCGCTTCCCGGAGAGGAATTTGAAGAAAAGGGTCGCGACATCGAGGAGGGTCTCGAGGCCGCCAAGCTTCTAGAAAAGTACGGGTATGACGCGCTTGACACCGACGTGGGCACCTACGATGCGTGGTGGTGGAACCATCCGCCCATGTATCAGAAGAAGGGGCTTTATCGCGAGTACGGCAAGCTCGTGAAAGAGGTCGTGAGCATACCCGTGCTGCTTGCTGGTCGCATGGATGACCCCGATACGGCTGCCTCCTCCATCGAGGCCGGCGAGTGCGACATGGTAGGTCTTGGACGCCCGCTGCTGGCAGATCCGGACATCGTGAACAAGATCCGCGCCGGGCGCCTTTCGGAAATACGCCCGTGCATCTCCTGCCAGGAAGGCTGCATGGGTCGCGTGCAGGAATACTCGATGATAAACTGCGCCGTAAACCCGCAGGCCGCGCGTGAGCGCGCTATGGCCTACGAGCCGCTGGTGGGCGCGCCCAAGCGCGTTATGGTGGTCGGTGGCGGCCCCGCCGGCTGCGAGGCGGCGCGCACGCTTGCCCTGCGCGGGCACAAGCCCGAGCTCTTCGAGGCAAGCGACCGCCTGGGCGGCAATCTCATTCCCGGCGGCGTGCCGGACTTCAAGGAGGACGACCATGCGCTTGCCGCATGGTACGCTGCCGAGCTCGAGAGGCTTGGCGTGCCGGTGCATCTAAGCCGTACCGTGATGGCCGACGAAGCGCGTGACCCCTCGTGGGACGTTGTTATCGTGGCAACCGGCTCTACCCCGAAGCGCTTCTCGTTGGGCGACGATGAGCACACCTTCACCGCCGAGCAGGTGCTCATGGGACAGGTTGACCCCGGCGCGCGCACCGTCATCGTAGGCGGGGGACTTGTGGGATGCGAGACCGCGCTTTGGCTGGCCGAGCAGGGCAAAGAGGTCATCATCGTCGAGGCGCTGCCCAAGATTCTCGCAGTGAACGCTCCGCTTTGCAGCGCCAATAAAGAGATGCTTGAACGCCTGGTGCCGTTCAACGGCATCGAGTGCGTGTGCGGCGCGCAGGCACAGGGCTTCGCGGGTGGCGAGCTCACGGTGGCTACCGCCGAGGGCGAGCGCGCAATCGCTTGCGACAGCGTGATCCTTTGCGTGGGATATCGTGAGGATAATGCCCTCTACCAGGACATCCAGTTCGACGTGCCCAATGTGCATCTGTTGGGCGACGCCAAGCGCGTGTCGAACATCATGTATGCCATCTGGGATGCGTTCGAGGTGGCGAACCACCTGTAAGCGATGCGGGACGAGACTGCGCGCAAGGGCGACACCGCGCTTGCGCGCAGCGCTTCCGGGCGCTTCATTCCACGGCATGCGAGCCACGCGATGCAGGCTCGTCCGCGCGCGGCTTTTTGCCTTGGTTCCCTTGGTGCCCGTGCTGGGAATGAGGCTCGCCCGTGCGCGTGGCTTTTTGGCAGCTGCGGGTCATGCTCGACGATTTCGAGATATCAATCGCCCCCAGGTGTCCCATAGAACATCGCTTGTTTGAAGGGCGCGAGTCGCTGCATCGAAAGAAGCGCGGTAGGCATGAGTATGCATGCCATTCTGCGCGGAGCCCGAACAGGCTCAGCATCTGCTTCATCATGGTACAGATACCACTGCGTCTGCACCTTCATCGTGTCGCGTCAGGCCGACATACCATATCGCGTCGCGCCGGCTAAGAAATGCGCCCGCCTGCGTGGCAATCCAAGGGCGGCTGGGCTATCATAAAGCTTTAATCATGACGAGCCCTTGCCTTCCTGGAGTTATGATCGGGCGTCGTGCTAATGTAAGGGGCGCCTCGCGCCCAAATCTCAGGTGTATCAGGAGGGATACATTTTGAAGGAATATCTTGCTTCGGCAGAGGATGTGCTCAAAGAGCAGTCCACCAGTTCGGAGGAGGGTCTAACTTCAACAGAGGCGCAGGCGCGTCTTGAGAAGTTCGGCCTCAACAAGCTCAAGGAGGAAGAGAAGACTCCGCTTTGGATCCGCTTCTTCCAGCAGATGGCCGACCCCATGGTCATCATGCTCATCGTGGCCGCCGTCATTTCGGCTGTCACCGGCATGATCCAGGGCGAGTCCGAGTGGGCGGACGTCATCATCATCATGGCGGTCGTCATCATCAACTCCGCCCTCGGCGTGATTCAGGAGGCTAAGAGCGAGGAGGCGCTTGCCGCCCTGCAGGAGATGAGCGCTGCTCAGTCCAAGGTCATCCGCGACGGAAAATTGATCCAGCTGCACTCGTCTGAGCTCGTGCCTGGCGACGTGGTTCTCCTCGAAGCGGGCGACTCGGTTCCGGCCGACTGCCGCGTACTCGAGAGCGCGTCCATGAAGATCGAGGAGGCGGCGCTTACCGGCGAGTCCGTGCCGGTCGAGAAGCATGCGGACATCATCGCGCTGGACGAGGGCACCGACGATGTGCCGCTCGGCGACCGCAAGAACATGTGCTACATGGGCTCCACCGTGGTATATGGCCGCGGCCGCGCCGTGGTTGTTTCCACCGGTATGGATACCGAGATGGGCAAGATCGCCGGCGCCCTGAACGAGGCGAAGGAAGAGCTCACCCCGCTGCAGCTGAAACTCGCCGAGCTCTCCAAGATCTTGACCATCATGGTTATCGTGATCTGCGTCGTCATCTTCGCGGTTGACCTGATCCGCAGCGGTATCGGCAATGTTGCCGCCGAGCCGCAGATGCTGCTCGATACCTTCATGGTTGCCGTGTCGCTCGCCGTCGCCGCGATTCCCGAGGGCTTGGTTGCCGTCGTGACCATCGTCCTTTCCATCGGTGTGACCAAGATGGCCAAGCGCCAGGCAATCATCCGCAACCTCTCTGCGGTCGAGACCCTCGGCTGCACGCAGGTGATTTGCTCCGATAAGACCGGCACGCTTACCCAGAACAAGATGACGGTCGTGGACCATGAGCTCGCTGCTCCCAAAGAGAAGCTGCTTGCCGGCATGACGCTCTGCTCCGACGCCGTGTGGGATTCCGAGGTTGGTGAGGCCGTGGGCGAGCCGACCGAGTGCGCGCTCGTGAATGACGCCGCCAAGGCCGGCATGACGAACCTTCCCGCCGAGCAGCCGCGCGTGGGCGAGGCGCCGTTCGATTCTGGTCGCAAGATGATGTCCGTCGTGGTCGAGCAGGCAGACGGCACCTTCGAACAGTACACCAAGGGTGCGCCCGACGTGGTGCTGAGTCTCTGCACCCAGGTGTATGAGAACGGCGAGGTCGTTCCCATGACCGATGCGCGCCGCGAAGAGCTGCTCGCTGCCAACAAGGGCATGGCCGACCAGGCGCTGCGCGTGTTGGCGCTCGCGAGCCGCACCTACACCGAGAAGCCCGCTGACTACTCGGCCGAGGCGCTCGAGCACGACCTCGTGTTCTGCGGCCTTTCCGGCATGATCGATCCCGAGCGCCCCGAGGTCGCACCCGCTATCGAAGAGGCGCATGGCGCGGGCATTCGCGCCGTCATGATCACGGGCGACCATATCGACACCGCGGTGGCTATCGCCAAGAACCTCGGCATTGTTGAGAGCCGTGACGAGGCCATTACCGGCGCCGAGATCGACAAGATGTCCGATGAGGAGCTTGACGCCCAGATCGAGCGCTACGGCGTGTACGCGCGCGTTCAGCCTGAGCACAAGACCCGCATCGTCGAGGCGTGGAAGTCCAAGAACAAGGTCGTCGCCATGACCGGCGACGGCGTGAACGACGCGCCGTCCATCAAGCACGCCAACATCGGCGTGGGCATGGGCATCACCGGCACCGACGTGACCAAGAACGTGGCCGACATGGTGCTTGCCGACGACAACTTCGCCACCATCATCAACGCGTGCGAAGAAGGTCGCCGCATCTACGACAACATCCGCAAGGTGATTCAGTTCCTGCTCTCGGCGAACCTGGCTGAGGTGTTCAGCGTGTTCGCCGCGACGCTCATCGGCTTCACGCTGTTCCAGCCCATCCAGCTGCTCTGGGTGAACCTCGTGACCGACTGCTTCCCGGCGCTCGCGCTCGGCATGGAGGAGGCCGAGGGCGACGTGATGAAGCGCAAGCCGCGCAACGCCACTGACGGCGTGTTCGCAGGGCATATGGGCTTCGATACCATCGTTCAGGGCCTCATCATCACCGTGCTCGTGCTCGCCTCGTTCTTCGCGGGCGTGTACTTCGACCTGGGGTACATCGACATTGCCGATATGGTCGCCGGAACGGCGGACGAAGAGGGCGTCATGATGGCGTTCATCACCCTCAACATGGTCGAAATCTTCCACTGCTTCAACATGCGCAGCCGTCGCGCGTCCATCTTCCACATGAAGAAGCAGAACAAGTGGCTGTGGGGCGCCGCGGCGCTCGCGCTCGTCCTCACGCTCATCGTCGTCGAGTTCGATCCGCTGGCCGAGATCTTCTTCGGCGTGACCGCGCTCGAGCCGCGTGGCATGATCACGGCGCTCGTGCTGGGCTTCCTGATCATCCCGCTGGTCGAGATCTACAAGGCCATCATGCGCTCGGTTGAGAAGGAGTAGCCTGGCGGTGGCCTAGCATCAGGTGCTAGATCACCACGCTCATAGGGCAAAGGGGCGGGAGCTCGGGAAACCGGGCTCCCGTTTTGCTT
>CAZUYD010000007.1:9162-78167 GCA_964624825.1 uncultured Enorma sp. | reverse complement strand
CGCCGAAGGGCTCGATCTCGGTGGGGTGGTTGTGGGTCTCGTTCTTGAAGAGGAACAGCCAATCTTGATCTTCGCCATCGACGTCGACCGTCACCTTGACGGTGCAGGCGTTGATCTCGTCCGATTCATCCAGGCCGGTGAGCTGTCCGGTCGACTTGAGGTATCTGGCGCCGATGGTGCCCATATCCATGAGGGTGACGGGTTTCTCGTCGCGACCAAGCTCGTGGCGGATGGCGAGATAGCGTTCGAAGGCCTCCCGCACCACCGCATCATCGATCTGCACGTCGTCGAGCACGGTTCCAAAGGTGGTATGGCGGCAGTGGTCGGACCAGTAGGTATCGGCCACGCGAATCTCGGTGATGGTGGGGTCGCGGTGCTCGCCGATGAAGTATTCTTGGCAGAAGGTGATGTCGGCAAGATCCATCGCAAGGCCGCGCTCGGCGATAAACGCCTCGAGTCCCGCCTGGTCAAGCTCGCAGAAGCCGTGAAGCACCTCGACCGGCTCGGGATCAGGGATGTTCGCCGCGAGCGTCTGAGGCTTGTCGAGCGAGGCGAGGCGCGCCTCGACGGGGTTCACCACGTAATGCTCGATCGCTTGGATGTCCGCGTCGGTGAGCGCGCCATCGAGGATATACACCTTAGCGGTGCGCACCGTCGGCCGCTCACCCTGGCTGATGAGCTGAATGCACTCGCTGGCGGAATCTGCGCGCTGGTCGAACTGCCCGGGCAGCGATTCCACGGCAAACACGGTGGCGACGGTGGGATCGACGGGCAGCTCTTCGTAGGTGAGGTCAACTTGCGGCTCGCTGAACACCGTGGGCACGCACGAGCGGAAAAGCGCCTCGTCGATACCCTCGACGTCGTATCGGTTGATGAGCCGAAGGCCGGTGAGCGCCTTGATGCCGAGCGTTTCGACCAGCTCGCTTGCAAGCTGCTGCGCTTCGACGTCAAAGCCTGCCTGCTTCTCTACGTAGATGCGAGAGACCATTCTGCCTGCCCTTCAATTCTGCCCCCAGGGGCGGTTGCATACCGCCCTAATGATACGACAGAGTGCGCATGCTTCTGTGCACGGCGCCGCTTGAAACGCCTTCGAATTGCAGAGCGCTAATTTGGCGCCGGGTATCAAATGCCATTTCTGCTACAAACGATGTTCTTGGTGGAGCGGAGTTGCGTGAGCACCATGAGGGTTGCGTACACGGCGGGCGTAGCAGCTCCGAAGCGACTTTTAGCCAGCCAGACCTTTCAGGCGGTCTTCTCGTGCTAAAAATCGCCTCAGAGCTTTTTAGGACTGCAGGGAGGCACGAAGCGGAACCTCCCTGCCCAAGTTGCTGCCTGCACGTATTTGCTTCGCGTGCCCGCAGCGTTAGTCATGACCGAGGCCGCGAGCAGCGCGACCGAGGGATTTTCTCCGCGTGCCCGCAGCGTTAGTTTTCCTCGACGCCGAGCGTCCAGGCGGATGTGTCCTCGATGCGGATGACGCTCACCGCGCCTTGCGCGCCATCGAGGGCTTCGAGCTCGGTGCAGGCGGCGGAGACGTCGCGCTCGCGTGCGGTATCGGTCAGGATGATGATCGAGCACAGCCCGTCTGTATCTCCGGCGACGCGCGTGAGCGAGTTCATCGGAATCTGATGGGTGCCGAGCACGGCCGCTACCACGCCCAGCGTGTCTGCGTTATCGGCGATGGTGAGACGCAGGTAATACTTCGTTTCGAGCTCGGGCATCGGGCGGATGGGCATCGTGCGCGCAAACGGCGCCGGCTCGGGCATGGGCGCCGAGCCGTGGACGATGGGGTCGGCGAGCTCCAAGATGTCGCCAACCACCGCGCTCGCGGTGGGGAAGGAGCCGGCTCCCGCGCCGTAGAACATGGTCTCGCCCACCGCGTCGCCTACGGCGTACACGGCGTTCATGGCGCCCGAAACCCCTGCGAGCACATGGTCGGCGGGGATCATCGTGGGATGTACGCGCGCATCGATGCCGTCTGCGGTCTTGCGCGCGATGCCGAGCAGCTTGACCGTGTAGCCGAGCGCGCGCGCCTGCTCGATGTCGAGCGCCGAGACGTTGCGAATGCCCTGCATATACACGTCATCGGTGGTTACGCGGGTGCTGAAGGCGATGGAGGAGAGGATGGCGACCTTGCTCGCGGCGTCGAACCCGTCCACGTCGGCGGTGGGATCGGCCTCGGCATATCCCAAGCGCTGGGCATCTGCCAGCACCTCTTCAAACCCCAGCCCTTCGGCGGTCATGCGGGTGAGGATGTAGTTCGTGGTGCCGTTCAGGATGCCCGCCACGGTAAGCATCTCGTTGCCATGGAGCGCGTGCTCAAGTGCGTTCACGATGGGGATGCCGCCGCCCGACGATGCCTCGCATCGCAGCTGGACGCCGGCTTCTGCGGCTTGCGTGCAGAGGCGTTCCATGTTGCGGCCGAGCAGCGCCTTGTTCGCCGTGACCACGTGCTTGCCTGCGGCGAAGGCTGCCTCGAAAATCTCGGTCGCAGGGTGCTCCCCTCCGATAAGCTCAACCACGACATCGATGGCGGGGTCGGAGACGACCTCGCGCCAATCGGAGACGAACGCATCCTCGAGTCCCAGCGCGGCGGCCTGCTCGCGCTCAAGGGCGCATGCCTTCGCCACGCGCACGTCGATGCCGTATTCAGAGCGATATTTGTCGCGATGGCGCGCGATCGTGCGGGCGACCCCGCCGCCTACCGTCCCCAGGCCGATAAGTCCAACGTGCACGGTGCGCGTAGCGTTCGAAGCGGTGTGTGACATGCGCGTCTCCTCTACATCGATATTCTGCATCTGGGGTTGTAGCATAGCAAATATCCGATGTCGGCCGGGCACCCGTCTTGCACCCGCCCCCGGGTCTCGCGCGCCGAGCAGATAAGCGCTGGTTGCCACCGGTATCTCGCAGCGGGGGCGAGCCACCGTGAAACAGAGATGTAACATGCTGTTTGAGCATGCAATACGTATAAAAATAGCAGGTTGACGGCGGCCGTGCGCACGCTTTGCGCATACACGTTCCCTTAAATGGCGCATTGGCCTTACCAGGTGCGAAAAATCGGAGTATTCTAGCACGAACCACCTGATTATCACTATGTTCAGGGGAATAGGGGTGGGGCGTGCGATGCCCCGCGAACAACGGTCTGCCGGCACGGCCGGCGTGATGCGAGAGGAGCAGTGCATGTCTATGTTCGGGAACATGCAGAACGTTTCGATTAGCCGTAGGAGCCTGGTTGCCGGCACTGCCGGTCTCGGCCTCGTCGGCGTGCTTGCCGGTTGCTCCAGCGACAGCGACAGCGGAAGCGGCTCGAGCTCCAGCTCTGCCTTCAAGCTCGGCTTCATCGGCCCGCTGACCGGCGATGCCGCCTCGTATGGCATCTCGGCGAGCCAGGGTGCCCAGATCGCTGTCGACGAGATCAACGCTGCGGGCGACGTTCAGTTCGAGCTGCAGGTCGAAGACGATGTCGCCGATCCCGAGACGGCCGTCAACGCATACAACACCCTTATGGACAACGGCATGCAGGTGCTCGTCGGCGCGGTGACCACCGGTTCGTGCGTCTCCGTCGCGGCGGAGGCCTATGAGGACCGCGTCTTCGAGATCACCCCGTCCGCCTCGTCCACCGACGTGACCGCTGGCAAGGACAACGTGTTCCAGACCTGCTTCACCGATCCCAACCAGGGCGAGAGCGCAGCCGAGATCATCGCGAACAACTACCCCGATGCCGCCATCGCGATCCTCTATCGTAGCGATGACGCGTATTCCACCGGCATCCGCGATGGTTTCCTGGACACCGCCGACTCCCTTGGCCTGAACGTCGTCGATGACAGCCTGTCCTTTACGGCCGACACCCAGACCGATTTCAGCTCGCAGCTCACGACCGCGCAGGCCGCGGGCGCCACGATGATCTTCGCGCCCATCTATTACACGCCGCTTTCGGTGCTGCTTACCCAGGCCGACAGCATGGGCTATGACGTGACCGTCTTTGGCTGCGACGGCGCCGACGGCATCCTGGGCGTCGAGGGCTTCGATTCGGCGCTCGCCGAGGGCACCATTTTGCTGACGCCGTTCGCTGCGGACGACGAGAACAACGCCGACTTCGTGAGCGCGTACAACGAGGCGTACGATGCGACGCCCGACCAGTTCGCCGCCGACGGCTACGATTCCGTCTACGTCGTCAAGGCCGCCATCGATGAGGCCGGCGTCACGCCCGATATGAGCGCCGAAGAGATCTGCGAGGCTTTGATCGCCGTCATGCCGGAGCTCACGTTCGAGGGCACGACGGGCACGTTGACCTGGGACGCCTCGGGTGAGGTCTCCAAGGAGCCTCGCGCCTACCAGATCCAGGACGGCCTCTACGTAGAGGTGTAATCGATCGATACCGGCTATCTTAACCAAGATAGCCGCGAGTGGTTTTCGGTCGGGCAGGGCGGCCATGTGCGGTTGCCCTGCCCGTCGGTTTTTTGTCGGTTGGTTGAGCCGGGCCCTTCGCGGGGCTTTGGCGCCAGAGAAGCAAAGGAGGAGGCGTGCAGTACTTTCTTCAATATCTGGTGAGCGGTCTCAGCCTCGGGAGCGTGTATGCCATCATCGCGCTCGGCTACACGATGGTGTACGGCATCGCCAAGATGCTCAATTTCGCCCATGGCGACGTCATCATGGTGGGCGCGTACGTCTCGTTTTGCGTCACGTCGTACCTGGGGCTCCCCGCGCTCGTATCTGTGGTGATCGCGATGGCTGCCTGCCTGGTCCTCGGTGTTGTAATCGAGGGGCTCGCGTATCGGCCGCTTCGCCAGGCGGGGTCGCTTGCGGTGCTCATCACCGCCATTGGCGTGAGCTACTTCCTTCAGAACGCGGCGCAGCTCATCTGGGGCGCCACGCCCAAGAACTTCACAGCCATCGTGAGCTTCAGCGTCCCTGGGTTTCTCGCGGCGTTCAACGTGTCCGCGGTTTCGCTGGTGACGATCGTTGCATGCATCGTCATCATGCTCGCGCTCATGTGGTTCACCTCGAAGACAAAGGTGGGAAAGGCCATGCGCGCCTGCTCTGAGGATAAAGGTGCGGCGCAGCTCATGGGCATCAACGTGAACCGCACGATCTCTTTGACCTTCGCCATCGGCTCTGCGCTCGCAGCCATCGCTGGCGTGCTGCTGTGCTCCTATTCGCCCACCTTGCAGCCCACGACGGGTTCCATGCCGGGCATCAAGGCGTTTACGGCGGCGGTTTTCGGCGGCATCGGGTCCATTCCCGGCGCCTTCTTGGGCGGTATCCTCATCGGCATCATCGAAGCCATGGCGAAGGCATACATCTCCACGAACATCGCGAACTCCATCGTGTTTGCGGTGCTCATCATCGTGCTGCTCGTGCGCCCTGCCGGCCTTCTGGGCAAGTACGTGCCGGAGAAGGTGTAGGTGATGGGCATGAAGACGCTTCGTTCAAACCGCACCAGGCGGTCGGATTTTATCACCTACGGCATGGTTATCGTGGCCTTCATCGTGGTCTCCATTCTGCAAACGGGAGGCTTCATCAACCGGTCTCTCTCCGGTCAGCTCGTGCCCATCTGCTGCTACATCGTCATGGCGGTCTCGCTGAACCTCGTGGTGGGCATCTCGGGCGAGCTTTCCCTCGGCCATGCGGGCTTCGTGAGCGTCGGCGCGTTCACGGGCGTCGTCTGCGCGCGCTGCATGCTTGCGAGCGGTTGCTCCGAGCTTGTGAGCCTGCTCGTTGCGCTCGCGGTCGGCGCCGTGTTCGCCGCGATCGCCGGCTTTCTCATCGGGCTTCCGGTCATGCGCTTGCACGGTGACTACCTCGCTATCGTGACGCTCGCGTTCGGCGAGATCATCAAAGAGCTCGTCAACTGCCTGTTCGTGGGCTTCGATTCCAGCGGCCTGCACGTTCTTTTCAACCTGCGGGGCGGGGTCTCGGTATCTGACCTCAACCTTGCCGAGGGCGGCATCGAGATCATCAAGGGCGCGCAGGGCGTTGCCGGCAATGCGCGCATCTCCACGTTCGCGGTCGGCTTCGTGCTCATCATGGTTGCGCTCGTCGTGGTGCTCAACCTGGTGCGCAGCCGTACCGGTCGCGCCATCATGGCGGTGCGCGACAACCGCATCGCGGCCGAGAGCGCGGGCTTGTCGGTCACCAAGTACCGCATGATCGCGTTCGTGGTGTCCGCGGCGCTCGCGGGCTCGGCGGGGGCGCTGTACGGCCTTAACTACTCGCAGCTCACCGCCTCGCAATTCGACTTCAACACCTCGATTCTCGTGTTGGTGTTCGTCGTGCTTGGCGGCTTGGGCAATATGCGCGGCTCGATCATCGCGGCTACGCTTCTCACCATCCTGCCCGAGGCGCTGCGCGGCTTCTCCGATTACCGCATGCTCGTATACGCCATCGTGCTCATCGCGGTCATGCTTCTCAAGAACAGCCCGGCGATCAAGACGCTCATCGGGCGCATCCGGCCACGGCGCCTCGATTCGAAGGAGGTGCAAGATGCCTAAGAAGTTCGCCCGAGCGAAAATGGTGCCCGTTCCCAGCCGTTCCATCGTGCCCGAGCGCGATGTGGAGAAACCGCCCGTTCTCGAGTGCGTCCATCTGGGTATTGAGTTCGGTGGCCTCAAGGCCGTGGATGATTTCAACATCACCGTCAGCCCCACCGAGATCTGCGGCGTCATCGGCCCCAACGGCGCGGGCAAGACCACCATCTTTAACCTGCTCACCAAGGTCTACGCGCCCACAACGGGCACGATCTTGCTCGACGGTATGGATACGAGCCACATGGACACCGCGAAGGTGAGCCGTGCGGGCATCGCGCGCACCTTCCAGAACATCCGCCTGTTTTCAAACCTGACGGTTGAGGAAAACATCAAGGTGGGTCTGCATAACCAAATTCGCTATTCGGCGCTTTCCGGCGTGCTGCGGTTTCCCACGTTCTGGAAGGGCGAGAAGGAGATGCATGAGCGCGCAATCGAGCTGCTCGACATCTTCGACATGGCTCATCTGGCAGACCACGAGGCGTCATCGCTGCCGTATGGTGCGCAGCGCCGGCTCGAGATCCTGCGCGCGCTTGCGACGAACCCGAAGCTCCTGTTGCTCGACGAGCCTGCGGCAGGCATGAACCCTTCCGAGACCGCCGAGCTCATGGAGAACATCGTCAAGATTCGCGACCAGTTCGGCATCGCCGTCATGATCATCGAGCACGATATGAATCTCGTTATGAACATCTGCGAGGGCATCTGCGTGCTCAACTTCGGCAAAATCATCGCGAAGGGCACCCCTGAAGAGATTCAGCAAAACGATGCCGTCATCGAGGCCTATCTGGGCAAGCAGAAGGGGGCCGTGGCGTAATGCTGTCTGTCTACAACATCAACGTGTGGTACGGGGCGATTCACGCTATCAAGAGCATCTCCTTCGAGGTGAACGATGGCGAGATCGTGGCGCTTATCGGCGCGAACGGCGCGGGCAAGTCCACGACGCTGAAGACCCTTTCGGGGCTGCTGCGCTCGCGTTCGGGCTCTATCAAGTTCATGGGCGAGGACATCCGGAACCTTTCGGCCGAGAAGATCGTGCAGCGCGGGCTGGTGCATGTGCCCGAAGGCCGCCGCATCTTCCAAGAGATGACGGTCGAGGAGAACCTTGACATGGGTGCCTACACGCAGCCCAAAGACGGCATCGCCGATAACCTTGAGCGTGTCTATGCGCATTTCCCGCGCCTGAAGGAGCGCCGGCGCCAGGTTGCCGGAACGCTCTCGGGCGGCGAGCAGCAGATGCTCGCGATGGGTCGCGGGCTTATGGCGAACCCGAAGCTGCTCATGCTCGACGAGCCGTCGATGGGCCTCGCACCCATTTTGGTCGAGCAGATCTTTGAGATCATCGAGAACCTGCATGAGGCTGGCACGACGATTCTTTTGGTGGAGCAGAACGCGCAGATGGCGCTTTCGGTGGCGACGCGCGGGTATGTGCTCGAGACGGGCAAGGTGACCCTTACCGGCACGGGCGATGAGCTTTTGCGCGACGATGATGTGCGGAAGGCATATCTGGGCGGGTAGGTTCTCAAAACGCTTCTCTCGCTGCGGTGCTGTTCCATGGTGGCCGCGGTGCGCGTGCCGCTCGCTGCGCACGGCATTGCCCTATGGGATGGCGCTGCGGGGCGTCATACAATGCACGATCGCGGCGCGCAGCGCTGCCCAGCGGTAGCTGGTGGTGTCCTGCAGCTGCGCAGAAGAAGGCGCCGGTGCTTCCGCATAGTTTTTGAGCGATGAAAGACGGGTGTAGCGGCCGGGTGGCGCTGCGCCCGCCTCTTGTTTTGGGCGCGATCTGCCCCTGAGGCAGCCTGTTGCAGCTCGGCGTGCGGCGCGCAGGGCTCGTGATATGCCTCCGTGGTAAGCTGTGTGCATACTGACGGTTCGTTATGGGAAACGAGGGCGTGTGATGGCCAACGACGTGCTGCGTGAGTTTTGCGCAGAGAATATGGAGCATGTTCCCGCTGCGATCCAAGCCGGCGCGGCGCGAATCGAGTTGTGCGACAACCTAGCCGTAGGGGGTACGACGCCTTCATTCGGCGTGATCGAGGCGGCCGTTGCCTACGCGCATGCGCGGGGGGCGTGCGTGATGACTATGATCCGCCCGCGTGGAGGGGACTTCGTGTATCGCGAGGCCGAGCTGGCCATGATGGAATCCGACGCGCGGATTGCGCTTGCCTTAGGGTCGGACGGCATCGTGCTGGGTTGCCTCACGCACAAGGCAGACGGTTCATATGCTCTCGACATCCCCGCGCTCGAGCGTCTCGTCGCGATTGCTCGGGAAGCGGGCAAAGAGCGCGGTGAGCACGTCGATATCACCTTTCACATGGCGTTCGATCAGCTCGATGAGGGACAGCAGCCTGAAGTGATCGACGCGTTGGCCGAACGGGGCGTTACCCGCATCCTTACCCATGGCGGTGCGGCGGGCACGCCGATCGAAGAGAACTTCGCCCGGCTGCGCAGGTTGATCGCCCATGCATCCGATCGGCTCGTCATCATGCCGGGAGGGGGAGTCACCTATCGCAACGCGGAGCAGGTCTTTGCTGCGCTCGGCGCGCGCGAGCTGCACGGAACGAAGATCGTCCCGCTTGAGCGCTAGGCTCACGTTCGGTGCTCGCATGCGCGCGCGGGTCTGTGTCCGCACGGGCGTATAGGATATTCAAAATTAAGACGAACGGGGGAATATGGCTGTTCGCGTCGTGCGCATCGATACCGCGGTGAACCTTACGACGGCCGAGCTTGCGCTGATCGATTCATTGTATGCGGAGCATGGGCGCGTGGTGCTGCTGGTGCCGAGCTTTGCTGATCGAGATGCGTGCCGGCGCAGCCTTGCGCACCGTGGCCTTGGCGTCGGCGTCGAGGTGACCGCGCCAAGCTCGTGGATTGCGTCGCTCTGGGAGCTTCTGGGCGATGGCAGGCAGATGGTTTCGTCCGTGCAGCGTCGCCTGATCTTGGCTCACGTGTTGGCGCAGCCCTCATGCAATGCTTCCGACGCGGCTCCTGAGAACGTGTCGAGCGGTATGGTGGACATGGTTTTCGAAGCCGCGCGCGACATGCTGCCCTACCTTCCTGCCGAGCTGCAAGCCCTCTCGGCGGGCGAGACGGCTCTCTGCGACGCCTTAGCGCGCTACCGCGCCGCTCTGGATGAGCGGGGGCTTATCGAGACGAGCTCCGCGGCAGTGGGTCTTGCGGAGCATATGGAGCGGTCGCTTCCTGCCTGCGCTCGGTCGGTGGTCGTGCGCGGCGTGCACGACGTGCCGAAATACCTGCTCGACATATTGGCTGCGGTTGCGCGCGCGGGGACCCTCGTGTTCCTTCTCGAGGAAGAGGCGGACGATGAGGTGCGCGCGCTTGCGGCGGAACTTGCTTCTCGCAGTATCGACGATATCGCTCTGTCGGATCTGGATGCGCGCGCGCCGTGCGCGCCCGCGCTGCAGCGGGTTGCCGATTCCTGTTCGTTTTTCCCGGTCACAGGGCCTTTCGCGCGCGATGCGGCATATACCGCCATCATCGAGCGGGCGGTGTTGCAGGCGTCGGGCGCGGTTGAGCCGCCAAGGCCGGTGGTGGCGGTTGCATCCCCCAACCCCCGTGCGATGTTTCATGTGCTCGCTCCACGTCTTGCCGCGCATGGCGTCAGCGCACAGGTCGGCGCGCGTCGCACGCTGCGCGACACGCGTGCGGGCGAGGCGCTTGCCATGCTTGCCGACCTGCTCGACCGCATCGATATCGAAGAGGCAAGCTCATGGTGGCCGGCACCCGAGATCCCCGATTGGATTCGCTCCCCGTTTTCCGGGCTCGCTCCCGTATCGGCGCGCGTCGCGCGCCTGTTCGACACGCGTCTGCGAAAGACGCGCCAGATGGACGGCGCGGCGCTTGCTGCCGAGCTTGAGAGCCTGCAAAGCCGTGAGGCGAATCGAGAGCGCGCGCGGGCGGATGAACAAGGGCGGCCACGCCGCGCCATCGTGGTCAAAGATGCGCTTGACGCGATCGGTGTCCGCCGATACGGCCGCGCGGTGCAGCTCATGTATGAGGCGGCGCGCACGGCGCCGGCTCAGGCGTTCGGTATGCTCAGCGTGACGGGCAAGCAACAGGAGCTCGCTGCGCTCGAGGCGATGCTCGACGTCTTTGCCGAAGCCCGGCGCCTGGGCGTCTCGGAGGAGCAGACGTTCGCGGTACTGCTCTCGTGTTCGTATCGCGCAGCCGGAATGTGCGCGCTGCCGGCGCATGATTCGGCGCCTTTCGAGGGCGCTGCGTTCGATGGGGACGCGCCGGTTGAAGGTGACGCGCCCTTCGCAGGCGACGTCGCGCCACATGGTGACGATCGCTCCAGCCCCTCCGTCGTGTTCTGCACGCTTGATGAGCTTGCATCGCAGCCGGCCTCCACCTATGGGATGGTCGTCCTGCTCGATGTCGATGCAGGGTCGTATCCGCTTTCGCGGCGTGAAACGCCGGTCTCGATCCTTGCGGAGAAGCTTGGTTGCGCGGGCGTGCACGCGGCGCCCGTCGGGTGCCAGCGCATCGCGTTTGCGCGCGCGTGCGCAGCGGGAGAGGCGGCAGCGCTTGGCTATGTCGCGCGCGATCGCCAGGCAGATGAGTGCTATCCCGCCCTTGCGTACACAGAGCTCGAGCAGGCGCATCGCCATGTTGCATCGACGGGCACGAACGCATCGCGCGGCAGCGCGCCGGCGAGTTCCGGCAGCCTTGCGCGCGCCTCGGCTCCGATGTCCCAGCTCGCGCTGCCCACCGAAGCCTCGATATACGAGAACCTCGATCGCGCGGGCGGCGCCGGCACGCGCTGCTGTGCGGTGCGCGCGTCCGGTATGCATACGCTCGCCCCTGCCCTCCATCGCCTGGTGCTCCTACCGGAGCGAAGCGTGGGAGGCCGTGTTGTTCCGCGCACGCTTTCAGCCTCCCAGATAGAGAACTACCTTGCCTGTCCCTATCGGTGGCTCGTGAGCAACCGAATGCCTACGCGTCGCCTCGATGTCGCGTTTGGTCCCATCGAGCGCGGCAACTTCGTGCACGACGTCATGCAGCGCTTCCATGAACGGCTCATCGAGCGCGGGCTCATGCGCGTGCGCCCTCAGACCGTCGAGGCGTGCATGGCCGAGATGGACGGTGCGTTTGCGGATATCGTCGAAGACCACCGTGCGGGCAAGTACACGCACGGCAAATATGCGCGCGACGAAAAGCCTCGCGCCATCCGCGGTGCGCTCGTGCCGCTCGATACGTTCGAGTGCAGGCAGCTTCAGGCGATGCTTGTCGAGCTTCATGAGGTGGTGCGCTATGAAAGCGAGATTCTTTCGATATTCACCCCGGCGCAGTTCGAGTATGTCTTTGATCGCGAAGGGGTGACGTATGCCGGCCGCCCGCTCGGTGGGCGCATCGATCGCATCGATGTGGCACCATCGGCAGGAGCCGGCGAGCGCTTCGTGGTGATTGACTACAAGAACCGCGCATCTGTCGCCGAGTTCGCTTGCGAAGATCCCACGATGATGCTCGACGAGCAGGAGCCGTTGCCCGAAGATTGGCTGCCGGGGCGCACGGGCGACACCGCGCCAAAGGTGCAGACGCTTATATACGCGCAGGCGCTTCAGCGGGTGAGCGACCGCTCGGCACAGGGGGCGGTGTATCTGGGGATACGAGGGCCTGCCGCGGCCGGTGCGGTGTCCGATGCGCTTGTTTCCAGCGAGCCGCCGGCGTTTCCGAGCGATAAGGTCAGCGGATATCCCGGCGTTCGGCCAGCGCGGTCGCGCACCGTACGACATGATGGATCGCTGGAGTTCCAAGACCTACTCGATCAGGTGGAGCGTGCTATTGCGGGCGAGCTCGCCGCGCTTGAGCGGGGTGCCATCGCGCCGCACCCCGCCTCGGATTCGTGTACGTATTGCCCGGTCGCGATGTGCGAAAAGAGGCGCTAACGAGATGGCTGCAGCACTTCAGGAAAAGCAACGGCGCATCGTCCAGACGCTGCGCGGGCCGCTGTTCGTCTCTGCCGGCGCTGGGTCCGGCAAGACGTTTACGTTGACGCAGCGCGTGCTATATGCGCTGAAACCGGGCTCGAAGCCCCGCGAGGCGTGGCGCGACCCATCTGTTCCCGAGCCTTATCTGGATGGCATCGATCAGGTGCTCGCCATCACCTTCACCAACAAGGCCGCGCAGGAGCTCAAAGACCGCATCGCGCGCGGGTTGCGCGCGGAGGGGATGGACGCAGAGGCCGAGAAGGTCGATGACGCTTGGATCTCGACCATCCACGGCATGTGCTCGCGCATCATTCGGAGCCATGCGCTCGACCTCGGCATCGATCCCGGCTTCACGATCATCGAGAACCCCGAGTCGTTGCAGCGGCTTGCCGTCGAGCATGTGCTGTATCGCGTCGCTGCGGAAGATGCTGCGGGGACGGACCGGTACGACGCGCTGCTCAATGCGTTTCCGCTCGAGAACGCGGGCGATTCGAAGGCGGCCTCAAGTCTGCTCTCGATACTGGTGAGCATGCTTTCCAAAGCATCGTCGACCGTCGGCGGCCTCTTGTCGTTTCGCCAGGTGCCTCCTGCGCCGTCGCATCGAGCGCTCTGTGAAGCCTATCGCGATATCGCCGAGACGCCCTCATACGCGAATGCCAAAGCGGCGCAGGCGTCGCTCGAGGCGCTGGACGCCTATCTCGCATCGGCGCGCGACCTGCCTGCGCTTCGCACCTGCTTTGCTGCTTGCGGCAAGTTGGCTAAGGACGTCAAGGGCATCGGCAAAGACGAGAAGCGCTTCATCGATGCGGTGCGCGCCGCACGCGCTTCGTTTTTCGCCGAGTCGTATCTCGCCGCGCGCTCCGATGCGCTTGATGAGCTCATGCCGCTCGTGCATGAGGTGGAGGATGAATATCGAAGCATCAAACGAAGCCGCGCGGTGCTTGACAACGATGACCTTCTGACGTGCGCGTACAATGCGCTGAAACGCGACCCGCGGGTGCGTGCGGAGTTTTCCGGCAAGTTCAGGATGGTCATGGTCGATGAGTTCCAGGATACGGCGCAGCAGCAGGTAGAGCTTGTCCGCTTGCTCTGTAGCCCCGATGGCCGTGAGCTCTGCACGGTGGGCGATGCCCAGCAGTCTATCTATCGGTTCCGCGGGGCGGACGTCTCGGTGTTCCGCGCGAAGAAGGATGAGGTGGAGCAGAGCGCGGGCGGTGTGGTGTGCGATCTTGATGTGAACTATCGCAGCCATGCCGACATCCTCTCGTTCGCCGATCGCATCTTTGAGGGCGGGGACTCCAATCCGCTCGGGCGCGATTTCCTCCATCTCGTGTCGTGTGGCGAGAAGACACGCGGGGGAGCGCGCCAGGTGATGCCTGAGACGTCTCGGCGTCAGGTCGTGCTCGTCGCGGGCGGAACAGTGAAGGAGCGGGCGCGCGCCGAGGCGGCGGCGATCGCAGAGCGCTTCTGCCGCCTGCGCGATGAGGAGGGGTTCGCTCCCGGGGACATGGTGATCCTCATGGCGCGGCTCACCAACGCCGATGTGTATGCCAACGCGATGCGCGCCGCGGGCATGCCGTGCGTGGTGTCGGGCGGCAGCACGGT
The DNA here is from genome assembly GCA_964624825.1 of uncultured Enorma sp. Lineage (GTDB taxonomy): Bacteria > Actinomycetota > Coriobacteriia > Coriobacteriales > Coriobacteriaceae > Enorma. The sequence goes on along the minus strand of CAZUYD010000007.1, from coordinate 64,087 downwards.
GTTTCGCCGCGCGCCCGAGGTTGGCGTGATCGGGGCGCTGCTTGCGTTTCTTGCCAATCCAGACGATGGTGAGCAGGGAATCGCGCCGCTCATCACCTCGCCTATGTTCGAGCTCGGCGCGACCGAGCTGCTCGCGCTGGCCACGCACGTCGATGCGCAGACAGGTATCGTGGATTCGCGCTCGGTGACGGGCGACGTGCTGGTCTCGGGCGAGATCATGGAGGATTTTGGGCCTCTTCCCGTGCTTGACCGTGCGCGCGACGTGCTGGGACGCGCCTGCGCGCGGGTGGGACGCGACCGCATGTCCGATATCGTGCGCGACGTGGTCGCGGAATCTGGCTGGCTTGCGCGTCTCGAACGAGGTGGTGCGGCCGAACACGCCGCTGCGGCGAATGTCCTCAAGGCGATTGCGATCGTCGAGGAAACGGAAGCAGGGCGTGCCTTCGCCCCGCGGTCGGTAGCGCGCGCCTTTACCGATCACGTTGAGCACATCAAGGAATCGCCCGCAGCGCTTTCCGGCCCAGGGGAAGACGCGGTGCGCATCATGACCGTCCATGCGTCGAAGGGGCTTGAGTTTCCGGTCGTCGCGGTGGTCGAATGCAATGGTGATACTAGAACGGATAGCGATCGGTTGCAGCTGTGCGACCGCGATGGCTCGGTGCTGTGGTGCGCGAAGCCGAATCGGTTCGACCCGGCATCCGATAAGGAGATGCTGGACGCCATGCCTGAGCCTGCCGAAGACGATCGGATGCCCGAGCGCGCCGCCGAGGCATTTACCTTCATGCGGCGCGAGCGCACGAGGCTCGATTATGAGGAAGCGGCGCGTCAGCTGTATGTGGCGATTACCCGTGCCCGCGAGGTGGTGGTCCTGGGGCTGAGCGTCACCTATTCCACGGAGCTCGAACCGGGTCATAAGACGTCGCTGGTCGGCGAGGTTCTTTCGCGCATTCTGCCCGCTGATGCCGAGAATAACGGGCTTCCCGATCTTGGGTGCGATCGCTTGGACTTTGAGGATGCGCATGCAGGCGATTACCAGTTGATACTGCTCGATGACCTCACGTATCCCTCGAAGAGCAAGAAGCAGCCGTACGTGACGTATTCGGCCGAGGACTATCCGTCGCCGCCGGACGATGTCGCCGTAAAACCCGACCTCACCGAAAAAGAAGCGCGCGACGTGCTCCTGGTGTGGCCGGCGCCGCCTGCGGTGCAGATCGAGCAGGCTCCAGTTTCGCCGCGCGACTCGTATAGCTATACCTCGGTTGCGGCAGCGCTGCATGAGGAAGGGGAGGATCGCGCACCAGGAGCCGTGTCCGTTGCGCACGATGTCGAGATGGTCTTGGACGAGCATATCGGGCGTGATGCGCGCGCCGCGTGGAGCGATGCCGCGCCGACCGACCCTTCTGCGGCAGGCGATCCCACCGCCTTGGGGTCGGCGTTTCATGCGGCGGCGCAATGGCTCATCGAGACCGGCTCAGACGCGGTGCCGGCCGCGTGCATCGACGCGTTCGCGCGCTATTGGAAAGTGACTCCGCATCAGCGCGAGCGGCTGGCGGCGGCGCTTGCTCGGTGGGAGCGCTCGCAGGTGCGCGCGGAGCTTGCCGCGTGGTCGCAGGTGCGCGCCGAGGTGCCGTTTTTCTCGCTCGGTATGGATGGGCTGCGCGAGCGGTTTGGCTCATACGCCGAAGGCGCAATCGATGCTTTGGCGACCGATCCCGCGCGCCCCGATGAAGCGCTCGTGCTCGACTACAAGACGGGCGGGAGTGTCGATGAGACGTCCGAGGCGCTGCGCGAGAAGCACGCGTTGCAGGCGCGGGTGTATGCGGACGTGCTGCATAAGGCAGGCTATGCGCATGTGATACTCAAATTCGTCCGGGTTGAAGTGCCCGATCCAGCTGATCCGTCGGAACCCCAGGTGGTCGAGTACCGTCTTTGATCCTGTGCTGGCTGAAGTCGCGCCGCCGCTCGAACCCTATGGTGCTTCCGCGCACCGGGGAGCGCGGCGCTTGCCTGTCTGCCCCATGCGGTAGAATCGAGGTTCGGGACCGTGCAGCCGGCGCGCGCGAACGCAGCGAGGCCGCCGCTTCCGCATCGCAGCATATTCGCCGTACCAGCACATACGATAAGGAGATGCGTCCGTGGCCTTCGTTCATCTGCACAACCATTCAGAATACTCCATGCTCGACGGCGCGACGCGCGTGGCCGATATGGTCGATCGCGCGGTCGAGCTGGGTATGCCCGCCGTCGCCCTCACCGACCACGGCTACATGTACGGCATCCCCGAACTGGGCCTTGCGTGCGATGCCCATAACCTCAATTCGCCCGAGCGCAAGATATGGAAACGCGACAAAGAGCAGCTCGAAGCGGGAGCCGACCCGGCATCGCTCGAAGCGCCCGACTTCCACGAGAACCCCCGCGGCGCGCAGCAGCACGAGCGCGACCTCGAGGCATGGCGCACCACCGGCTCGCTCGACGCGGTGAAGCCGTATGTGATCAAGCCCATCTTCGGTTGCGAGGTCTACTTCACGCCCGATGAGACGCTCGCCCGCGACCGCAAGCCCGAGCTCTACCACATGATCCTCATCGCGCGAAACGAGCGCGGCTACGTGAACCTCATGCAAGCGGTTTCCGAGGCAGCGGTCGAGGGCTTCTACTACAAGCCGCGCGTCACCCTCGATAATCTGCGCCGCCATCGCGAGGGGCTCATCGCGACCTCGGCATGCATCTCGGGGATTATCCCGAAGAGTATCGATCGCGGCGAGATGACGCGCGCGCTGCAGTGGGCGGAGACGTTCCGCGACACCTTCGAGCCGGGTGACTTCTATATCGAGATCCAAGACCACGGCATCACCACCGATGGCGGCCTCACCGAGGAACAGCTCAACCGGCAGCTCATCGAGATCGCGCATCAGGTGGGTGTGAAGGTCATCGCCACGAACGATTTCCACTACCTCACGCGCGAAGATGCTCCCGTGCAGGATATCATGATGTGCATCGGCATGAACTCCAAGATCGATGACCCGAACCGCATGCGCATGCAGGGCAGTGAGTTCTACATGAAGACCGAAGAGGAGATGCGCGCGCTGTTCCCGTACTGTCCGGAGGCGTGCGACAACACGGTCGAGCTCGCCGGCAAATGCGATATCGAGCTTGAGTGGGGAAAGATCATCCTCCCGCGGTACCCGCTGCTCGATGAGGGCGAGACGCACGAGAGCCAGTTTCGCCACGAGTGCGAGGAAGGTCTCGCCAAGCGCTACGGCGCCGATTGGGAGTCCAAGGTCGTCAACGGAATCTCCGTCAAGGAGCGCTTCGAGTTCGAATACCAGGTCATCTGCGAAAAGGGCTTCGCCGCGTATTTCTTGATCGTCGCCGAGTATGTGCGCTGGGCAAAGCAAAACGGCATCGGCGTGGGGCCTGGCCGCGGATCGGCGGCAGGCGCCATCGTCGCGTACGCCATGGACATCACCACCTTCGACCCGCTCGAGAACGGCCTCATGTTCGAACGCTTTCTCTCGCCGGAGCGCTCCGAGATGCCCGATATCGACATGGATTTCGACGATGAGCGAAGGCTCGAGGTGATCGAGCACGTCCGCCAGCTCTACGGCCAAGAAAAGGTGACGCACGTCATCACGTACTCGACCATCAAGGCCAAGCAAGCCATCAACGATGCAGCTCGCGTCCTCGACTATCCCGTCTATGTGGGGCAGCGCCTCTCGAAGATGATCTCGAGCGACCCATCGGTGAAGCTCAAGCAGGTGCTTACGCGCGTGGAGGGCAAAGAGGAGAACTACAACCCCGATTTTGCCGAGGCGTATCAGAAAAACGATGACGACCGCCGCATCATCGATGCCGCGCTGTCCATCGAGGGCTTGACCCGCGGCGAAGGCGTGCACGCATGCGCCGTGCTCATCTGCCGCGACCCGGTGAACGAGCATGTGCCCACCAAGCTCGACACCAAAGGCGGCGTGGAGATCACCCAGTACGAAGGCCATACCGTGGCCGACATGGGTCTGCTCAAGATGGACTTTCTGGGCTTGCGCACCCTGACCGTCATCTCGAAGGCGAAGGCGAACATCAAGGAGAATTTCGGCATCGACATCGATGTGGACGCCATTCCCTTTGACGACCCGGCTACCTTCGAGCTCATGCAGGGCGGTCACACGGCCGGCGTGTTCCAGGTCGAATCAGCCGGTATGACGGCCACCATCAAGAACATGAAGCCGACCGAGTACAAGCACGTCGTCGCACTGATCGCGCTGTATCGCCCTGGCCCTTTGGGTGCCGGCATGGTTACGAGCTACGTGAACCGCATGAACGGCAAGGAGCCCGCCGTCTCCTACGACCCGCGCCTCGACGACATCCTGAGCGAGACCTACGGCACCATGGTCTATCAGGAGCAGGTCATGAACATCTCGGTCGAGATGTGCGGCTTTTCCAAGGGCGAGTCCGACAGCCGCATTCGCAAGCCGGTGGCCAAAAAGAAGATCAAGATGCTGACCGAGCAGGTTTTCTCCTGGGAGGACGGGCACGAGGAGACCATCTACGACCATTGGATGAACGGTGCCGAGCGCAACGGCTATGAGCGCAAGACCGCGCAGCGCATCTGGGATGACGTGCTCGAGTTTGCGTCCTACGCGTTCAACAAGTCGCATTCGGCCGGCTACGCCATTCTTGTCATGCAGACCGCGTGGTTGAAGGCGCATTATCCGCACGAGTACATGGCGGCCGTGCTTACCAGCTACACCGGCAAGACGGAGAAGATCACGCATTACGTTTCCGCGTGCCGTCACGACGGCATTCCGGTGCTGCCCCCAGACGTGAACGAATCAGGCAAGGAGTTCACGGCGACGACCGAAGGCGTGCGCTTCGGCCTTGCGGGCATCCGCGGCGTGGGCGAGGGCGTCGCCCAGGCGATCATCGACGAGCGCGAGAAGGGCGGTTCCTTCAAGAACCTGCACGATTTCGTCGATCGCGTCGATTCCAGCCAGGCAAATCGTCGTGTGGTCGAAGCGCTCATCAAGGCGGGCGCCTTCGACTCGACCGGTTACCCGCGCCGACAGCTCATGAACTTTGTGGACAAGGCCAACCCGGAGAACATCATCGACGCCGCCACGAAGCGACAGAAGGATCGCGCGAGCGGGCAGACGTCGTTTTTCGATATCTTCGGCGATGTCGAGGGCTCGGGTTTCGAGGTGGTCGTGCCCGAGCCCGATGGCCAGGAGTGGGATCGCCATATGAAGCTTTCCTACGAACGCGATGTGCTGGGGATCTACGTCTCAGACCATCCGTTGCGTCCGTATGAGTACGCGCTCTCGAAGGCTCGCGACTTCACGCTCGCGCAGATCGAAACCGGCGTTGAGCGCACGGTGCCTGGCAGCGAGGGCACGGTGAACCAGGAGATTCCCGAAGGCAAGCCCTATTGGTTCGCCGGCATGGTCGCCGAGGTCTCGAAACGCGTCACCAAAAACGGCGATCCCATGGCCATCGTGCGCTTGGAGGACATGGAGGGCGAGGCCACCATCGTCATATTCCCGAAGGTCTACAAGGAATGCGAGGACTTCCTCTATGGCGAGAGCGACCCCGAGACGGGGGCGGTGCTTTCGGATTCGTTCATCCGGGTGCGGGGCAAGATCGAGCGCAGCGATCGCGGCGACCAGATCATCGCGCAAGAAGTGCTTTCGCTTGAGCTGAACGATGAGTCGAATCGCCCCAAGGTGTTCGAGGTCATGATCCCCTCGGCACGATTCAGCCAAGGGAGCATGGCGCGGCTTGCGGCGGTGCTCTCGAGCAACCCTGGCGGTGACCGCGTGGAGCTTTTCGTGGAGCAACGCGATGGGCAGACCATGCGCGCGGAGATTCCCCTTAGGGTGAACGCCTGCTCGATTCCGCTCATTGCCGAGACAAAGTCCATCGTCGGCGAAGGCGGCCGCGTGACGGTCATCTAGGCGCGTTCCGCGCGCGGCAAGAGCCCCGTGCGCCGGCGCAGCGTCCGCTTGCCGTGAGAATCGTTCCGCTTGCCCAATGAACATGCGGCATCGCGAACACGTTCGCAACGAGGACGCATGTCGGTGGGTACAATGGACGGACAGCGCGTGCCCCGGAGACGTTCGCGGGGGCGCGGTGCAAACGCATACAATATGGAATAGCGCATGTGCCGGATGTGTCATCCGACGATATGCCCATACCGCAAAGGAGGGGGACATGAGCACATCAACGTACGAGAATCTACCGCCCATCGAGGTCTTGGATGAAGTGGATTCAACGAACGAGGAGCTCATGACGCGTGCGCGCAACGGTGCCCCTGCGGGCTTTGCCCTTCGCGCAGGCGCGCAGCGCGCGGGCAAGGGCAGGCGGTCGCATAGCTGGACATCGCCTGAAGGCGGGCTGTATCTCTCGGTGCTCATCAAGCCGCAGGTACCCGATCGCGTGCTTTCCGGTATTCCGGTCGCGTGCGGGATCGGCGTGGTGAGCGCGCTTGAGACGCTCGGATGTGCGACGCTTCGGCTCAAATGGCCAAACGACATCATTTGCGATCAGGGAAAGCTCGGAGGCATTCTGGTCGAGCTCGGCCGGTCGTCTGGTGAGGTGCTGGTCGTTTGCGGCATGGGCATCAACATTCAGGCCATTTCCATGGAGTGGCGCGATCCGAGCGCGCTTCCCATTGCCGGTCTGGCCGAATGCATCCCCGACGATCGCGCGCTGCCGTCGCTCGACGAACTTGCCGAGATGACCCGCATCTCCATAATGGAGGCCGTCGACCTCTGGGTGGAGGGCATCAAGGGCGCTGGCGCGTCTGCGGCGCCGCTTACCGGCGTAAAGGGCGCGTATAACGAGCTGCTTGCCTACCGCGATGAGCGCGTGCATGTGAGCGCCCCCGATCGAAGCGTTTCCGAAAACGGCGTGCTGCGCGGCGTTGACGTATGGGGGCGCGCGCTGATCGAGTTGGCAAACGGCGAGGTTCGATCCTACGATTCATCGCGCGTCTCGCTCCGCCCAATCGGATAGCAGCCGGTGTTCGAAACGAGGCCCTCGACGCGCGACGGGCAGCGTTTCCGCGGCACGGAAGCGGCGCGGGTACGGTTTCGCATGTGATAGCTCCACGACACGATGCAAACAGGGTGCGTGGTATTGATGCTACGGCGCCGAGCGACCGTCGCTGTCGTTTGGCGCCACGGGGATCGGGATGAGGATGTTGAGGTGGAAGATATCATCCTGCGTGCGGCAGGTGAGCGTTCCGCCGTATCGTTCCGCCATCATGCGCATCGATTTCATACCGTACCCATGTGGTCGGCCGTCCTCTTTAGTTGTAAGAGGCATGCCGTCTTTGAACCCGATCGACCCGGCGAAATAATTCTCCACATGGATCGATGCCATGTCTCCGCTTCGACGCACCATGAGGCTGATGCTCCATTTGTCTTGGCGGGGAACCGCGCGGACGGCTTCGATGGCGTTATCCAGTGCATTGCCGAACAATGCATACAGGTCGGCTGGCTTTATGAACTGAATGCTTTTCCCATCGGCTATGCAGGAAAGCGTGATCCGTTCCCGCTGGCAGATGAGGTGTTTCTCGGTGAGGATGACGTCGAGGGCATCGTTTCCCGTTTTCACGGCCGAGTCATACACATCGACCTCTCGCGCGAGCTCTTCAAGCGTTTCCTGGCTAATCTGCCACGCCGCACCGAGACTTTGGATTTGATGGCGGATGTCATGGCAGCGCATGTTGATCGCCTCGATGCTCATGCGTGAAGTCTCGTATTGGTGCCGCTGGTCTTGCGCCATGCGCTCGATGGCGACGCGGTCAAGCTGCAATCGCTTGCTATAGAGCATCTCATGCTGCATGAAGAGCACAAGCAAACAGGTTGCAAGGTGCGTCACCTTGAGGACGATCAGGAAGAGCGGCGGAAGCTCCTGAGCGGAACCAGATGAGATGGGATTTGAGAGCCCTTTGTTGACCAAGTCGAACGCCATCTCGAACATCACGACGGCGATGACCGCGACGAGCATGGTGTGATCCTCGACCTCTTTGAGACCGCTGCGCGCGACCGGGCGGATGTAGAGGACGTAGCTCACGCTGATCACGGCAAGCGATGTCGCGACGAGGCTCATGCCGGCGATGATGTGGTTCTCGGTGACGATGCCCGACGAGCTCGGCTCGACCGCCACCCCGGCAAGGCCGCAGAGGATCATGACGAACCCATGGAGCCCGCTTGCCAGGTTTTGCACGGTATACCCTGCCGTGCAACAAAACAGCGCGTTCCAAACCGAGATGTCGTAGCATACCATGACGAGCGCCACGTACAGAATGAGCAGCCCCACGAACGCGCAGAGCTGAGAGAAGTAGAACGTGCTCGACCACCAATCGGACGTGAGCATCGTGCTGCCGAACATGGCTCCGCTCAGATAGAGCGCTGCGGCGCCGCCTATAGACAGCACCGCGCGAACCGCGAAATGCTGCCGCGCAGGATAGGTTCGGCAGAACAACCAGACGCAGAGCGAGATCTCAAAAATGGTATATACCGCCTCGAATGTGGTGAATACGCTCATATGCTGCCACCAAGGAACTCGGCGAGCGTGTCCATAACGACTTTCCGGTTGCTGCGGCTCACGTACAGCGTCTCGCCGGTTGACATGCGCACCAAGCCGGGCTGAGAAAGTCGAACGTGGTTCATGTTGATGAGGCAGCTGCTTGAGATGCGCAAAAACGATCCGGCAGGGAGCTCCTGCTCGAGCTTCTTGAGGCTCCCGCGCATGCGAGGTGGGTTGAGCGAATCCATCGATATGGTATGAAATACCAGGTCATGGTTAACGATTTCCACGTACACGAGATCTGCCTGGGGGAAGACCTGCGTGGTGCCGCGCGAGGTCACGGTAATCGTCTGGCCGCTCGTCCGCTTGAGCACGCGCATCGCCTTGTTCATGCGCATTGAAAAATCGAAGTATCCTACCGGTTTCACGATGAAGTCGAGTGCATCGACCTCGTACCCGCGCACCGCGTATTGAGCGAGGTTCGTAACGAAGATGATCGGCGTCGAGGTGTCATAGACGCGCAGCAGATTTGCTGCCTCCATGCCGTTTATCTCGGGCAGTTCGATGTCAAGAAAGATGAGGTCGAAGGAGCGATCGCGGCGCAGAAGTTCATGGGCGCTATGGAAGGTCGTTACCTGAAACTGCTCGTCGTGCTCGTCGCCGTATCGGGCGATAAAGCGTTTCAGCAGATCGGCCGCCTCCGCTTCGTCCTCTACGATGAGAATCCGATACACGCGCTCTCCTAACGTATCGGGCAGGTCAAACTGCCAACCCTATGGTTTTCGCCGTGCGTCAACCGCGCGATTATATCGTTCTGGCCTGGTTGAACTATATCATCCTGCAAGCGCCAACCCTTGCCACCTGGTGAATCCGTGCCTTGTTTTTCCGTTTGCGGGAGTCCGTTACCAAATACGTCACCGAGGTGACCGGTTTTGGCAAGTTTCCCACAGCGCGTTACCGACTCGTTACATTCAGCTCAACGACTTGCGTGGGCAGGTCCGGGTGTCCCGTTGGGTTTGCAGCACGGGGCGCAGCGATGGGTCGCGAGGAGCCGGAAGGAGGAACTGCATATGAGCAAGAACACGCTCTCAGTTCTGAGGAGCAAGGGACGGCTGTTCTTGGGGCTATCCGCGGTGTTTCTATGGTTGTTTGTCGCTCTTGTTTTTGGCATGCAGATTGCCGAAAGCTATGAAAGCACGATTAACAGCCAGCTGGGAATCAGCACGACGCGGATCGTCGAAGAGTAGCCGAGCATGCAGGTAAAGGAGGGTATAGGCATGGATGCCAAGTTAAGCCGTAGGGTCTTTCTTAAACTTGTGGGAGCGACGGGTGCAGGCGCTACGCTGGCCACGTCCGCAGCGGGAGGCGTGCAATCTGCATTTGCCGCCGACGATGACTCGACGACCTACTATGAGACGGGGCTTTCGAGCAACGACAACACCGATGTCGCCGCGCTCAACGAACTTGAGGCGCTTGTGGTAGACGAAGAGATCGCCACCGTCGAAGAGAGCGTGGTGCTGCTGCGCAACGAGAACGCCGCGTTGCCCTTGGCCGAGGGCGCGAACGTGACCCTGCTCGGCGCTTCGACGGTAAACGAATTTCTGGGCCGCAACTCCACCGGTGCCTCGCTGATCAGCGCGGCAAGTATTTACTCGGATTGGACGGATAGCGACGAGTACGCTGATTACGACGCGATCCTGAGCTACGTAGACGCCATGGGGCGCGTCTATAACGTCAACCAGGACGTCATCGATGCGTATACCGACAATACCGAGACCTGGCCGGGGCGCGGCGTCCAGGAGGGCTCAACGGATGCCGCCGAGAGCGCTTGGGGAATTGGAGCGGTACCGGACGATTTCTTCGAGCTACCCGTGGATGCCGAGGCGCCGGTAAGCTTCTACGAGGATAACAACCTGACCGCGACGTTCTCTTCATATGGCGATGCCGCCTTCATCATCTTCACGCGCGAGGGAAATGAGGATAACGACCTCGGGCAAAGCGACGGTGTCGACGGCATCTCGGAGCTTGCCCTGCAACCCAACGAGGTCGCCCTGCTTCAGATGGCGCAGTCGTATAAGGAGGATGGGACCTTCGACCGGATCATCGTGCTGCTCAACACGGCGCATGCGCTTGAGGTCGGCTCTCTGCCCGACTACGGCGTCGATGCGGTGCTGTGGATTGGTGCGCCGGGAAGCGCGGGCATAAAGGGTCTCACCAATATCCTGACCGGCGCGGTCTCGCCGTCCGGCTGCCTCGCCGATACGCACGCAACGAATTCGCTCTCGGCGCCGGCAAATATGAATGCGTGCCAGAACACCGGTATCTGGGCGAACTCAGACGAGATCCTGGACGGAGTCGGCTATACCGGAAACGAGTCTAACTACAGCGGAGAGCGCAACTTCAACGCGTATGTCGTCGAGGCAGAAGGCATCTATACCGGGTATCGCTATTACGAGACGCGCTATGAAGATTGCATCTTGGGACAGGGTAGCGCCGATGGGACGGCGGGCACCTACGCGAGCGACGGTGGCTGGGACTATACCGCCGAGATGACCTATCCCTTTGGGTACGGCCTCTCGTATACGACCTTTGAGCAGACGCTCGATAGCACCGAGTACAGCGAGAATGACGACGCATATCATATGGACGTCACCGTCACCAACACCGGCGATACCTATGCCGGAAAATACGTGGTGCAGGTGTATGCTCAGACGCCGTACGGGGACTACGAGCGCGAGAACGCAATTGAGAAGGCGGCGGTCCAGCTCGTGGGGTTCGCGAAGACCTCGACGCTCGATCCTGGAGCATCCGAGACCGTGACAGTCGATGTGAAGCGCTACTTCCTGGCGAGCTATGATTCGCAGGGCGCAGGCGGCTACATCTTATCCGAAGGTGATTACTATCTGGCTGTCGGCGATGACGCGCACGACGCGCTGAACAATATCCTCGCCGCCAAGGGCGCCTCGGGCATGACCGATGTGCTCGGCAACGCGACGGAGGGTGATGCGGAGAAGGTGTATACCTTCAACCAGGCATCGCTCGACTCGAGCTCGTATCGCCAATCGCGCGTGAACAGTGCCTATGAGGTGGCGAATCGCTTCGATGATGCGCGCCTCGATTACTGGTTGGGCGATGATGCCTGGACGCTGCTCACCCGCAACGATTGGGAGGGCACCTACCCGGTAAGCTATGGCGAGGTGGAGCTCAACGCGACCGCCGATATGATCACCGAGCTTTCAGGACCGTATGAGTCGGACGATTCCTATTCGGTAGACGACTACACGCTCGGCGCAGATAACGGGCTGACCCTCATCATGATGCGCGATGTGGATTTCGACGACAACGTGACCTGGGATCAGTTCCTCGACCAGTTCACCATGGATGAGCTCACCTACCTGCTCAATGCCGGTACCGAGGTGGTCGAGGAGTTCGGCATTCCCGGTGCGACGCAGATCGACGACAACACCGCGATCGGCGGTTCGTTCCTGGCGGTCGATAGCGGCAGCGCTCAAAAGTGGCCAAGCGAGATCAATACAGCGAGCACCTTCAACATGGAGCGCTTCGAGGCGCGCGGCCGCCTGATGGGACTCGAGGCGTGGTTCAGCGGCTACAACGAGGTGTGGTACGGCGGCGGCAACTATCATCGCACCCAGTTCTGCGGTCGCAACCAACAGTACTATTCGGAGGACGGCATTCTCGGCTGGTACGTAGGGGCCGGCGAGGCGAAGGCCATGCAAGACGTGGGCGTGGTGTATTGCCAGAAGCACTTCGCGGGCAACAATCAGGAGCAGGCGCGCGAGAGCCATGCCAAGTTCTTCACCGAGCAGGCGTTCCGCGAGACCGAGCTTCGCTGCTATGAGGGACCGATCGTCGACGGCGGCGAGATGGGCCTCATGGGTGGCTTCAACCGCTTGGGACTCACGTTCTGCAACTACAGCCGTGCGCTCAACACCGACGTTCTGCGCAACGAATGGGGCTTCAAGGGTCGTGTGACCACCGACGCGATCGCCGGCTCGATCTACAAGCAGAACTGGCCGCTTAACCTGGCGGCGGGAACAGACTACTTCTGCTTCAACGCCATGCTTTCCATGAGCGAGAACCCTGATGCCGTCGAGGGTATCACCACGGCGGTGAATGATGGCGATGGGTACGCGTTGTACAATCTGCGCCAAGCGGTGAAGCGCACCTGCTATGTGTGGGCGCACACCTGGTCGGTAAACGGGCTCTCCTCCTCGACGCGCATCGAATCGGTGACGCCATGGTGGAAGACTGCTGGATATGCCGCGATGGGGATCACGGGAATCGGCGCGGTTGCCGCGCTGGCCGCTTCTGTGGCGCCTCAGCTCGTGGGCAACAAAGAAGGGGATGAGTAACCATGGGTATCAATTGTTCGTTTTCCCATCGCTCAGCCGGCGAGTACCTGAGCCTGCTCGTTGCCGTCGCCGCGCTTGCTTGCATCGGCGTGTACTATCCGTATGAATCGGCGCTCAGCGCGGTCGACATGCGCGTGGTCGGTTTGCTTGTCGCCATTGCCCTGCTCAACGTGGCGTATTTCTTCATCAGCTGCAACCTGCGGATCGACATCATGGGGTTGACCGAGCTCGCTTCGGTGGGTCTGACGGCATATTGCTTGGTGGTCTATCTCATGAGCGACATCACCAATTTGGCTGACCTCCTGAACGGCGTCACGATCTTCTCGGGTGGCGTGGGGAACGTGACCACGATCTTTACGATCATCGGCTTGATGGTGGCTATCTCGGTTGCTCAGATGATTATTTGCTTCATCCCGCGCACGCGCGCTGCGTAACGCGGCGCGCTGCCCACGCAAAGGGTGCCCGCCCCTCCCTTCCTCAACCTGGACGGGCACCCCTCAACGTCGAGACTCAGGGGCTGCCGCAGAAGGGGCAGGCGCGGCGCGCCGGATAAGATTGCAAGGACAAGGAGGGTTGTAGCATGCGTGAATCGGGCGGGATGTCGCAGGACACACGTGTCGCGGTATGCCTGGAGCAGATGACGCTCGAGCAGAAGTGCGCGCTCCTTTCAGGGGCGACTGAGTTCACAACCTACGCGTATCCATCGCTGGGCATCCCGGAGCTGCGGTTTGCCGACGGTCCCAGCGGTCTGCGCAAGCAGGCGGGTGCGGCAGATCATCTCGGGCTCAACCCTTCCGAGCCGGCGACGTGCTTTCCGTTGTCCTGTACCGTCGCGATGAGCTGGGATCCCTCTGTAGCTGAGCGCGCGGGTGCTGCGATGGGCGAGGAGGCCGCCGCACAGGGCGTGAACGTGCTCTTAGGCCCTGGGCTCAACGTAAAGCGCAACCCGCTATGTGGGCGCAACTTCGAGTATTACTCGGAAGATCCGCTGCTTGCGGGTTCGATGGCGGCAGGCTTCGTGCGCGGGGTGCAAAGCGCCGGGGTGTCGGCCTGTCCAAAGCACTTTGCCGTGAACAGCCAGGAGACGCGGCGCATGACGAGCGATTCGGTGCTTGACGAGCGCACCCTGCGCGAGATATACCTCGCTGGCTTCGAACATGTGGTGCGCGAAGCCCGTCCGCGCACGATCATGACGTCGTACAACCTGATAAACGGTACATACGCCAATGAGAACGAGCATCTGCTCCAGACGATCCTGCGCGATGAGTGGGGATATGACGGCGCTGTCGTAACCGATTGGGGCGGGTCGAACGACCACGTTGCCGGCGTTGCGGCGGGTTCGACGTTCGAGATGCCGAACTCCGGGGCGAGCTCTGTGTATGAACTCATCCGCGCGGTCGAATTGGGCGCGCTCGCGCGCGAGACGCTCGACCGACGGGTAAGCGAGGCACTCGAGCTCATCTTCAGCACGATCGATGCGGTCTCGGCCTCTCCAGGCGATTTCGACAAGGAGGCGCACCATGCGCTCGCACGCGAGCTCGCCTCGTCGTGCGCGGTGCTCCTGAAAAACGAGGGAGATATCCTTCCCTGTGCGGCGGGCACGCGCGTGGCCGTGATCGGTGACTTTGCGCAAACGCCGCGGTACCAAGGAGCGGGGTCGAGCGCCGTGAACGCCACACGGGTCGACTCGTTTCTCGATATCTTGCGCGCCGAAGCAGATTTTGACCTCGTTGGATACGCGGCCGGCTTTGAGCGCAGCGGCGCTTCGAACGATGCCCTGCAGGCCGAGGCGGTCGAGCTCGCTCAGCGTGCGGACGTGGTGCTCATGTGCCTGGGGCTTGCGGAGATTCAGGAGAGCGAGGGAATCGATCGGCGCGACATGCGCCTCCACGAGAACCAAGTGCAGGCGCTCCATGCTGTGGCAGAAGTGAACCCGCATGTCGTGGTGCTGCTTTCTGCTGGCGCTCCCGTCGAGCTGCCGTGGATCGATGATGCCCAGGCGCTCGTGCTGCTCGGATTGGGCGGTCAAGCTGGTGCCGGTGCGGCGTTCGATGTCATCTGCGGGCGCGTGAACCCCTCGGGCAAGCTCTCCGAGACGTGGCCGCTGCGCTATGAAGATGTGCCCACCGCGGACACGTATCCCGCGCAGGGCCGGGTCGCGGCATATCGGGAATCTCTGTATGTGGGGTATCGCTACTTCGATACCGTTGAAGCTCCCGTGGCCTTCCCGTTCGGTTTCGGGCTTTCCTACACGCATTTTTCCTATGCAGATCCTGCTATCGATGTGTGCGGCACCGATGGCGTTCCGCAATCGATTTCATGCGTCGTCGGCAACGAGGGGGCTGTCGCCGGTGCCGAGGTCGTTCAAGCCTATGTGGCGCATCCCGGCCGAGGCGTGTTCGGGCCAGCCCGCCAACTCGCAGGCTTTGCAAAGGTGCCGCTCGATGCGGGCGCGCATGAGCGCGTCGTGGTCTCGCTCGACCCCCATGCATTTGAGTACTGGAACGTGCTCACGAACCGCTGGGAAATCGAAGGCGGAACCTACGAGGTCTACCTTGCCGCCTCGAGTCGCGACATGCGGCTCATGTGCCGTGTAGAGCTGGCAGGAACCGGCGCACCCAACCCGTATGCGGAGCTTGACCTGATGCCATATGAGACAGGCGAGGTGTACGCGGTCGATGACGCGACCTTCGAGCGTTTGCTCGGCCACGCCGTTCCAACCGAACGGGTGAGCATCGATCGCAACATGACGCTCGGGGAGCTTGGTCGGGGCAGAAGCCCCATCGGATGGATCCTCGGCTCCGTCATCAGCAGGCTGTATCGTAAAAGCCTTGCAAGCGATGAGCCCGACCTCAACATTGCATTCATATATAACATGCCGCTCCGAGCGATCGCGAAGATGACAGGCGGCATGGTGAGCATGGGCATGGTCGACGCGATCGTCATGGAGCTCCGTGGGTTCTGGATCATCGGCATCATACGACTCATCATAGAATTCGCGCTGAACCTCGTACGCCGATCACGGCTTTCTTGGAGCCTTGTTGACGACGACAACCCTGTGTCGTAGGCGCAGCTCGATTCAATATGTTACGTGCGCAACGCGCGCGAGAAATGGAGGCAACCCAATGGGTGCGTTTCGAGCCTGGTGCGATAGGCATCCAGACCTTTGGGAGTTCATCCTCTTCAACGTGCTGTCGAACGTCTCGACCATCACGCGCTTCGTATGCACGTGGCTCGGCACGGCGTTGTTCGTCTCGGCGCTTGGCATGACCGAGCCGTTTCGGTTTCTGCTGTTCGATTACAGCGCTTCCGGGTCGAACGGGCTGGGCGGATTTCTAACCTTCCTGCTTGCCGAGGTTATCGCCCAATTGGTGAATTTCGTGGTGCAAAAGACATGGGTGTTCAAGAGCGATGCCTCGTTCTCCACGGCTGCCCCGCGCTTCGTGGTGCTTGCGGTCATCATCGTAGTGGTCAACCTGGTGCTTCCGGGGCACGTGACCGATTTTTGCCAGAGTTTCGGCATGTCGTCTGGCATCGCGGCTACTGTAGCGAGCGTGGTCAACACCCTTCTTGCGGTGCTGGTGAGCTACCCGCTGCTCAAGTTCTGGGTCATGCCTAAGTAGCGTACCGGGCGCTGCGGCCCGCAGGCTGCAGCGCCAGACCGTGCGGAAAACCCGCGAAGATCAAATAATATAGACTCTCGAACGAACCCTCATGCCAAGGTGCCGAACACGCTTCGACCCACGGGCATCATCGGGTTCGGCTTGCCTGCCGGCAAGGCCTGTTCCTCTGCGATATACGTTCTGTTCCGCTGGCAGGTTTTCTAAGTCGGCATACTTACTCTATAAAAAGATGGAGCAGCGAGAACGACCCTTCGAAAGTGAGAAGAACCAGCTGCTCAGCCATATAATCGGCACTATATTTTTGCCCGCCGTTCAAGTACCACATCATGAGACCCTGATGGGCGGAAACGATGTAGATAGCGAGGGCGTCGAGTGAGATGCGAGCCTCAAAGCGTGGCAACAACGGGCGCAACAAATCTCGATACCATCGGATACCTTGATCATCTAGGATAGTGCGGAATTCTTGCGGGCCGTTCTTGCCGGTAAGCAGCTGAAATGCTTCGCGATTTTCGTCGACGTAGCGAAACCATTGTCGATAGCATTCGTAGGCCTTACCTTTGCGGAGCAGGAGGTTTTTATCTCTGCCGAAGTTGCTGACAATCTTAGGCAGGCCGTCAGCGATGTCGTGCATCACCACATCAAGGAACGCTTCCATACCTGAAAAGTTGGCGTAGAAGGTTGACCTGTTGAGATGCGCTTCGGCACAAAGAGCCTTTACCGTGATGCGTTGCACGCTTTGAACGCGCATCAGCCGGAAAAGCGCATGCTTGAGATAGTCATAACTGGTCATCTTGCTTGCCAACAAGCCGTCCCTGCGCTCCATGCACCCTCCCCGGATATCCCCAGCATCTCATAGTACATACGCTATCCATAGGTTCTCACGGCTCATTTGTATTCTAACAGCTAGGCGGGGGTTGTAGGTATTTGCCAGTCAGAGTAGACAGTTTTGCCGCCCGTGTCGATTTCTCAACACACATGGCAGTTCTGATGATGTGCAGAACTCGCTTTTTCAGTTAAAAAGAGCAATGCAGAGCAAACGTGCTCTGGCAACGGGTCGGCGCAAGCGTATAGAAAGGATAGGTCATGAGTAAAATTATCGATGCACACAGTCATGTACTCAACCAGGAATACCTCGACTTGCTTGCCAAGCACGGCGCGCTCAAGGAAGATGGGTTTCCACTGCCAATATGGAGCGCCGAAGTCAACCTTGAGATGATGGAGCAGGGTGGGGTCGAATGGACGCTCATGTCGCTCTCATCGCCGCATCCGCATTTTGGCGATGACGAGGAGAGCAAAACGTTTTGCCGTCGCTTCAACGAATTCTGCGCCGAACAGGTTCAGGCACATCCTGGCAAGTTTGGGTTCTGTGCGGTGTTGCCGCTACCTGATGTGGATGCTGCCATCTCTGAGGCGATATATGCTCTCGATGAGCTCGGCGCCAAAGGGGTAAAGCTGGCAAGCAACAGCCGAGGGCTGTATTTGGGTGACCCTGCACTCGACCCATTGTTTCACGTGCTCAACGAGCGTAATGCAGTCGTGATTCTGCATCCACATCGACCGACGCCTCAGCAAGAGGGCATCTTCTCGGCGGGACCTGTGCCGCTGTACGAGTTCCTGGCGGACACTACGCGCGGCGTGCTCAATATGATCGCCCACGATGTTCCCGTGCGTTATCCCCACGTGAGCATTGTGGTTCCACATTGCGGTTCCTTCCTACCCAATGTCGCAGCACGCATAAAGATGCTTCAGCCTATTCTGGTGAATAACGGCATGATGGCTCCGGTAGATGTGGACGAAAACCTATCCAAGCTGTATTACGACACGGCGGGCAATCCCGTCCCGTATATGCTGAAGCTATTGCTCACCATAACCACACCCGACCATGTGATGTATGGCGGTGATTACCCCTTTACGAATGCAGAGTTGGTGTTGGCAAATCTTAAGCGCTTGGAGGAGTTTTTAGCGAACGATCCCGAGCTCGCTCCGCACAAGAATGCGATTCTCTACGACAACGCGGCAAAGCTGTTCGGCCTTGAAGGATAGATGCCGGCATGATCGACTTCTGCGCAATGTATACGTGATTTTCTGGTGGGATGTTGCCGGTGCCTATGCTTACCGTCGCGTTGATACACACGGTTTTGTGATGGGCAACCTTGATTCCAAATTTTTAAAGATACCCATGTGAGAAATCCTCAGGTTTCGGCGAAAATCGCAAACCCAAACAATACAGACCCCGAGCATGCATTCGCATGTTCGGGGTCTGAGCGTATCTAGTTGGGCGCCGGCGCGCTGTGAAAGCCGCGGGCATCGCGTTATAGCGCGCTGCTAAGTCACCGTGCTATGAGACGGCGACGGTTACCTCGACTTCCTGTACGGGCACATCGTAGAATGGGTCTTCGCGGCGGCCAAGGAAGTCGCGCGCCTGCTCGGGGAAGAGCGCATACGAGAGCACGTCTTCCTCGCTCTTGGCATATGCACCGATTTCCTCGCGCGCTGCAGAAAGCGCGGGCTCGAGCAAGTCGGCGGGGCGGCGGGTGATGACCTTCTCGTCGCCGATGATCAGCGTGCGAATCTCCTTCGAGATGGTGACCGGCGGCCGTCCGTACATGCCGCGCACGTAATCGTGAATCTCGTTGGGAACGATCTTGTATCGCTCGCCAGAGAGCACGTTCATCAGCGCCTGCGAGCCGACCATCTGCGAGAGCGGCGTTACCAACGGGGGATACCCCAGCTCAGCGCGCACGCGCGGAACCTCCGCGAGCACCTCGTTATAACGGTCGAGCGCGCCGAGGTCAGCGAGGTTGCTGATAAGGTTCGAGAGCATGCCCCCGGGAACCTTGTAGAGCAGCGCTTTCGGTTCAACCTCAAGCACCTTGGGGTTGAGTCCGCCGTCGGCAAGGAAGCGGTCGCGCACGCTTGCAAAATGCTTGGCGACCTGGTCGAGCTTATCGACATCGAGCGCAACGTCGTAACCCAGGCCGTCAAGTGCGATCGCCATCGATTCGGTGCACGGCTGGCTCGTGCCCTCCGCGAACGGCGAAAGGCAGGTATCGATGATGTCCGCGCCCGCCTCGACGGCTTTGAGATAGGTCAGCTGCCCGATACCCGCGGTGCCGTGCGTGTGCACCTGCACCGGCAAATCGATCGCGCTCTTGATCTCGTCGACCAGCTCGTAGGCAACCTCGGGGGTGAGAACGCCTGCCATGTCTTTTATGCAGATGGAATCGGCTCCGGCGCGCTCCATCTCGATGGCGAGCGACACAAAGTAGCGGATCGTGTGCACATCGCTCGTGGTGTAGCAAATCGCAGCCTGCACCTCGCCGCCCGCTTCCTTAGCAGCGCGGATGGAGGTCTGAAGGTTGCGCGTGTCGTTCAGGGCGTCGAAGATGCGCAGCACGTCGATGCCGTTCTCGACGGATTTTTTCACGAACGCCTCAACCACGTCGTCTGCGTAATTATGGTATCCCAGCAGGTTTTGGCCGCGCAGGAGCATCTGGAGCTTCGTGTTCTTCACGTGCGCGCGTATGGTGCGCAGGCGCTCCCAGGGATCCTCGTTCAAATAGCGCAGGCATGAGTCAAATGTCGCGCCACCCCATACCTCAAGCGCATAGAGGCCGCATGAGTCGAGGTCTTCGAGCACCGGCAGCATGTCCTCGATGGGCATGCGCGTGGCGATCTGGCTTTGTTGCCCGTCTCGAAGGATGGTTTCCATGAAGCGGACGGTTCGTCCCATAGAGCCGATGCCTCCCTTCGTTAGTTGCCCCCGCCATCGCTCGGCGAAAAGATCTTCGAGAGCGCGAGCGAGATGAGATAGATGATGAACATGACGATGAAGATGCCGCCCCAGCCCAAGCCAAGGAGCTCGAAGGCGGTCGCAAGGTTCTCAGTCATTGCGGTTCCCTCCTATGCTAGCAACCCGAGTACCAGGCCACCCGCGACCACCGAGGCGATCTGACCGGCCACGTTTGCAGCGCTTGCCTGCATGAGGATGAAGTTCTGCGGATCCTCTTCGGTGGCGAGCCTTTGCACCACGCGCGAGCTCATGGGGAAGGCCGAGATGCCCGCTGCGCCGACCATGGGGTTGATCTTCTCTTTACGGAAGATGTTCAGCACCTTGGCGAACACTACGCCGCCCACGGAGTCCATGATGAAGCCCACGAGGCCGAGCGCCATGACGATGAGGGTATCGACCTGCAGGAACTCGTGGTACTCCATCTTCACCGATACGCAGAGGCCGAGCAGGATCGAGATGAGGTTCACCAACTCGTTCTGGGCGGATTTAGACAGGCTGTCGAGAACGCCGCATTCGCGCAGGAGGTTGCCAAACATGAGGAAGCCCACGAGCGGTAACGACATAGGCGCGATGAGGCCGGCGATGACGCAGATGATGATGGGGAAGAGAATCTTCGATGTCTTGGAGACCGCACGCGGGTTGTACGTCATGCGGATTCGGCGCTCCTTCTTGGTGGTCACCGCCTTGATGGCGATAGGCTGGATGATGGGTACGAGCGCCATGTAGGAGTAGGCCGCCACCATGATGGCGCCCATGTACTTGGAGCCGAGGCTGTTGGCGACAAAGATCGACGTAGGGCCATCGGCGGCGGCGATGATGCCGGTCGAGGCGGCGTCGACCATATCGAAGCCGAGCAGCGTCGCCACGATGATCACGAAGAAGATGCCGAATTGGGCGGCGGCGCCGAAGAGCAGCAAGAACGGGCTCGAGAGCAACGGTCCGAAATCGATCATGGCGCCGATGCCAATGAAGAGCAGCAGCGGGAAGAGCTCGGTCTCGATGCCGATATCGAAGAGGATCTGGAAGGGGCCGGTATCGCCGATGACGCCCGACGAAGGGATGTTCACCAAGATGGTGCCCAGTCCCATGGGTACGAGCAGCGTCGGCTCGTACTCCTTCTTGATTCCCAGATACATGAGGATGCAGCCAATTGCCATCATCACAATGCGTCCCGGCTCGGCTGCGAGCGCCATGACGCCATCAAGTAAAATTTCCAACGATCGACCTTCCTATATGCAGCGGGTAGAATGCGCACGCCTGTTACCTCGTTCGTGCGTGCGGTGCCCGGGGCGAGCCCGAACGCACCATCGCGTGCGAAGGCTAGGCGATGGAGAAGAGCGTATCTCCGGGGTTCACCATGTCGCCCTTGGCAACGTTGATCGAGGCGATGGTGCCCGCCTGCTCTGCCACGATCTCGCTTTCCATCTTCATGGCCTCAAGCACCATGACAGGTTGGTTGACCTCGACGGTATCGCCTACGGCCACATGGATGTCGAGGATGGTGCCCGGCATAGGCGCCTCTTGGACGTGTGCGCCGGCAGGGGGTGCTGCGGCGGGCGCCGGCGCAGGTTCGGGTTGGGGTGCGGGCGCTGCGGGCGCAGGCGTTGCGGGTGCAGGAGTGGCCACAGGCGCGGGCGCGGGCGCCGCTGTCGGCGCGGGCGCGCCGATCTCTTCCATCTCGACTAGATACTGGGTTCCATCGATTGAAATCTTGAACTTACGCAGCATAGTTGCTTTCCGAACCTTTCTCTTCCCTTTTCTTATAGATGCGTTTTACCGAAAAAGAGCTCTTCTCGAGAGCTCCTGCGGCGAGTGCCGTAGCGATAGCGCTGACCCGACGATGCTCGGGGTTCGCGACCGAGATGCGTTTGACCACGAGCTTGCTCGTTTCTTGGTCGCCAGCGGCGATAGCGGAGGCGATGATGCATGCGGGCATGTGCTCTGTCGGGCTAACGGGCAGATACGCGGGAACCTCCTCCCATTCCTGTGCGGGGTATCCCGGGGCGATTTCAGCCGGTTGTCCGGACGCGCGCTCCTGGGCGCGCGGCGCGATGCGCTCATGGGACGCGCGCGAGAATCGCTCGCGTAACCAGGAACGAAAACCCATACTCGTCCTTTCTCATGTGTCGTGAAGGCGTTGGTGCATGCAGCTGGTGCATTTATACATATTGTAAAGGTACCGCTGGTGCTTGTGGGTCATGTTGTGAAAGTTTGTTGTAGAGACCTTGCCTCACGCGTCTGGCGGCCATATGTGCGCTGCATTCGCGGTGCGACTGTCTACGAGGCGCGCCTGGCGGGCATAATAACCCGTCAACATGCGTACGTACACATCTTACGGAGGTGCTCCATGGCAACGTTTTATAAAGACGCCGAGAATCACTTCATTGTTGCGCTCGAAGAGGGCGCGTCCGCGCCGAGCGGCTACTCCGCGCTCGAGCCTAACGTCACCGATGCGGCGACCGAAAAGCATGTCCCGATCGTAGATGTTCAAAACGAGGGCAGGCTGATTCGGGTAACCGTTGGGTCGGTTGCGCATCCCATGGAGGAGGCGCACTACATCGAGTGGATCGCGCTCCAAACGGATGGTCGCCTCGAGATGCATTCGCTCAAGCCCGGCCAGACCTCGGTCGCGTTCTTCCCGGGCGGCGTAAAATCCGGCACGGTGTATGCTTACTGCAACCTGCATGGGCTATGGAAGGCGGAGTTCTAAGGGGACGTTTCATGCGGGAAGGGTCGCCACAGACCACGGCACCGCGCAGAACGGCGATCAGCAGGACGTTCCACGCGGGAAGGGTCGCCGCTGGGCGACCCTTTTTTGACATAAAATGTCGATTACCGCTCGAGATGCTGGCACCGAGACGCGGGCAGCTCGAAGAGAATGATAAGAGCAAAGAACGCTTCGGCTCGCACGGCCGGGGCCGCGCGCGACATGCTCGCATGGCCACCCGCCGAGGCGCTCGTGGCACGATCCGCCTTATGCCGATAGGGCATGCGCGTTCCATCGGCTGAGTAGAGAATGGGGTGAAAGGGGCATCCTATGAAGGTCGCGATTGCGCAGATAGACATGCGCCTTGGTGATATCGAGGCGATCTGTGCTCGCATTGAAAGCCAAGCCGTGCTTGCCCGCGAACAGGGGGCGCGGCTGCTCTTGACCCCGGCGCCGCTGTTTGCCGGCATGCTGCCCGGCGCGCTCGTCAACGCCGATAACTACGTGCACGATGTCCTGACCAATCTGGGCGATTTATCGAAACGTCTGGCCGCGATCGATGTGATCGCGCTGGTTCCTGCGTATGTCTCGTATGAGGGCACGCCGGTGCTCGAGGTCTTCATGCTCAAACAGCAGCGGCTCATTCCCGTGCGCATGCTTACCGCGTTTCGTCGCGAGCAGGCCGATGAGGACCTGTGGTTGCCGCCGCTGTTCGATATAGACGGCACGCGGTGCGCGGCGACCTTCGATTTCCAGCGCGACATGGAGCTGCTGCCCTCCGGATGCGACCTGGTCATCTTCTTCCAGGCACAGCCGTTCAGCATGCTGCACGAGGAGTCTGCGGCGGTCGCTTCGGTGTCCGATGGGCACTATCGGCCGGAGGTGGTCAAACGCAGCATGTGGCTTGCATGCGTGGCTCCGATCGGCGGCTTCGATGAGGCGGTTTACACGGGCGGGTCGTTCATGATGGACGATTGCGGCCGCGTGGTCGCTGCTGCGCCCTGCTTCGAGGAGTCGCTGCTTGTGCAAGACGTGCAGCGCGGCGTGACGGTGCCGCGCATCGAGGATCATGAGCTTCCGCAGTACCAGCGCGAAACTTGGGAATGGGAGGCGTTGCGGCTTGGGCTTGCCGACATCGCCGCCGCTGAGGGCGCCTCGCGCGCGGCGCTGGTGCTTGATGGCAACCTGCCGAGCTCCCTTGCGGCGGCGCTCTGCGTCGATGCGTTAGGACCGCGCAACGTGGTGGGCCTGCTTCTCGCGCGGCAGCAGGTAACCACGCCTGCTCAGGAGGCAGCCGAGCGCGCGCGAGTGGAACGCGTGCGCGCGCTCGCGGCGAGCCTGCACATCAAGCTGGTCGAGCACGACGAGCCTGACGTGTCGAGCTTGCTCGATCGCGACGAGCTCGCCTCCGAGGTGCCGCGCACGGGCTTGGCAACACGGTGGGTGCACGCCGGTATCGAACGGCTCTACCTCGAAGACCTCGCGCACACGGCGCATGCATTGCCGGTCAGCGCGCTCACGAAGACCGATTACGCCCTCGCGCCCGGCGGGGTTGCAAGTGGCATTGCCGGTGCGGTCGCGCCGTTCGGCGACGTGTACCTCTCCTCTTTGGAATTCCTTGCCTCCGCGCGCGAGCGCGCAAGCAACGCGTTGCCTCGCGAGCTGATCGGCCTGGCGAGTGTCGAACGGTCGCTCGCCGAGATCCTTGCGCGCGCCGTCGGTCTGGGTCTCGGGCGTCCAGAATATGAGGAGCGGATGGCGCATCTGTTGCACGGGCTCGAGCCGAGTCAGGTGGACGGCGTGCTCGAAGCTCATGTGGATCGAGGGCTTTCGCTCGAGGATATCCCGCTGGCCGCAAGCCATCCCGAGGCGGTCGCGCTCCTTATCATGTTGGTGCGCCGTGGCGAGGCGGCGCGGCGAAGCCTGCCGATGCCCATCGCGGTTTCCGGGCGTTCGTTTTTGGAGCGCGCCTGGCCCATAACGCTTGCCTGGTCAGATGTGGGACGTCATGGGGCAGCGCAGCAAACGCTTTCGGGGCTCGTGCAATCAGAGGCCGCGCGCATTGAGGAGCAGGGAGCCGAGATGGGCGCGCGCATGCGCGGCGAGATCATGGGGTTTATCGGAAACATTCTGGGCGTTGCCCCCGAGCAGCTCGAGGCGTTGAACTCAGAGGAGGGCAGGCAACGCCTGGGCAAGGATCTTCCACAGATCGAGCAGCAGGTGCAGCGCGCGCTCCAAGAGTTTCTCGAGCATGGCGAAGCAGGTGGCATCCCGGGCGTGCCGTATCCCGGCGCGGGGTATCGCGGGTTCTCGTTCTTCTCTCAAAACTAAGTGCGATATGAATCATCGTAAAGCCCGCCCTGTGCTATGATAGAACAAACGTTCGGGTAATCGCGCAGCGCGGCGGTCTGTAGCGCCGTGCTGGGATGTGGCGAGGGAGGTGCACATGGTCGTTCTCGGCATCGATCCCGGGCTGGCGAATACCGGGTGGGGCGTGATCGAGGAACGGCGCGGTGAATGCCGTTGCCGTGCCTACGGATGCATCCACACCTCCCCTGATGTAGATCTTGCGTCACGCCTTAGGCGCATTGTTGATGAGTTGGTGTCGGTGGTCGATCGGTATCAGCCTCACGCAGCGGCGGTCGAGAGCATCTTCTTCGGTGCCAACGTTCGCTCGGCCATTCCTACGGCACACGCCCGCGGCGCGGCGCTGGTCGCATGCTCGCTCGCGGGAGTCGAGGTGGGGGAGTACACGCCGATGCAGATAAAGCAGTCGGTGGTCGGCACGGGCGCGGCAGACAAGCACCAGGTTATCTACATGGTGCGAAGTCTTCTACATCTCGACCATGACCCAAAACCCGATCATGCGGCGGACGCCCTTGCATGTGCCATCTGCCATGCGAATCTGCAGAGCACCGCCATGGCGTCAGGAGGCGCGTACGTAACGGAGAAGGGGAGTCCATACGCATGATTGCTCAGTTACGCGGAACCTTGGTCGAGGCGCAGCCGTCCTTCGCGGTCATCGACGTCTCGGGCATCGGGTTCGAGGTCGGCATATCATCCATGACGGCGATGGCGCTGCCCGCCCTTGGCGAGGAGGTGCGCCTGTTTACGCGCATGCGGATCGGCAACGATGCTGTTGCGGTGTTTGGATTCGCCACGGCCGAAGAGCGCACGATGTTCGATCGGCTCATCGCGGTCTCGAGCGTAGGACCCCGTCTTGCGCTAGCGGTGCTTTCGAAGTACTCCGTGTCGCAGCTTTATTCGATTGTCATGGCAGAAGACATAGCGGGCATGTCGGCGGTGCCGGGTGTGGGGAAGAAGACCGCTCAGCGCCTTATCTTGGAGCTGCGAGGCGCGCTTGCGAAAGACCACGCGTTGGCGACGGCCGAGCCTTCGGTTTCCGGGCAGCTTCCGCTTGCCAGCGCAGCCTCGCCGCTCGAGGATGCCCGCGCCGCCCTGCTCTCGATGGGCTTTAGCCCGCAGGAAGCCGAGCTGGCGCTTGATGGCTACGATGGCCGAGATATGCGGGTTGAGGATATACTTGCAGCAGCCTTGAAGCGACTGGGAATGGATACATGATGTGGGAAGCGGCCGCAGATTCTGACCTATGGGAGGGCGCCCCGCGTGCGGGCGGCCAAGGGGCGGCGTCTCAGGGCGATCGCTTCGTGACCGGCAGCCTGACTTCGGATGACCTGGACGTTGAGCGCAGCCTGCGTCCGCAGCGGCTCGACGATTACTGCGGGCAGGAGCACATCAAGCAGAGCCTGCGCATTCTCATCGAGGCCGCCCAAAGCCGCGGTGAGACGCTCGACCACGTTATCTTTTCTGGTCCTCCCGGCTTAGGGAAGACGACGCTCGCCACCGTGTTGGCCAACGAGCTCGGCGCGCAGATCAAAACCACCTCTGGCCCTGCCATCGAGCGCACCGGTGACCTGGCGGCGATTCTCACCAACCTTCAGCCGGGTGACGTGCTGTTCATCGACGAGATCCATCGCCTGAATCGCTCCGTCGAGGAGATTTTGTATCCCGCCATGGAGGATTTCGCGCTCGATATCGTGATCGGCAAAGGTCCGGCGGCACGCTCGATTCGCTTGGAGATCCCGCGCTTCACGCTCGTGGGGGCCACGACGCGCTCGGGCATGCTGACCGGTCCGTTGCGCGATCGGTTCGGCATCTCGTTTAGGCTCGATTATTATGCCGTTGACGATTTGGCTCAGATCGTGATTCGCTCCGCGACGATCCTAGGTGTTTCCATCGATGAAGATTCTGCCATGGAGGTCGCATCGCGGTCGCGCGGCACGCCTCGGCTGGCGAACCGTCTGCTCAAGCGCGTGCGCGATTACGCGCAGGTGCGGGGAACCGGTTCGATCGACCTGCCGATCACGCGCGAGGCGCTCGAGTTTTTCGAGATCGATGAACTCGGCCTCGATTGGATGGACATTCGCATCCTCGAAACGCTTGCGCGAACGTTTCGGGGGCGCGCCGTCGGGCTCACCACGCTGGCGAGCGCGGTGGGCGAGGACGCGTCTACCCTCGAGGACGTATACGAGCCATATTTGTTGCAGCGCGGGCTTATCGTGCGCACGCCGCAAGGACGCATGGCGACGCCGGCTGCATTCGACCATCTGAGCATTCCGCAGCCATAGAAGCGCGGTGATTTCGCATCCGGCATGAGGTCACCACTCCATCAGCCATGAAAAAAGGCGCCTGGGATACCCCAGGCGCCCCGTGCCCGTTCAATGCTACTTCAGGCTAGCCGATCTTGCGTACGTTCAGCGCCTGGGTCTCGCCGGGCTTCTTCCCCTCGCCGACCTCGTACTCAACGCGATCGCCCTCGTCGAGGGTCTTGAACCCATCCATCTGGATGGAGCTGAAATGCACGAACACGTCGGATTTGTATCCGTTCTCGGGTGCCTCATCGGGTGTGATGAAGCCGTAGCCCTTCTCGCGGAAGAAAGATTTCTTGACTGTACCGGTTGCCATGCTGCACCTTTCCTTCTACGTCCCTTGCGGGGCGAACAGCGTGCCCGCGGGCGCGAACACTGATGAGAAATCATACTCCTAAGTTTCACGCATGGCGATGGGAATGTTCTGCCGCCTCCCCCGCGCCCATAGAGCGGCGCGGCGCCATTCGCTACACTTCCGGTATCCTCATCTCCGGGCACCTCGGTTGCCGGGAACCCCAGCGCTGAAAAAGGAGGCATCATGCCCTGTACGACCATCTTGATTGGAAAGCATGCGAGCTATGATGGGTCAACCATCGTGGCGAGAAACGAAGATTCCCCGAACGGTCAGTTCGAGCCAAAGCGTTTCACGGTGGTATCCCCCGAGGAGCAGCCGCGGGTCTATAGCTCGACGGCCTCGCACCTCACCATCGAGCTTCCCGAGAATCCGATGCGCTATACCGCGGTGCCCGACGCCGTTTCCGGCCATGGCCCGTGGGCGGCAGCGGGCTTTAACGCGCTGAACGTGGGCATGAGCGCGACCGAGACCATTACGTCGAATCCGCGCGTGCTCGGAGCGGACCCGCTCGTCAGGTACAAGCCCGCTCAAGGCGTCGAGGGCGAGGCAGGCTACGTGCCCGCGCAGCCTGGCGGCATCGGTGAAGAGGACATGGTCACCCTCGTGCTCCCCTATATCACGAGCGCGCGCGACGGCGTGCGCCGCTTGGGCGCGCTGCTGGAGCAATATGGCACCTATGAGATGAACGGCATCGCGTTTTCCGACGTGGACGAGATCTGGTGGCTCGAGACCATCGGCGGTCATCACTGGATCGCCAAGCGCGTACCCGATGATGCGTATGTGACGATGCCGAACCAGCTTGGCATCGATTACTTCGACCTTGCCGACGCCGAGGGCGAACAGGTCGAGCACATGGCGAGCAGCGATCTGCGTGCCTGGATGGAAGAGCATCACCTCGACCTTACGCTCATCAATCCCGGGATGTTCGACGACATGTATGATGACCTGCTCGACGTCATGGGCGAGGAGGGCGAGGCGTCCGAAGACGATGTGGACGGCTCCCCGCTCGACCTCATCAACGATGTGCGCATGGGCATGCTTGCGGGCGACATCTTCAACCCGCGTGAGGCGTTCGGCAGCCATAGCGAGGGCGATCATGTGTACAACACGCCGCGCGCGTGGTATATGCAGCGTTGCTTCAACCCGCAGGATGCATGGGATGGACCGGATGCCGCCTATGGGCCGGAGTCCGATGACATTCCCTGGGCGCGCATGCCGAGCCGAAAGCTCACGATCGAAGATGTGAAGGACGTCCTCTCGACGCACTACCAGGGCACGCCGTTCGACCCGTACGGGAGCAAGGGCGATGCGGCCTCGCGCAGGCGCTACCGTCCCATCGGCATCAACCGAACCAGCCAGCTCGCCGTGCTACAGCTTCGTCCCTACGTGCCGGAGGCATGGCGCGCGGTGCAGTGGATAGCGTTCGGCTCGAACCCCTTCAACGCCTTGGTGCCCTTCTATGCGAACGTCGATGAGCTTCCCGCGTATGTGGGCAACACCGCGGCGCGCGTGACGAGCGAGAGCTTCTATTGGGCGAATCGCCTCATCGCGGCGCTTGCCGACGCGCGTTTCCATGAGAACTCTGCCGCGGTCAGGTCGTATCAGGAGGAGATGGCCGCGCTGGGGCACACGATGCTGCATGAGACCGATGCGGCGTGCGCGACCCATGGGGCTGAGGTGCCGGCGCTGCTTGCGAAGGCGAACGATGCTCTTGTGGCGACGCTCAAGGAAAAGACCGAGGCGCTGCTCGGGAAGGTGCTCTATACCACGAGTTGCGCGATGAGAAACGGCTTCGCGATGTCTGACAACGAGCGGTAGCCGAACCAGCTGGGCATCGGTTTCTCCCATAAGAGGGACAGGGCACGGAGGTACCCCTATGGGCCATAGGAGCGCCGTGCCGGCGTCCCGGCACGCTTTGGTGCAGGGCGGGGCGAAGGCGCGGTGCCGCCGTGAGTCCCACCGGCCCGTCGGTAATGCGGGCGGCATTCGGGGTACAAGGGGAGCAATGAACATACGGGGACGCATGAACACCCCGCCAACGCAGGGAGGCATTATGGCCACGACGTTTGAAGACCTCGTCAACAACATGGTAAACGTGAGCTTGGGCGCCGCAGCGCTTGCAGCGGACAAGGGCAAGGAGCTCTTCGATGATTTGAACGCGCGCGGCGCGGCGGCGCGTAGCGAGGCGGCCGACAGTGATTTCGGACGCTCCATGGCCGATGTGTTCAAGCAGGCGGGCGGCGCGTTTGGTGATATCACCGATCGGTTGGGCGAGCGGGGCGCGACGGTTGCGGAGCGCATCTTAGACGAGCTCATCGTCGCCCGCGTTCGCCCGCTTTCCACAACGGAGCGCGCGGCGTTCGTGGCGCATGTGAGCGAGCTTGTCGATTCGGTTGACGATGCGGCGGTCAAGGTTCCCGTCGAGTCGGTCGAGTCGGAGGATGATGCGGCAGACACCGAGGCAGACACCAAGGACGAATCCTCGCCAGAGGCGTAACGGCATAACGTGGCAGGTATGGATCACGAAGCGAACAAAAGGCCGGTAGAGCCACTGGTAGATGTGGGCTCCACGCCCGATGACGAGCGGTTCGCATACGCGCGCGCGACCTCGCGCCGTGAGCGCGCGGTTGACGAGGTGCCCGTCGAGCCCGAGGTGATGGCCGACAGCGAAAAATACCAGCTCACCATCATGGGCAAGCGCCGGCGCATCGCACAGATCTTCAACATCGTGCGGCGGTACGAGGTATGGCGCGCCATCACGCCGGTGCGCCTGCGTCAGATGCTCGAGGAACTCGGGCCCATGTTCGTGAAGATGGGTCAGATCCTCGCGAACCGTTCCGAGATCCTGCCGCAGCGCTTCTGCGATGAGCTGCGGCGCCTGCGCACCGAGGTCGACCCGGTTCCCTATGCGGTGGTGCTCGAATGCCTCGAGGCTGAATATGGGCAGAAGCTCGGGGAGCTGTTCGACGCCGTCGATCCGAATCCGCTGGGGAGCGCCTCGCTCGCGCAGGTGCATCGCGCGCGCCTTGTTACCGGCGAGGACGTCGCCGTAAAGGTGCAGCGCCCCGGCGCTCAGCAGGTTATGGCGCAAGACATCGACATCATGCGCTCGCTTGCGCGCCATCTCGCTCGCTTCATCAAGACCGACCAGGTCATCGATATGAGCGAAGTGGTCGAAGAGCTTTGGCAGTCGTTCCGCGAGGAGACGAACTTCCTTGTCGAGGCGCGCAACCTGAATGAGTTCTATGAGAACCATCGCGGCACGCCGAGCATCTCGTGCCCACAGTCGTATCCGAAGTTGTGCACCGAGCACGTGGTCGTGATGGACTACATCGAGGGGATCTCCATCGCCAATCCCGACGCGCTCACCAAGGCGGGGTACGACCTCGTACAGCTGGGCGAGCAAATCGTTGATGACTACGCCACGCAGGTGCTCGATGACGGCTTCTTCCATGCCGATCCCCATGCGGGAAACATCATATTGTCGGGCGGCGTGCTCTACTTCATTGACCTTGGTATGGTGGGGCGCATGTCCGCGCATGACCGGCGGGTCGTGAAGGAGATCATCTTCGCGGTGGCCGAAAACGACGTCCCCAAGTTGAAGGATGCGTTCATGCGCTTCGCCATCTCGCGCGGAGACACCGCAGCGATCGACCACACGGCGTTTCTGACCGACCTCGATTACATCGTGCAGGATTTTGGCGGGCGCGACCTCAAAGAGCTCGATATCGGGCGGTTCCTCTCATCCCTCATCAACCTGGCACGGAAGAACGAGATCGAGCTGCCCAGCGTCATCACCATGTTCGCGCGCGGCATGGTCACGCTTGAGGGCTTGCTTTCCGAGTACATGCCCGAAGTCAACATGATCGAGATCATCCAGCTGCACATCGCGCACGAGAAGAGTTCCTATGAACGGGTTCAGGAGGCGATCGACGATCTTGCGACGGGCGCGGTGCGGGCAGCCAAAGGATCGCTCGAGGCTGCTGAGTACCTGGGGCTTGCGTCGCGCATGCTCACGCGCGGCCAGCTCAAGGTGAACACCGAGCTCATGGGTTCGGATGAGGTGCTGCGGCGCGTGGGCGGCATCGTCGACCGCGCGTCGATGGCCATCGTCATAGCCGGCCTGTTCATCGGTTCGTCGGTGGTGTATTACGCGCGCATCGAGCCGGTCATCTTCGGCATCCCCGTCATCGGGTTTCTGGGCTATATGTGCGCGCTGGTGCTCGCCCTCATGCTCGGTCGCGAGATCTGGCGCAACTCTCATGGAAAGCGGCGATAGCGGTCGGCACGCCCCATGGAAGCGCGCCGAAGTCGATCGCGCCGGCATCTTCGGCGCTGCGAGCAGCGCACCCGGCGCTATGTCACGTTCATGATCTCGATATTTGAGAACGTCTGCGCATCCCGGTCGTATTCAAACACGAGCACGCAGCAATTTCCCAACGGGACGTTTTGATCGCATCGCGCATGGGCTTGCCATACCGTTTTGAAGGCGAGGGTGACCGACCCGTGCGAGACGGCGAGCGCATCGCCGTCGCAGCGCTCCATGAGCGCGCGAAGCGTGCTTACGATGCGATAGCGCGCACCGGCATTCGATTCGCCTCCGCGTTTAAGGGCGGCATCGCCGGGGTTCCAGGGGTCTGCCGGAAAGAGCTCCACCGGCTTTCCTTCGAACGCGCCATAGTCGCGTTCCATGAGACCGGGAACCTTGAGGCGGGGAAGCGTGCCGTACGCGGGCATCTCCTCGATGACGATATCGAGTGTCTGCTGCGCGCGACCGAGAGGCGAGGCAGCGAGCAGGGTAGGGGACACGCCTTGGCCGCGAAGGCACGAGGCCGCGCCCCGTGCCTGCGCGATGCCCGCTTCGGTAAGCGGTGAGTCACAGTGTCCCTGGATGATGCCCTGCGTGTTGTAGACGGTCTGGCCATGGCGCATGAGATAGAGCTTCTGCACGGTTGATCCTCCTTGGATCGAGGTCGTTGGGGCAAGCGGCACGCCGACGGGGCCGGAGACGCGAATGCATAGCGTGCGAGCTGTGAGCTCGGTTACGCTCGTCGTTCGCAGGCCGGGCGGCCTTGCGCGCGGCCGCGCCCGTTGTGCGAGTCGAGTGCCTTGGAGCGCTTAGACGAGCTTCTCGTATGCGATGCGCGTCAAATCGTTTTCCGACCCGCCCTTCTTGAGCTCAAACGCATTCAACTCAGTATATCCTTGCCGGGCGAGAAACGAGCGCATAGCGGCGTTGCCCGGGTGCGTATCGACGCGCAGGCTCAGCCTCCCGGCGTCGCGCGCGATGGCCTCGGCTTCGGCGAACATAAAGGTCATCACACCATGCTTGAGCGCTTCGGCTGCCGTGGCGCAGCGATGGATCGCGCCATAGGTGGGCGTGCCGTCCAGTGCGGCGTTGGGCGTTCTCCACGCGATGCCGGGTGCGGTGTATTCCAGATCCTCGTCAAAGCGAAGGGCGAGCGTGCCCACCAGCGCGCCGGAGGCGTCCTCGGCGATCCAGCATGCATTTAGGGCGAGGTCATGCTCTATGGCCGCGCAATCGGGGTACCCGTGCTGCCACTGCTCGATGCCGAAGCGCGCGATGGAATACTTGCCGTCTTCGAGGATCTCCATCACGCGCGGCAGCTCGGCGGGAGCGGCATGGCGCATGGTGAGCGTTTGAGTCATGATGAACCTTTCGGTACGAGGGCGTTTCAGGCATAAGGGGTTCGCATATGGATGGCGCTTAAGCCGCGTGCTCACTGAGCGCGTGAAGCCCGCGGTGAGCATCTCGACGAGCCGTGCCTTGGTCTTCCGAATGCAATGCCCCGTGGTGCCAAAACATGGCCGCATCCGATGCGACTGAGCCGTCGCGAATCGGAAGGAGCAACCTGGCTGTATGACGTCGGTTCCGCCGCAGGCGGCTTTGAGCTGCCCGAGCCACGATGCAGCGTTTCGCCCGTCGGAGCGCCCGGGTTAGAACGAGAAGAAATCGAAGCGCGGCGGCAGCGCCTTCACGCGGTGCGTTCCCGGCTCCTCGCCCAGTGCGCTCATGAACTCATCCATCGAATCGAGGATATGCTCCCAGGAGAAGAACGCCTCGGGCTCGATGTCGAAGTGCTCGCAGATGAGCTCGGTGCCGCGCGGCACGATGCCGTGCATGAGGATGGTCGCAACCCGGAGCTCGGCGAACGCATCGACGAGTGCCTGCCGCATAAGCGCGTCTGCGGTCGTCTGATCTTCTGCTTGCGCCGACTTGGCGGTTTTGCTCGCATCGCTCCAGCGCTTGTTCGCTGTGCGCAAAAACGCGTCGCACACGCTCAGCGCTTTGTGGAACTCGAAGCGATGCACGGCGTTCTCGAAATCACAGACCGCTCGCTCGATGCCCTCGCTCACGGCAGGTGTTGGCGCTCCCGCGGGGATGCAGCCGGTGCGCACCGCGCTCGCGTCGCCCTCCTTGCAGGCCACGCCATAGAAGCACGAGCGCGCCAGGCGGTTGAACACGCCGGTGAGCAAGGTGCCCTCTTTGAGGACGGGGTCGATCACGCGCTTGTCGTCGCGGGCGAGCAGCGGCGTCCCGTCTGCATTCGTGCCCGTCTCGCGCGTGTCGTACGCCTTCGGGCTGAAGCTCACCGGCTTATCGCCCAGGCCGAGCGAGAGGAAATGGGCGCGCAGCTGCTCTGCGCTGTAGTGATCGAGCAGCTCGGATGCGGGCGGTGGCGGGGTCTTGCTGCTCGAGCTCGCCTTCTTGCCCATGTAGAGCACGTGATAGTTCGCAACGAGCGTGCTCTGTTGCATGTTGCAGCCAAGCGCCTCCCACATCGCGGTCTGCGCGACGCCGTAGAAGTAGATGTTGTCCTGGCCGATGAACTGATACACGTGTGCGCCCGCATCGCACCACCAGTCGCGCCAGTCATCGGTGGAGTATCGGCCGGCATGAGACGCCTTGTCCGCGTTGAGCACCGTGCGCGTGAAGCTTATCGGAGCCCAGAGGCTCTCCGGCCAGACCCAGCAGGTGAGCCCGCTGCAGCCGCATTCATCGGTGACGGGCACGCCCCAGTCGATGTTGCCGGTAATGCGAAACGGAACGAGCGCCTTCCCGGAGCGGAACCGCACCCCGCCTGCGTTGAGCACCTCATGCGCCGCGTCGCGCGCTCCCCAGTTGGAAAACGTGACCGTAAAGGAGCTCTTGTTGCCCTCGGGTTCGGCCACCGCATGGTCGGGAAGCTTGTCCTTCACAGTCTCGAACGCCTCGCGGAACTTGTTCTGGATGTAGAGCTGCGGCGCATTGAGCCATTCTTCCAAGGTTTTCACGACCACGGGTCGGACAGTTTCGTCTCGTTCGAGCCCCGAGGTGAAATCCCTGAGATAGTCAAGATACGCCGGCAGGTCGAAGTAGATGTTCTCGGCCGGGCGCAGCTCGGGAGTCTCGCCGGTCAGAGCCGAGACCGGCGCGATAAGCTCCTCCGGTTCAAACTGATGACCCAAGTCGCACTCGTCGGCATAGGCCTTCTCTGATTTGCACCCTTGGATGGGACAGCGACCGAGCACCTGCCGCCCGTTCAAGAACTGTCCAGCGTTCGCGTCATAGAACTGCTTGGTCGAGCGCTTCTGCAACGCGCCCTGCTCCTTCAAGCGCAGGATGATCTCGTTGGTCACCGCTTCGTGCTCGCGTTTCGCAGGCTCGAGCGCGCTTCCGCCGAAGAGGTCGGGCTCGATGTCGTAACCGGCGAGCGTTTCTGCCTGGAGGTCGTGGTTCCCCTGCACGTAATCAGAGATATCCTGCTGGTAGTCCTGTTCGTCGCGCAGCTTGCGGTAGCTCTCCATAATGGGGCTGCCGTAGCAGTCGGTGCCCGAGACGAAGAGCACGTTCTCGCGGCCGATGCGGTCGCGCAGGAAGCGCGCGAAGAAATCAGCGGGAATAAAGACGCCGCCCACGTGCCCGAAGTGCAGGTTCTTGTTGCCATAGGGCATGCCCGCCGTGACGACGGCGCGGCGCGGCCACACGGGGCGCGATGCGCGCTTGCGGTTTGATGCCATGCAGTTCCCCCAGCTTGTCATTTTTATAGGCCTCAAAATGATTCAGCCTTGTATTATGGCACAGCGCACGCGCTCGCTGTATGCTTGGGCGCATGAGAAAACGAAGCGCCATATATACCTTTGAGGACACGTGGTTTTTGCAACGCGTTTCGCGGATGTCCGCCGTGGTCGGCGCCATCGGGTTGGCGGTGGTTCTGCTCTGCGCGATCGCGCTTTCCATCATGCAGCCCGATTCCGTCGATCGCGCGCTCTCCGGTGCGTTCGCTGTTGACGGTCGGGGCGTTATCGACGTCCTGCTTTGGGTCGTTTGGATCGCTGTCTTTGTGGTGGCATCGCTCATAGCGCACGAATTGGTGCACGGGATGCTCTTCAAGCTGTTCGCCCCGCGCTCCGCGCACGTGTCATTCGGGCTCAGCTGGAAGCACGGGATGCTCTATACAAGTGCCGAAGGCATCGTCTATACGCGCCGGCAATACATCGCCATCGCGCTCGCACCGACGCTTGTGGTGACGCTGTTCATCGGCGCGGCGGGGCTGCTCTTCGGCCGCCCGATCGCCGGCTTGGTTGCCGCGGTGCTCCACCTTTCGGGATGCGCGGGCGATTGGTGCTATGTGAGCGCCATCTGCGCCGACCCTCATATCACGCACTGCGAGGACACCTCCTATGGCGTGTGCTTCTATGGTGCGGGGTCGCCAGATGAGGCCGTGGACGGCGCGCGCGGGGGAATCGCGGGCGCCCTCGATGCGCGCGATACCGGCGTGCGCGGTGATCGCGGTGGCGACGTTGGGGATGCGCGCGCCGCGGACGCGCATACCACCGATGCGGAGGCGGGCGCATGATACGCCTGTTGCTGCATGCCTGCTGCGCCCCGTGCTCGTTAGAGCCGGTGCGCCTGCTCGTCGAAGAGGGGTTCGAGCCCACGATCTGCTGGACGAACCCTAACATCCAGCCAGGCGCGGAGCATGATAGGCGCTTGGAGGAGCTGCGTCGATGGTGCGCCGCTGAAGCCATCCCGCTTATCGAGGCAGAAGAGGATGCGTCGCGCTGGGAGCGCACCGTGGCGCCGTGCGGCGCGCACGACCGCGCCCACCGGTGCCGCGCGTGCTACGCGCTGCGCATATCCGAGGCGTGTCGCGTCGCCCAGGCAGCGGGCTTCACGCATATCGCGACCACGCTTGCGGTGTCGCCCTACCAGCTATTCGACACTTGCAACGACGTGCTCGAGCGTCTCTCTACCGCTTTTGGGCTCACGCCGGTGATCCGCGATTTCCGTCCATGGTACCCAGAGGCGACGC
Source organism: uncultured Enorma sp. (assembly GCA_964624825.1). Classification (GTDB taxonomy): domain Bacteria; phylum Actinomycetota; class Coriobacteriia; order Coriobacteriales; family Coriobacteriaceae; genus Enorma. The sequence goes on along the minus strand of CAZUYD010000007.1, from coordinate 26,726 downwards.
GGCGCTCGCGCGAACTGGGCATGTACCGTCAGAAGTATTGCGGGTGCCGGTTCTCCGCCGCGGAGGCGGCACTCGACCGTGCCCGAATGCGCGACGAGCGCAAGGCAGATCGCATCGCGGCGAAGCGCCGATGAATCGTTTCACCGGGCGCACCGCCCGTGCTACCCTAGGTGGTCACACTACTTCGATGGAGGCGATCGCATTCTATGCGCACCGACGATTTTGACTACACCCTGCCCGAGGAGCTTATCGCGCAGGCGCCTGCCGAGCCGCGCGATTCGTGCCGCATGCTTGTGCTGCATCGTGGTGAGCCCCTGGCGACGACGGGCGAGGTTCTGCCGCTGGCACACGGTGGCAGCGTGGAGCATCGTCGCTTCTCCGATATCATCGACTATCTCGAGCCGGGCGATCTGCTTGTGGCGAACGAGACGCGCGTCATGCCCGCGCGCCTCATCGGGCGCAAGGCGAAGACCGGCGGTGTGGCCGAGACGCTTATGCTCAACCGCCGCGAGGATATCGATCCTTTAGGCCACGTATGGGAGTGCCTGGTGAATCCGGGGAAGCGTCTCAAACCGGGTGCGGTTATCGAATATCGTGCCGGCGGTCTCCATGCGCCGCAGAGCGCACCGGTGGTGCTTACGGGCGAGGTGCTCGACTTCATGCCCGATAGTCGCGGCGGCCGCGTGGTGCGCCTCACCCCCTGCGGGGAGAACGCTTCCGGCGCCCCGCGCACGCTCGACGAGGCGATTCACGCTGTCGGGCATGTGCCGTTGCCGCCCTATATCACCGACTACGAGGGCGATCCCGAGAAGTACCAAACGGTCTACGCCATGCGCGAGGAGCATTCGGCTGCCGCGCCGACGGCGGGCCTGCACTTCACGCCGGCGCTCATCGAACGCATCAAGGCGAAGGGCGTCGGCTGGGCAACGGTCGAGCTGGAAGTGGGGGTCGATACCTTTCGATTGGTCGAGGAGGACGATCCCACCCAGCACGTGATGCATACCGAGCGCTATCACGTGCCGCAGACGGTCGTGGATGCCGTGCACGCCGCGAAGGCCGCGGGGCATCGCGTGATCGCGGTGGGCACGACGGCGGTGCGCTCGCTTGAAAGCGCCTGGGAGGACGGTGCGCCTGCGGCTGAGCCGCCGATGGTCGCACGGCGGTTCGAGGCAGCAGCCACATCCGCGCAGCGCACGCATTCGGGTGACATCGTGGCGCGCGTGGACGAGACCACCAACCTCTACCTCATGCCGGGTTCGACCTACCACGTGGTCGATGGGCTCATAACCAACTTTCATGTGCCGCGCTCGACGCTCATGATGCTCGTTTCGGCATTTGCCACGCGCGACCAGATCATGGATGCGTACGAGCAGGCCGTCTCCGAGCGCTACCGGTTCTTCAGCTTCGGCGATGCGATGTTCATCGAGTAAAGCGCCTCGGCGCGTAGCCTAGGCGGCCACGCGGTGCCCGCGATGAAAAGGTTTGCTAAAAAAGAGCGCGCGCGATGCATGCTGTCCGCACAGGCGTTTATCATAGTACGCGAATTCACTCGTCTACGATCGACACAGGAGCGCACGATGGTTGACGATCTCGATACCAAGCACGCCGATAAGGATGATACGGCGCAGGATATGCCGCTAACCGAGACATCGCCGGCAGGCGATGCGGCCACCTTCGCCTCCGGCACCTCTGGTTCAGAGGCTGCCGGGGCGGAAGGCGACACGCGGGCGCCTGCCGAGGCGGACGGTGCAGGCCCATCGCCCGTCGAGGCCGTCGGATCGTTTTTCTCCGAGGGTGCAGCCGCCGTGCGTGAGGTGAGCGAGGCGCGCAAGGCGCATGCCGACGCGCGCGGCCAACTCGCCCAGCTCGACACGAGGATCGCCGACGCCGAGGTCGAGCTCGAGCATCGACGCGATGTGGCGGCGAATTTCAAGGCGATCATCGCCGAGCAGACCGCGCGGCGTGACAAGGCCATCAAGACGGGCGCGGCGGCGGAGTCGAGGCAGAAGCACCTTGAGTACGAGCTCGATGCGCTCAAGGCGAACCTCCAACAGATGAAGGATGCCGACTCTCAAACCGAGAGACGCCTGAAGGCGGCGCTCGAATCTGCGGAAGCGCGCGAGGCGTCATCGCGTGAGAACGGTGCCCGCCTGCAGCGCCGTCTCGATGACGCAAAGAAGCATCTCGAGAAGGCGGAAGAAGACGAAAAGACCGGCGTCGCCGCTGCGCGTGAAGCCGTCGAGAGCACCATGCGCCAGCTCGAGGTGCTTCGCGAGGAATACATCGAGGTGCAGCGCAACCCATCGGCGAACCCGGCGGCCTATACGGTGCGCGCCGATGAGCTCGAAGCGCAGATATCGGACGCCTCGCGTGAGCTGCAGACGGCAAAAGATGCGCTTCCGCGCATCACCGCCGAGCTTGCCGAGGCGCTAACGCGCGCCCGCAAAGCGGTTGGCGAGGCGGAGAAGCCCATGGACGAGGCGAAGCGCTCGTTCCGTGAGGTGAGCGCCGCTGCCGACGAGGCGCGCAACGCGTATCGCGAGGCGAAAGATGCCGCCGCCGAGCGCCAGCGCAAGCTCAAAGAGGAGATCTCTGGCAAGGAGAAAGATCGCCGCGCTCAAGAGCAGGCGGTAGAGGATAGCAACGCCGAAGCACAGGATGCCCAGGCGCTCATCGACGAGGCGAATGACATTCACGCGCATCCAGAGGTGACCGAGCAAATCGCCGAGCGCCTTGATGCCGATCGCGCCGAGCGCGAAGCGCGCGCATCTGAAGTCGAGCAGCTTGCGAACACCGAGCGCGCGGTGCGCGAGCGCACCCGCGGTTCCCGCACGAGGTTCATCGGCGCCATCGTCGGCATCGTGGTGGTGATCGCGCTGATCATCGCCGCGGTGGTCACCTCGATGAACCGGTAGCGCCGTCCCGCTGGAGCGAGCTGCGATACAGATCCTTGAAGGTTTGCTTGCTCGATCCCTATCTTCGCCAGAACGTGTGCGGGTTGAGCATCGCCGAGCGCCTCGATTCGAGTGCGGCATCATGCCGTATCTGGCCAAGCAGAACGGGATGGGACGCATTCGCCCTCTGGGGTTCTTTGCGCATGGCTCCGTTTCGGCGATGCAAGCTAGCCGGCGTTTAGCTTGGACGAAGGCCGTTCACGGACGCTATTAGACCGTTTACAGCCTGATGTGCGCCGAACGTGTTTAGGCGGGCATCCAGCGGGAAGAACCACAATACTTAGCCGGGTTGTCTCGGGGACGGGGCGACGATTGAAGGAGGCGAGTCCAATGGGCATAGAAGATGCACCACAAGCGTTCGGGCTCGTTGCCTGCGGTCTTGAGGCTTGATTGTTGAGGGTATGCGACAGCAACCCATTGGATTCCGTCATGGCAGGGAACTAAGCCGCTGAGAGCATCGCAGACCGACCGAGAGCATCTATAGCTTGTGGGCGCTCGCGCTACAGACGATGTGGCGAGCGTGGAAACGAGTAGATGCATTGGGGTGAGTCCAAAGTATTGAATCGCGCAAGGGCGGCGGAGCAGAAGCTCCGCCGCCCTCCTGTGTTGCGATATCAGCGGCCGGGTGACTAAAGAGCACGGAACTTGCCATCGCGCGCAGCGATACGTTCGGAAGCGGTGCGATCGCCCAGCAGCTCGATTTCGGCCAAGGCGCGCTTTGTGATGCGCTGCGCGAGCTCTGCAGGCTCGCATGCATCATCGATGGTGCCGTCTACCACGCCGAGCTCGCATAGGCGCGCGGCGGTGAGCCCGAGCGCTTCGGCCGCATCTGCGGCGCGGTCGGTGCTCTTCCAAAGAATCGATGCGCACCCCTCGGGACTCACCACGGCATAGGCCGCATGATCGAGCATGAGGACGCGGTCGGCAACGGCGAGCGCAAGCGCGCCACCGCTTCCTCCCTCGCCCACGATGATGCTCACGATGGGCGTTTTGAGTCCAGACATGGTGACGAGGTTCGACGCGATGGCCTCGCCCTGGCCGCGCTCCTCGGCGCCGATGCCGCAATAGGCACCCGACGTATCGATGAGGCAGACGACGGGGCGGCCGAATCGCTCCGCCTGCTCCATGAGGCGCCGCGTCTTGCGGTAGCCCTCAGGGTGCGCAGAGCCGAAGTTGCGGTACACGCGCTCTTTGGTCGAGCGACCGCGTTCTGTCGCGATGACGGTAAGCACCTGCCCGTTTTTCCAACCGATGCCAGCGACGATAGCGTGGTCGTCGCTGAACAGGCGGTCGCCATGGAGCTCGACGAAGCCGTCAAGCCCGAGCTCCATGAGCTCAAGGCAGCTCGGGCGGTCGGCGCTGCGGGCGGCGCGCACGATGTCGTAGGCGCTTGCCGGCGCGTCGCCTTTGTCGGCTTTCTTCCGGCGCCCGCCGATCTTCGAGAGCAGGGTATGGGGCTGCGACGTCTTCTTGAGGGCATGCGGCGCATCGGAGGCGGGCACGCGGCCTGCATGGAGCGCGAGGAGCTCCGCAAGCGTGGCGGGCGCGTCGGCGCGCTTGACGATGAGGTCGATAAATCCGTGTTCGAGCAGGAATTCAGAGCGCTGGAACCCAGCGGGGAGGCGCTTATGGGTGGTCTGCTCTACCACGCGGGGACCAGCGAAGGCGATGAGCGCCTCGGGCTCGGCCAAGATCACATCGCCCTCCATCGCGAAGCTCGCGGTGACGCCGCCGGTGGTCGGATCGGTCAGCAGGACGAGGTAGGGAAGCCCCGCCTCTGCCAGCTGGCGCCGGGCGACCGAGACCTTTGCCATCTGCATGAGCGAGCGGGTGCCCTCCTGCATGCGCGCCCCGCCCGAGATCGTGATGCCTACGACCGGTAGGTGTTCGGCACGGGCGTGCTCGAACGCGCGGCAGATCTTTTCTCCAACAACCGTGCCCATGGATCCCATCATGAAATCACCGTTCATGACGAAGATGGCGCACGGCTCGCCGCCAATGGAGGCGCGCCCGCACACCACGGCGTCGCGTTCTCCCGTTGCGCGCTGGGCGTGATCGAGCTTCTCCGCATAGCGGGGAAACTGCAGGAAATCGGTCGGTTCGAGCTCGGCATCCCATTCTTCGAAGCTTCCCGCATCTACCGTCAGCTCAAGACGCCGCCGGGCGCCGATGCGCAGGTGATGGCCGCAGCGCGGGCAGACGTCGAGCGCCTGCGCGAGCTGTTCTTGGTCGATGATGCGCCGGCAGCCGGGGCACTTTACGTAGGTGCGCCGCTCGGGAACCTCGACCGTGATATCGGTGACCGGTCCCTCGAGCTTGTTGACGCTGTTGTGCTTAGCCCTCATAGAGATGCTCCATCACGTTGGTATGGTAGTTGCCGGAGAGGAATTCCGGATTTGCAAGGATGTCCAGCTGAAGGCCGCTGTTTTCGTCTACGCCGTCAATGACGAGCTCAGATAGGGCGGCGCGCATCTTGCGGATGGCCTCATCGCGCGTGCCGGCGCGAACGATGAGCTTGCCGAGCATCGAGTCGTAGTACGGCGGAACGACAGCGCCGGGATAGAGCGACGAGTCGAAGCGCACCCACGGGCCGTTGGGTACGTGGAGCGCGTGCACCGTGCCGCACGACGGTCGAAACTCGGCATCCTCGGCATTGATGCGGCACTCGATGGCGCGCTTGGCCATTGCGACGTCGGGGGTCGTGAAAGGAAGCCGGTTGCCCGCGGCGACGCGGAGCTGCCACTTGACCAGATCGACATCGGTGACGAATTCGGTCACCGGATGCTCGACCTGCAGACGCGTGTTCATCTCCATGAAGTAGAAGCTGCCGTCGTCGGCATAGAGGTATTCGATCGTGCCTGCGCCGGTGTATCCCACGGTGCGGGCGAGGTTGCGCGCAGCCTCATACATCTGAGCGCGCACGTCATCGCGTCCCTCGAGGCAGGGAGCCGGGCTCTCCTCGAGGAGCTTTTGGTTGCGGCGTTGCACGGAGCACTCGCGCTCGCCGAGCGTGACGACATTGCCGTGCATGTCCGCGAGAACCTGCACCTCTACGTGATGCGCGGGCGAGACGAACTTCTCCATGTAGCATTCGCCATCGCCGAATGCGGCCTCGGCCTCGGCGCGAGCCTCGGTGAAGGCCTTCGCAGCGTCCTCGGGGCGATCGACGCGGCGGATGCCGCGGCCGCCGCCGCCCGCGCGAGCCTTGATGAGGACGGGGCATCCGATGCGCGCCGCCTCGCGCGCCGCCTCATCGGCGCTCTTCAAAAGATCGCAGCCGGGAACGACGGGGACTCCTGCCTCGCGCGCGGTGCGGCGGGCGACGTCTTTGTCGCCCATGCGCTCAATCACCTCGGGGGCGGGGCCAATGAAGACAATCCCGCACTCACGGCACTGGCGGGCGAACTCGGCGTTTTCGGAAAGGAATCCATAGCCCGGATGGATGGCGGTGGCGCCGCTGGCGATGGCGCAGGTGAGGATGGCGTCCTCGTTGAGATAGCTTTCCTGCGGACGAGGCCCACCGATGCAATACGCCTCGTCAGACAGGGTCACATGGAGCGCGTGGGCGTCGGCGCTTGAGTAGACGGCGACCGTTTTGACGCCCATCTCCTTGCACGCGCGGATGATGCGCACGGCGATCTCACCGCGGTTGGCTATGAGAATCTTTTCGAACATGGCAACTCTCCCTCATGCATCGTGGGGTATCCATGGTGCATTGGGTGGATAGGTGGACGAAATGCGAAGCCCCTGCATGCAAAGCGCGTGCAGGTCATAGATGGTTCAGGTTCAGGATTGCACGAGGGCGAAGGACATGTCGGCGGTCACGCAGAGCTCGCCCTCAACGCGTGCCTCGCCGTGCGCGAAGTGGAATTGCCCGCGCGAGCGCGTGATGCGACAGGTGAGCTCGACGGTGTCGCCCGGGCGCACCGGGCGCTTGAAGCGCACCTTATCAAGGCTCGTGTAGAAGGGGGTCACATTCGAGCCGGCCATGTGCTCATCCATGAGCACACAGCAGTTCTGGGCGAGCATCTCGCAGAGGATCACGCCGGGAACGACGGGGTTGCCCGGAAAGTGCCCCTGGACGAAGAACTCCTTGCCCGTGATATGGATGCGCCCATGCGCCTCGCCGTCAACGACCTCGGCTTCGTCGAGCAATAGCATGGGGTCGCGGTGGGGAAGGATCTGCTCGAGTTCCGTGCGGTTCATCACTTATGCCTCGCTTTCCGCGCTGTCGCCGCTCACATCGATCTTCATCAGGCATGCGCCGTATTCGATCAGGTCTCCGTCGGTGGCCAGGATCTCTGCAACCGTACCATCGGTCTCTGCGACCACCTCATTCATGAGCTTCATCGTCTCGATGATGCAGAGCGTGTCGCCCGCGCGCACCGAATCGCCCACGTGCACGAACGGCTCGGAGTCGGGCGAGGGGGCTGCGTAGAAAACGCCCATCATGGGTGCGCTGACCTCAACGAGATCTTGGTTGACGGCTGCTGTTGCGGCGGTGTCCGTGCTGCTGGGTTCGGCAGCGCTTGTCGCCGCCTGGCCGGCAGTTTCTGTGCCGGCAGCGGGGTCAGCGGGAATGGCGCCCGCGCAGGATGGTTCAAAAGACGCGGAGACGGGTGCTGGAGCGGGGGCAGCGATGGGCGCGGCGGCAACCGCTGTCATGCGCTCAAGTTCGACCACGCGCCCGTTCTCCTCGGAAAGGCTCACGCGGGTAAGTCCGTGGCGCTCCATAAGTGCGGCGACTTCACCGAGTTTTTGGGAATCGATATCCATGGGATTAATCCTCGTATGCTTTGAATGCCAGAGCCGCGTTGTGCCCGCCGAACCCGAGGTTTGTGGAGAGCGCCCAGCGCACCTGCGCCGAGACGGCCTGGTTGGGTGTGTAGTCTAGATCGCAGTCGGGGTCGGGCGTTTCGTAGCCGATGGTGGGCGGGATCATTCCGCACTCGATGGCCTTGGCGCAGGCCATCGCCTCCATGGCGCCCGTCGCGCCGAGCATGTGCCCGGTCATGGACTTCGTGGACGAGATATGCGCCTGACGCGCCGCGTTCTCGCCCAGCGCCTGCTTGATGCCGAGCGTCTCGCTCGCATCGTTGAGCTTGGTCGATGTGCCATGAGCGTTGATGTAGAGCCCGTCTGCGGGGTCGAGGCCGCCCTCGGCGACGGCGAGCTCGATGGCGCGCGTGATGCCGGCCGCATCGGGCGCAGGGCTCGTGATGTGGTAGGCGTCGGCCGTGTTGCCGTATCCCGTGACCTCGCAATAGATGTGCGCCCCGCGTGCCTGTGCGTGCTCGAGGCGTTCGAGCACGAGGATGCAGGCGCCCTCGCCCATTACAAAGCCGTCGCGGTTCGCGTCGAACGGGCGGCATGCGGTGCTTGGGTCGGGGTTGCGCGTGAGCGCCTTGCAGTTGGTGAAGCCGGCGATGGCTTCGGGAACGATGCAGCCCTCAGACCCGCCGGCAAGGATCACGTCGGCATAGCCGTGCTTGATGGCGCGGAACGCCTCTCCCACGGTATGGGCAGATGTGGCGCAGGCGGTCACGACGGGAAGGGTGGGGCCGGTGAGCTTGTGACGGATGGAGACCTCGCCCGCGGCCATGTTCGCGATCATCATGGGAATCATGAACGGCGGGCAACGGCGGTACCCCCGTGCGCGCATGGTGTCGACGGCGTCGGTGTAGGACGCCATGCCGCCAATGCCCGAGCCCACATATACGCCGGCGCGGGCGCGATCGAGCTCGTCATAGTCGGCAAGGCCGGCATCTGCCATCGCCTCATCGGAGGCGATGAGCGCGTACTGCACGTAGATGTCCTGGTGGCGCGCGCCCTGGCCGAGCAGCGCGGCGCCATCAAAGCCCTTGACCTCGGCCGCGACGGTCACCTTGAGGTCATCGGTGCTGCAATGCGTGATTGGACCGATGCCGCTTTTCCCGGCGATGAGCGACTCCCAGCTCTCGGGCGCGCTGAGCCCTACGGGCGTGACGGCGCCCAAGCCCGTGATGACCACTCTTTGTTCCACGGTATCTCCTTTCGATGCGGCGACGGTTGCAGGGTGCGTCTGCGCAGCTACATGGCCATGCCGCCGTCGACGCGAATGACTTCGCCGGTGATATAGGCGCCCGCGTCACTTGCCAAAAACGCGACGAGCGCGGCGACTTCCGCGGGCGAGGCGAGTCGGCCGAGGGGGATCTCTTGCTCATAGCGCTCGCGTGCGGCGGGAGCAAGCGCGGCCGTCATATCGGTCTCGACGAAGCCGGGAGCGATGGCGTTTACGGTGACGGCGCGACTCGCCAGCTCGCGCGCGCACGCCTTGGTGAGGCCGATGATACCCGCCTTGGAGGCGGCGTAATTTGCCTGGCCGGCGTTGCCCATGAGCCCCACGACCGAGCTCATGTTCACGATGCGCCCGCCACGCTGGCGCATGAAGCTGCGGGTGAGGGCGCGAATCATGTGGTAGGCACCCTTGAGATTGACATCGATGACACGGTCGAAGTCTTCCTCCTTCATGCGGGCGAGCAGCGTGTCACGCGTGACGCCGGCATTGTTGACGAGGACCCAGACGCCGCCGAAGTCGGCAAGCACCTGCTTCACGCATGCATCGGCCGCTTCGCTGTCGGCAACGTCGCACCGATACGCCCGCGCGGTCGCACCGAGTTCCTCGACGGCGTCCACGGTTTCGCGCGCCGCATCGTCGTTTCCCGCGTAGACCACGGCGATGTCGAAACCGTTGCGCGCGAGCTCAAGGCAGGTTGCTCGTCCGATGCCGCGCGATCCGCCCGTGACGAGGGCGCAGCGACGTGCGGCGGGTTCGAACTCAGACATGAATGAGGCCTCCTATCTCCTTACGGGGTGTCGAGCGCATCGAGCACGGCGTCGAGTTGCTCGGGGGTCTCGCAGGGAAGCGCGGTCGCACCACGGAGCGTGCGCTTCACCAGGCCGGTAAGCGTCTTCCCAGGGCCGACCTCGATAAAGGTGTCGATGCCGCGCTGCTCGAGTTCGTGCAACGTCTTGACCCATTGCACCGGGTTCGCCACCTGCTCGGCAAGGAGCTTTGCGCGCTCAGTGCCTCCCTTGGGTTCAGTCGGATATGCAGCGCCCGTGCAATTGGCGATGACGGGGATGCGCGGCACCGCCGGCTCTCGCCCCTCGGCAAGATAGGCCCCGAGCTCGCGGGCGGCGTCGGCCATGTAGGGGCTGTGGAACGCGCCCGAGACCGCGACGGGCATCGAGCGGCCATGCGCGTCGCGCACGAGCTCGTCGAGCGTGGCGAGCGCGGCCGGGGATCCCGCAACGACTGTCTGCTGGGGACTGTTGTAGTTGACCGGCCACGCCTCGCCGGCCTCGCGCGCGAGCGCTTCAACTGCGCCTGCGTCGAGCTTGAGCACAGCGCGCATCGCGCCGGGGTGTTTGCGGGCAGCGTCGACCATGAGCTTCGCGCGGTGACAGACGAGCGCGAAGCCATCTTCATCGGCGTAGGCGCCGGCAAAGGTGAGCGCCGCGACCTCGCCGAGCGAGAAGCCGGCAACCGCCTGCGGCGTCACGCCGTGTGCCTCGAGCGCCCGGGCGCACGCTAGGTCGCAGGCGAACACGCAAGGCTGCGTGTTCGCGGTATCGTTCAGCTCCTCAGCCGCGCCGTCAAAGCACTGGTTGCTCGTTCCCGGGCGTACCGAGTCGCAGGTTTGAAAGACGGCATGCGCCGCGTGCTCGCGCTGGGCGAGCTCGGCGCCCATACCGGGATGCTGCGCGCCCTGTCCTGCGAAAAGGAACGCTACGCCACCCATGAAGACGCCTCCTTGAGCAGAGCTTCGGCACCGCCTACCAGGTCATTTACAATATCGGCCGCGCTTTGGCGCGCGTGTACCAATCCGGCGATCTGGCCGCACATGAACGATCCCTCGTCGTAGTTGCCGTCTTTGGCCGCCTTGCGCAGCGCCCCGGCGCCCATCTGCTCGAGCTCCTCGACGGGCGCGCCCTCCTGCTCCCGCTTTGCGAAAGCGTTGGTGAAGGGGGTCTTCAGGCAGCGGACGGCATGGCCGGTGCTGCGCCCGGTCACGATGGTGGAAATGTCCTTCGCCTTGAGCACGCGCTCCTTGTACTCCTCGGAGACCGTGCATTCGGTGGCGACGAGAAAGCGGGTGCCTACCTGGACGCCTTGAGCTCCCAGCATGAGTGCCGCGGCCACGCCGCGGCCATCTCCGATGCCGCCGGCAGCGATGACGGGGATCTTCACCGCATCGACCACCTGGGGGACGAGCGCCATGGTGGTCGCCTCGCCAACGTGCCCGCCGGATTCTCCGCCCTCGGCAACCACTGCGGCGGCGCCTGCGCGCTCAACGAGGCGCGCAAGTCCCACCGAAGCAACGACCGGTATCACCGTAATGCCGGCGGCGTTCCAGCTCTTCATGTATTTGGTGGGGTTGCCCGCACCGGTTACCACCACGGGAACCTGCTCATCGATGACGACCTGAGCGACTTCGTCGGCAAACGGGCTCATGAGCATCACGTTGACGCCGAAGGGCTTGCTCGTCTTGGAACGCAGCTCGTGGATCTGCTCGCGCAGCCATTCGGCGTTCGCGTTCATGGCAGCGATGATGCCGAGGCCTCCCGCTTCAGAAACAGCGGATGCGAGGCTCGCGTCGGCGATCCACGCCATGCCGCCCTGGAGCACCGGCTTTTCAATTTCGAGAATATCGCAGATGGGCGTACGCAGCATGTTAGTTCTCCATCAGCGATTCGACGAGCTCGACGAACTCGCCCACGGTCTCCGGGTTGGAGTCGGTCTCGATCTCGATGTCGAACTCATCCTCGCAGGCGATGACGGCTTCGACCGTCGCGAGCGAGTCCAGGCCGGCGTCGGCGAGCTTGGTCTCGGGGGTGAGCTCCATCTCGGTGCCGCCGTTGTCGCGAATGATGGCGCAGATGCGGTCGAAGGTGGTGTCAGCCATGATGTTCTCCTTTGTATCTTCCAAGCGCCCTATGCGCCTTGGTTTCGTAACGGTGAAAAAACGTGCGAGCGCACGAGGTTCGAGACGCGCCAGGCCGTTCAACGAGGGCGGACGCCGGCACGTCTCAAACGCGGCGTTAGCCCCATCGGATGAGCGCCGAGCCGGTTGCGAGGCCGGCGCCGAAGCCGACGAGTGCGACAAGGTCTCCCGGGGCAAGCGAATTCGTGCGGGCAAGTAGATCAAGGGTATAGGGAATGCACGCACTCGAGATGTTTCCGGTGTCGCTGAGCGTGCGGGCGACCTTGGCGTCGTCGAGACCGAGGCGCGCGGTTGCGGCTGCGAGGATGCGCTCATTTGCCTGGTGAAACACGAAATGATCGATGTCATCGATGCAGTTGCCGGCATGCGCGCAGAGAGACTCGACGGCGTTGCAGATGGTGGTGACGCCGAATTTGAACACGCGCTGACCGTCCATCTTAAGCGCGTGCTGCGGCGTGGAGCGTTCGGCTTGGCCGGCTTGAGCTGCTTGGTCGAAGGGCGATGTGCCGGCGATGCCGGACACCTCGAGCGCTGTGGTGTTCGCCGCGCACGAAAGCTCGAGCGCGAGGGGGCTCTCGCCCCCGGCGGCAAGCACGCAGGCAGCCGCGCCATCGCCAAAGAGCACGCAGGTCGCGCGATCAGTCCAATCGAGAAGGCGCGACATCTTCTCTGCGGCGACGACGAGCACGGTCATCGCCCGGCCGCGGGCGATGAACCCGTCTGCGACATCGAGGGCATATACGAAACCGGCGCACGCCGCCGAGACATCGAAGGCCGGGCAGGCGATGCCAAGCCGTTCGGCAACGGCGCACGCTTCTGCCGGCATGATGTGGTCCCCCGAGGTCGTCGAGCATACGATCAGGTCGAGATCGGCTGGGGCGATACCGGCCGCGGCAAGCGCACGACGGGATGCGCTGACCGCGAGCTCGTCAAGCGATTCGGTGGTGCAAAGGCGCCGCGTGTGGATCCCGGTGCGCGAGACGATCCATTCGTCTGACGTATCGAGAAATTCCGAAAGCTCGTCATTGGTGACGGAACGGTCGGGCAGCGCCGAACCGGTACCGATGATGCGAAAAGGCATGTTCCCCCTAGGCAGCACGTAGATAGTAATTGACGTTTTGTTAATAAACGTCAATCATTGATACGCTAGCAAAGTCTTCGCTTCTTGGTCGTCGGGCTTCGGGAAATCCGCACTCCCGTCATGCCTATTCCATGGGATGTCCATGTTTGACGAATGGTCAACAACCTGCGGGGATGAGCTTCGCGCGCGGTTTTTTATGCGTGCGCTCTCGCTCTCTTGCGGCCGTTCGCGCGCGGCGCGCTCGTTATGAACGAGGCGAATCTGCCGTCGTCGTGATGGCCCTATACGCCATTACGAGATGTCCTGCGCGTCGCGGAGCTGCTTGAGCGCGGCTTCCGCGCATCGGATGCCATCGGCCGCCGCGCTCATGATGCCGCCCGCGTAGCCGGCGCCTTCGCCGCAGGGGAAGAGACCCGGCGCGTCCACAGCCTGGAAGCTCCGGCCACGCAAAACGGTCACTGGGGAGCTCGAGCGCGATTCAACGCCGGTGAGCACGGCATCTGCGCGGTCGAACCCCGAAAGCTTGCAGCCAAAGCGCGGGATGCCCAATCGAAGCGACTCGATGATATGGGGCGGAAGCGCGCTGTCGAGCTCCGTCCAGGCCACGCCAAGTGGATAGGTGGGCGAGATGTCACCCGCGCCCGAGCTTGGCCGCTTGGCGAGGAAGTCGCCGACAAGCTGCGCCGGCGCGCGATACGCGCCGCCTCCGAGTTCGAAGGCGCGCCGCTCGCAGGCTCGCTGTAGCGCGACGCCGGCGAGGGGGTCGGTGCCGGGAAGGTCGCTTGGCGTGACGTTTACTAAAAGCGCGGCGTTCGCGTTCGCGCCTGCGCGCGCATGCAGGCTCGCGCCGTTCGTAACCACGCCGCCAATCTCGCTTGCAGCGGCAACGACCTCGCCGCCCGGACACATGCAGAAGGTGAACACGCTTCGCCCGTTAGGAAGATGGGCGACGAGCTTATACGGCGCGGCTCCCAGCGCCCGGTGGCCGGCTGCGCGTCCATATTGGGCTCGGTCGATATCTGCCTGGAGGTGCTCGATGCGCACGCCCATGGCAAACGTTTTGCGTTCGACGGCGAACCCTCGGCGCACCAGCAGCTCGAACACGTCTCGCGCGGAGTGGCCGCAGGCAAGGATGAGCTGGTTGCAGGGGATGCGCTCGGTACTCGGCGCTTCAACGCCCATGCCGCCGCATCGCGCGCTGTACCAGGTACCGGGGTGTTCCTCGACGGTGATGCCTCGAATCGCGCCGCTGCTCGAGCCCGCGCGCTCTATGTCAACGAGCTTCGTGCGGAAGCGAATCTCGCCGCCGAGCGCGCGAATGCGCGCCGCCAGGTTCTCGACCACGATTGGCAGGATGTCCGACCCGACGTGAGGCTTCGCATCCCATAGAATGCTTCGGGGTGCACCGGCCGCGACGAGCGTTTCAAGGATGTATCGGTGAGCCGGATTCTTGGTGCCGGTGGTGAGCTTGCCGTCTGAGAAGGTGCCTGCACCGCCCAGGCCAAACTGGATATTGCTCTCCGGGTCAAGGCTGGCGCAGGCATGGAACTCGTTGATGGCCTCGGAGCGTCGCGTGGCGGGGTCGCCGCGCTCGATCAGGAGAGGCTCGGCTCCCGCCTCGGCTAGTGCGAGGGCGGCAAACAGGCCGGCGCAGCCTGCGCCCACCACGACGGGGCGGGGCTGAGGTGCCTGAACGAGCTGCGGAAACGTGATGTCGGGGTGCTCTGGCACGATGCGAACGCGCCGTTTGTCCTTCTGAGGCACCCGCTCGATCATTGCGTGCTCGTCAACGCTGTCTGCAAACGTGATGCGGACGGTAAGAACAACGTGGACATCCTGCTTGCGGCGGGCGTCGATCGATCGGCGGAACAGCTCGATATGGCGAATGGAGTGCGGTGCGCAATCGAACAGTTTGATGGCGTGCGCGAGCCCCACCGCAAGGCAGCTCTGCTCCGCTGCGCCCTGGGCGAGCGTCGCTCGAATATCGGAGATTTCGACCACGGTGCTCGCTCCCCTCGGCGTACGCGATGGGCAACTGTCCCATCAACCGGTCATATGTTTGATCGCAACTCGAGTTGCATGTAGTACCAGTGTACCCATGCGGCCTCGTTCGCGCACTGAAACGCCGCAGCGATCTATGCGGCTGCACGGCGACCTTCGCAGCTGCAGGCATCTGGAGCGCGAGGGCGCTAGGATCGCTGCGCCGACGCCTGCGCGCTCGCCGCTGCACGGGCGGCCGCATCGCCCGCGCGCCGCCCCGAGCACCATGCCCATGCGAGGTTGTATCCACCGCAGTCGGCGTCTTGGTCGAGGGCTTCACCGCAGGCAAACAGGCTGTTCGAAGGCTCCGTGCGCGTGGCGAGCGTTTCCAAGTCGATTGCGTCGAAGGGAATGCCGCCCCGGTGGACTTGAGCGGATTTGGTTTCGGTGCGCCCGGCCGCGCGAAACACGAGGTGCTTTGCAGCGTGCGCGCAGTCTTCGATCGATCCGCCGCCCGCGTCGAGTACCGCATGACCCAATTCGGGTGCCAGGATGCCGTCGAACCATGCCCGGTTTCGTGGCTCTAAGGCGCCGACAACGTGTTCGCGCGTCCGCAGAAGCTGCGTCAGCTCCGCCTCGCTCATGTGGGGGAACAGGTCGAGCACGATATCGTCGCCGGACTCCATGCGCCGCGAAAGATCGAACACGACGATTCCCGAAAGGCCGTAGCTGCGGAACAGCACTTCGCCGCGGCCGTGCCACATGGTAGCTCCCGCGCGAACTAGGCTCAGGCCACATGCGGCGCGCAGCCCATCGAGGCGCGCGAGCAGGCTTGCCCCCGCTGCGCGCGTCCGTGCGATCGGGGTGCAGGCGACAGGGCAGAGCATCGGCTGCTCGTTCAAGTGGGGGAGACCGAAGAGCCGGCATGTTTCGGCGCTCGACCCGCCGGGTGCAAGAACGATGGCGCGCGCCGACAGCACGACCGACTGCTTCGGGGCGTTGACCAGCGCCTTTCGCCGCGCGCGCAGCTCGGTCTTAAAGTCACCGCTGCAGCCGGCATGCAACGGCGTCGTCGGTGCGAGCGCATCGAGCTTCCACACGCCGTCTTTAGCGAGCCATGCGGCGCGTAAGATGCTGTGGCAGCAGTGCATTTCCACCCCGGCGCGCGTGCAGGCGGCGAGCAGCGCGTCTCGCACGGACTCGGCGCGCATGCTGTAGGGATAGAGCCGTCCCTCCTCGCAGCGGGTGAGGATGCCGAGTGAAGAAAACCACTCGCTGAGCGCATCCTCGGGGTGCTCCCCCATGACGGCGCGCGCGACGTCCGCATGTCGGTAGCGCGCAGGATCGAGGTTCGCATTCGAAAGGTTACAGCGTCCGTTGCCGGTTCTTAGGATGGTCAGGCCGCACGCGACATCGCGCTCGACGATTGCCGTACGCGCGCCCGCACGGGCGCTGGAGAGCGCGGCGGCAAGTCCGGAAGCTCCGCCGCCGATGACGATGACGTCGTACGGCTCAGGGTTCATGCGCGCCATGCTATGCGGGTTCGCCTTCGTGCGCTTCGACGGCCTCGCACGCCGCCAGCACGTTGGGCAAAAGCCCGGAAGGGAGCGCTTCCTCGATGTTGCCGGCATCGCATGCTGCGGCGAGCGTGGGGTCGATGGGAAGGCGGCCGAGCATGTCTACATGGTATGTCGCCGCCACCTTATCGAGCTTGCTCGTGCCGAAGAGCTCGATGTTCTTTCCGCAATCGGGGCAGGTGACGTAGCTCATGTTCTCGATGACGCCCAAGATGGGGACGCTCATCTTCTCGGCCATGTTCACCGCTTTGGCGACGATCATGCTCACCAAATCCTGCGGGCTCGTCACCACCACGATGCCGTCGACCGGTAGCGACTGGAACACGGTGAGCGCTACATCGCCCGTACCCGGAGGCATATCGATGAGCAGGTAGTCAATGGGTCCCCAGGAGGTATCGCTCCAGAACTGGCGAATGGCGCCGGCGATTACCGGACCCCGCCAAAGCACGGGATCGGTTTCGTGCTCGAGCAGGAGGTTCGACGACATCACCTTGATGCCGGTAGCCGAGACCTCGGGCAGCAGCAGCTTGCCGAGCCCATGCGCGCGTCGGTCGCTCATGCCGAACATCTTCGGGATGGAAGGGCCGGTGATATCTGCGTCGAGGACGCCGACCGAGTGGCCGCGGCGGTTCAGCTCGACGGCGAGCGCGCCGGTGACGAACGATTTTCCGACGCCTCCCTTACCCGAGAGCACGGCGATGACGCGCTTCGCTTCGGACAGGCTGTTCTCTTCAAACCGTATGGGTTCAGACGCGCCTTCGGTCGCCTGTGCGTGCTCGCATGTTGCCATGGTTCGTCCTTTCACGTTGGGGCATCGAGTGGTTGCGCCCATTGTACCCGTATGGCGCGCCGGCATCCCGTCGTGCCGCGATCTGCGCTGCCTCTCATCGTGTCACGGAACGCCTGCATTAACGGGGAAGACATGATGGGCGATCTGGTCTTTCCCATCATATAGAATGGTCAGCGGGTGCGGCACCGCCGTGCT